>NZ_CP187903.1:0-685000 GCF_050559705.1 Enterococcus sp. DIV0210g | reverse complement strand
TACGCATTTCACCGCTACACATGGAATTCCACTCTCCTCTTCTGCACTCAAGTCTCCCAGTTTCCAATGACCCTCCCCGGTTGAGCCGGGGGCTTTCACATCAGACTTAAGAAACCGCCTGCGCTCGCTTTACGCCCAATAAATCCGGACAACGCTTGCCACCTACGTATTACCGCGGCTGCTGGCACGTAGTTAGCCGTGGCTTTCTGGTTAGATACCGTCAAGGGATGAACAGTTACTCTCATCCTTGTTCTTCTCTAACAACAGAGTTTTACGATCCGAAAACCTTCTTCACTCACGCGGCGTTGCTCGGTCAGACTTTCGTCCATTGCCGAAGATTCCCTACTGCTGCCTCCCGTAGGAGTCTGGGCCGTGTCTCAGTCCCAGTGTGGCCGATCACCCTCTCAGGTCGGCTATGCATCGTTGCCTTGGTGAGCCGTTACCTCACCAACTAGCTAATGCACCGCGGGTCCATCCATCAGCGACACCCGAAAGCGCCTTTCAAATCGGAAACATGCGTTTCTGATTGTTATACGGTATTAGCACCTGTTTCCAAGTGTTATCCCCTTCTGATGGGCAGGTTACCCACGTGTTACTCACCCGTTCGCCACTCTTTTTCTTTCGGTGAAGCAAGCTTCGGTGAAAGAAAAAGCGTACGACTTGCATGTATTAGGCACGCCGCCAGCGTTCGTCCTGAGCCAGGATCAAACTCTCATAAAAAGTTCGAAACAATCTTTCGATTGTTAAGCTCAAAAATTGTTTGCTAGCATATTGCTTGCTTTTAAAAATGTTTGTTGTTCTTGATCGAATCAAGAACGCCCTACACATTTGGTTCGTCTTACTTTGTTCAGTTTTCAAAGGTCTACTTGAATTGCCGTAGCAACTTTTATATCTTAGCAAACACCGGAGTCGATGTCAACATTTTTTTCAAAAAGTTTTTTCGCTTGTTTCGCGAAGTGCTTTTAGCAACTTATTCATAATAACTTATCAGTTGTTATTTGTCAAGAAGTTTTTTCAAGTTTTTTATTGATGTATCAACGAAAAACCAACTTCTCATTTAAGCGACTTCGTTATTCTATCATGTTAAGAACAACTCGTCAACAACTTTTTTAAAACTTTTTTTAAATCGACAATCTAAATCGCCAACGAGTAATAATGTATCATTAATCGTTGACGAACACAAGCACTAATTTTATCTTTTTATCGATTCTGTTGATTCGGACTATCTCTTTAGTTCTCTTTTTTCTTTATTTTCGGCAGCATTATTGTTATGACTGTTCCCTTGTCTTTTTCTGTTTGGATGAGAAAACAGGATTCCTCTTCATATAAAAGTTTCAAACGCTCTTTTATATTCTGCAAACCAATCCCTGTATAATGATTCGCTTTTTCTATTTTCCCCATTCCTCTCATATCAAAACCAACTCCATTGTCGATGATTTCAATAATCAACTGTGATTCATTGCTTCTTGCAAAGATTTGGGCATAACCTGCTTGCCCTTCCGGAAAAGCATGGAGGTAAATGTTTTCTATTAAGGGCTGCAAGAGCATTTTGGGCACATATGATTCTTTGCTTTCTTGTGTTGCTTCGATTTCTAATTGGATCGATCGCCCATAACGAAGCTGGAGTATTTCCACATATTCTCTGATGATCTCTAGTTCTTCTCTCAGATATACTTTTTCTTCTTTGCGGCTGAGTGTATAACGCAGAAGCTGGATAAAATGTTCTAATGCTTCACTTGCTTCTTTATTTTTACATTGCCAAATCAGGAATTTGATCGTTGTCAATGTATTGTAGACAAAGTGCGGCTGGATCTGCATTTGCAATGCTTGGATTTCTGCCAGACGTTTTTCTGATTCGCTTTGGTAGATTTTTTCTATATGAACGGTCAAGTCTTTCAGCATCTGATTATAGGCACGACTCAATTCTCTTACTTCTGTTGTTCCTTGGACCTTTACTTGCTTAGTAAAATCACCATGCTTTATAGCAGGTAATGCAGCAATCAGCTGATAGATGGGTTGCGTCATCTTGCGGATAATCAAAAAAGAAGTTCCGGCTACAAAAAGAGTAATGATACTAAGAATAAGCAGTGTTGGTTCAACGATCCGCATATTTAACATAAATTGTTCTTCGTTGAAAATATCATATAAAACAAAATTATAAGAATACAAATTCCTTTTATTGATTCGATAGCCGTCTCTTTCGATCTCAGCTCTATCGATTTTTTCTCCCAGCTTCTCTTGATTTTGCGAAGAAATGATTTGCTGGTCTTCATCAAGGATATAAATCGTATGCAGCGTAGTATCTAGTAATTCTTGATAAATAGCACGAAAATCTGATTCGCTGATAAAAACTAACGCATAACCATAGATATCTTCGCCTTCTAAAAGTTTTCGGACAAACAATAATCCAGGGGTTTCTTTTGTTGCAGTAGTCAGCCCTTCTTTACGATAGAAAAATTGTGTTTTCGCTAATGTTCGATTTACTTTATCGAACATTTCACTTTCCCAGAATTTTTCAACAGCTGAACTGCGCACCGCATCATTTTGGAAAAAACTGTTGCCGTTTTTTCCGAGAAGGATGAGATTTGACGGAACAGATTCAAAAGCAGCACGTGTTGTATTCAGCTGTTTTTTCATTTCGATGATTGTTTGTCCATTACTCAACGGATTTTGCAGATATTTTTTGGCTGCCTGACTGGTTTCCACCACTTCGAACACTCGATTGATCGCTGTGTTCAGCTGTTCATATTCTTGCTGGATTTTTTCCAACAGGATTTGATTGGCTTGACGGTTAGCTTGTAGATGTGTTTCTTGCGAGCGGCCGACAACTAAATAGGCAGTAGCCCAAGCAGTAATTACGATCGAACTTACTACAAGCCCAACAAGCAGACAGAACAGCTGATTTTTCTTGAACCATCTCAGACTATTCATTTTTTCAGCCTCTTTCGATAACGTAATGGGGGCAATCCATATTCTCTTTTGAAAATCCGAGAAAAATAACCTACATCCATATATCCTACACTGAAGCTGATTTTTTCCAGCGAAAGGTCAGATTCCCTCAACAATTTTTCTGCTTTTTCTAAACGGACAAACTTCAAGTATTCCGTAAAATTCATCATAAATTTTTCAGTGAACAAGGTGGACAAATACGTATAATTAAAGTGAAAGACTTCGGAAAGATGGGAGAGTGTCAATTCTTTTTGATAATTGGCAAAGATATAAGCTTGTAACTTTTGGACAAATTCATTTTCAAAAGAACTGTCCTCACCAAGCAGCTGTTTCATTTGCTTGATTTCAGATAGAAGTATTACCGAAAATTCTTCAAGATGTTTGGCTCGGGTGATTTCGTGCAAAAAATTCCGTTTTCTTTGATTGTAGTTTTCTTGACACGCTGTTTCTTCCAAGAGAGAGAAAAAAGTATAAAAAACACTGCTGGCTTGCTGCTTCAAGAGACTTGGTGCAGCAATGGTCAAAACCAGTTCATCAAAATAACACTGGATTTCTTCTAATAGCGGTATATAGTCTGTTCTAGAAACTGTATGTACTAACTTTGGCGCTTTGATCTTTTTTGTATTCCCAAAAACAAAAAGCTCTTCTATAGAAACAATAAATTGCGTTTTGAAGAAAAAAGGCTGTTCTTCGCTTTGTTTTCTCACCTCTTCATATACTTCTTTTGCCGTGCCGATCTTCGAGAATATTCGGCTTAGAACAAAGAATGCTTGTGGATCAACACTTCTCATACTTTTTAAGGATTGCTTCAACATAGCTTTGAGTTCTTCCTCTGTATCACTGAAATTGATCAGCAAACCTAGATTTCCATCTTCCAGCTTAAAAGACAGCGTTTTCATTTTATCGTTATTGGAAATACAACTTTCCAGACGTTCCAATAGCAGATGAGATTCTCGATACCATTTCATATTTGTATAAAGAAAACAGAAATTCGGCAATTCGAAAAAATACTCAAAAATCTCCGTATCTTGGTTTTGGCCTCCGGAAAGATAGCGATTGAAACGATTCGATAAACGATGATGCTCAAAATGGGCATCTTTTTTTCGTGTAAATTGGTTGGCGATTTTCCTCAACACTTCTAAGAGATTTTCAGGCGTAAGTGTCGGTTTCAGCAAATAGTCAACAGCCCCAGATTTAAATACTTTAGACACATACGAAAAATCATCATAGCTGCTCAATACTAAAAAATGTGTCTGGGTAAATTGCCTTTGGATGATTTCAGCCAATTCTATGCCGTTTAATTTTGGCATAACTAAATCGGTAATGACGATTTCTGGTCTCATCTGGATGATTTTTTCTAATCCTTCTTGTCCATTTGCCGCCTCCCCAATGATTTCAAATCCTTCTTTTTCCCAATCCAGCAAATTTTTTATACCATGACGAATCGCTTCTTCGTCATCTATCAATAACAGTGTGATGGGCGGTTCCATTTTCTTCCCCTCCTATCTTGAATGATTTAAGTATATCTTTTCCCTCTTTTAGAAATCAATCCAAGTTTTGAAAACTGGAAATATTTTGGGTTTCAGGACATATTTCGGAGGTTGCCTCCAAAATATTGTACGCGCTTTCAATTGATGTTTTAGTTAACTTATCAAGCGAAAGGAGCTTTCAAATGAAAAAATTTTTATTCCCCCTCTTCTCTTTATTAGCAGCAGGATTATTGGCAGGTTGCGGAACTGGAAACACTACTCAGGAAAATGCACAAAATGAGGAGCATATCATTGTCTGGGCTTGGGATGAAGCGTTCAATATCCGCGCTATGCATGAAGCAGCTGATTATTATCAAAACGAGGAGGTAGAGATTGAGATCGTTGCAATGTCACAAGATGATATCGTCCAAAGACTGAATACAAGTTTAGCTTCCGGAAATACAGACGGGTTGCCAAATATCGTACTAGTGGAAGATTATCGTATCCAAGGGTACCTCACTTCCTATCCTGGCGCTTTTGCAGACTTGTCTTCCATAGTCAGTGAAGATGATTTTTCCAGTTATAAATTTGCCGTTAATAAAATCGATGATACGATTTACGGCGTCCCTTTTGACAGCGGTGTTGCTGGGTTATTTTACCGATTGGATTACTTAGAGGGTGCTGGTTATCAAGCAGCTGATTTAGAAAATATCACTTGGAAAGAATACTTAGACATTGCTAAAACAGTGAAAGAAAAAACGGGTCATGCCTTCTTAGCCTTAGATCCGAGTGATTTAGGTTTAGCAAGAATCATGATGCAATCAGCTGGTTCTTGGTATACAGCAGCAGATGGAACAACTGTCACGATCGAAAACAATCCAGCGCTGCGTTCTTCGTTATCTTTAATTGCTGACTTCTTCAATGCTGGTATCGTTGAACAAATCTCTGATTGGGACAGCGGCGTCAACGCAGTCCAATCTGGAAGTGTCGCAACTTCACCAACTGGCGCTTGGTATTCCAGCACGATTCAAGGTGCAGAAGATCAATCTGGTAAATGGCGTATCGCTCCAATTCCTGTTCTTGACGACAACAATGAATCGATTCATGCTTCGAGTATCGGAGGTTCTGGCTGGTATGTTTTAGAGGATGTCACAGGAAAAGAAAATGCGATCGACTTTTTAGGCGCTACATTTGCTTCCAGCAAAGAATTGATGGCTCACTTAGCTGAAGAAATCGGTTTGGTTTCGACAATGAATGCTGCTTTAGAGACAGATGTTTATGCAGAAGGCAGTGAATTTTATGGTGATGAACCAGTTTTTGAAAACTTTGCCCGCTGGTCCAGCGAAGTTCCAGCAGTCAATTACGGCAATCATACGTATGCCATTGAATCAGTGATGACCGAAACACTTCAAGCAATCATCAATGGCGGCGATATTGACGAACTTTTAGCTGCTGCACAAACACAGGTAGAAGCACAAATCGCCAACTAACGTCGATTCTTTCAAAAAAACAACTTCTAAAGGAGGTCTTTTGTGAAAAAGAAAGCTTGGCGCTTCAGCGGAAATCTTTTCATTCTTTTACCCATTAGTTTTATTACGTTGTTTGTTTTTATCCCAATGTTCTTCGCTCTCTTCACCTCGTTTCAGTCAGGTCCGCCGACTGCAATGACTTTTAATGGGTTAGGAAATTACAGTCGTATGCTAAGCGATTCTACGTTTCGAAGAGCTTTTTCCAATACTTTTCTATATTTGCTTGTCCAAGTACCAATCATGATTTTTTTAGCGTTGATTTTATCCAACATCTTGAACGATAAAAAACTGAAGTTCAAAGGCTTGTTTCGAACAGCGTTGTTTTTACCTTGTATCACCTCTCTTGTCTCTTATTCATTGATCATCAAAAGTTTGTTTGGGACAAACGGGTTTGTAAATAATCTTTTGATGAATAGCCAACTTATTGATACACCTATCCATTGGCTGACAAATCCATTTTGGGCAAGAGTCTTGATCATCTTTGCGATCACATGGCGCTGGACAGGTTATAACATGGTGTTTTTTATCTCCGGTATGCAGAATATCGATCCAAGTATTTATGAGGCAGCAGAAATTGACGGCGCATCAAAATGGCAGCAGTTCTTTCAGATTACTTTACCAAACTTGAAACCGATTATTCTATTTACGACGATTACTTCAACAATCGGTACATTACAGCTCTTTGATGAAGTCCAAAACATTACAGGAGGTGGTCCGGCAAATGCAACAACGACACTTTCTCAGTATATCTATAATCTGAGCTATCGATTTACACCTAACTTTGGGTATGCCGCAGCTGTTTCATTCATTATCGTTGTTGCGATCGTGCTGATTTCTATCTTACAACTCAAATTAGGAGGTAAAGAAGCATGAAAACTCTCTCCCTTACCGGAAAATATCTGCTGCTGTCGATTTTGTCGGTCCTATCTATCTTCCCTTTTGTTTGGATGATCTTAGGCATGACGAATACGCCAGTTGATATCACAGCTGGAAAATTGATGATTGGCAATCAGCTGCTGATCAATTTTCAAAATCTCTTTGCTTCTGATTTGAACTTTTGGCAAGCGTTAGGTAATTCTTCGCTGATTGCCGGTATCACGACCTTTTTGGCTCTGATATTTTCTTCTATGGCTGGCTACGGATTTGAGATTTATCGTTCCAAGGCAAAAGAACGGATATTTTCCATCTTGCTGTTATCGATGATGGTGCCTTTTGCTGCATTGATGATTCCCCTTTATCGAATGTTTAGCCGCTTGAATGGTACATTTCTTGGGATCAATAGTATTTGGATCGTGATTTTACCGAATATTTGTACAGCATTTCTGATTTTCTTTTTCCGTCAAAATATCAAGTCTTTCCCCAAAGAGCTAGTAGAAGCTGCCCGAATCGACGGTTTGAGTGAATTGAGTATTTTTTTCCGCGTCTACATGCCTACTGCTAAAAACACCTACGCAGCAGCAGCAATCATCACGTTTATGAGCAGCTGGAACAATTATCTTTGGCCGCTCGTGGCATTGCAATCGCCAGATAAGCGAACGATTCCGTTGATTTTGTCTGCAATGGGGGCTTCTTATACCCCAGACTACGGCATGATGATGTGCGGGATCGTATTAGCAACCTTGCCAAGTGCATTGCTTTTCTTCTTATTACAGAAACAATTTGTCCAAGGCATGATTGGTTCAATAAAATAAAAAGCGAGGAACTTATGATTACATTTGACCAGCAACAAAACGTCTTTCATTTATCGAATGGCTCGATCAGTTATTTGTTCCAAATCGAAACAGGCGGTTTTCCAGCACATCTTTATTTTGGCAAAGCGGTGAAAAACTATTCGGGAAACTACCGTTATCCACGAATCGATCGTTCATTTTCCCCTAATCTCCCAGGTTCATCAGATCGGCTCTTTTCGTTGGACACTCTGCTGCAGGAGTATCCTTCATTTGGCAATGGTGATTTTAGAGAACCTGCTTGTCAGTTTGAATTTCAAGATGGTAGTCAAATAACTGATTTTAGCTACCAATCCCACGAGATTTTTTCTGGTAAACCGGCTTTAGCGGGCTTGCCTGCCTCTTATGCAACAGATGAAAAAGAAGCAGAAACATTGAAACTTGTTCTGTGGGATGAAACAGCTGCTCTACAATTGATTCTTTCTTATACGATTTTTGCAGATAACGATGTTCTTTCACGTTCAGTAGCCGTGATCAACAAAAGTACCGAAACAGTGAACATCCGTCAACTAGCTAGTTGCGCATTGGATTTTCCAGCGCAGGAATTTGACTTGCTCCATCTAAACGGCACATGGGCGCAAGAACGCAATCTGATCCGGGAAAAACTTTCCCCTGGAACAAAGATACTTGATAGTAAACGCGGAAGCAGCAGTCATCAGCAAAATCCGTTTGCTGTTTTGGCAAAAAAAGAAACGACCGAATCCCAAGGTGCAGCTTTCGGCTTTTGTCTTGTTTATAGCGGGAACCACTGTACCACAGTTCAACGTGATGCTTTCCAGCAGACACGTGTCGTGATGGGCATTCATCCCCATCGTTTTTGCTGGCGGCTTGAACCGCAGCAAACTTTTCAAACACCAGAAGCTGTACTTGCTTTCAGCGACGAGGGATTGAATCGTCTTTCGCATACGTATCACGCTTTTTTTGAACAGCATCTGATCCGGGGTTTTTATAAAAAGAAAGAACGGCCGATTTTGATCAATAATTGGGAAGCGACTTATTTTGATTTTGATGAAGCAAAAATCTTCTTTCTTGCGAAAGAAGCCCAACAGCTTGGGATCGAATTATTTGTTTTAGATGACGGGTGGTATGGTCAGCGAAACGATGATTGTACTTCTTTAGGTGATTGGAGCCCAAATCTGGAAAAATTCCCTAATGGCTTAGCCCCGCTTTCGCAAAAAATCCATGATTTAGGCTTAAAATTCGGCATCTGGGTCGAACCAGAAATGATTTCTGAAAACAGTCTGCTTTATCAAAAGCATCCTGACTGGGTCTTACAAGTACCTGGACGTGAAAAATCCCCTAGTCGAAGTCAATACGTTCTTGATCTTTCGCGAAAAGAAGTTCGTGATTATTTGTATCTGCAATTGTCTGCTCTTTTTGATGAAGCGTCGATCGACTATGTAAAATGGGACATGAATCGGAATCTGACAGATGTTTACTCCGCTGCTTTTCCACCCAATCAGCAAGGAGAGATTGCCCATCGTTACGTGTTAGGATTATATGAACTTTTAGAACAATTGACAAAGAAATACCCGACGATACTTTTTGAAAGCTGTTCTGGCGGCGGCGGGCGTTTTGATGCCGGAATGCTTTATTATATGCCTCAGACGTGGACAAGCGATAATACCGATGCCGCAGCACGAATGAAAATCCAATACAGTACAAGTTTTGCTTACCCGCTTTCGACGATGGGCGCGCATGTTTCTGGCATTCCCAATCATCAAACCGGTCGTCAAACTTCTTTATCTACGCGAGGAAATGTATCCATGGCTGGCGTCTTCGGGTACGAATTGGATCTTACACAGCTTTCAATCGAAGAAAAACAGGAAATCCAGGAACAGGTTTCTTTCTATAAAAAATATCGTCAGCTTTTACAGTTTGGTACTTTTTCTCGTTTGTTAGATCCTTACCAAGGCAATCATGCTGCTTGGCAAGTAACATCTCTTGATAAAAAAGAAGCGCTTGTTTTCTATTTCCAACTTTTAGAAGAAGCATCGAGTCCTTTCGTCACAATAAAACCAACAGGATTAGACCCCAATCAATGTTATCAACTGGTACAGGAACCGGACAAATACTTTTGGGGTGATGAATTGATGCGCATCGGTTTTTATGTCACACCGAAACAAATAGGAGATTTCATCTCGGAACGTTATCATTTCAAAGCAATTGATTCAAAGGAGGAGCACAATGACAAAATTTGAGATCAAAGATGAGTTTTATCTAGATGGCAAACCATTTAAAATCATTTCCGGTGCCATCCATTATTTTCGTGTAGTACCGGAATATTGGCAAGATCGTTTGGAAAAGCTAAAAGCAATGGGCTGTAATACAGTTGAGACCTATGTCCCTTGGAATGCACACGAGCCGCAAGAAGGAGAATTCCATTTTGAAGATGGATTAGATGTAAGACGTTTTATCCAGACTGCTGAAAAATTGGGTCTTTATGTGATTTTGCGTCCTTCTCCTTATATTTGTGCAGAATGGGAATTCGGCGGCCTTCCTTATTGGCTTTTGAAGGAGCCGAAAATCAAGCTTCGTTTTGACGAGCCAGTTTTCTTGAATAAAACCGAAGCCTTTTTCTCTGCTTTATTTAAACAAGTCGTTGATTTGCAGTTTACTCACGGTGGTCCGATCCTTTTGATGCAGATTGAAAATGAATACGGCGGATACGCAAACGATCTGGATTATATGCGAAAATTAGCGCAAATGATGGAAAATCACGGTGTCGATGTTCCTTTAGTCACTTCTGATGGACCGTGGAGCGATATGCTGGAAAATGGTTCGATCCCTGATATTGCTTTGCCAACCATCAATTGCGGATCAGAAATCAAAAAACATTTTAAACGTCTGAAAAGTTTCCATAAAGAAAAAAAACCATTGATGGTCATGGAATTTTGGATCGGGTGGTTCGATGCTTGGGGCGATGAAGCACATCATACACGTAGCAGCGAAGAAGTTGGGCAAGAATTAGCGGATATTTTAGCAGAAGGTTCGGTCAACTTTTATATGTTCCACTGCGGGACGAATTTCGGCTTCAATAATGGCGCTAACTACTATGGAAAATTAACTGCTGATGTGACCAGCTATGATTATGATGCTCCTTTGTCTGAGTGGGGAGATTTGACGCCGAAATACCACAAATTTAAAGAAGTGATTGCCAAACATCGCGAAATCCCTGATGTTACCTTCTCAACAGCTATCAAAAAAATCGCCTATGGAACATTACCGCTCCAACAAAAAACAAGTTTATTTGCAAATCTGGAAACTATCGGCAAAAAAAGAGCGAACAATTATCCGCTGTCGATGGAAGAATTGGATCAAGGAACCGGTTATGTTTACTATACTAGTTCTATCGGTGCTCCCAGAAAAATCGAAGACTTCCGCTTGCTGGGCTGCAAAGACCGTGCGCAAGTCTATCTCAACCAAGCCCATCTTTTCACTCAAACAGATTTAGAACTAGGAGAAAAGAAAAGTTTTGAATTGACAGAACAGCAAAATGAATTAGGCATCTTGGTTGAAAATATGGGCCGGGTCAACTTTTCCGCTGAAATCAATCAGCAGAAAAAAGGAATCACTGAAGGTGTATTTTTCAATTCTGCGTTTCAAAGCAGCTGGACGATGTATGGTCTTCCAATGGATAATCTGGAAAAGCTGGACTTTGCTCTTCCTTGGCAAGAACATACACCTGGTTTCTATCGTTTCAGTTTCCAAGCAGAAGAAATCGGTGATACATTTGTCGATTTTACCGGGTGGGGCAAAGGCTTTGCTGTCATCAACGGTCATCATTTAGGACGTTTTTGGGAGATTGGTCCTCAAAAACGATTGTATGTCCCAGGTCCTTGGTTGAACAAAGGTGAAAATGACCTGCTTATTTTCGAGTCAGAAGGAAAAATCCAAGAAACGATTACCTTGACCGATCAGCCAAGTTATTAGATAGAAGGAATCAATCTCATTCAAAAAAAGAGCAGCCGGAGAAAAACAGTATCGACTGTTTTTCCCAGCTGCTCTTATTTGTTCTGTTTTATTATCCAGCAACATAAAAATCTTCAAATCCCAACGATCTTCTATTTCCAAAGAATCTTAAAAAAGTGGTACGCCTTCAATCTCATATGTTCCTAAGACAACACGCATTTGTTCTGGCTCTTCCCAATGATAGCCTTCAGCAAGTTCATTTTTCTGGTTTTGCTGCGTTGCTTCAAAAACAAATAACGGAACATTTTCATGATCAATGTGGGTATTTGTCAATTCCATCAAATTGATCGTACTTACATCGATATGTACTATATCTTTTAAGAAATTCAGTATATTTGCCAAACCTGTTTTTCCTTCCGAAATGTTTGCTACTGCAAACTCCACCGTATCATCGATTGCATGAACCAAAAAACGTTTTGTTCCATCCTCCAAATGCAGCATAATAGTACCAGCGACTCTTTTGTTTGCCAAAATTTCCACCTCGATCAACTTGTTCTATTGCTTTCAAAGAAATTTTAGCATATTTTCTGAAAAAATACACTTCTTAATTCTTATTTTTCTCGAGCTTCCAATTCTGTTAATGCTTCTTTGATCCATTTTGGTAATTGTTCCTCGATTGTTCGGAATCCGATTTTCTTGTTTTTATTCGTGTAGTATCGTTTTCTCCGATGCGGGATCGTTGGTGCATTTTTTTCCAATGTTCTTAGCGATAAACTGATTTTCTTTGTGTATTCGTCAATATCGATGATTTGAACGGTCACGGGTTGTCCAATCGTCAAGATAGCATGGATATTTTTAGTATAACCAGATTGTACTTCAGAAACATGGATCAAGCCTTGTGTTTCATCATCCAATGAAACAAATGCACCATAAGGCTGAATGCCGGTTATCTTGCCATTAATGATTTCGCCAATTCTATAATTCATCTGCTTCCCTCTCTTCGCATAATTCATTATACTGTAAATGTGTTGAAAAAAGAAGTTTTGAAAATGAATTAAACAGGAGGCAGCTTATATGACTGATTTTGACCAAGAGATTTCCAGAAAGCACACTAGCTGTGTCAAATGGGATTCTATCGCAGAAACATACCATGCAGAAGATCTTTTACCATTGTGGGTGGCGGATATGGACTTCCAAGCGCCTAAGCCCGTCAGAGATGCTTTTCAGCAGATGATTGATCACGGGATCTTCGGCTATCCGATTCCGTCAGATGACCTGTATCAGTCTGTGATCGATTGGGAAAAAAAACAGCACCAAGTTTCGCTGGAAAAAGAACAAATCTTGTTTTCCAGCGGTGTCTTGCCCAGCTTAGCAACAGCTGTCCAAGCATTTACAGAAGTCGGCGACAGTATCCTGATCCACGATCCTGTCTATCCGCCGTTTACATCGATCGTTGAATCAAATCAGCGCAAAATTGTTCGAAGTCCATTACTTGAAAAAGAGGGTCATTTCGTTATGGACCTTCAAGATATGGAAACAAAAATCAAAGAAAACCAAGTCAAAATGATAATCCTATGCAATCCTCATAATCCTGGCGGCCGCGTTTGGTCAAAAGACGAGCTTCAAACCCTCGCTGAATTGTGTAAAAAAAATGAGGTACTGCTGTTATCAGATGAGATCCATCAAGATTTGGTGCTTTTCGATAATCACTTTACTTCTATATATACACTTGATCCTGCATTTTCGACATTTACGATTGCTTTTACTTCCGCAACAAAAACATTCAACTTAGCAGGAATCAAAAGCTCTATGGCTTTGATCAAAGATCCAGACTTGCGGGAAGCATTTAAAAAACAGCAAATGATCAATCAGCACCAAGAAGTAAATTCGTTTGGACTTGCCGGTACACAAGCAGCCTATGCACACGGTGAAGAATGGCTAAAAGAATTACGCAGTTATTTAGAAGAAAACATTTTGTTAGCAGAAAACTATTTTGCAGAACATCTTCCTCAAGTGAGATTTATGAAGCCAGAAGGAACATACTTGGTTTGGCTGGACTTTTCCGGCTATGCAGCATCCGATCAAGTTTTACAAGACAATCTGATCCAAAAAGGAAAAGTCGTTTTGAACCCTGGAATCGCGTTTGGACCTGCTGGACATCTTCATATGCGTTTGAATGTGGCCTGCACGAAAGAAACCTTGCTGGATGGATTACAACGTATCAAGAAAGCATGCACGGAATGATTTTTCCATTATGTATGACAAAGACCGCAAAACATGTGTTTTGCGGTCTTTTTTTAAGCATTTTACTTAATATTTATTCTGAGATTTCGATTGTTTCGATTACAACGTCATGAACGGGACGATCTTGTGGTCCGCGTTGAACGTTAGCAATTTCATCCACAACGTCCATTCCGTCTATTACATGACCAAAAACTGTATGACGGAAGTCTAACCATGGTGTTCCTCCGCCTTTGTAAGCTTCGATGATTTCTGCTGGGAAGCCAGCACCTTCTAATTGGCCAAGCATGTTTGCAGGAACATTTTCATTGTTGACGATGAAAAATTGGCTGCCGTTCGAATTTGGACCAGAGTTTGCCATAGACAAAGCGCCGCGTAAATTGAATAGTTCACGGCTGAATTCATCTTCGAAAGATTCTCCGTAGATACTTTCTCCGCCCATACCTGTACCAGTTGGATCGCCGCCTTGGATCATGAAATCTGGAATGACACGGTGGAAAATGATGCCGTCATAGTAACCTTTTTTTGCTAATTCAACGAAATTTTGAACTGTTTTTGGTGCTAGTTCAGGAAATAATTGGATATTGATATCTCCGCGATTCGTTTTGATCAGCGCTTTAGGGCCTTTTTCGTTTTCTAGATTTAATTGTGGAAATGACATAAGTGTTCCTCCTAATTTTTGATTCCTTCTTATAATAACCAAAGATAACCAAAATTACCATGATTGATTCTTGGAGAATGCGACTTGTTAATATTTTTTATAAAGCATTCGCAGTACAAGAATTCTTTTTTGATTTCTGCTATAGTAAACGAGACAGGAGGAATTTTTAATGGAAATTTATGATATTACGATCATCGGAGCCGGTCCAGTTGGGATGTTTGCTGCTTTTTACGCTGGGATGCGCAAAGCGAAAACCAATATTATCGATAGTCTGCCCCAGTTAGGCGGTCAATTGGCGACTCTGTATCCAGAAAAATATATTTACGATATTCCGGGCTATCCTGCAGTCAAAGCCAATGAATTAGTCGGCAATTTAGAAAAACAGCTGACTACTTTTAATCATACATTCCACCTTGAAGAAGAGGTCCTTTCTATCGTACGTGATGAAGACATTATTGAGATCACAACGAACAAAGGTATCCACTATTCCAAGGCCGTGATCCTTGCTTTAGGTAATGGTTCATTTCAACCAAGAAAATTAGGGTTGGAAAATGCTGAATCTTTTGAGACAAAAGGTTTGGATTACTACGTCAACGATTTGATGAAATATGCAGGGAAAAAAGTTGCGATTGCAGGCGGCGGCGATTCTGCCATTGACTGGGCGCTGATGCTGGAACCCATTGCCAGTGAAGTTTATTTAGTCCATCGCCGCGACAATTTCAGAGGGCATGAACATAGTGTCGAAAGATTACAGGAATCTTCCGTCTCTATCATGACTCCTTATATCATTGATGAATTGATGGAAGAAAACAACTGGTTATCTGGTATCCAATTGAAGAAAGTAAAAACAGATGAAACAGTTTCCCTTTCTGTGGATCATTTGATCGTCAATTATGGGTTTACTTCCAATTTAGGTCAACTTTCTTCATGGGGATTAGAAAGCAGCCGCAATGCTATTGCTGTTCGTTCGGATATGTCTACATCCATGCCTGGCGTATATGCTGCGGGAGATATTTGCAGCTATGATGGAAAAGTCAAATTGATCGCTACAGGATTTGGTGAAGCTCCGACTGCTGTAAATAATGCCCTTCATTTCATCAATCCAAAAGAACGGACACAACCTGCACACAGCACAAGCCTGTTCAATAAAACGATTCAATGATAAGATGAAAAAAACGGATCTACAGGAGGATGAATATGGTAATCAAATCAACGACTTTAGAAGAAAAAGCGCGCGATTTATTAAAAGAACGCGGTGTCGGCGTTCAAGATATTGCGGAGCTTGTCATGTTTTTGCAGAAAAATTATATTTCTGATCTTACACTTGAAGATTGCATGTCCAGTGTCGACAGCGTTTTGACAAAACGTGAAGTCCATAACACGATCATCACTGGGATCCAGCTAGACATCTTAGCCGAAGAGCACAAGTTGATGGCTCCTCTGCAAAATATCATTGAAGAAGATGAAGGCTTGTACGGAATCGATGAAATCTTGGCGTTATCTATCGTAAATGTTTACGGATCGATCGGTTTCACCAACTATGGTTATATCGATAAAGTAAAACCTGGTATCTTAGAAGAATTGAATAGCCACGAAGGTCCAAAAGTCCACACTTTCTTGGATGATATCGTCGGTGCAATCGCAGCAGCTGCGGCAAGCCGTCTAGCGCATGCCGAACCGGAAAAAAGAAGTCGTTTGACACAATAGAGGTTGTGAACAAAGCGCTGTGACTTGAGTATTAAAGAAGAAATCCGTGAAACAGCTTTTCATGTTTTGCGGATTTTTGAGTTAATACCGAAAGTCAGCTTTGTGAACACCGTTTAATAGAGGTCGTGAAAACGATGTTCTGCTTCAAGAAATAAGGATAAAAAGACAGAAATGGCTTTTCACATTTTTGTCTTTTTGGACTTATTTCCGAAGAAGCAATCGTTTGAACACCGTTTAATAGAGGTCGTGAAAGAACCGTCCAGCTCCGAGCATTAAAGAAGAATCCGCTAAAACAGCTTTCCATGTTTTAGCGGATTTTGAGTTAATGCCGAAGGAGTTGGTTCCTGAACACCGTTTAATAGAGGTTGTGAAAACGATGTTCTGCTTCAAGAAATAAGGATAAAAAGGATGCAAGCAACGTTTTTGCTTGCATCCTTTTTTCTATCTTTTTTATCTATCCTTTTTTCAGTTCCCTTTTCCCTGCAAAAATCACGAGGGCAAACAAAAGCTCTAATACAATGAAAAACAGGACAAAACTATGCACAAAAAATTGTTCCGGCAGCACATTGATAATTGGATCAGTAGCTGGATTAAATAACCAGTCATCATTATTGAACAATAACTCATGAAAAACAATGAAAAAACGATCAAAGCCGATCAACATAAAAAATCCGATGAATACTGGCACTGCCATCCCGATTTGAAATGGTCGGATCAGCCGCCAGAATCGTTTTTCTTTTTTTGATTGGCGCAAAAACAAGATACTTGGAACAACCGTAACCAGAAAAACAGCATAGTTGAACAAAAACAGCAGCTTGACTTCATGGAAATGATGCAATCCGCTAGCCGACATCGGAAAATCAGGCAAAGATAACGTCTGCTGGAACGGATTGTTCAAATACATCAGCAGCTTGTCATAGTTTTCCAAAAGCTGTTCTTTCCCTAAAATCGTATAATCTAAAATGTTCAAATGCTGGATATCAAAAACATACAAAGGGCGAAAATTGATTGCAATACCAATAGACAAACTAATGATTGTCAAAAATAAGCAGATGATCCCGCCATATTCCACCCATTTCTTGTTTGTCTTCATCTTAAATATCCCACTCGTCTAATGTGTCTAATACATAGGTCGGAGCAGTCGGCAAAGAAGAGACTTCCGCTTTCTTCGTAAACCCGGTCAATACGAGCAATGTATCGATCCCGTTTTGGATACCTGCTTGGATATCGGTCTCGTAATTGTCCCCTACCATAATGACATCTTCTTTTTCAAAGCCAAGAACATCCACTGCTTTATCCATAATGATAGATTCTGGCTTGCCAATAAAAATAGGCGGTGTTTGTGTCGCTGTTTCTACAAATGAGATGACAGATCCGGCACCAGGAAGCAATCCGCGTTCTGTCGGTATGTTTTTGTCTGGGTTCGTTCCGATAAATGTTGCGCCTTTTTGGATCGCTAATGTTGCGGTAACAAATTTTTCATACGTCACATTATTGTCTAATCCAACGATCACATAATCCGGTTCCTTTTCTTCCCATTCAAATCCTGCAGCCAAAACAAGGTCGATCAATCCTGCTTCTCCAATGATAAAGACTTTTTTCCCTTTTCCATCTGCAAGCATAAAATCAATCGTCGCAAGTGTTGCTGTATAGATCACTTCTGGCGAAACATGGATGTCAAATTCATTTGCTAGCCGAGCCGCAACGGTTTCTGGACTTTTTGTCGTATTGTTCGTCAAAAATAAAAATGGCAGTTGTTTTGCCTGAAGTTCTTCTACAAATTTTTTACCAGCAGGGATGACTTCGGTACCGCGATAAATCGTTCCATCCAAATCAATTAAATAACCTTTATATTTCATCTATTTACTCTTCTCTTTTCCTTATTGTAAAACTTGCTTTGTTTTTTTCTTTCGTTGAAGCAGTTTTTGGCTGCTTCTCTGTTTTTTCTTGGTCAGGTTTCCGCTTTTTGATTACTGCTTTTTTTCGATTTGCTGGTGCTTTCTTCTCTTCGATATATGCAGGTGCTGAATTTGCGGTATTCGCTGTTTTCTTGCGTTTACGGCGTGCGTTGTTTTTCTCTTTCTTTCCGCCGATACGTTCGATCACAAAATAAGCGCAGCCGAAATTACAGTATTCATATAGATAATCCTCCAGCGAGTCGATACGCTGTTCTGGATGTGCTCTTCTGTTATCTGCACGGAAAAATCCTTTTAAACGAAGCTGTTCATAGCCCCAATCGCCGACGATATAATCATAACGCGCTAACACTTCGCTATAGCGTTCACCTAATTTTTCAAGGTCGAATCCTTCTCGATGATCTCTTACCAGCCGATATTGGCGCTCACCCACTAAAAACGTATGCTCATCTAAAGGTGTGACCCGTTCGCCTTTTACTTTTTCCGGCTTTGGTTCTTCGACGATTTCTTCTAAAACGGCAGTCAATTCATCCGTTACTTGATTTGTTTCTTCTGATTCTGATTGTTTAAGATCGTGTACTCGCTCATTTTTTGGTTTACTAGACACGCTTTCACCACCTATTCTGTTTCATTATACCTTGTTTTTATTTGATTGGGTAGTGAGCATTTAAGTAATCGCCTACCACACTTCGGATAAATTCCGGGAATAAAAATTCATTCTCTCCTGCAATCTCGATCGTTGGGAAAAAGGGAATAAACATGAAATGATCAACGGTCGTGAACGTGTAGGAACGATCTTTTTCGACTGGGCGGTTTTGCCATAAAATTTGATGATTGACACTATCATAGGTGATCCCGCTATAAACGATCTGACCAAAAATCTTACCGCGAAATCCCATCCCATTCATAGGAAAGTTACGCAAAAAGTTACGATTTTTTTCCATTTCCAAAATCAAACGAATCAAATTCTCTCCTGACAAGGTGACTCTCAATAAATGCATCGGGTGCGGCAATGCCGTATGGAGATCATCTTGGGTTATGATGCCTTCTGGTAAATCAGTCAAGAACAGACCGCTGTTCAAAATCGCTGCATCTGTTTCTCCTCTCCGTTTGAGCGCTTCAAGTGCTTCAAGAATGAAAGGATGTTCACCGAAAACTTCAGTTGTTAAACTGAAAGGCAAGTTTGCCACTTTTTTCTCTTTTAAAAGGCGATGCCCTTCATCCAAATAGCCTTGGATCTCATTTTCATCTTCAGGAATAGCTGGCAGTGTTTGTGTCGCAACGGCTTTTGCTGAAGTTTGCAAAATCTGTTTCTTTTCATTAAGTGTCAAAAAAACTTCACCGACATACTGGCCATATTTTCCTGCAGCAGACAGTTGAACTTGATTTATTTTTTTGCCTGTCTCAAATAAATGGTGCGTATGCGACCCAAGAATAACATCGATAGCCGGAAGTTCTTGAGCAATCAGAAAATCATCTTGGATGCCTAAATGACTCATCAAAACAATCACATCGGCTTCTTTTTTTAACATTTCGATCATCTCGGGCAAGATATCGAAAGGATTTCGAATATCCCAGCCGTTTGGACTATACGTCAGCGGAAAAGGTGCAGTGAAAGCAATCAAAGCGACTTTTGTTTTTTGAGCAGTTTCTATGATTTTATACGGAATCGTCCATTCTGGCGGAAGAAGTGTTTTTTTGTCAAAAAGATTACCAAGAATCACATCAAATTCTGCATGATCATATAAATGGTTCAATTCTTCTTTTGAGTTTCCGACGCCTTCATTGTTGCCGATTGTCGCTGCGTCGTAGCCGATCTCATTCATCAATAAGACATTTGCTTGCCCATTTGTTGCTTCCGTCAATGGATGCCAGCGATCAGAAAAATCACCGAGATCAACTGTTATAACAGTGTCGCCGTTTTTTTCATGCTGTTCTTTTTGTTCACGAAGGAATCGGCGGATCTTAGGCCAATTCTCAAAATGCGAATGCAGATCATTGGTATGTAACAAAACGATTTTTTCCATATTAACGCCTCTTTTCATCATTGCATTTATCATAACATACCCATAAAAAGTTGGGAAAACTAGGCGCTTGCCTGAATACCAGTACTTATCATTTGTTTAAACAAAAAAAGAAGGACAGTTTTCACTGCGCCTTCTTTGATTGCTATATTTGGCAATACAGAGTTATTCTGCTGTCAATACAACATCGATATTGCCTGCTGTTGCTTTAGAATATGGACAAACATGATGTGCTTCTTCTAACAATTCTTGTGTTTCTTCTTGGGAAAGGCCGTCGATTTTCCCTTCTAATTCTACGCCAAGTTTAAAATCTGCTTCACCTTCCGAATAAAGAGAAACCGTTGCGCTGATCGTTGAAGCAGCTTTGATTCCTTTTTTCTCCATGATCAATTCTAATGCACTGTTAAAGCAGGAAGCATATCCCGCAGCAAATAATTGTTCTGGGTTTGTTGCCCCTTCACTTCTTGTACCGGGTGCTTTGATATTTAAAGATAAAGAGTGGTCTGGACTGTGGACTTCTCCTGAACGTCCACCTGTATTGATCATTTTTGTTGAATACATTTTTTTCATTACACTCGCTCCTTTTTGATCTTTATTTAAACATTTTGTCTGTTTTTGAATAAAGAAAACCGCTGTCTTTGACCAATTATTTTTGTCTTTTCCAGCTGTTCGTCTTCATTTTTCAGTTTACCGCGCATTGCTTTATAAAACAAAAAATACGCATAAAAATAGAGGATTCTTTTGATTAAAGTATAAATAAAAAAATTTTTTGATGTTAAATCGTTGTGACATACTTGTTCCATTTTGGAGTGAGCTTTCAATCGAATCTCTTTAAGTACAGCAAAATATCTTCTAATCTAGGTTGTTAAAACTGTACGATATGATTATTTCCCATATCAGGAATAGTACTCATAATTTGATTTCTAGAACTGTCGGTTAGTTTAATCGTTTGCGTCATATTGCAAATCAAACTATTGGTAACGTTATTTATATGGAACTCACTCATAGAACTTTCTACCCTTATTGGTAAAACAGTTAAACGATTTATCCCTTGATATTTGTTATCATTTATAGGTTCGGCTGCTGTGACTAAACTTTTTGTTACCCGCTCATCTGTGTGTCCTACAATTGTTAAACCAAATGCACCGCGAGTTTTGGCCCGCCATGCTATCCCTTCATCACCTGCAACACTTGAACAGCCAACCATAGTGATACCTCTGCAATCAACGAATTCAAAGCTTCTGCCATAATATAGATTTAATGGCTTAGTTGGATCATTATAGTTATATTCCTGAGTTGGGTTTTCTGGGCTAGAACTTGCAAATGCTTTGCAACCAATCAAAGTAGTTTCTTGCACTCTTTCAAAATAAAATAAGCCATTATTTTCTTCTCTAGGCGCTAAAGTGTTCAGTGTTCTTTGATACATTAATTCGAAGCTTTCTTCTCTATTGGGTAATATTATTGGATCGCTTTTATCTAAAATCGACTGTATTTTTTCTTTATTAGAAATTAAATAATCTGTTATTTTTGTACGTAGTTCTTGATCATCCTGTACTCCCGATCCAATCCTTTTTTTTACTCTCTGTGCGCGTGTTGCGAATACATTTTCTAAAATAATAGTCTGCAAAACAGCCGGTCGCGGATCGATTGGTAAAGTGTTATCTTTTTCTGAACGCTGAAAAACAACTCCTTTGCTGCTTGCTGAAACATGACGTACCTCTAGATTTTTAATGATACATTGGTCATAAATATCTTCTAGCACGATACCATCCACAGGAACAGGCTGTGCTTCACCATATCCTTTCATCACGATCATAAAACCGTCAATGGTCAATCCTTTGTTATGCTGAGTTCCGCGAGTAATTCTAATCAATGAACTGCCAAAAAAGCCTTGTTCTTTGAGAGAGCCGTCGTCGTAAAATTTCCAAGGTTTTGGTGTGAATCTGACGCTGTATGGATTACATGCAATGAATGAAATTCCTCCTTGAACAATCAATGTTTCTTCAAGAATATATTGCGATGATGCGAAATAAATATTATTGATTTTCTTTTCTTTGGCTTCTTTAACCGCTAATTTGATTCCTGAAACGATAGGGTGAATGAGTTTCTTTTCTTTTGCATACTCAATAAAATCGTCAACATAAATCCCTCTAGATGACATATTTTTTTCTAGATTCTTTAATTTGGTTTCTAGGATTGCTAGTCGTGTCTCTAATGAATCAGTCATTACTTTCCTCCATTTTACATCTAATGAATGCGTATAAAAAATTCTCTTTTTACAAAGTCATCATTCAATCATTTATAGTACATTACTGTTATTTTTGTTTATTATAGCATGCAAAAAAACACATATGAGAGATAGCCGAAGATTGTGCACAAAAAGGCAGACAAGGCGTACGTAGGTCATAATTAAGACAATTGATTAGGGTGCAAAAAATTTTAGTACGAGCATTTATTTCTGTGTATTCAACTTTCATTATCAGATGTACTGAAACGTTAATTTAACAGCATAAAAGCGATTATAATAACTGATATGTATATTAAAATAGTAGCGTATGAAAGAAAACTGATGTTAAGATGATTTCATGGACACGATTTGGTAGAATTTAACTACTAAGAAAAGGACGTGTCCAAGATGGCAAAAGCCAAGAAAAAATTTGATGAAGACTTTAAGAAGATGATTTTAGATTTAAACCAGTCTGGCCAATCGGTCGAGGAACTGGCAGAGCAATATGGTATCGCTACACAAACGATTTATCGCTGGAAGAAGCTTCATACAAAGAATGAAGCAACCGGCATGACTGAGGCAGAAATCCTAGCAATGAAAAAGGAAATGGCCCGCATGCAGGAGGAAAACACCATCCTAAAAAAGGCTTTAACCATATTCGCTCAAAAGTAAAAACGAGTGATGTCTTCGAATTTATTCAATCAAATGCAAATGATCATGACGTAAAACAGATGTGTACCGTTTTGGAAACACCAAAATCCAGCTACTATGACTGGAAGAAAAAGAAGCCTTCCAAACGCCAATCAGAAAACGAACGCCTAAGCCGCTTGATTTCGGGGATTTACTTTGAAAACAAGGGTATCTATGGTGCGCCCAAAATTCATAAGATTCTTGTTGGCCGCGGCGAAACCTTGTCCCTAAAGCGAGTACAAAAACTGATGAGAAAGTTGGGCTTACGTTCAATCACCCTCAAAAAATACAAGCCTGGCAAGCAAGCGAAAGTTAAAAGTGAAGGACGCAAAAACCTGTTAAACCAAGATTTCACCACTACGTCGATCAATCAAAAATGGGTGACAGATATCACCTATATTCATACCCTAAAAGATGGCTGGACCTACCTCTCCACTATCCAAGACCTCCACACAAAGAAAATCATCGGTTGGAAGTTTGGCAAGCAGATGACCAAAGAATTGGTCATCGAAACCCTTGACCATGCGCTCTTAAACCACATACCCTCCGAGAACCTAGTCATCCACTCAGATTTGGGTTCTCAGTACACCAGCGAAGCCTACGAGGTAAAGCTGAAAGAATTAAACATCCGGCACTCCTTCAGTCGTAAGGGCTGTCCCTACGATAATGCCGGTATCGAATCATTTCACGCATCACTCAAAAAAGAAGAAGTCTATCCATCAAAAGCGTATGAAAACTTTGAAGCCGCTCATTTAGCGTTATTTCAATACATTGAAGGATTTTACAATCGCAAGCGAATCCATAGCAGTATTAATTATTTAACACCAAATCAGATGGAGGAGTTGGCATTGCAGGCATAGTTCCTAGCTGCCACCTACATTTTTTTTGCGAGATTTCCACAGGGCTTCAACTTCATCGCTTCGATCAGCGGTCAAACGGTTTTGGTTTGACGGCTGGTCGAAACGATGAGATACTCGCCCGCCGGAATCTCGAAAAAAACTCTCGCAAATCGTGTCCGAGGTCTTGACTCAAATCCAAACTATTCATCACAAGACTATGTACCTTTTAACAAGAGGAAAAACTAAACAACACTGTTACTTTTTCTTGGTGTAAAAGGCTAACACAAAAAGGAGGCTGGATTTTGGATTGATTTATAGACCAAGATATGTAAGTTTAAGTAACAATAGTACTTAGGTTAAATGGGGGTTTAATCAAGGTCTTACAAAATAAATGGCTATAAATCAGTTAGTAAGAAGGAAAAACTAAAAAACCAAATCAATATACAGAAAATTTCTCTCATAGAATTTTATTTGGAGAGAAATTTTTTGTTTTTATAAATGTTTAATTCCACACATAAAACAGTTGCCTCCTCTCTCATATGATTGATTGCTAATGATTTTTTTTCTATTCTTCCTTTCTATGTTCCTCTTTTCGTACGTATTATCTTATATATTTTTTTCAACTATTTTTATGTTATGAAATGAGTTTCCAACGAAACATCTGTCTTTCATGATGCTAAAAAGCCATTTTGTGACATAACTGTTATTTTCTTCAATAAAAGTGGTATCTTAAAATCAAATACTAGAAAAAGGTTAATTAGATATGGAGGAGGAAATTTTGAATATCTATATATTGGAAGATAATTATCGACATAGAAACTACCTTACGTTAAAGCTGGCTCAGTTAGATGTGGCAAAAAAATACAATATCATTGTAATTGAAAATGAAGACATCCTAGATTTTTATAAACATGCTGATTCATTGGACATAAAAAAAGAGGATATATTTTTAATTGATATTGACTTAAATTGTCTACATACGGGGATAGATATTGCTGAAAAAATTCGTTTTGTAAGCAAAAATTGTTTTATTGTTTTTATCAGTAGTGATATGAGACATGGCGTAGAAATCATCAATCGGACAATTCGTCCATTTGCTTATTTGAGTAAACAGTTTCAAGGGACTGATACGTTAGAGAGTCAACTGCAATCTATTTTAAACAAGGTAGAAAAGCAGATAAAAAAAGAGGATCTTTTAGGAGAAAAAATCGTTATTCCTATGAGAGAAGAGGTAGAATTCATTGATTTAAATGAACTGAATTATATAGAAACAATTAAGGGAAATCGTTATGCGGTAAATGTTTATTATAGCTATGGTACTTCTTTTGTAAATAAAAGTTTTTCATTTTTCAGAAAAAATATCAATAATGACTTGATTTTTATGGGGTTAAAATCGTACATCATCAATACAGTAAATATAAAAAATATAAATAAAAAGGAATGTACTATTTTATTTGAAAATCTAGATAGCCTGTACTTAGGCAGAAAATTATTAAAAAAATTATTGGACTTTATGGAGAAGAATAATTAGACATAGGTGTAAAGGAGAACAGTAATGGCTACAAATACGAATAGCTTTTTTTTTGGTATGTTGATTTTTATAAATATAGCAATTTTCTATTTTTGGTTATTAAAACCGATACCATTAAAAAATATTAATAAAATCAAATGGCTATTTCCTCATTTCTTCTTATGTATAGTAATTCTAATAGCTAAAGTGCCATTTAGTATTATATTCATGCTTGTTATATTAAATATTTTCTATTGTTTTTATAAAATCTATCATAGTATAGGCAGAGCTTGGCTGTTAAGTTTAGTTTGTGTTGTCCTTATTAGTGCTAGTTTATTTTTGAGAGATGATTTAATGAACTATTTAAAAGTAGAATTGAACATATTAGAATCATCTGTATTAGAGATTTTTTTATATTCTTTTTTACTTATTTTTTTAACGTTTGCCGATAAAAAATATTATATATTGAAATATTTAGATACTAAAAAAAAGGGACATCTTTGGTTTTTGTCTATCTACACTATCTTGCTTTCAGTTGTAGTTACTGCAGTAAATTTTTTCCTTGATAGACATTTTACATCTTATTTTCTTGTTATTTCTCAGATATTTATCTTTTTTATGTTATCATTTGCTTCAATTATTTATATTATTAATTTAGAAGGCTATATGAACAAGGTCAAGTCTGATTTTCAGCTAAATATAGATAGAGAAAATTACTATCAAGAACTAGATGGATTCAGACATGACTTCAAAGCTATTTTATTCAGCTTATATACCTATGTCGAGGAAAAAAAGTTTTTGGAAATGAAAAATATTTTGGATGATATCAGTCAGTATTCCTTTAAAGCAATCGATAACAATCAATTATTGAACATTAACGATATACCGTTACGCAGCATGATCAATAACCTGCAAATTGAAGCAGAAGAAAAAAATATTGATCTCAAATTAAGTATCCCTGAAAAAGTAACTTTTGGAAATATAGAGATATTCGATCTCATACGGCTTATGTTTATAATCATAAATAATGCAATGGAAGCAAGTGAAAAAGAAAAAACGAGTATAAGTTTATCTATTACAAATGAAAGTAGAAAACATATACAAATTATTTGTAAAAACAAAATAGCGTCAATCCCCACCTCTCCTATTGAACACTTATTTCAGAGGAGCCGTTCAACTAAAGACGGGCATCAAGGAATAGGATTAGCTAATTTTGTGAAAATTGCTGATCAGTATAAAAATCTCTTCTATAATTTTGAAGTAAATACTCAAGAATACGAATTCATTGTAACAATCGATATCCTCCATTAGTAAATGTATAAAAAGTTGGGCAAAGATCCTAGAAAACACTGATGAGTTTCTAGAATCCTTGTCCAACTTTTTTGAAACGTTCAAGCGCAAGATACAACTATCTGACAAGGGGATTTATGACTTATATAATCTATTTCCGCTTTTAAAAAAAGAAGAAGCTTTCGCATTGGCTGCTATGAATAATTTCCCAAATAGTAAACATACACCTAATACTATGAATGTAGTAAGCGTAATTAAAATGTATATTTCATGGATACCTGCTTTTTCTAAGATATATCGGATTGGTGTAATCAATGGAAAATGCGCAAGGTAGACGTAGAAAGAGTACTTGCTATATTTCTTAAAAAATGAGAAAAATTTCCAGTTATAAACATGCTGATATATATATAAACATAGGTATATAGATATTAACTTAAAAGCAGCATCTAATTTAGTGAATCCATTTGTATCATAAAATAGATCACCTCCAAATTTTTTCTGTACATAGCATCCCCCTAAAAATAAGAATATTGCTAATAAAAAAACTAAGTGATTACGAAACTGGATATGATAACGATTCAATAAAACACCAATATAAAAACAAATCATATTGGTTAGAATCCTATAGAGGTATTCTGGCATATCTGGGTAATTTAGAGCAATAACAAAGAATAATAAAACCATAGCTGCTTGTAATAATTTATTTTTAAAAAAGAATAAATCAAGGACTCCTTGTAAAACAAATAAAAAGAAAAGCACATATAAATACCATAAGTAACTAAACGGTTTAACAAAAATCAATAGTAATATTGACCAGCTCATCGGTGGATGATTTAACAATTCACTACCAATTTGCTGCATAATGATATACGCTATTGACAGTCCAAAAAAGGGAAACATCAGGTATTTGAATTTTTTAATAATTAATTTTTTGAATTCCGACACTGATGCAGGTCGTCGATATAAATATCCTGAAAAAGCGAAAAAAACAGGCATAATGAACATAAAGATTATCACCATGCTATTTTCTAAGTAATTTAGATTTCCTGAAGAACTATGAATATAAACATTATTTATGACGTGAACAAGGACGACAAATGACATAGTCACTACTTTCCCAAAATCTATCCACTCAATTCTTTTATTCAAAAAAACACCTCACTTAATTTGTAGAACAACATCTCATAAAAGTAAGAGAAAATCCAAATTGGAATTTTCATTTGATTTATGAGAAAAATAGATTATTTGGTTATACTTGAAGCGTTTGCTTCCATAATCCGAGTGATTTTTCTATTGTCTCCCCAAATCGCTTTTGAATCGTATGGGCGATCTTGAAATGCACCGTATTTTAAGTTGAGTGCATAGTTATTTTCTTTAATAAATCGTTCGACACGATCCGCAAGTTTTTCTGGATAGCCAGAGCAGATTTCAATAATTCCTGTAACCTCGCTTTGAGAAATTGCAGCAGCAACATACGTACAAAAATCAACATAATCGATAAAATCATATTGGTTTTGTCCCATTGTAAAAGGTAACTCTTTTTCCCCCAATTCGGCTAAAGCCGTAATTTTTGAAAAAATAGAAGAACCATATTTTGAGTTTCCGACTATATAATAGCCTCGCAACCATTGAAACTCAAAATCGTATTTTTTAGTTAAACTGTCCACTAACTCGCGAAGCGCCCTTTTCGTAATGCCATAGGGTGTCACTGGATGACAAGTAGTATTTTCATTAATACACCCCTCAAAAAAACCAATTTCATGCATGCTTCCTAATACCGCAATTCTTTTTACGCCGGATTCTATCATCTCTTTTAAAAATTTATAGTGATTTGCTAAATCTACTATATGGGAATTAGAGTAATGTTTAAAGCCATCTCTCCAAGCAAGATGAAGCAGAATATCTGGTTCACCAAAAAAATCATAGGGATTTTCGACTTCAAAAATATTACAATCGATTTTTTGTGCTCGATCATCAACATATTGTGTGGATAAATCTGTTCCAACCACTTCATGATTTCTGTCTAAAATAGCCGTAACAATTCCTTGTCCTAAATATCCATTTGCTCCTGTAACTAAAACTTTCATC
This sequence comes from Enterococcus sp. DIV0210g, assembly GCF_050559705.1. NCBI lineage: Bacteria > Bacillati > Bacillota > Bacilli > Lactobacillales > Enterococcaceae > Enterococcus > Enterococcus sp. DIV0210g. The sequence goes on along the minus strand of NZ_CP187903.1, from coordinate 656,221 downwards.
TCTATCACATCCTATTTGAAAATATTATAAAACTTAAAAAAACGTATATATCTGATGATTTTGAGTTATTCTAAAAAAGCTTTAATTAAATACTCAAAAATCAACTTTCCTAGATAGTTTTTGTGTATTTGAGCTGATAAATCCAAAAATCGCTATTCCAGCTCCCGAGCTTATGACACTTTCCGTAAAAAAACTCAATATTAAATAAAAAGCTAACAATCCCATTCTTTTGCTTGCTTTATTGTCGATAGTATCGTTCAACATATTAAAAATAATCAATGCAAACATAGCGATATACAACAAACAACCGAAAATACCAAATTGAGCAAGTATCATCGAGATATAGCTGTCTGCACCATATTGATGGGAATCAAACAAAAAACCGTACGTCCTGCTTAAGCCATACAACACGTATATTGGTGAGTAAGAAGTGAAGGATGTATTTGAGCCATAACTAGCAAAACCCGCACCAAAAGGAAAATGATCTTTTGCTATTTTTACTGCAGTTGTCATGATTAAAGAACGGGCAGAACTTTCCTGGCTAAACATTTTGTTATAGATCGTATCTGAAAAAAAATAATAAACTATACTCAAGGAGCCCAGTATTCCTAAAATTTTTTGACTAATCGGTATCTTCATTTGGTGTTTAAAAAAATTGTATAGGCTATATGATACGGCTATGATAATTAACTTTGTTCTCATCGTGGACAACATCAAAAGGAAAGCCATTCCTTTATAATGCTTGTCTTTGGGATCTGTAATCAGTGCCCACCCTAAAAAGGCAAGAGTCCCTAAATAGGTTGGATGAGGATATAACAACTGTTGAGAAGGAAACCCAAACCTTATATCTAGTGTCGGGAAAACATGCATCGGTATATTGATGAGCAGTAAAATAAAATTAACAAATGCTATTATTTTTAAGTTGGCTAAAAAAAACTGGATTAGGTCTTTTTTTAACGTGTCAGAAACAAATAATTGAATAGATATATATAAAATAAAAAACCTGCTAAATAGAAATAAATCAATTAAAATAGGTTTTATTGGTTGATAAGCATACACCAGCCCACTTAGTATACCGATAACAATTGTTAGAAGAAAAAGTCCCAAGATAGAAATATTTATTCTCGGCATTTTTTTTACAAACAAGTTGGGGATAGTCATAATAAGCTTCAAAAGAAGGAGTAAAATCAAACTATTGACTAATGAAAGTTCTTTTATAATTGGAAAATATTTTTCGATCCATAAATAGTTCAATAAATAGAAAATCGTAAAATAATAAAAGTACGCCTCCATTTTTTTCATTTAATCCCCCCCTTTTTCATTATGGTTTAAAGCTTATAACCAAAATCCAGTACTCCTTGAGTATCTAAAATAATTTTGTCTTTAATCAAATCAATATTTTTATTGATATGTGTATGACCTGTCATAACGACAATAAAATCAACTGAATCAACAAAACACGCCAAGTTCATTTATTCTTTCCATCGAACGATCATCTCGAACGTAAAATAAGTTAAAATCGTTCATTGCTTTTTTTAGTCTTTTTTTGTCTTTTTCATCTAATGGACCAATTGATTGAGAATACATATATATAGGCTTTTTTAAAACTTTTCTATATAAGTTTAATAATAAAAGCTTTTTTTCTATTCCATAAAAACTATTGATGTACCCGCCAGGCGCACTAATGACAGCATCAAATTTTTTGAACAAAGGATTGATCAGCAGCAGCAAACTTAAATAAATAGTATTTATAACTGGGATTTTTGTGATCCTTCTTTTGGTTAACGGAGACTTTATCCAGTTTTTTTCTGGATATTTCCTTTTAACTTTTTGGTAGTGGAAAGTAGAATAATAGACAGTGTCTCCTCGATTCTCAAATTCTTGTCCTATCGAAAAAATCAGGGCTGCATCGCCATTGTTCAATGGAACGGCATTTTCAATCAATACTTTCATTTAAATTTCTCCCTGATGACCATTTGAGCAAATCTCGCATTCCCAATGATATATCGGTCAAACATTCTGATGGGTTCTTGGATAAACCTGTAAAACCATTCCATCCCAATCTTTTGGATCCATCGAGGTGCTCGTTTCGTTTTTCCAGAGTAGATGTCAAAACTTCCACCCACTCCCATAATGAAAGGAATCTGTAATTCTTCTTTGTAGTTTTCAATCCAAATCTCTTTTTTAGGACTAGAGAAACCTAAAAATAATATATCTGGCCGAGCTTCTTTTATATCGGCAACTACTTTTTTCTCATCCAAATAGTAGCCATTTTGATAACCAGCAATTTCTAAAGTTGGATGATCATTTTTCAAACGTGCGACCATTTCCTCAAGAGATTTTTGTGTTGCGCCAAGAAAATAAATACGGTAATTTTTCTGTTCACTGATTTCCAGCAATCGGTAAAATAAGTCGACTCCTGTAATTCTTTCTTTTATAGGAATATGGAGGATTTTAGCGGCCCAGATGATAGACATGCCATCCGCATTTACGAAATCTGCATTATTGATGATTGCTTTCAATTTAGCGTTCTCTTCCATCAAATTGATTTTATTCGCATTAATCGATACCTGGTAGACAGAACGCTTTTTATCAATATTTTCCGTTATTTTATCTAGCGTTTCATTTAATGTAAAAGAATCGATAGCTGTATTTAAAATACTGTGTCTCATATGTTTAAGAACTATCTCCTTATTCTATTTATTATTTTTTTCAGAGTTCTTTTCATTCCATAATTGGTAAGGATATAGTAAGCATTAAGCGGCTTATTGAATAACACCATTGGATATACTTTTATTGCTTTTGCAGGTTGTGGAATGTCAACATAGCCAAATTCTTTTAGAATAGAAAAATCAAACGTCAATATAGAAAATTTCAAAAACATTCGATTTAAAATATTTCCCCCATGAACAGTTTCTAACCACATTGGTTTATTCACTTCTAAATAATTTGTATCAAATAAATTTATGATTTCCATGTGGTTATAATCTAATATGGTTTTTACACTTTCTTTTTCATTCCAAAACAATGTAGAAAAATGATTGTTTGGAAAATGATAATTCGTCATCACCTGTTTGTTTAGGTCATATTGGATACCATCTGGGAAAATCAATACCTCAGCTTTTTTATTAAAATGGATATTTTTTTGAATGATTTCAACAAATCGAATATTAAGTGCATCATCATTATCAAGACGTGTGGTAACCACGTTTCCATTCCTATTTTCTTGTAAGTAGCGGAGTAAAACATCATGAAAATCCTCTTCTTTACTTTGAAACAGAGGTTTTAAATTAGGAACCTGTTCTTGTATTCGTTCAATTTTGTTTCTGAAAAAATCAGGTGTTTGATCACTAAAAAGTACAAGCCATTCGAAATTTTTATTCGTTTGCTTTTGTATGGAAGGTACAGTGTTTTTCTCAAATATAGAGAATCGATATTCAAGATAATTCACATCTGTTCCCACATCGATTTGTTTAACATCTGTATTTATCGTCTGACCAATAAACGGAATATTGAACTTTGTAATCAAATAATGATTGATTTTGTTTTGTTCTGTTGGCATTCTTAGTACGATCCCTCCCCAGTGAATAAGACCTTGAATGTTTTGAAAAATATTTTAGCATCCATTAAGATGTTGTAATGTTCGATATATTCAACATCCAATTGAAGCATTTTTTCAAAATCGACATTGCTTCGTCCACTCACTTGCCAAAGCCCAGTACATCCAGGCTTTACTTGCAATCTTTTTTTCTGGTACTCAGTGTATTGAAAAACTTCTTTTTCTAAAGGCGGGCGAGGCCCGATCAAGCTCATATCTCCCTTGATAACATTGACTAATTGTGGAAATTCATCTAAACTTGTCCTCCGCAAAAAATGCCCAACTCTCGTGACTCTTGGATCTTCCTTTATTTTAAATAGTGGTCCTTTTTGTTCGTTAAGTTCTTCTAGTTCTTTTAATTTTTCTTCCGCATTTACGACCATACTGCGAAATTTATACATGATAAACGGCTTCCCATCTTTTCCCATTCGCCTTTGCTTAAATATGACTGGCCCGTGAGGATCATCTATTTTTACTGCTAAGATAATGATTATCCACAACGGAATAAAAACGATTAGTGTAATCAGGCTAAATAGAATATCAACAGGATACTTTATTAAACAGTATTTATTTTTCATACTTAGCTTTTCCTTACTTAATAATATTGATAATTAGATTTATTATTTATCTTTTCTCCCGAATAAACGACACCAAGAATATTTGCATTGACTAGCATCAGCTGCTCAGCCATCGTGTCTATATCTTGATTCGTGGTTTTCCCGTCTCGAACAACGAGTACTACGTCTTTTATTTTTGAGGCAAGTACTTTTGAATCTGCCATACCTAAGACTGGCGGCGTATCAAAAATAACAAAATCATATTTTTCACTTGCGGTTTCAAACAACTCATCAAAACGACTCGAGTTAAATAGTTCAGCAAGATTATTGGTATTCGGTCCACTAGGGATGATTTCTAAATTTTCAATTTTAGTTGAACAGACCGCATCTTCGAAATCGATTCTTCCGTTTAAAAAATTTGATAGTCCCCAACTATTAGGCAGATTAAATGTTTCATGAACCGTTGATCGCCGGATATCTCCGTCAACGAGGAGTATTTTTTTATTCGCGCGAGCAAATGTTACTGCCATATTTGCAGTACAAGTTGACTTGCCTTCACTCGGTCTAGCTGATGTAAACATCATGAAATGGCAACTTTGTTTATGCTTATAAAGAAAATCGATGTTGGCCTTAATAGATCTATACTGTTCTGAGCAAATATCGTTAGGATCCACCTGAGCAATCAACGCACATCGTTTGATTTTCTTTTTACTTTTACTCATGTTCTCTTCTCCTTTTTTTGCGAGGCACTGTATCAGATCTAGAGAAGAATTTCGTTGTCTCTTCAATGATTTGTCTATGTCTTTTTTTCGTTTGGAAGGGTATTTCTCCTAAAATGACAAAATTATGTTTTTCTTTTATTTCTTCTGGAGATTGTATTTTATTTCCAAAAATAGAAAGAATACTTGTTAGGATAGTGGTAATAAGAAATCCTATAAATGCCCCCGCCATGATATTGATTTTTTTATTTGGTGAGATTGGTGTATATTCAGCTGCTGCGTCCGAAATTATCGTTATTTTATTCTTGCTAATAACATTCGGAACTTCTTTAGCAAAAATTTGTGCAGTTATATTAGCTGTGTCTCTAGCTTCTACAGGATCATCTGAAGTTACCTTGATTGAAAATATTTGAGAATCTTCTGTCTGCACGACATCGATCATTTTTTTCAACTCACTTATTTTGGGAGATTCACCATGGATTTTTTGGTACTCTTTGTTGACCTTTGTTAATATAAAATTACTTTTTATAAATACTTTATAGGTGTTGATCATCTGCAGCTCAGCATTGATGTAACTTTGTGAATTCTGATCTTCTAGCGTTTCTAACTGGTTAGGAATAACATCTACTTGCGAACTGTATTTAGGAGAAATAATAAAAAATGTAAAAAATACAGAAATTAGAACCCCTATGCCGATTCCAACGATTGAAAGCCATGCATTCTTTTTAAAATCTAAAAGCAGCTCTTGTATGCTTAGTTGGTTTTTCATAAAAATATCTCCTTGGGTCTAACGGGCATATTCGAATATAGAGGGTTTTTCATAAGAATGGCCGTGGATGTATTTTAGAATATTTACTATTCTGTCACTTGCTTTGCCGTCACCATAAGGGTTGACTGCTTCAGCCATTTTTCTATAAGTTTCTTTATCCTCAAGCAGATGCGTCAATGCTTGGTATACTTTCTCTTCATCTGTACCGATCAATCTCAAAGCACCGGTTTTAACTCCTTCATCTCTTTCTGTCGTCTCTCTTAGAACTAAAACAGGAACATTTAAAGTTGGTGCTTCTTCTTGGATTCCTCCAGAATCGGTCAATATCAAATAACATTCAGCCATAAAGTTATGGAATTCTTTTACATCTAAAGGTTTTGTTAGATGAAAGAGGGGATTGTGACTGAAATATTGATTGGCTAGATTTACGATTTGAGGATTTCGATGAACGGGAAAATAAAATTCAAATTCCGGGTTTTCTTTAGAAAAGGCAGAAATTGCACGAAAAACTTGTTCCATCGGCTCTCCTAAATTCTCTCTTCTATGCATAGTGATCAATATTTTCCGCTTAGATTCTTTCATGAATAACTTTTTCTCAGATGAAAGAGTATAGTTTAAGGCATCGATTGCGGTATTTCCTGTGATGAATATTTTTTCTTCAGGAACGTTCTCCGCTATCAAATTCAATTTTGTTTCTTGTGTTGGACAGAAAAACAAATCAGCCATGCCGTCTACTAATTTCCGATTCATTTCTTCCGGGAATGGCGAATATTTATGAAATGTTCTTAGTCCAGCTTCTACATGAGCTACTTTTATTTGTTGATAAAAGGCTGCAAGAGAACTAGCAAATGTTGTCGTTGTATCACCATGAACGAGCAAATAATCTGGTTGTTCTTCTTTTAAAATAAGTTCAAGTTTTGTTAATATTTTAACGGTGATCGAATACAACGTTTGTTTCATCTCCATGATGTTTAAATCATAGTCTGGACGAACATCAAACACCTCTAATACTTGGTCCAGCATTTCTCTGTGTTGACCTGTAACTACCAATTTGATATCCAAAGTGTTATCTTTTAAGCACTCTTTGTACAATGGCAACATCTTTATTGCTTCAGGACGTGTCCCTATCACCATCAATAATTTCATCTTTGTTCCTCAATTCTTGAAATCTTTTTTGTAAATAAATTTTTTAAATAAATATTAAATGTTACTGCCAAAAAAATAACCATACCTATCAGAACCTGCAGCATTGTTTTAAAAAAAGAGTCATCGATTTGTTGTGTTATTGCTGTAGTTAGTACATACATCAAAAGCCCTGCACCAATAAAAAATGATAGTTTGTATACATTAAAACGAAAGCCTGCTTTTTTTAAAGAAGAAAAGCGTAAGACACAAATCACAAATTGTCCTAGGATATAAGAGAAAGAAGCGCCAAATATGCCGTATAAAGGAATGCTGACTAAACTAGTAATCAGCGTTGCTGCTATCCCAAAAAGAAGGCTTTTATTGTAGATTCCCATCTCATTTCTCGGAATGAGATATTGAGTGGCAATCGTGTTATAAAAAGCTTGTAAAATAATCGATAATGCAAGAATCGGCACCACTTTGTTCATCAAAGAAAAACCAGGACCAAAAAACCAATGGATCAATGATTGATTGATCGTGATGATTCCAAAAAACATAGCAACTGCTAAATACATTTGAAACAGCAGCGACTGCTCTAAAACAGCTAGAAACTGTTTTTCGTTCTTTTTTTTACTGTACAATTTGCTCATATACGGAATCATTACTGCATTTAAAGAATTCAATACACCACCAGACATCAATACCAGCACTAAGGAATTACTATATATCCCTACCATGGTCATGGTTGAAAAAATGCCTAACATTGTTTTGTTTACGTTATTGAATAACGTCGTACTGATTTTCCCTAAAAAATAAATTACGGCTAATTTAAAATGACTAAAAATCTGCTTCATTTTCGGTAATACAAACTTGATTTTTTTTCTTAGAAAACAGACAAAAATAAACTGAGAAAAAAACATGGATCCTGATTGCAGCAATACATATTTCGTAAAATCCGTTTCTTTTTTGATGAAAAGCAGAATGAAGATAAATGTGATGATCTTGATCAATACATTTCCATAAGCGATTCGCTTAAAATCGGAAATCCCTAAGAAAAACCATGAGACATCAAATGCTACGCCTATTAATGCTAAGGACAACAGGTAAAAATAAAGCTTATAAGGAAGCCATAACCACGTAATAAGAAGATATAAAACTGTAGTACCCACCACAAAAAACAAATTAAATAACTCTAATTCCCAAAATTTCTGCGACATTTTATCTAAGTCATCACTTACCACAGCTATTTCTTTTGTTCCATAATTGGCTAGACCTAAACCAGCGATGAGAATAAAATACGAGACAATTGAGTATACATAGTTCCAAACGCCTACCCCATGAGCACCAAAGACTCTTGTAATGATTGGCACTGTAATAATAGGGATAATCATGGAAGTGAGTTGGTAAATTGTTTGATAGATAAAATTTTTTTTCATTGTTTCCTTCCACTCTAATAGCCGATTAACTGGTGGAAAATTCTCTTTCCACCAATCAATCAGCTGCCATCAATTATTTAATACCTAACTCTACAGTTTTATTGGTATCTGTTTGATAGATTATTTTAGTTACTTTCTTATCTTTTGGTACTTTGAAGTATAGATTTTCCGTCGTCGTCTTTCCTGGTTCTGCATCTAAATAAAATGCTTCATACGCTGGATCGACCATAATCGATTTCTTGTTTGATAGTTTTGCTTGAAAATCAATGGCTCCCAAAGACACCGTTGATTTTCCTTGATTTTGTACGTCGATAGTGTACGTTTCCAGATTATCTTTCTTACTTTTCCCTAAATATTTTGCTTCTTCGCTCTTCTTCAAAGTAAGTTTTATCTCATTTGGAGCTGTGACTGACTTGGTTGCTTCATCATATTTTTTTGAATGATCGTTTAAGCGCATGCCTCCAAAAATAATCAAAGCCAGTACTGCTAATGCAGATAAGATAATAACTAGTTTATTTTTTCTCATTTGTTATTCACGCTTTCATTATTCAGCTTCGATCAGAATTTTTTTAATCTAGCTTTTTACTATAGAAACTTGTTTTTTATCTAATTGTTTGTTGTCTTTGTCATAGGCAACGACAAATACTTTATCGTCTGTTGATTTGACTTGGCCGCCAATATAGAATTCAAATTTTCCATCTTTCAACGTACCGTTACCCGGTAAAAGTTGATCATTTAGTTCCACTTTCACTTCTGCGACATCGCCCGTATAACTTCCTGTGATTTTACGATGGTTATTCGATAGATCGTAGCTGTCCGGTGTAACTGTTCCTTGTGTTTGCTCGTCAATGATTTTTACTTGTTTTCTGTCCAACTCTTTATTGTTTTTATCGTAGGCAATAACAAACACTTGATCTTTAGTTGATGTGATATGTCCACCAATATAATATTCAAATTTTCCATCTTTTAAGGCAGCAATACTTGGTAAGAGTTCACCATTTAATTCTACTTTTACTTCGGCAACATCGCCGGTGTAACTTCCTGTGATCTTACGATGATTATTTGATAGATCATAAATATCGGGAGCAATTGTTCCCTGATTTGTATTTTCTTCCACTTTTACTGTAATCGTTTTTTCGACTGTATTCCCATCTGAATCTGTTACGCGGTATATAACTATATATTTGCCAGCTTGTGATGTGTCGACAGTGTTGCTCACCACTTGGATTTTACTTGTTAAATCACCGTCTTCACTATCCGTTGCTGTGACACCTGCTTTTGGATCAAACGTGTCGCCTACTTTTATTGTTTTGTCTGTTGCATTGATCACTGGCTTGTTGTTTTCTTTCACTGTCACTATGATTGTTTTTTCAACTGTATTGCCATCTGAATCTGTCACGCTATATGTGACTGGATATTTGCCAACTTGTGATGTGTCGACAGTGTTGCTCACCACTTGGATCTTACTTGTTAGATCACCATCTTCAGTGTCAGTTGCTGTGACACCTGCTTTTGGATCAAACGTGTCGCCTACTTTTATTGTTTTGTCTGCTGCATTGATTACTGGCTTGTTGTTTTCTTTCACTGTCACTGGGATCTCGTTCTTTTTAACTGATCCTTCCATTGCTGCAACAGTTACTTTGTCGTTGCCTTGGATTTTTCCACTTAAGCCGGTAAAAGTATACGTCCCATTATTTAGTGTCGCAGTTCCAATGTCTTTGCCATTTACAAATAAATGGACTTCTTTTACATCAGCACCGTATGTTCCAGTCAATGTATCATCACCCACAGTGTAGGTATCAGCTGTCAATGAATAGTCTGCTTCTTTACTATTTGTTACATTCAATACGTTATGCATCAGCAAACGTGTCGTTCCATCGATGTAAGTCACTTTTCCAGAATAAGTAACTGGAACAGTTTGTCCTACAGGAACTTTTGTAGGTGTATGTGTGATATCTATATGATCGACATCGCCAATATTTCCTTGCGTCACATCTTGTTTAGTGAAGTAATTGATTACTCGATCAAATCGATTTGAAGCAAAACTATTGAAGTCATCTCCAGGGTTCGTCACTAGATCTCGATTAAGAATCGATTTTCCAGGTAAAGCACTATTGATACCAGGAATTTCTGGTTCTTCTGTTTCGTTGGTATTGTATGTCCATTCATTGTCCCAAACTGATAGATAATCAGACCAAGTATCCACTGAATTCGTTTCTTGTTGATGATCATATTCATGACCTTCTTTAATCTCTGCTTTTGAAATATTTCCTTCTCCTGCAGCTCCAGAAACCAGAGATTCACGGTCTAGAACACTGATATCTGCTTCAAGTGTTCGATCTTTGGCAGGCATCAGATGTTTCGATGTCAATGCTTTGTCTTTAGAAGTATCATCACTATTTCCTGTATACTTATCGAGGTCGAAATAAAGTCCGCCTTTAGCCCAGCCTTTAATATTTCCCCAATCAACAATTCCCACTGCTCTTAGCGCAGTTTCAGTAAGCCACGGTTTATAGCTATTCCATTTTTCGGTACTTACTTCATCTTTATTGATTCCACGAGCTACGATAGAAAATTCATTTGGCTTGTTTGCGTCAAACAAAACAGAACTTTGATCCCAAGTAAGTCCCCATGTTAAATCACTGTAAACAGGGACACCACCTATAAGAATAAAAAAGTCTGAAGCCAAACTTTCATTGGATTTCTCCCATTCAACAGCTTTATACATCGCTTTTGCATCTACGCCAGTTGGAAAGGTAATATTCAAACGAGCGCCATAATTTCCTGTCTCGAAATTTCTTATATGGTTGCCTATATTATCAGCACCAAATTTATTGATCACGTCTCCTTCTAAAGGAATATGGCAAGACCCAACCAATTCTCCACCATCATAAGGATCTGTCGATGTAGCAGAAGGAATGTATGTTAATTTCGATTCCCTTTTATTGTCACCGGCATCTGGTAAGACTTTTAAACTAAGCGTCGTAATATTTTCGTCATAGTTTGCTTGTACATTCGATGGGTTCTGCGTTTTATTTGTTGTATCTGAGTTAGCAGATATATTATTAGGTGTTTTGTTTTCAGCGGCATCAACGTGATAATTCGTGATAGAAATTAGTGAAGTAGAGAATAATGTAGATAAAGCAAGACATGTAAAACCTTTTCTGATAGTTCCTCTTTTCATTTTTATATTCCTCCTAAGCGCTATTGATAGTGTTAAAATGAATTCATTTTATAACAATCCCTAAACATAAAACGTTTTATATCACATAAGATACCGGAAAGGATTTTAAGTTACAATCAATATCGGAATAGTTATCTTAAACAGCTCGAATAGAAACACGAAAGGACATATCTAAACAAATAAACAAGTGAAATACTTTTTTACAAAGAAATTATTTTTGTTTTATTCACTTATAAATAGCATTATTTTAAAATACGTTATAAATTGACATCAAATAAAAAAGAGAAATAGCAAAAACATTTTTCGTTTACATTTAAAAAAAATACGTTATTTAATATATGTATTTTTGCTAATAAAGCAATGGATTCTATATAGAAAAAACTTTTTTAAAAAACAACAATCAAAAAAAATATATGTTTAAAAAACTGTATTAAATTGAATAGATCGCCGTTTTTTTATGTCTTTTTAGACGACCATTTTTGGCATAAAAAAAGCCCCTCAAAAGTTAAACTTTTGAGGGGGCCTTCCGGTCAACCATTCTATTCATTTTTTACATAAAAAAAAGGCTTCTCAGCCTTATCGTACTTTTTAATCAGACACATGGCGGCACTCGCTTAGTGCTGCTTCCTTCCAGATCTGACACGCTTCACCAGCCCGCCATTGTCCTAGCCTTTCGGCAAAAACTAGTATAACGCATTTTATTCTTCTTGGCTAGTCTTTTTTGCATTCTTTTTTTGTTTTCTCAATTCACGGAAAAAATTCGTCAAAATACTGCCGCATTCTTCTTCCAAAATCCCGCCCTCTACATAAGCTTGATGATTGAAACGCTCGTCTTCTAATAAGTTCATCAAGGTACCTACAACACCTGCTTTCGGATCATATGCGCCAAAATAAACTTCCTCCACTCGTGACAACAACATGGCACCGCTGCACATAGGACAAGGTTCTAAGGTAACGAACAACTGCGCCTTTTCTAACCGCCAGCTGCCGACTGTTTCGCAGGCTTGCTGGATGGCGATCATCTCTGCATGTGTCGTTGCGTTTTGCGTGGTTTCCCGCAAATTATAGCCTCTTCCGATGATTCCCCCATTTAATACGACGACCGCGCCGATTGGGACTTCTTTTAATGATTCTGCTTTGCGCGCCTCTTCCAATGCAGCTGTCATCCACTTTTCTTTTTCTGCTTGGGTCAATTGTTCTTTTTCCAAACTATCTCCTGCCTTTAACTGATCTTGCCTCACTTTAGCATACTTCAAAAAAATTTGTAACCCAAAAAAATTTCTGTGTTAAAATAAAATCAGCAAGAAACAGAGGTGAAAAAATGGATACCGCAAATTTGTTGAAACTTTATCCGCAAGCAATCAAAAAAACCGTTCCTTCTTCTGATCCGGCTATTCTTTCTTTGGTTGTTGAAGAAGAATTTCTTTGGTTAGATAAAGAGACGATTTCCGAACAAGAGACCAAACTTTTGAAAGCGCTATTCAAAGATGTAACGAGTTCCTGCCAACATCCCTGGTACCGCTTTTTATTCGAAAAGAGCGAACTCACATTGACAAAACCGCATCGTATTTTTCAGATCCATTTAGAAATGAAAGAAGATTTTTTGAAAAAAGAATGGCAGAAAACTGTTACGGAGATGTTCCCTTTTGCAGCTGATTTCTTTTTTTACACAGAAAAAGATGCAATACTTATCGAAGAAAAAAATACTTCTTTTTTAGATACTGAACAATTGACCGGGATTTTTCTTTCCCTTGATGCAGATTTCGAAGTCACTTCCCAAGTTTTTGTTGGTTCTTTTCATTCACCAGAGCAGCCTTTTCCTGAGATTTTTGCTGAAGAACGCAAAGCTTTTCTAGCGCAACGTAAAAACAGCCGCAAAGAAAGTGTATTTTCTTTACCTGATATTGCCTTGCGTTATTATATCGATCATTCTTTGTTACACGGTCCGTTGCTCCAGAGTTATCAGGAAATCATTCGGACTACCGAGATGTACGAGATCATTGGTGAACTTTGGAAAAACCAAGGAAATATCAGTTCGACAGCGAAAGCTTTGTTTCTCCATCGGAATACATTAAAGTATCGAATCGAGAAATTCCAAGAAAGTACCGGTTTGAACTTGCAAAAAACAGATGATCTTCTGTTTTGTTATTTGGTTTATATCCAGGATCATGCGAATCCTCTCTGATCTGAACCATTCAAAAACCCCAAAAACACAGCCGAATCGCTGATTTTTGGGGTTCTGTGTTTTTAAGCGATATATATCTGCTTAAAACAGGAAACAGTTTTTATTTCATGAATTTTTCTGCCATCTCCATCAAATGATCGCTAAGATGCTCTTTAGAATCTTTCAAAGAATCGCCGTAAACAGAGATTTTCTTTTTGCCATGCTTGATTTTATGCATGATCTTCATCAAAGAATCTAAGTCACTGTCTGAAAGACCATCAACGACTTCCAATAATTTTTCATTACCATTGAACTTGTCATTCACAAATTTTTTCACTTTGCAGCGTGTTGTAAGGTGCTGCATCTTCTCTATCACTTTACCTGAGACCATTGCTGTGGCAGCGACTCCTGCTGCAGCCGCGATACTTAATCCGATTGTTACTTTTGTTGAAGTTTTCATATCTGCATCAGCTCCTTTTTTATCTACTTCAATGATAGCATAGACAAAAAAATAAGCGAAATATTAGGGTCAATCCAAGAAATAGTTCATTGTTTTTTTCCCTTGCAGGATTTTCTCGTTCAGCTAAATTGCTTCTCGCCTAAATCGATATTCATCAATACTTCCGGCAGTCCATCATCCAGCTCTGCCAATTTATTCCAGATAGCAGTGATCGTTTCGTAAAATTCTAAAGAAGAACCGTCTGAATTCAAACAACCTAGCGCATTCAGCCAAAGCAACTCGATCAGATACTGTTCAGTGATCCCTGTTCCTGAACGTAAATGTTCGGTAAAACTTTTTTTGAATAACGCAGCCAAATCTAGTTTTGATTTGTTGACGATTCCTCGGATGCTCTCGTGAACGAGGAAAAACTCTTTCAGCAGTTGAACGATACTATGGAAATCGGTGATCTCATATTCTAATAAAAAGCGGTCGAAACTATAGACGATCTCTTCAGTGATTTTTTCTTTCAAAACACCGATCGATTCAAAATGTGCGTAGATTGGATATGTCGAGCAGCCGCAGTATGCAGCTAATTTACGCGCAGTGATTGAATTCAATCCATTTTCTTCTGCATAGACCATGCTTTTGAACAACAAATATTCTTTGCTAAAATTTGTGACTCTGCCCATCAAACTTCCCTTCCTTTCTGTACTTCCTTTCTATGAACAACAGTGCAGCAATGAAAATACGTCTAATCTATTTTTATAAAAGAATCTTGCAAAAATAATGCAAAAAAACTTTTAAAAAATAACAAAATAACCCACATTCTAAATATAACATAGTTATTTAGTGCACTTTTTCACTTTTTCATTTTCTGAGCCAACAAGAGATAACAAGGTTATGTCTATAATGACTTGACAAAATGCCTTTATCAATAAACAATAGAAATAAACAAACTATAGAATAACTATAAAATAACATTTTGTATAATCAAACTTTCATACTCTGTGAGAATAACATAGTTAGAAAGCACTTTCCACTCACATTTTATGCCGCCCCCTGGACAAGAATAGAATAAAAAGGAGATTTACATGCTGACCAAAGCCAAAGAAAAAGAGCTGCTGGTTTTATACACACTAACTCAGAAGCAGAAATGTTCGCTGCAAAAACTGTCAGAACACTTGGATATCCCAAAAAGGACAGTCAAAGAATTGATTCGCAAATTAAACACTGCCATCAGCTACCATTTAGGAATCGATACATTTATCCTCTCCACAGCCAAAGGAGAGATTTTGATTTCACCTGCATATGCAAAAAATGGAATGATGGTTTTATACAAATTGCGGATTTGCTATTTCAAGGAGTCACAGCGGTTCAATTATTTATTGCTGCTGATCGAATATCCGGTTTTATCAAAAGAATTTTTACTGGAAGAGTTGTTTATCTCAGCTTCTTATTTAGATAAACTGACGAACCAGATCAATGAAAAGATCAAAAAATATCACTTGCAAGTCGTGGTTCAACAGGGTAAGTATTCTTTAACTGGAGATGAACTGCATATTCGTATGTACAGTTATCTTTTCTTAGCAGATTCTTTCCAAGGTATTGAATGGCCATTTCAGGCGCTGTCATTGAAAAAGCTGCAGAAACTCCTGCATCGTTCGGGCATCTCGGAACCAGCAAAGCAATCTTCTGCCCGTAATATGCAGTTTTATTTCTTAGTGGCTATCTTTATTATCCGGATCAAACATCAACAGCTGCTGGAGGAGCCTCCAGACGATATCGAGGAGATTTTAACCGTTTTCCGTGAACAACAAGATTTTTCAAGAATCCTCCAGCGCGCTGCTCACACAGGAATCTCTGAAAAACAATGGGAAATCGAGTATCAGCATTTCAATTTATTTATGTGTGCCCTTTTCCCTAACTGGATTTCCAGTGAACAAAAAATAGAAGTTGGCCAGCTATTTTTTGAAAAGAACAATGAACTTTGTCATCAGGTCAAGGAATTGACAAAAAAACTTTCTCAAGAGTATGCAGCGCTTCAAATACCTGAAAAACAAGCCTCATATAATTATTTCATTTTGTTGTTAGCAGTGCTTGTTTTACTGATCGGCGACGTTGTAGCGGAATTCTATACTCTTTATTTCCCAAAAATGGCCTCTGCTTCGGGAACTTCAGTGAAGGAATTAGCAAAAATCCAAAAAATCGTCGATACTGTCTTCCGACCGTCTAAAAAAACGAAAACGTTCAATACCTTTCTTAGCGAATTGATTTATGCGATGCTGCATTCAGAAACGACATATCCTTTGATGATCTACATACAAATCACTAAATCGATTACCGAAAGCTATACATTGCAAAACCGTTTGTATCAATTGTTCAATAACCAGACGATTTTGCTTACAGATAATTATCATGATGCAGATTTGATCATTACAGATTGGGTAGAAGCTTCTGAGCGAAAAAAGCATGCTTTTTATTTCGACTCCGCGAATAATCAAGAAATCTGGAAAAAATTGACTCATTTGATACAAGATCTTTATCTCAAAAAAAATAATATTATTTGTTAAAAAAAGACCTAGCATCTGTCATAGATACTAGGTCTTTTCATTTAATCTCTGCGGTTATTCCCGCCAAAAATCAAAATCAGGCGAAGCAATTGTAAAAACGTAGCTAACGCAGCTGCTACATAGGTCAAAGCTGCTGCAAACAGGACATGTCTGGCTGCTGGGACTTCCTCTTCTGTCAAAAAGCCGCCGTCACTCAAAATCTGCAAAGCACGTCTCGAAGCATTGAACTCCACTGGAAGTGTCACTAACTGGAACAGCAGTGCAAGTGAAAAAGCAAAGATCCCGATATTGATCAATGTCGCGTTCCAACTGAACAGCACACCAACCATGATGAGCGGAAAAGAGATCATTGAACCGAAATTCGCTACTGGAACAAGTGCTGCACGAATCCTCAGAGGCGCATATCCAACTGCATCTTGGACAGCATGGCCGCATTCGTGAGCAGCAACGCCGATAGCCGCAACAGATGTGGATTGTGCAGTCGATTGGGATAGACTTAAGATCTTATTCCCAGAATTATAGTTATCCGTCAGATTACCAGAAATCGGCTGTACACCTACATCATTGATATTTTGGCTTTTCAAGATATATTGAGCAGCTTGTACACCTGTTACGTTATTTTTACTGCGCATCTTGTCATATTTGTGAAAGGTACTGTTTACGTAGGCCGAGGCTGCACCAGATATTACTAGACCGATAATCACTAAAATGAATGTTGGGTCAAAAAAATTATAAAAACCGTACATTTTGGTCGTCTCCTTCCTTTTCTTTTATTTTATCACGAGTCTTGCTCTAGTGTGTGAAAAGACTTTGACTTTTTCGATTAGTTCTTTTTGACAAATTCAGATTTCAATTTCATTGGACCAAATCCGTCAACTTTGCAATCGATATTGTGGTCGCCTTCGACTAAACGGATATTTTTTACTTTTGTTCCTTGTTTGATTGCGCCTGAAGCACCTTTGACTTTCAAATCTTTGATAACAGTTACACTGTCTCCTTCTTGTAAAAGATTGCCGTTTGCATCTTTTACGACAAGGCCTGTTTCTGTTTCTTCTGTCTCTGCTGCTTTCCATTCATGTCCGCATTCTGGACAAACATACATGTCGCGGTCCTCATAAGTATAAGCGGAATCGCACATTGGGCAATTTGGTAATGTCATTTTCATTCTCCTTATGTATACAGTAATAAAGCTTATTTTACATAAGTTTCGCTTTGGTTTAAAGAAGGATTTGGCATTTTTTTGCAAAAAAATATCCAAACATTGATGTTTGGATACTTTCATTTTAGATAACAGTGCTTTTTATAGATCTGAATGTTGTTCATTATATATTGCGCAAAGCTGTTGGATCTCTTGATAGATCTGTTCTGCTTCAGCTAGATCTTTTGCATTTGCACCGCTGGCTAACGGATGGCCGCCGCCATGGTGTCTTTTTGCCAGCTCATTGATTATTGGTCCTTTTGAGCGTAAACGTACACGGTAATATCCTTCTGGCTGCTGCACGAAGATTCCCCAGGCTAAGACTTCATCGATTCTTCCAGGAAGTGCTACGATTGCAGCTGTATCAGAATCTGAGATACCATATTCTTCTAAGATTTCTTTTGTTAAAATCACCCTGCCTGCACCGTTCCCGTCTACTTCAATGGCTTGATAGACATAACCTGAAAGTTTAGCTACAGCCATCGAGACTTGATCCAGTTCACGGTTCAATGCGGATGCATCAAAAGGATAAGAACGCAGAACTGCTGCAATCTCAAATGTTCTTGATGTCGTCGCTGGATACAAGAATCGTCCCGTATCACCAACGATCCCCCCGTAAAGCAAACGAGCAGAATGTTCGTTCATCTTCAAGTCATTTGGAAACATCAAAGCAAAGGAAGCGATTATTTCGCTGCAGCTGCTGGCTGATGTGTCGACCCATACCAAATCGCCATAAGGATCATCGTTTGGATGGTGATCGATCTTGATTAGACAGCTTCCGCGATCGTAACGTTTGTCACTGATTCGCGGTGCATTCGCTGTATCTGTCACGATCACGAGTGCTCCGTCGTAAAGCTGGTCTTCGATTTGCTGCATTTTTGCTAAAAACTCAAGTCCTTCAACGGATTCACCAACTTGATAAATTTCTTTCTCTGGGAAACTGGCACGCAAAATCTCTGCCAGCCCAACTTGCGAACCAAGCGCATCGGGATCAGGACGCTGATGGCGGTGAATGATGATGCGTGAGTATGCTTTTATTTTTTGTAAGATTTCTTCTTGTATTGTCATTGTCTCCTGCTTTCTACGAACGTTCCATGACTTGGCATACAACGATTGCTTTGGCTACGATGGTGTTTTCGATAAATACTTCGATATCGAGCTTTGCAGATCTTCGGCCAATCTCTAGTACCCGCGGGCGGATGTCCAATTCGCTTTCTAATTGGATCAAACGCAGATAATGGAGATTCATTTGTTCGATCAAGATGTTTCTTTTTTGATTCATCAGCATTGTTTTTTGGGCCACTTCTGAAATAATTTCGCTCAATACTCCAAACGAAATCGTTCCGACGCCATTGACCATTTGCGGCGTTACAGTAAATTTGAATTTTGGATGTTCCAATCGGTTTCCGTCTCGGTCTTGATCGATCGTCAAGATATCTCCTGAGATTTGATCAGAAATCGTGTCGGATATTTGCGGCTGGCGCTGTACCAGCTGCATGGCTTTCATTACATCCTGCCGATTGATGACACCTTCTAGCGTCAAGTCATCTGAAACCACAGGCATCATGTCTAAGCCGTCCCAAATCATTTGATGGCTGACTGATGCGATGCTCATTGTTTTCTTCACACTGATTGGATCTTTCGTCATCACGCGTTCAATGATTTGATTCACCGGTTTTCCTAGAACATCTTTTGCTGTGACGATCCCTACCAGCCGATGATGTTTATTAACGACAGGGAATCTTGAATGTTTTGTCTTGTCCGACAGCTTTTGATACTCTGCAATAGTGTCGGTTGAAAGAAGGTATTGGATCGTCTCTGTTGACCGATAAATATCACTGACAAGCATGATATCTTTTTTGATTAGCTGATCACTTAATGCGCGGTTGATCATTGTTGCCACGGTAAACGTATCATAAGTCGTTCGTAAAATCGGCATCCCGAGTTTATCTGCCAGCGCTGCATTTTCCTGCGTCGTTTCAAAGCCCCCAGTGATCAGAACTGCTGCTCCATCTTCTAATGCCAGCTTCTGGACTTCTTGGCGGTTTCCGACGATCATCAATGAGCCAGGTGTGATATAACGTTCCATCGCGCTTTTCGTCATGGCACCGATAACGAATTTGTTCAATACTTTGTCGAGCCCTGAAGCACCGCCAAGAACATCTCCTTCAATGATTCTGACAACTTCGCCAAACGTCAGGCGTTCGATATGTTTCTTCAATTTTCGTTCGATACGGATTGTTCCGACTCTTTGGATCGTGGATACTAATCCGGTGTTTTCAGCATCTTTGATTGCACGATATGCTGTACCTTCACTGACATTCAATTCTTTTGCAATGCTTCTTACAGAAATCCGGTTACCTACTGGAAGACCTTCGATATATTCTAAAATCAAGTCATGTTTAGTCGCCATTTTTTCCCCTACATTTCCAGCGCTTCTGAAACGCTCATTATTTTTCCTTCTGCCGTCGTCAATTGCTTAACGAATTCTTCTGGATCTTGTTGGATAACAGGAAATGTATTGTAGTGGATCGGCACGACCGTCTTCGCCTTGATTGTTTCCGCTGCTTTGGCTGCATCTTTTGGTCCCATCGTGAAGTTGTCCCCGATCGGTAAAAAGGCCAAATCAATTGCAAAATCATCTGCTAATAAAGAAAGATCACTGAAATAAGCAGTATCACCTGCATGATAAATCGTTTTTCCTTCCGCTTGCAAAACAATGCCAGATGGTTCGCCCATATATTGGAGGATACCATTGACTTCATAGCTGGAACTATGCAAAGCAGGAACTAATTTGACCGAACCAAATGGAAAATGAAAACTGCCGCCGATATTCATACCATGGGCCTTTACGCCGCGGCTTGCTGCATAGTCGCAAATCTCTACCATACTAATGATCGTGGCGTCATTTTTTTCAGCAATTGCGATCATATCGCCAATGTGATCGCTGTGTCCATGTGTCACTAAGATCCAATCTGCTTTTACTTCGTCCACTGTCAAATCGGTTTGGTCGTTTCCAGTAATAAACGGATCAAACAGCAAGCGTTGACCATCCTTCATTTCTACCGAGATACATGAATGGCCATGATAGATGATTTTCATTTTTCTTTCCCCCCACTTTTCCTGTACTTCCTTTTTATAAAACGATTCCAACAAGAGGATATCGGGTTTTGTCTCTCTGCCGCCACAGAAAAAACAATTTCATTCTAGTACAGTATTTATAATGCAATTGTAACAGATAACTGTCTATTCACCAACCGTTCCTTTCGAACAGACAAAACTTTCTTTTAGCTGCGGATCGTCTTCGGCTTCTGCTCTATTTTTCTGAAAATCGTTAGTAAAAAGGCTGCGATACATAAAAGGAAGGAACAGAAAAAAGCAACTCTCATCCCAAAAATAAACACGTCTGGACGATGGGCGATATACGTTGTGACACGTTGACCGTACGCGGCACTCATTGCATCATATAATACAGTCGTTGCTAGCGCGATCCCAATGACCATACCGAAATTTCGTGCAAAAGAGTTCATACTTCCTGCTACACCCAGTTCATTGGTCGAAACACTGCTCATCACAACTGTATTATTCGGTGATTGAAACAGTGCATTCCCAAATCCCATGATCCCAGTTGCTAATACGTAGTACCAAATTGGTGTCGTTTCCGACATGAAAATATACATCATTTGCGTTAACGATAATAACGTTAGTCCCATTAGAATCAACGGTCTTGACCCAATTTTGTCTGTTAGATATCCGCTTAAAGGAGCCCCAATCACCATCATCAACGGAAAGACCATCATCAGCATCCCAGCAAGACTTGGTGTTAATCCTCTTGCTTCTTGCAGATAGAATGGGATCACGACATTGACAAAGAAATTGGAAGAGAAGATCAGCACTGCTGTTAAAAGCCCTAAACTGAACGCTTTGTTTTTGAAAATATCAAAACGGATCAATGGAGAAGCTTCCCTTTTTTCGATCCAGATGAAAATCAGGAAAGCGATGATTGCCGCAGCAAACAATAAAAGCACTAGCAGTGAAGCAAAACCAAATTCTTGCCCAAGGAAAATCCCGCCGAAAAAACTCAAAATTGCTGCAGAAAAAGCTGTAAAGCCAAGGTAGTCGATAGATTTCCCACTTTTCGTGATATCTTTTGGCAAGAATTTTTCACCAATGAATAACGTTATTAAACCAATCGGAATATTGATCCAGAAAATATAAGACCATGAAAAATGCGACAAAATGATCCCGCCGATACCCGGTCCAGTAATTGCCCCCAAAGAAACAAACGCGCCAATCATCCCTAAAGCGCGCCCTCTTTCACTCATCGGAAAAATCTCTGTGGTGATCCCTGTATTCGTAGCCATTGTCATGCTTGCACCCAGCGCTTGGACAACACGTGCAAACAATAAGAAATTAAGCGAATGATTAAAACCGCAAAGCAATGAACCAATTAAAAAAATGACTGTCCCGATGCGGAACGTTTTGATTTTCCCAAAACTGTCGCCGACTTTTCCAAATAATAAAAGACAAGAACAAATAACCATAAGATAAATAGAAACGATCCACTCTGTTTGATTCATTGGTACCGATAAATCACTTGAGATAGTTGGTAAAGCAACATTGACGATACTAGAATCCAATGTCGACATAAAAGTGAACATCCCGACTGCGATCAGTATCCACCAGCGATTTTTTTGGACGGTTGCATTTTCTTGATAACTTAACATATAAAACTCCCTTTTTATAACGATGTTTTTTATTCCTCAAAAAAAGAGGCTGTGACAGTTGTCAATCAGCCTCCCTTAAAAGTATCCACATTCAAGTTTTTGCACTGCGCTTCTAACTGCGGGACTTATCGTCCGTCAGCTCTTCTTCCGCAGGTTTATCTTTTTCCTCGACGCTGTGTCGCTTCCATGATGACTGGAAGGATGACTGGACGGCGTTTTGTTTGATCAAACAAATAACGGCTCAATTGATCACGGATATCTTGTTTCAGTTTGCTCCATTCAAAGTCTTTGCTCTCTAAATGTTTCATAACGATTTCCTCAATCATATTTCCGCTTTCTTTGATAAGATCACGGCTCGCTTTAAGGTAGACAAATCCGCGTGAAGTAATCTGCGGTTTTGAGATGATCTTTTGTTCACGGCGATTGATCGTGACAACTGCAACGAAAATCCCATCTTCAGATAACACTTTGCGATCTCGTAAAACAATATTTCCGATATCTCCGATTCCTAGACCATCGATCATGACATTTTCTGCGCTGATTGAGCCAGCAACGCTCATTCGTTTGTTTTTATATTCTAAAACATCGCCGCGGCCTGTGATATAGATATCTTTATACGGCATACCTACTGCATGCGCAAGATCTGCGTGAGCAGCTAATTCGCGGTATTCGCCTTGTACAGGGATAAAGTATTTCGGATGCATCAAGTTCAGCATCAGTTGCAGATCATTTGGATTCGCATGACCAGAAACACGCAAGTTCTCAGAAATCAGTTTAACCGTACCGCCTGCACGATAAATGATATCTTCTGTTTTTGCAACAACTGTTTCCATAGCAATACTTGGTGTAGTAGTGATATACACAAGGTCGCCTTCTTCGATTTTCACGTTTCGATGAGAACCGTTTGCCATTTTTTGCAATGATTTGATTGGCTCGCCCATTCTGCCTGTTTCCAAAATAATCAATTCTTCTGGATTATATTTCTTCATATCTTTTAAAGTGACCAAAAGATCTTCACTTGGCAAGCGCAATTTTTCTAAACGCATCGCTGTTCGGATGATCCGTTCGAAATCTTGTCCTGTTAAAACGACTTTTCGGTCTGCTTTAGCAGCAGCATCTAAAACTTGTTGTACTCGCTGCAAGTTGCTTGCCACACAAGCGACGATGATTCGACCTTCCCAGTAGTTGATCGTATCGAAGACTTCATCCGCAATCTGCAATTCAGAAGCAACAGGTGTTGGATTCTCGGCATTTGCTGATTCACTCAGCAAAGCCAGTACGCCTTCTTTACCGATTTCTGCAAGTCGTGCATAGTTTGTTTGATACATAGGGATTGCTGTTTGGTCAAATTTGAAGTCGCCAGTATAAACAATGTTTCCTTCTGCTGTTTTCAAATTGATCCCGACAGAATCTGGAATCGTATGTGTCGTTCTGAAAAAGCTGACGATTGTTTCGCCAAAGTCGATTTCAGTATTTTCATCGATCACGTGGAAATCTTTGAACCCTTTTGATTCTTCATGACTGCTGACGTTCAATTTTGCTAATTCGATCGTCAATTCTGTCCCAAAAACAGGAACAGTGATTTTTGAAAGCAAATAAGGCAGCGCGCCAATTGCATCTGCATGTCCATGTGTTAAAAAGACACCCGCTACACGGTCGATGTTTTCTTCTAGATACGAAAAGTCCGGGATAACGACGTCGATCCCCAACAATTCATTTTCAGGATATTTCAGACCGCAATCTAATACGAAAATATCCTCCCCAACTTCTGCGATATACATATTTTTACCATTTTCTCGTACACCGCTTAAGGGAATAATTTTTATGGTACTCACAAAATTCACCTCTTCTGCGATATCTTTTCTTTATAGATACCGGCTTTATTTTATTTATCTACTTGCCTTAAGCAGTCGCTCTGACCTAAGCTGATCGATCTTCCGCACTTTTTGATTAAAGAAAAGAACCTCGCTTGTGACAGTTCAGACGTTTTCATCTCTGCTTCTTGCCGACTGCTGTATTTCCTATCCAGCAAACGGCTGTTCAGGTATATTATACAATAATTTCAGCAAATCGCTAGCACCAGCAGTTTGACCGTCAAGCGAAACACTAGGAAAAACGAATTTTATTCTGCTTCTTTCTTCATCTTAAAGGCACTGTTTCTTGCAAAGAGCAACTTCATTTACTTTAGGCTGTCTGGAACGGCTCGCTTCACCAAGCAAGCTTCATTCCTCTGCTTTTCCTCGTAGAACATACTTGTTCCATTCTATCACAATTCTTTGTCCAATTACATAGAAGATACGCGCAGCACAATGGATTATTGAAACAAATTCTAATTCCCTCATTTTTTTCGTTTCCAGTTTTTAAGCTGCATTTAAGTTTGCCTTTCTATACTTCATTCTTGTAACCGACAGGAGGGATTGTTTTTATGAATTTTTTTAAACGAGCACTAAAAAGTACGAAAGCAAAATGGGGGCGTTCCTTGCTTTTGTTCGCCGTCTTTTCAGCAATCTTAGTATTTGTCTTAGCAGGATTGACGATTCGAAGCGCGGCCGAACAAGCGGCTTCTGACGCCCAAAAAGATGTAGGAGCCACTGTTACATTAAGTGCAGACCGGCAAGCGGCTTTCCAAAAGCAAGCATCTGAAGACGGAACAGATAGTTCAGGTACACGACCTGATCCAGGCAGTTTTTCTATGACGCCTGTATCTTTGAGTGATGCTGAAAAAATCGCAAAACTCGATAATGTCAAAAGTTATTCTTTCGAAAGCTCTGCTTCAGCCATGGCTTCTGATGGAATCACGGCAATCTCTGATTCATCTGATAGTTCAGATTCAGAGGAAAGTACTGACAGCAATGCACCAAATGGCGGCGGTATGCCAGGCGGAGGCCAAATGACACAAGCTGACTTCCAGATCAAAGGTGTTTCTTCTACAGATCAAAACAGCAGCTTTACTGCTGGAACAGCCAAAATCGTCGATGGTGAAGGAATCACTGATGAAGACAAAGATACAAATAACGTCGTGATCGATTCAACATTAGCCGAAGCAAATGATTTGGCCGTTGGAGATACATTTACGATCAGCAGTTCAGAAGATGAAGATACCACTTACGAAATGACGATCAAAGGCATCTATGAATCGACGGAATCAAGCAGCAGTATGGGCATGCAATTCAATTTCATGAACCCATCGAACACATTCTATACTTCTTATACTTTTGCTAATCAAGTAAATGGAACTGATGGTGATGACACCGTTGATTCTGCCGTTTATACATTATCTGATCCTGAAGAAATGGATAGTTTCATTAGTGAAGCAGAAAAAGTAATTGATACAGACACATTTAGTTTGCAATCCAATGATCAAATGTATCAACAAATGCTTCAACCATTGAACAATGTTGCAAGTTTCTCTAAAAATGTCGTTCTATTAGTTGCTGCAGCTGGTGTTATTATCTTGACATTGATCATCATGATCACGATTCGCGAACGCCGCCATGAACTTGGCGTCTTGCTTTCTTTAGGCGAATCACGTTTGAAAATCGTTTCTCAATTATTTACCGAAGTATTGGTATGTATGATTCTTGCATTTGGCGTGGCTGCTGTGAGCGGAAATCTCGTAGCAAATGCTGTTGGCAATCAACTGCTTTCACAACAAACAGAAACTGCACAAGATCAAACACAAACGCAAAACAATAATGGCGGACCTGGTGGAGAAATGCCTGGCGGAGGCGGCCAAGGAGGAAACAGAATGGGACAAAACAGTAACCCATTAGCTGTATCGGATGAAGTCAATGACTTGGATATTGCTGTTCAACCTGAACAATTAGGATTTTTAGCAGCTGTAGCTGTTGGGATCGGTTTATTCTCCGTTTGCCTTTCATCAATCGGGATACTGCGTTTGAATCCGCGTAAAATATTATTGAATTAAAGGAGGGATCATCTATGCTTCGAACAGAAAATTTAAGTTATTGGTATCAAACACCGCAAGAAGCACTTTATCAAGAAGTGAATCTTTCATTTGAAAAAGGAAAAATGTACGCAATCTTAGGCGCCAGCGGTTCAGGAAAAACTACCTTTTTATCACTGATCTCTGGTCTAGATACACCCAAAGAAGGAACCGTGTACTTCAACGATGAACCCTTAAATAAAATCGGTTTGCGGAACTACCGCAAAAAAGATGTATCGATCATCTTCCAATCTTATAACTTGCTTCCTTATCTTTCAGCACTAGACAATGTGTTGGCAGCTATGGAAATCTCTAAAACAAAAAAAGGCGACTACAAAAAAATCGCCCTTGAAAGTCTGGCACGTGTCGGAATCGATGAAGAAATGGCGCAAAAACGAGTGACACATCTTTCCGGCGGCCAGCAGCAGCGTGTCGCTATCGTTCGAGCAATCTGCTGCGACCATGATTTGATCGTCGCGGACGAACCAACAGGAAACCTCGACGAAGCCACCTCTCAAGAAATCGTTCAGCTGTTCCAAGAAATCGCTCATGAGCAAAACCGCTGCATCATCATTGTGACTCATGAGACTGAAGTCGCACGCAGTTGTGATGAAATCTATGAATTGAAAGATAAAGTTTTCGCGAAAAAAGAACTCAGCGAAGCAGCTTATTCTTAAAAAGCTTCTATGTCTTTCTCATTTTAGAAAAAATAAAAAAGCACGCTGCCATAGTTTTATGGCAACGCGCTTTTTTGTTAGTCAGGAAAATTATCTTTTGTTTTCGTCATCTTTGTGAGAGAATTTTTCTTTGATATTTTCAAATCCTTCTTTGATGTCTTCACCTAGGTCGCGTGCTTTTTCTTTGATATCAGCGCCTGTAGATTGTGCTTTTCCTTCGTATTCTTTTTTCTTGTCGTCTGTTGCTTTGCCGTAAGCTTCTTTACCTTCACCTGCTACTTTGTCTTTCAAGTCTTCTGAACGTCCTTTTAAATCTGCCATTGTTTATTCCTCCTTTTAATGTATCTCTAATTCCAGAATAACATTATTAGAAAAAACAGACAAAAGACATGCCTTGGATCCTTCAAGATTTTAAAGAACTGTTAAATCGTTTTCTCGAAAGTACCCCATACCTTGACTTCTTTGTTTTCCACCATCACTTTTCCTTTGGCTAATACTGTATCGATAGCGAAAGTTTCTGGATCAAGCAGACAGATATCGGCATCTTTTCCTGGTTCGATGGCTCCTTTATGTTCCAGTTTCAAGATACGTGCAGGATTTTTCGTGATTGCGCGCAACGCGATTTCTAAAGGGATCTGTTCTTTTTCTACTGCTTCTTTGATTCCGACCATCAACGCTTTAGCACTTCCAACACCCAATCCAATAAAGTGATTGTTTTCATCAAAATAAGGCAAGCTTCCTTGACCATCTGAAGTCATGGTGAAATTATCCAAAGAAACGTCTTCTTCTAACAAACGTTTCAATCCTTTGCTGAAACGTACTTCTCCATCTTCTTTTTCCCAGAAATCAGGATCTTCACTAGCAGTAAAATCGATTGTACCGCCTTTTTTCGCAAAAGCTACACAAGCTTCAAACAATTCTTCTGTTCGGTTGGCATGCGTTGGCAATAACTGTGTGATGGGAATCTCTGTTTCTTCTACTAAACGATCAAGCAATTCCAGTTTTCTTTTTCCGCCGCCTAAATGGACATTGATAACTCCGGCTTTTCCAGAAAGCATCCCGCCGACACGCGCATCCGCTGCTGCTCGAGCAAATTCTTCAAAAGTCGGTTGCGAAGAACGATGATCGGAAACGGCGATTTCTCCAATACCAATCACTTTATCGATTGCCAAGAAATCTTTGATTAGCGAATCTGTAATTGTTTTGACAGGCAGACGATAAGAGCCTTCATATACATAAGTTGTGATACCTTCTGCTTCCAGACCTTTCGCTTTGCTGATCAGGGCAACCATGTCGCGGCCTTCACCATCTGTGCCTAGACATCCGACAACTGTTGTTACCCCAGCAGTCGTTAATTGGCTTAATTGTACTTCAGGCGTACGATTTTGATAGCCGCCTTCTCCTCCTCCGCCTAAGATATGAAAATGACCGTCGATAAAACCAGGTGTCAAGATTTTCCCTGAACCGTCGATTTCTTCGATTTCCACTCCTGCAAGTCCACCAGAAATCGTTTCTTCCACAGCTGCGATTTTCCCATCAGCAATCAAAACGTCCATTTTACCTAAGTATTCAGGTGCATAGATTTCCGCTTGTCGGATAATTTTCAACATAACTTTCTCTCCTTCGTAAAACTTGAATGATTTTTATTTTCGGAAACAAAAGCTGGCTTTACTTCCAAGAAACTTATCTGATACAGACAAATTTCTTTTGAAAATAAACCAGCTTTCGGAAATTCCTTGGATAACAAATGTTTCATCAAGGATTTTGTGCTATTTTTCTTTAAATCAGTTTCGCTTACTGCAAGCCGATCGCTATAGCAATCATGATAAAGATCGTTCCCAAGATAAACAAGAATCCTTGCATCTTGATTTGGAATCTTGCCCATTTTGCCCATTCGATCCGAGCAACTCCCAGTACACCAATCAAGCTGGCTGAAACAGGAGTGAACGCATCCATGAAACCAGAACCTAACTGGTAAGCCAATACAGCGATCTGTCTTGAAACCCCTACTAAATCAGCAAGCGGTGCCATGATTGGCATTGTTAAAGCTGCTTGTCCAGAATTGGATGTTACAACTAAATTGAACAAGCTTTGGAAAATATACATTGCCCAAGCACCGATCGCAGCTGGAACGCCTGTCAATACTGTGCCAATACTATGAAGTACAGTGTTCAATGCAGAAGGTACTGAAGCATCCGATCCGCCTAAAACAAGCAAGATCCCTTTCGCCATACCTACAACAATTGCTGTTCCTGCTAAATCAGAAGCTCCAGATTGGAAAGAAGAAGCAATGTCGTTGATCTTCATTCCGTTTAAGTCAAAAATAACAGCAATGATCCCAGCTACTAGACCCATCACAAAGAATTGCGAAGCGATTTCTGGAATGTAATATCCTTTTTGAGTAACGCCCCAAATGATCCAGATTAGTACGACAAGCATTTCAATCAAGATCAGTCCATGACCAAATGTGAATTTGGTATTTTCTTCTGTCGTTTTTTGGATATGTGTTCTGAAATATTCATCAGATTTATGTGTTAATGAGCTTTCTGGATTTTTTCTCACTTTTTCAGCATAGACCATCAAGTAAACAGCGGATAGACCAGTAACGATTACCCACATGATCAAACGGAACGTAGCACCTGAAAGCACCGGTATTCCTGCGATCCCTTGCGCAACGGCGACACTGAAAGGACTCATCCAGGATGTTGCATTCCCTATTTGGGAGGCAACATACGTGACGGTCACCGCAACAATCGAGTCATAACCTAACGCAATCACAAAAGGAACCATGACCATAGAGAAAGGAATAACTTCTTCTGCCATCCCAAATGTTGCTCCGCCAAATGAAAAGGCAAAGAACAATAACGGTAAAGCAAGTCTTTCTAATCCGCGCGTTTTACTGATAAACGCATAAATCCCTGCATCGATAGCACCTGTCTGCATGATGATCCCAAAAGCTCCGCCAACCACCAAGATCAATGCGGCAATACCGACTGCTGAGCCATATTTATCACCTGAAACCAAACCTTCAAATACAAAGTTCAAGAAACCAAAACCGCCAAAATCATCTGTTCCCCAAACTTTTGCTGTTTTATGAAGCTTTTTAGAAGTGTCATAGATTTTATTCCCATATTGATCGTATAGTACGTCATCTGTTAAAGAGATTTCATCTAATTTTTCCTGAGTCAGATTTTTTTCACCAGCTGCCAAAACTTCTTCCAGTCCTTTTTCAGGGACATCTAACGCTTCTCTTTCTGATGGATTATCTTGCAATTCTTCTAATTGATCAAAAACATATCCTTTATCTAATTCATAAGCATAACGGAATGAGTCCTGACGCAAAACAGTTCGGGTACTCGTTTCCCCATTCGCATCTTTATATTCGATTTCCTGTGTACTGAATTTACCGGCTGGAACAAGAAACGTCAGCAGCCAAGCGAAGATAACAACGCCAAAAATAATGACATATGTGTGGGGCGTCCGCATTTTAGTAAAATCCAGCATCTTTTTCCCCGATGAAGAGTCTTTACTCACATTTTAACTTCCTTTCCCTTTGTCTTTGCTATCCCTTGAATAAAAAGTGGATAAACTATAGATATTATACATGAAAAAATTTTTTATCACATTAGTAATTTATTAAAAAAAGAAAATTCACTGGTTTTGCAAGACGGTCATCCATCAGAAAAAATGTCGTTAGAATCAAAGAAATTTGCAAAGAGCAATCTCGCTCAATGTTTGTTTTTCTAGGTGTTTTTTTATTTTCCTTCTCAACTCGATGACGATTTTTCATTTAGATTGACGGAAATTTGTGAATTTTTTCAAATTATTTATTATAAAAATCCATTATTTATGTATATTTGAAGGTTTTTGACGAATTCTTTTTTTAATAGGAAACAAACTTCGTTGCACAAACTATAACAATTGTATTATAATATAGTAGTAAAGAGTTTTGGGGAAGACTCTTTCGCCAACGTGTATAAAGAGTCGGGCTGCTTTTATCCAATTGCAATCTGGCTCTTTTCCGTTTCTGCGGATATTTTTTTGTTCAGTAAAATTGAACCGTTTTCTTTTTTTGCTGCTATGTTTTTTTCTGCGCTTCTCTCTTTTCCCTCATCCATTTCCTCCTTGTTCCATAAATTTCCCAAAAAACTATTTTTTGTTCCATGATATTTCACTGAATTATGTCTCCTTTCTTTCTCTTTCTTTCCTATAATTTGTGCGAATGACAAAGCTTTTTTTCAACACTTCCCATTTCTAGGCTTTTTTACTGTATATTTTTTTACTTCTATACTTTTTCCTAAAAACAGAAACTAGTGATTTTTTCTTATTTTTTTCATTTATTCGAAAAAACAGGAATTTCGAGAAGAAAACCACCATTTTCCTATTATTTTTTGTGCATATATCATCCTCTTTTTGTATTTTATGCGAAATTTTATACAATTAGCTCAAAATATACATATTTAAAAGAACGCATTGAAAAAACAGCAGAAGTAAAAAATACAAGAAACGTGTTATTTTACTTCTTTTTTCTATCATTTTATTTTAATAAACGCGTGTTGTAATACAAAACATAACAACGCTAAAACACTTGATAAATAAAGTTTTATATTGTCTTGACATATTAGAAACAAATGAAATATTCTTCAGTTAAGCGATTTATTGAAAAACGCAAGCGTCATAAAAAATCGTTATTATTTGACAGCAAACCTATTCCAATATAACATTCAGCTAACGTTTTGCTAGCGACGTTCCACAAAACGAATAGGAGTTGTTTCATCATGATATCAAAGAAAAAATATGATTTGGATTATCCTTACACATACGGAGAGAAATCTGAATTCGATCTATTTGCTTGGTTCAAGATTTTCTCTATTGCCATTTTGGCCTTCTTTACTCTTAGTTTCTTTTTCGGTGATGTTGTCGATTTATTACGTGATTCTTTTCCAACGCTCATCAAAAAATACACCATTGAAATCACTATTTTCTCTGGGATTCTCTATTTATTGATGAATCTTGCTGGATTAGAATGGGCTGCGAAGAAAAATTGGAAGCTTTTGTTTAAAAAACTGACTTTCAAAGATTTGAAAATCGTGATTGGTTTTACGATCTTAACTTTTCTTGTCAGCATTCTAATAGACGGCCATCTGTTCCAATGGATATTCGGAGTAAACGCAAAAAACCCAGTAGTCGCGTCAGATGTTACCCTTACTGCGACTATCACAACCCTTATAGAGGCCTCATTCCAAGTGGTCGGCGAAGAGTTTGTAGCGATTATTCCGTTTCTGCTCGTTGTAAGTTTAGGAAAAAGATTACATTTTAGCCAAACACTTACACTGGCTATAGCTATCGTGATTTCGTCCTTGATTTTTGGCATGGCACACACGTGGACTTATGGAGGTTTGCTGCAAGGAATCGTAGCTGTCTTTTTCAGTCG
This sequence comes from Enterococcus sp. DIV0210g, assembly GCF_050559705.1. Classification (NCBI taxonomy): domain Bacteria; kingdom Bacillati; phylum Bacillota; class Bacilli; order Lactobacillales; family Enterococcaceae; genus Enterococcus; species Enterococcus sp. DIV0210g. Next base: position 623,675 of record NZ_CP187903.1, on the reverse strand, counting down.
AATCGTAATGACTATGGCTTATGTAAAAACGAAAAATCTGTGGGTAAGTTATCTTGTCCATTATCTATTTGATTCAATCTCATTTTTACTAACTTTTTGGGCAGCCACACATTTGCATATGTAATTAAAAAAATCAATTATTTTAATAGAATCGGAGTGATATACGTTGTTGACTTTATATATTTCCCCTAGCTGTACCTCTTGCAGAAAAGCACGGGCATGGTTAAAAGCACATGATATTCCATTTAAAGAAAGAAACGTTTTTGCGCAGCCTCTTGATAGTGCTGAATTGAAAGCGATATTAAAAATGACAGAAGACGGAACAGAAGAAATCATTTCAACTCGTTCTAAAGTTTTCCAAAAATTGGATATGGATCTAGATGATCTTTCATTAAAAGAACTTGTAGAACTTGTTCAAGAAAATCCAAGTTTGATCCGTCGTCCTATTATGGCCGACAGCAAACGTCTGCAAGTCGGTTTCAATGAAGAAGATCTTCGCCGTTTCCTTCCTCGCGATGTGCGCAAAGTAAAATTTAGAAAAGCGCAATTGATTGCAGGGATGGCAGGAATATAACAAGAATCATTTAGCGTTATTTTCTTTAAATGAGAATAGCAAAAAAGAGCTGCGGCAAATGCTGCAGCTCTTTTTGTGTAGAGTGTTTTTTCAGCTTGTTCATAAAGCTAGTTTTTTCGACATTAACTCAAAATTTCGCAAAACATGAAAAGCTGTTTTACGAAATTCTTCTTTAATGCTCGGAGCTGAGCGGTTCATTCACGACCTCTTACTTCAACTGTTCCTTCAACAGACTTTGCACTCGTTCAAGTTCTGCTGCATCAACTTTTTGGTAAGAGATTCCTTGCTCGCCAGTTGTCCCATCTCCAGTAAAGCCTTCTCCTGCTAATTGCTGCGTATCGATCGTTGTTAATGCAGCATTGTAATTTTTCGCTAATGTTTGGAGTGTATCCCAAGAAACATCTGTTTTGGCATTTTCACCTAAGACATTCAGTATATCTGGGTAATTTGTCAATGTATTGACGGATTTCATTTTATCGATGATGCCCGAAATGACTTGACGTTGGCGTTCTTGTCTTCCGTAATCTCCATTTGGGTCCTCATAACGCATGCGAGAATACTTCACTGCATCTTCTCCATTTAAATGCAGATCGCCGATAGCAAAATCTGTCCCATCATAACTGAAAGCCAAATTGTTAGTGACATTTACACCATCAACTGCATCTACGAGGTCTTTCATTCCCTTCATGTTGATTTCGGCATAGTGGTCGATCGGGATATCCAGCAGATTCTCAACAGTCGCAATAGCCATAGGAATACCACCATATGCGTAGGCATGGTTGATTTTGTCTGATTTGTTTTCTCCCACGATCTCCGTATACGTATCACGGGCAATGCTGACTAAGGTCGTCTTTTTGGTTTTAGGATTGACAGTTGCGACCATGATCGAATCAGAGCGTCCTTGTTCTGTTCGGCCAAAATCCCCTGTATCTACACCCAACAGCAAAATCGAAAACGGTTGGCCAGCCTCATAATCAACGTTTCCTTCACGTTTGGAATCACTGATGCGATCCACTGTTTCATAGGTTTTGTCAGCAGCAGATTTGACATCAAAATAAACTTTCCCTGCGTAGACGCCTACTCCTGCAATAAGGACAAGCAAAATCCCCAAAAGCCATAAAAAGACTTTTTTTCCTGCACTCATGCGTTTTTTCTCTCTTCTCATAAGGTTCTCCTTTTAATAGTGCTCGCTAAAAATAACGGTTTTTATTAATGCATATTAAAAGTACCAAACTCTTTAAAAGGTTTCAACGCCTTTGGAAATAACTATGGACATTCTTAATAAAGCTTGCTTAATTTCTAAGAGTCCCGATTCCAGCCAAACGAAAAGCTTCGAAAATATCATTGAAATCAGATTTTTGTATAACACTTTCATTTTCAATCTCAGCTAAAATAACCGACAAAGCAGGCAGCTTTTCATTTTGCGTATAGATTTCTAAACAAATATCGCCCGTTTTTCGGTTGGCTGTCTTAGGAATCGCAGCACCCCAGCGATAGGTTGCTGCTATGCTTAGATTTGTCGTTCGTCTGGCTGTTTTTTGAACACAATAAGCTTCGACAGCAGCAAAAGGGATTTTTAAAACCGTATCAGCTTGGATCGTTTCTTCTTTTGAAAGAAAAAGCAGTTTTTCTTGATAATCAAAACCAAGGTAGTTCCATTCATCTGGACCTAACAAATATTCTGGTATTCCTCGGAACGATTTATGCAAAGAAATGGACTGATTTTCTGTCCCGAACAGTTGATTCCTTTTTCGATAGAAATGGGCTGTTCCTTCTCCCTCGAACTTCCGGTAGCCGTTTTTAGCGGCACGATAGATCCCCCACAGACAAACCGCGGCAATAAATCCCCAAGCAGCGGCTTCCGCTAACAACTTCTCTGAATGGAAAACTTTTCCAGACAGAAGATGCAAAAGAGAGTAGCTGCGATAAATACTGTAACAAAAAACACCCAAGCATAAAACAGCGGCTGCACCCTCCATGAGCAGCTGTCCTCTTCTTTTATTGTCAGCCATCGCGCGTTCCTCCCGTTTTCTTTCAGTATATCATTTTCTCTTATTGTCAGGAGGAGCTGTACTATAATTTTTCCATCGTAAAAAATAAGATTTGCTGAAGCAGAAGCATGGTGGAAATAGCTGTTGTCCCACAAACAGCAGTATTTTTCTGGGGAAGCAGCAGAACCTTGTCTTCCAATTGAGCATAGTTATCTAAGATCAAATCTGCATATTCAAATAACCGCAATCCGCTGCTGTGCTTTGATTTAAGACTTCTTGATAAATCAAACCCTGTCACAAGGATCAGCCGGCAGCCCTTTTGTTTGATCCATTGCGCCAACTCGATACTTGCGGGATTCCTGCCTTCATTTGACAACATTAGAAACACATCTTCACTTTGACAAACGATTTCCTCGATAACTGGTGTGCCTGCACCCTCCAATTGCTCATATCGTCCATTCGCTGGATTTTTGATAAAAAAACCAGGGATTTCTTGCGGCAGCTGCTGAAAAAAATCAAAGGCTGTACCAGATAAGCTTCGGTCAGCAAAAATCTGCAGGCGGCCGCCTAAATGGATCATCTCTGCGATCCATTGGCTTGCTTGTTCCATCAGCGGCTCTTCAACTCTTAATTGTCTTTCCAATTTTTGACAATAATCAAAATAAACCAAACTCATCTTTCTCACCTCTGCTTAAAAATTGATCGCTAGGGGTGGAATTTTCCCAATATATTAGGTACAATTATTAAGGTCGATGTGCACACATTGACTATGGCAAGATGATCGAGTCAGCGCGTACTGACTCTTTCATTCCCCGATGCCCAGCGCCAACTGGGTATCGGGGAGCCTTTTTTTTTCGACCAAATTTCCCAAGCAAATCATCGTAAACGAATAGATAGAAGAAAGCAACTCTTCAGCTGAGCTGCTGCAGCCACTCAGTCAAGCGATCATTAGGGGAATGTTTTGAAAAATGACTGCAACAAAAAAAGGATGGGGCAGCCGCCCAATCCTTTGACATCAAAACAAGCAATTTTTGGACAAGCTCCGCCCATCCTTCAATAAAAAATCCGCTGAAAACACTCCAGAAATAAACAGAGACACCAGAAAACCAGTCAATAATCTTCGGTCTCTTTCTGCCTTTTCAAAATAGAATGTTCCAAGACTTTTCATTAAATAACAAAAACCACTTATATTTAACAGCCGTTTGATTGTTCAGCGCGTACTGACCATTCAACTCTTCAAAACACCAGCGCCAACTAGTGTATTTAAAGTCTGAGTTATTTTCTTCTATCCTTCTTTATTTTCCTTGAAAAACAATGGAAAGTCAATGATAAATCGCGAAAAATCCACTGTCTGTCTTCTTGAACAAAAAAAAGAAGCTTAGGAAAATTACCAGCTTCTGGAGATTTATTATTCGGACATCCTTGTTCTTATTTTGGAAAAACAGAGATCCAGCTGCTTCAGCAAGCAGCAGAATCATTTATTTTTCAAAAGTCCGACAATAAAATAACAAACTTATACAAAGTTCAAATATTGTCTTCTCCAGCCCCTCTTCTTCGTGCACGGCGATGTCGGCTGCTTCGTGTATTCCGGTTTCTTTTTCCTCGTTTGATTTTTCTTTCTGTATAGCGGAAGTAGAAAAACAGATAGAAGACCGCAAATACACCAGCAAAAATCAATGCAGCTATTCCGCCAAATAAAATTTGGACGATCAAAGCAGCAATGGCAACAGAGGCAGCGTACCAAATAAAAATCAGCAAACGTTCTTTTCTTTTGACCATTTGATACATCGTAAATAAGCTGACAGCTAAAAATGGCAGCAAAATAAGCCAATTATATCCTTCGACCATCCACTGAAGGGCGTTTAATAATGTCTGTGCAATCGTTATTAATACTCGCATAGATCATTCACTCTCTCTTTAACTATTTTTTTGATCGATTGATTTTCATCGAAAGACTTTTCGTTTCATTCTACTACGTTTTTCCTTTTTCGTCTTCTTTTTTATTCGTATAATCGATTTCTTTTGAACAGTTTAAAGAAAAATTAAACCGATGTTCTTTGGTATGAAAAAACAAATCTCGCTAATCTATTGTTAGAAGACTCTTTATTTTTAAAGGCATTTCGCTATCTTTCGTTGTAACAAAGTTATTTAATACAAGATATCTTATGCTTGCTGCACAAAAACAGAGCTGGCAGCTGCCAGCTCTGTTTTTCTTGATTTTAATAATCGAATTGACGATAATAACGACGGATTTCTAATGGATGGCAATTCAATTTTTCAACATGTGCGTCGATTCTTTGTGTAACTGCATGCATCAACAAGAATGAAAGAACGCGGCCGCGGAATTTTTCACTGATTCCTTCTACTGGATAATCTTTCGTATCGATCAGCGTATAATTTCCGCAGATTCTTGGTAAAAGATTTGCGACCCGTTCTGCTAATGGACGTTGTTCATCTTCTCCTAAGAATAGTGTGACTGGTGTCGTCTCGTCAACGATTTCCAATGTTCCATGAAGGAATTCTGCAGCATGGATCGATTTCGAACGTAACCAGCTTTGTTCTTCCCAATAACACATCGCATAAGAGTAAACGGCGCCCCATTGATTGCCGGCACCAATGAAGTAATGCATTGCATCATGACGATGTTTTTCTGCGAAAGCTTGCCCAAATGCATCTGCTTGTTTTTCCGCTTCTGCCAAACCAACAGCAAGTGATTGTTCTAGTTCTTGGTAATATTCTTCATAGTCCTCGAATTCACCATTTTTTTGCATCAGACGATCCGCAATCATAAAGAATTTGATTTGTTCGGTTCCTGGTGCCGGATAAGTGATGACGTGGTCGCAAAGTTCTGCCAACGGACTGCCTTCTTTATCGATAAACCCAACTAAAACTGCACCGACTTTTTTGATTTCTTTGACTGCTTGCACTACTTCTTGGGTGGTTCCTGTGACAGAAGAAAGAATAACTACGGAATCTTTTGTTAAACGTTTATTTCCTGTTGTATAGTATTCAGCTGCGTGCTGCACATAAGCTGGCAAGCTGCTTTTTCCAGTAATATAAGTGACTGCTTGCATTGCCGAAGCATATGTCCCGCCAATCCCTAAGTAATAAAGAGCATCGAATTTACGTTCATATAAAAGATCCGCGATTTTTTCTACTTCTGGACGTAAAGCTAATGCACCATTGATATCTTTGATTTGTTGTTCTTCGTTAAATTTCAACATTTCTTTCACCTCTATAGTTTGCTTTTTAATACTTGATCAAAATCTTCAAAAATCTTTTTATTTAAATCGATACCTTTAGCTGTGGCGATTTTATAGGCCAAAATCTGATAAGGAATGACCAATGCCAAGACAGAAAAATATTCATGACAGTTGATGTCTAAGGATAATTGACCTTCCTCGTTTGTTTTTTCTGTGGTGATCGTTAATGCTTTTCCAATATGCGGTTCCATATAGGCAGCTAATTTACGTGAACGGGCTAAATTTTCGCTGGCTGTCTCTGTAAAAAACAGAATGTGTGAAGAATTTGCTTCCAAATATGGGCCATGCATATATGCTTCTAACTCAAATCCTTGTGAAGGAACACGGACAGTTTCAGTAAATTTTGTTTCAAATTCTTTGGCTGTTCCCCAGTTTGGGCCGTAGCCGATCGCAGCAAAGCGCTGGGCAATTTTGAACAGTGCTTCGTTTTGTTCAAAAAAGGTTTCTGTTTTTTGGATGATCGCTGGTATTTCTTGAATCAATTGTTCCAGTTGTTTTTTATAAGATGCTAATTCTTCATCTGATAAATGCTGTTTTTGCCAACCAATTGCTAAGCCCAAAAGAATCAGCTGCAAAACAGTCGCACTATACCCTTTTGTCACAAAACCGACTTTTTCGATCCCGATACTTAAGTCAATGACCTGCTCTGCTGCTTCCACGATGGGACTTTCCAAGTCGCTCGTCAGTGCAATCGTCTGGATGCTTGTCTCTTTTAAACCAGCCAGTGCATCGACTGTCGAGGCACTTTTCCCGCTTTGTGAGACAGCAATAACTGTATCCACCGCTTTGGGAAGATGGCCGTAATGATTGAAATGATAGGGTTCTTGGATTTCGACAGTCACGCCGCCAAAAGATTCCAACGCATTTTTTGCTGCCAAGCAAGCATTATTAGAAGAACCTGTTGCTAAGATCAATACGGAATCTGCTTTAGCCAACTTATTTTTGGAAAAATCATAATTCGTTAAAATTTTGGATAATACTTCTTTTTCTTCCTTGATATAGTCAAACATCGTAACCAATGTCATAACCTCCTTTTAGAAAAGACCAATAAGTGAACCTAAAATACCTACTACAGCTAACCCTAAAAGGATCATCAATGGTTTCACTTCTTTTTTCAGCAAATAGAATACTGCACCAAATGCACCGAGCGAAAGGATCTGCGGAACGATATCGTCAAAAATACTTTGTACCGTTACGGCGTTGTCTCCAGTACCGATTTTTAACGGAATCGAGATATCGATCATTGTTGCCGTCATGCCGCCTACAACCATCAATCCAATGATCGAAGCGCCTAATGTCAAACTATCCATCATTCCGTTTTCTTGGATTTTCTTCAAGAATCCTGTACCTAATTTGTAGCCCCAGCCTGTCGCTAAGTAGCGAAACAAGATATGCGGGATGTTGAAAATCAAAAGGAACAAAATTGGTCCCAAAATATTCCCCTGCAAGGCTAATGAAGTACCTACACCTGTGGCGATCAGCCGCAATGTGCCCCAGAAAAAGGAATCACCAATACCAGCTAAAGGACCCATTAATGACGTTTTGATACTATCGATTGCAGTAACATCAAAGTCTTTGTCATGGATATTTTCTTCTTCCATCGCTGCATTGATCCCGAGAATCAGCGTCACGATATGTGGTGTCGTATTGAAAAATTCTAAATGGCGTTTCAGTGCAGAAGCCATTTCTTCTTTTGTATGATAGAGTTTTTTCAAGATAGGAATCAGTGCATAGACATACGCCATGTTCATTTGACGTTCATAATTCCAAGAAAATTCCATTTGAAAAGAGCGCCAGAACACCTTATTCAAATCTTTTTTTGTAATTTTATTTTGATCATCAGAAGTCTTCATCTTCTCCCACCTCCACTGCTGTTGTTGGACCAGATCCTCGAACATTCATGATATTGACGACAACTACTGCTGTAATCGCTCCGAAAATCGCGATCCCAGTTACTGGAATTTCAAGATAAGCGGCTAACGCAAAACCTAAAAAGAAATACGGCGCCACTTGTTTATTGATCAAAAGTCGTGCCAGCATCGCAAAACCAAGGGCTGGAATCAAGCCCGTTGCTACGGACAAACCATTTTGAACAAAATCAGGAATCATCTCTAATAAATTACCAATTGTTTTGCTTCCTACCATGAAGGAAATCATTACCACAAGACCTAGCATAAGCGAAAGACCAAATCCTGCCGTCAAATGCATCCGCTCGACACCTTTGAAGTTTCCTTCTTCCGCGTAATCATCCGCTTTGTGGTTCATGATTGGTATCAATAGTCCTAAATAAATATTTTTTAAAATCAGTGTCAATGTTGCGATCGGAAGTCCTAATAATAACGCTGTTTCTGTTCCTGCTCCTGCAGTGATTGCAAAAGCTGTTCCTAAGATCCCGCCAGTTACGACATCTGGCGGAATCGATGCGCCAACGGAGAATGAACCAATAAATGCTAATTCGAGCGTAGCGCCCATGATGATCCCAGTTTTGATGTCGCCTAAAACGATTCCGGTAAAGAGTCCTGTAACGATCGGACGCGATAATAAGGAGGTTCCTAATGCGTATTCAGACTGGGCAACAAAGGCAACGATTCCCAAAAGTACAGCTTGTAAAATCATGTTCCCACTACCTTTCTATCTCTTATAACACCTCTGAAGCATAAATTTTCTTGTCTGTAGGTACTTGGCGAATTTCTACTTCAATATCTTTGGCTGCCATTTTCTTCAAAAGCTCTTCTTCTTCCGGCAATACATTGACTGCTTTGCCAATACTTTTCGTTCCTTCTTTTGCCTTGATCCCTCCTAGATTGATATGTTTGATTTCTGGATACGCTTCTGCCATTTTATAAGCATCTTCAATCGACTCAACGACAATAAAGAGTTTGTATTTATCTGTAACGCCGCTTTGCAGTGCAGCAATTGCGTCGTCGATCGATTTGATGACCAGTTTCACGCCCTGAGGTTTTGCGAGTTTGATGGTTGTTTTGCGGATCTCATTTTGCGGAACATCATTGTTTGCAATCAAAATACAATCTGCTCCTAGGTTTTGAGTCCAAGAAAAAGCGACTTGTCCGTGTAATAAGCGATGATCGACTCTTGTTAATAAAATCATGATGTTTTCCCTCCTAGAATTCTTCTTCTTCTACTTTTTTGTGGACACTTTCATTGCAAAATTGAATGGTTTGCTTGGAATTTATTAATGTCTGCTGGATCGTCTGCTCGATAGAATCGGCTGTTTCGATCTGCGCTGCTAACTCGATCAGAAAAGGAAGATTTAACCCAGCGATCAGATAAAGATTCGGCTGATGGATGTAACGCAAAAATTCGTTATTGACACTGCCGCCAAAAATATCTGTAATAATGATCAATTCTTGTTCTTTATATTGTTCCATCATTTGTTCGACTGTTTGTGCCAAATCAAATGCTGGGGTTGTGTAACAGTCCAATGCGATGATAGTTGTTTTTCCATAAATCAGTTCCATCGAGTCCAAGATCCCAGATGCAAATTTTCCATGGGATGCCAGAATAATCTTACGTTCCATTTGTTTCACCTCTTTCACTTATATAAAAAGCAAGATGCGTGCCAAAAATAGTGGCGCGCATCTTGCTTTTTTAAAATTCTTCTTCAATCCCAATCATATCAGCAGTTTTGAACAAAATATCATAAATATAAGCGATTTCAGATTCAGGGATTTTGACACTGTAATGCTCCTCGATGACACTAAAAGATTGTTTGATCCATTGCAGCCTTTCTTTTTGACACTGATAGAGTGTGTCATAGCCAAGATAGGTCTCGATGGGCATATTGCGGATCAACCGTTCAATCAGACAGCTGACATGGACATACAGCGAAACTTTTTTCGGATTGGTGAGCACTGCTTCTGCCTTATTTTCCAACTCCCGCATAAACAAATCGATTTCTTTCATGACTTTTTCGGTATCCAAAATTGTTACAGAATCGATCACTTTTTCTAAAGAGAAATTTCGGATCAGATTGCTGTTGAAAATCTTTTTTTCTTCGGCTGTCATAATTGGATCAAGCCAGTCATCTAGGATCATAGGCGCCGCTTCTGAAATAAGCTCTTCTAAAGAGAGATAATCCACCGCTTCGATTTTTGGATTGGCCGTACCGATGATCCCGAGTACATCATACATAGAAAAAACAGGCTCACTGCTTTTTTTGTTTCTCAAAGTATCATAGTCATAAGGCAAAATCTCCAAGTCACTGGTTGCCGGCAAGCTTTTTTCCAACAAACTGCTGATATGTGCTGCTGTACCGATGCCAGTGAAACAAGTGGTGATCAATGCTTTTGTTTTGTTGGCTTTCGGGTAAATCAATTCCCATTCTGTTTTTGTTTGTTCGACTAGTGCGGCCAGTGTCTCATCTAATGAACGTTTTTCTTGAAGCAATTCTCCGCAAGCTAAAACAGTAGGCGTGGATACGTTGTTCATGATTGCAATAGGTGCAGATAACTGTTTGGGAAAAAATTGATAGATTTCTTTCAAAGAACCCATATCGACCAAAATAACCAGCCCATTCGAAATATCATTATTCTCGCTGTAATCCAAAATTTCTTCTGAGATATCTTCCGGCGTAACATCTAAAGGCATATCAAAAGATTCGAAAATGTCTTTTCCTAGCAGCCGATTTGCTACATTTGCCATACTGCTGGCGGTTGCATAGCCATGAGCAGCTACGATTGCTTTAGGCATTCGTGCTTCTCTCGTCCAAGTACTTTTTCTCAAATAAAGCGTAAGAAGTATTTTGTCGATCGCCGACACATCCAGATCCAGTTTCGGCTGACACAGTTCAAGAATCCTTGTCACGTAATTGTAGCTGGAAGCGTAAGTTTCTGACACTTGGCGTTCTAGTTGTTTGACCTTTTGCGCAATGGCTGGTTCTTCAGGATGCCATTTGATCGAACCGCGCTGATACAGATAATAACTAATGGCATAGACACTGTTTCCGTCAAATTTGATTTGGTAAGCAGATTCCATTTGCTTTAATGTTTCTCGAACGTATTGGGTCAAGTAAACCAGCAATTCTTGTTTTTGCTGGCGACCTGTTTCAAATAAAAGAAAATCAAATAATTGGATTACTTCTTGTTTGATTTTCTCTTCGCAAGGCAAAATCTGACAGTTGTTTTTTTGATATTCGACTAAGATTCTTTCAAAACAAGTCAGTATCCGCCGCTGTTCTGGCTGATTTTTTTCCATCAATCGTTCTAAACTGCTATTTTCTGTAATAATGATTGATTGCGGACCAGGAAGCTGGACACTTGTATGAGAAAGTTTCAACAGATGTTCTTGCAGATGATGGATCGTCACATCGATTGTTGAACGATCCTTTTGCAGCGAAAAAGCTCTGGCAGCAGTGACTTTCACGCTGTTTTTTAATTCACCGATATTCCCTGAAAAATTTTGGCTCGCTAATAAGTTCAACACTTGGCCGCTGATATGGAGCGGACGTTGGATTTTCTTTTGTTCTCGAATAAAAAAGGAATAAATCAGTTCCAAGCGTTCATTTCGGCTGCGCTCTGCTAAAGAAGGCAACTCGATTTTGATGGGAATTCTGCGAATAAAAGTTGTCAGAAAACTACTGGTCAATTCTTCTGTCGTAGCAAAAAAGAGACGCGTTTTCACAGGTCGCGGCTGATTGGTGTCCCCCATTCGATAAATCACACCTTGGTCAAGGTAGGTAAATAATTTTTCTTGACCTTCCGCATTCAATCGATGGACCTCATCAAGAAATAAAATCCCGCCATCAGCTGCTTCAAATGCCCCTTTTTTATCGGAACTTGCGCCAGTGTAAGCTCCAGCCACATGACCAAATAAATTACTGGACAACAATTCTGGATTGTTGGCATATTGGGCACAGTTCAATGTAATCAATGGTGCGGATTCATCAATCAGTTCTTTTTGAAGGCAATATTGATGGATCAAATTGACAAGGTAGCTTTTCCCTGTTCCGCTTTCTCCGTTGATCAAGACAGGCAAGCCATTTTCCGGATAATACAATGCTGTCTTGATCTGCTCAATGATTGGACTGAGACTTTTGTCGTGGCCAATCAGTAAAGAAAACATTTCCTGTTCCTGACCAAAAAGCGGTCGTTCTTTCTGGATTTCCTCTACGGAAGAATAAAAGGCATGTTTGATGGCAAAAAATTGTTTTTCAAAGGCTTCTTTATGAAAATAGACGACTGGACGCGAATTGATTTTGACAAGCTGATGCTCTTCATTCAACTGGTTTAAATAATGGCTAATGGTGTTTCGTTTTACTTGGAATAATTCTGCTAATTTTTTTGCTGTAAAAATCTCATCAATTGCAGACAAATCGATAAAAGCTGTTTGATTCTCTAAATAATCAAGTAATTCTTGTTTAAGCATTCTCTCACCCCTCTTAATAATAGAAAACGATTTCTTTTTGTCAAGACGATTTGGCAGAAATCAATAGAAAGAAAAGAAGCTGGAGCATCCAAGGATCTTTCCCTTAGATAACTTCAACTTCTTTTATGACCTGCTGTAGTTTAGTTCATGATTGTGACTTTTACCTGACGGCGTCCCCAGGCAATACATTCCGCAATTGTCGTGAAATGGACGTCAATGATATTTCCTTTGATTGCACCGCCTGTATCTGCAGCAATCGCCATGCCGTAGCCTTCTACGTGAACGATCGTATTCAAAGGGATCACTCTTGGATCAACCGCTACTACGCGAGGATTGACATGCAAATCTAAGCCAGTTGCTGTGATATGTCCCATCCCTGGTTCAGCAAATGAATACGCAGTGGATTCCATCATTCTTGTCGTACCGCTGCTTGGTTGCCCGCCAGTATCATTTGGCGTATTTTCAGGTTGGGCGGGAACAGAGACTGGTTCATTTTTTGGTTCTTCTGATGCTGTTTCAGCAGATGCAGCTGTTTCTGCTTCCTCAGCTGCTTTTCTCTCTGCTTCTTGCGCTGCTTCTCGGCGTTCTGATTCTTTTCGTTCCGCTTCTTTGCGCTCGGCTTCTTCGCGTTCCGCTTTTGCCTGGCGTTCGGCTTCTGCCCGTTCTTTTTCTTCACGTTCTCTTTCTAAACGTGTGCGTTCAGCTTCTTTATTTTTCGCTATCTGACTCAATGTATTTTCGTTTTCAGCCAGCTGCTGTTTTAAATTACCGATTTTTGAATCGAGAGACGCTGCTTCTGTTTCTAATGCTTTGCGGCTTTCTTCTAGAGCATTTTTTGTCTGCTCTAATTCTGCTTTTAGCGAAACAGATTTCTCACGCTCTTCGTCCAAACTGCTGATTTTGGTTCTTTCTGCTTGGTGCAGCACAGTCATCGCATAGGCACGGCTGATGAATTCTGTTAAAGAACTAGACTCCAGCAAGATATGTAGATTCCGCTTATTGGGATTGTTCAATTGAACTTCTTTCATTCGTTCTGCAACGACAGCTTTACGCTGTTCGATCATTTCTTCTGTTTGTGTGATCTCTGCTTCTGTTTGCTGGATGACAGTTTCGCTTTCAGAAATTTTTGCTTTGATTGCTTCTACTTCAGCGTATTTGCTATTGACATCATCTAATGCGATTTGAACAGAGACACTGCTTCTGTTTCTAATGCTTTGCGGCTTTCTTCTAGAGCATTTTTTGTCTGCTCTAATTCTGCTTTTAGCGAAACAGATTTCTCACGCTCTTCGTCCAAACTGCTGATTTTGGTTCTTTCTGCTTGGTGCAGCACAGTCATCGCATAGGCACGGCTGATGAATTCTGTTAAAGAACTAGACTCCAGCAAGATATGTAGATTCCGCTTATTGGGATTGTTCAATTGAACTTCTTTCATTCGTTCTGCAACGACAGCTTTACGCTGTTCGATCATTTCTTCTGTTTGTGTGATCTCTGCTTCTGTTTGCTGGATGACAGTTTCGCTTTCAGAAATTTTTGCTTTGATTGCTTCTACTTCAGCGTATTTGCTATTGACATCATCTAATGCGATTTGAACAGAGACACTGATTTCCTCGCCTTGGCGTTTTGCGGTTTGCTCTTGCTGTGTCAACGAATCAAGAGAATCTGCTTGGGCCAATAAAGGAGATGCCAAGTTTGCCGATAACAAAACAGCAACCATGGCAAATGTACTTTTTTTCACGAACGACAACACCTTTCTTCCATTATATATTTATTTGCTGACTTAATTATACAAGTGGAAAGAAGGAAAAGGATTTCATGCAGGTTACATTTTGTTACATTCTCCCTTTCGAATAAACACAAACCCTTAGTTACAATTGTTATCTAACGTTTTTTGGATAAATGAACCTCCGAACTTGTTTATACATCTGTCATTCTTTTTGTCATGGATTCGTAACATTGTCATTTTTTAGATTTGTTCAATGATTCACTTTCCGCTTATTTAGAAATTCATTCTTCTTTCATAACTTTTTGTTCTCTTTTCATTCTAATTTTCTTGCGCTAAAATAAAACAGTACTTATTTATATGTAAACAAACAATGCACCACTTAGGAGGAAATTTATGCTCTATTTATTGCGTTATGCAAAAAAATACCGCAAACAGATTATTTTGGGGCCTCTTTTCAAATTTCTTGAAGCTGTTTTTGAATTGGTCTTGCCTTTGATGATGGCTTATCTTGTCGACCATGGTATCCAAAGAAATGACCAGCATACGGTGATCGAAATGGCGGTTTGGATGGCTGTGATGTCTTTGGTTGGTCTGCTTTGTGCAATCATCTGTCAATATTATGCTTCGGTTGCTTCTCAAGGGTTTGGGACAGAACTTCGAAATCAGCTGCTGAAAAAAATCAACACCTTTTCCCATGCTGAATTAGATTATTTTGGAACAGATACGTTGATTACTCGGATGACGAATGACATCAATCAGCTGCAATTGGCTTTAGCTATGGTTATTCGATTGCTGATCCGAGCGCCTTTTTTGAGTATTGGTTCTGTCGTCATGGCTTTTGTTATTGATTGGCAAGCTGGATTGTTCTTCCTGCTGCTTTTACCGATTTTTGCAGTTATTTTATATTTGATCATCAAAAAAACGATTCCTTTATATCAAAAAGTCCAACAAAAATTAGACAGTATCAATGAATCTGTCAGTCAAAATTTAAGCGGTGTCCGCGTGATTCGTGCGTTTGCGCGTACCAAAACAGAAACACGTTCTTTCGATCAGCAAGCAGATGATTTATCCAATACTTATTTGCGTGTCTCAAATATCTCTGCTTTATTGACGCCTGCTACCACATTGATCATGAACCTTGGCATTATCGGTTTATTGACAGTTGGCGGAATCAAAGTCAACATTGGTTCGTTGCAGCAAGGTCAAGTTCTTGCATTGATCAACTATATGAACCAAATGCTTCTTGCATTGATCGTTGTCTCTAATTTGGTCGTGATTTTTACTCGTGCGGAAGCTTCTGGAAATCGGGTGAAAGAAGTTTTAGGCAAAGAAAGCTCGATCACTGATCCAGAAAAACCGTCTGAACCAACAGAAAAAAGCACGGCAATTATCCAATTCGACCATGTCGATTTCCGTTATACCAAAGACGCTGGTCTTGCATTACGCGATTTAACTTTTTCTATTGAACGAAAAAGTGTGGTTGGTATTATTGGACCAACTGGGAGCGGAAAATCTTCTCTGATCCAGCTGATCCCTCGTTTCTATGATGTCAGTGCTGGTGAAATAAAAATCGATGGTCTAGATGTTCGTCAATGGCCTCTTTCAACATTACGAAAAAAAATCGCAATCGTTCCTCAGACTTCTGTCTTGTTCACAGGATCGATCCGGGAAAATTTGCAATGGGGAAAAGAAGATGCCTCTGATGAAGAATGTTGGCAAGCATTAGCAACTGCTCAAGCTGCCGAATTTGTTCGTCAACTTCCTGAAGGTCTGGATACGTTGGTGATGGAAAACGGGAAAAACTTCTCTGGCGGTCAAAAACAACGTCTAACGATTGCCCGCGCATTGATTGCAAAGCCTGAAATCTTGACTTTAGATGATTCATTGAGTGCACTTGATTATCAAACAGATCTTGATCTTCGTAAAGCACTGCAAACAGATTTGGATTGCACTGTCCTTATTATTTCGCAAAGAATCCGTTCGATCCAAGAAGCAGAAACGATCTTGGTCATGGAACGAGGCGCGATCTTAGCCCAAGGTACCCATCAAGAACTACTGGATCAATCAGCGGAATATCAAGCAATCGCTGCTTCACAGGAGGATGAATGATGATCAAACCGAAAAAGAATCTTTTAACAACACTTAGACGTTTTTCTCCTTATTTGACTGCTTATAAAAAAGAACTATGGGTCGCAGTTATTTTAGGGATCATAAATGGCGCTGCTACGGTCACGATGACTTTACAGATTGGGAAAAGTATTGATCAGATGATTGGTAAAGGCTCTGTGGATTTTTCTGAATTATCTCAGCTTATCTTCCTCTTTGCCGGTATCGTCGTAGTCAATGTCATCAGTCAGTGGCTGATCCAAGTTTTCAGCAACCGGCTTGCTTACTTGTCGATTGCCAAACTTAGACAGGACAGCTTTGACCATTTGAATAAACTGCCACTGCGCTATTATGATCAAACACCTCATGGTACGATCATCAGCCGCTTCACAAATGATATGGATAATATATCGATTGCGACTGCTGCTACGTTCAATCAGCTTTTTTCTGGGGCAGCAATGATCGTATTATCGTTCATTTTCATGATTATGTTGAGTCCGCTTTTGACACTTGTTGTTTTGTTGTCTACCCCGATCATCTTTTTCGTCAGCTGGGCTGTCACTCGTGCTTCGCAAAATGATTTTACGAACCAGCAAGCTATCATCGGTGATATTTCGGGTTTTATCACAGAACGTATTGGAAACCAAAAAATCGTTAAGATCTTTCGCCAAGAACAAGCAAGTCAGGATAAATTTGAAGAAGTAAATACATTGTTGTATAAAAAAGGGCAGCGCGCGCAATTTTCTTCTTCATTAACCAATCCAATCTCACGTTTTATTGATCATGCCGCTTATCTTATGATTGGTTTGGTTGGTGGTCTGCTGGCTTTAAATGGCCATTCAGCGATTACAGTAGGTGTGATCTCAAGTTTCACGATCTATTCAAGCCAGTTTTCGAAACCGTTTATCGAACTTTCAGGTATCACGACCCAAATCCAAACAGCTTTAGCTGGTTTGGAAAGAGTGTTTGATCTAATGGATCAGCCAGTGGAAACCCCTGACGTTCCCCATGCTGTTTCTTTGCGTCCAAGCGAGATCAAAGGCGAAGTTGCTTTCAAAGATGTCTACTTCTCTTATGTACCTGAACAGCCATTGATCGAAGACTTTACCTTCACTGCAAAATCTGGACAAACGATTGCGATCGTCGGAAAGACAGGTGCAGGAAAATCAACACTGGTCAATCTTTTGATGCGTTTCTACGATACAGATAAAGGAACGATCACTATTGATGGAACAGACATCCGAAACATAAAACGCGAGGAATTACGAAAAAGTTTTGGAATGGTCTTACAAGATACTTGGCTTTTCGATAACACCTTGCGAGCCAATTTGCGCTATGGAAATCCGGAGGCTAGCGATGAAGAAATCTATGAAGCATTGAAACGTGCGTATATGGATGACTTTGTACAGCGATTGCCAGAAAAATTAGACACGAAAATCGGCGGACATGGTTTGAAAATCTCTGATGGCCAACGTCAGCTCCTTACAATCGCACGCACGATGATCAGTAATCCGCCAATGCTGATTTTAGATGAAGCGACCAGTTCTGTTGATACATTGACGGAGAAAAAAATCCAACAGGCCTTTCTCGCAATGATGGAAGGAAAAACCAGTTTCGTGATTGCGCATCGGCTTTCCACCATCAAAAATGCGGATCAAATCCTGGTAATGGATCAAGGACAAATCGTTGAAATGGGTTCCCATGAAGAGCTTCTTAAACAAGAGGGTTATTATCATCGTTTGTACCAAGCACAATATCAGCGTTCTTGATTATTTTAAATTTTTTGTACAAAAAAACTCTGCTTCTGGGATGGGAAGCAGAGCTTTTTTTATTTTACATGAGAAGTCAAACTTCTTAATACTCGTTTATAAGGAATCAATTTTCCAGTAAAATAGATCGCAACAATTTGGATAGGTACCCAGATCACTGTTTTCAACAGACGCGGCGCCCAAACGACCCAGCTGAATAATGGCACATTGTACATCAGCGCTAACCATAAAGGCGTCAAAATCAAGTTGATGACCAATGTGACGCTAAGGGTAGCAAGAATCGCATTTTTCCAAGTGATCTCTTTCCGATAAAAAAAGAACCCGTAAATCGCCCCTTCAATGAATGCGTTCAGTGTAAACCCAAGGAAAAAAGTGGATTTGGCAAACAAAGCCATTCCAGTTAAATCAGCGAGTACACCGCCAATCCCTGCCCAAAACGGACCAAATAGAATCCCCATCACCACTTGAGGAATAAAAGTCACGCTGATTTTCAGGAACTGTGTTTCGATCGATATCAAGCGAGAAAGTGTGACCATCAAAGCAATCAACAAACCCATGATAGCAATCATCCGTGCGTCTAATTTGTTTTTCTTCATAACTAACTAGCATCTCCTTTAAGAGCTGCTACACAATAAATATGCAGCGAATGCGAAGATAAAACCGCGAACATCTTTGTCCTTCGTCCGAAAGGCAACATCCCATCCTTTCAGCACTTAACGCTTTATCTCCTACTCTGATTTATTTGCGGGAATCAATCCCAGAAAAACTATAGCATAGCTCATATGGAGAAGCAATCACGCAAGCTTATTCTAACAACATTTCTCATCAGATGTTCGTGTTTTCAAAACGAAAGCGGTTTATCTTCCAATTCATGGACGATTTCTCGAAAATCCACAAATCCTGCATCTAAGCCGCGAAGCAAGACTTCTGCTGTTCCGATATTTGTTGCCAGCGGGATCTCATAAACATCACAAAGACGGATCAAAGCAGTCACATCTGGTTCATGCGGCTGTGCTGCTAGAGGATCACGGAGAAAAATAACCATATCCAGCTGATCTTCAGAAATCATCGCTCCAATCTGCTGATCTCCGCCGAGCGGACCAGATTTGAAACGATGAACAGGCAGATTCGTTGCTTCTTGGACACGCAGACCTGTTGTTCCTGTGGCAAACAATTCGTGCTTTTCTAAAATCTTCTTATAAGCCGTCGTCAGCTTGATCATCAACTCTTTTTTTCTATCATGGGCAATCAATGCGATTTTCATAAACGCTCCCTCCTCTTTCTTCCAGTGTAACAAATTTGATCTGCTGGTTGAACTATTTGTCACTTTGCTCAAAAAATCGGCTGATTCTTGTGCAGTTTGCCATTGATGAAAGTCAGCGCTTTCATTTATACTTTGATTAAAGAAAAAAATAAAAGAAAGCGTGGAATGAACTTATGGTAGAAATGGCGTTGAAACATGTCTTTAAAAAATATGATAATGCAGAAAATTATTCAGTAACAGATTTTAATCTAGACATCAAAGATCGCGAATTCATCGTGTTCGTTGGTCCTTCCGGCTGTGGAAAATCAACAACTTTGCGAATGATTGCTGGTTTAGAAGATATCACAGAAGGCGAATTGAATATCGGCGGCAAAGTCATGAATGATGTTGCACCAAAAGACCGCGATATCGCTATGGTTTTCCAGAACTACGCACTTTATCCGCACATGTCTGTTTATGACAACATGGCTTTTGGTTTGAAATTACGTAAATACAACAAAGCAGACATCAAACAGCGTGTTGAAAATGCTGCGGAGATCCTAGGTTTGACAGAGTACCTAAAACGTAAACCAGCTGCTCTTTCTGGTGGTCAGCGTCAGCGTGTAGCTTTAGGACGTGCCATCGTGCGTGATGCCAAAGTCTTCTTGATGGATGAGCCTTTATCCAACTTGGATGCAAAACTGCGTGTAGCGATGCGTGCGGAGATTGCTAAACTTCATCAGCGTTTGGAAACAACAACGATCTACGTGACCCACGACCAAACAGAAGCAATGACTATGGCTGACCGTATCGTTATCATGAAAGATGGTTTTGTACAGCAAATCGGCTCACCAAAAGAAGTTTATGATACACCTGTCAATGTTTTCGTTGCCGGATTTATCGGCTCGCCTGCGATGAACTTCTTCAATGTGACATTGAAAGACGGCATGATCGTCGACGGACACGGCTTATCCTTGAAAATCCCAGAAGGAAAACTGAAAGTTCTAGTTGAAAAAGGCTATGATGGAAAAGAAGTGATTTTCGGTATTCGTCCAGAAGATATCCACAGCGAACCAATCGCTCTGGAAGCCTCTCCAGAAGCTGTCGTACGTTCAGAAGTTGTTGTTTCTGAATTATTAGGAGCAGAAACAATGCTTTACACGAAAACTGGTTCAACTGAATTTATTTCTAAAGTTGATGCGCGCGATTACCACAAACCAGGTGCAATCATTGATTTAGCGTTCAACCTCAATAAAGCACATTTCTTTGATAAAGAAACAGAGAATGTCATCAAGTTACCTTAAGCAGGCCCCCTTTTAACAGCTTTATCCGTTTGAAAAAACGGTGAGGCTGTTTTTTATTTTAATTATTCTTTGATTTATTTCTGATAAAAAATCATCTTTATTAACTTTATAAATAAAAAACATAGAGAGACTTTTTCTATTATTTTTAATGCATAAGCAGTTTCATAATAAAACGTAATCTACCTAAACTTTGCGTTACTGAATGTTGTATGATAAATTATAAAAAAGGAGTGATAGCAATGCTTATTACAAAATCTAGATTACAAGGGAATTCTGTAGTAGTGACTTTGCCTGCTGATCACGGAAAAAAACCTGCTGAAAACCAAGAATATGTAGTCGTTTATTCTGAGGATGGCACAATTATCTTAGTCCCTAAAATCGAAGATCCATTTAGTGGTGGTAAAGTAGCAGAATATTACGAAAAAGATGAGTGGAAAGATTTAACTCCTGAAATAAAGTAGATACCAAGGGACAAATACTTATTTCCCAATTAAAATCACTTGATTTTAAAGAACGAAAACTGAAAAAAATAGAAAATTTACCATTACAAGATATGGCAAAAATTGATCAGATTATAAAATATATCTTTTGATTATTATAAGGCAAAAAACGCTAAAACAGTTTTTCATGTTTTAGCGTTTTTTTAATACGTAAGACTGGATCACTCTTTCATGATCTCTTTAAACGGTGTTCAAAAGCTAGCTCCTGCGGTGATAAGCTTTTATACTGGAAAATATGAGAAGCTATTTCCCAGTATAAAAGAGTCTTATCACTTGGAGCTGGTCAGCTTTTTCACGACCTCTTTAAACGGTGTTCAAAAGCTAGCTCCTACGGCGATAAGCTTTTATACTGGAAAATATGAGAAGCTATTTCCCAGTATAAAAGAGTCTTATCGCTTGGAGCTGGACAGCTTTTTCACGACCTCTTTAAACGGTTCTCTTCTTCCACTCTCTCACACTGTCCCCTTGCTTCATTGCTTTGGTAAAGACAGGGATATCAAAGTATTTACTTAATGTTCCAGCTAAGAAATAAGCGATATTGTAATCGACCAAACTGTGGATAAGTCCGCCGATCCCCATCAAAATGAAGACTGTGTAAAAATAACCTTGTGCATAATACGTATCAGGCATATTCCCCATGAAATAAAACGCACTTACTACCAGCATCTCCACTACGGAATGGATGATACCAATCACTAAATTAAACCCTTGGAAACGCCAATTTGCTAAATCAAAACGGCCATTTTTCAAAACGATACCTGGTTTCTTTTGTAAATATAATGCGCCAATCAGTGCAAAAACAATATGAGATAATGCGCGCAAAGCAATAATAACAGGTGTAGTTAAAAAGAAACCAAATGTTGTCCCCAAAGCAACAGCAACAGCCATGCCAGGTGAGAAAAACATCGCGATCATCAACGGCACATGTGAAGCAAGCGTAAATGATGCAGGCGGGATTATGATTTTAGGCATAACCATAGGAATAATAATACCCATCCCTACAAGCAGCGCGGTGATCGTCAATTGACGAACAGAATTCTTTTTCATTTTTTTCCTCCTCAAAAAGGTGTCAAGACATATCATGAGACTTATTTTACCAAAAGTCTCACATATGTCAAGACACCTTCATCAGAAAAAATCAGCGCAAATTTTCCATTGCATTGCTTAATGCTGCAAATTCTTCTAAAGATAAGGTTTCTCCTCGTCTTTTTGGATCGATCGAAGCAGCTTCTAGACTTTTCGCCAACCAAGCTTTTGTTTCTTCATCTTTTCCATACGCATGCTGAAGGTTGTTCCAAAGAGTTTTTCTGCGTAATTGGAAGGCTGCTTTCGTTAAACGGAAAAATGCTTTCTCATCCACCACATCGACAGCTGGTTCGGCTCTTCTTGTCAATTTCAAAATAGCTGAGTCCACATTTGGTTGAGGAACAAAGACTGTTTTTGGAACGATAAATGCCAGTTTTGCTTCCATGAAATATTGGACAGCGATCGACAAAGAACCATAAGCTTTTGTTCCTGGTTTTGCTGAAATCCGGTCTGCTACTTCTTTTTGCATCATGACGACCATTTCTGCTACATCTGCGCCAGATTCAAGAAAATGCATCATAATCGGTGTCGTGATGTAATACGGCAAGTTTGCCACGACTTTGATCGGCAGATTTTCTTTGAATTGTTCTGGAATAACTTTTTTGATGTCAACGGCCAAGATATCTTGATGAACCACAGTAACGTTTGAATAAGGCTGCAAAGTATCAGCTAAAACAGGAATCAAACGGTCATCGATTTCAAATGCAACGACTTGTTTCGCTGATTTTGCCAACTGTTCAGTCAAGGCACCAATACCTGGGCCCACTTCGATTACATTTGTCTGGTCATCGATTGCGGCAGTTTCTACGATTTTTCTCAAGATATTCGGTTCAGTCAAAAAGTTTTGTCCTAAACTTTTCTTGAATGAAAAACCATGTTTCTTTAATATTTCACTCGTGCGGGATGGGGTTGCGATTTCACGATAAGTCATTTTCTTCCTCCACTTTTTTCATTGCTTCTTCAAATTCCTCTGCGGTTATTCGGAACATTTTCAGCCGTTTCGGCAATTGTTTTCCATTTGTATAGCCGATTCGCAGTTCGTCACCTAGTTTTTCTCGTTTTTCTTTTGCTTTCTCTCCGGCAATCAGCCCATAAGTCAAAAGAAGTTGACGCGGGATTTCTGGTTCTTCATCAGTTAAAACAGGTGTAACGACCTTTTCCAATGCTTCCAAAATTGCTTGATTACTGGCATGTTCGACTCCGAGACTTCCTTTTCGTTTGGGTCTGGCTTGCTCACGCGGTAAAAAAGCATGTTTGGCTTGAGGAACATATTCCATGATCGTTTTTCTGATCTTTTCGCCCGGAAAATCTGGATCTGTAAATACGATTACCCCGCGTGTTTCCTGCGCGTGTTCGATTTGCGCCAGTATCTCGTCGTTGATTGCTGAACCAATTGTTTCGATCGTGTCTGCTTCAACAACTTCTTGTAAACGTCGTGTATCGTCTTTTCCTTCCACGACAATGATTTCTTCGATTTTTAATTTAGTCATGGTCTTCCAATCCGAACAAACGATGCGCATTTTTCCATGTCTGTCTGGCTATTTCTTCTGGCGCTGTGTTTCGAAGTTCTGCTATTTTTTCTACGGTATATTTTGTATATCCAGGTTCATTTCTCTTGCCTCGGTAAGGGACAGGTGCAAGATAAGGAGCATCTGTTTCCACTAACATTCGTTCTAACGGAATCGTTTTAGCTGCTTCTTGGACATCTAGGGCTTTTTTGAAAGTAACGACACCGCTGAATGAGATATGCATGCCTAAGTCCATGAAACGTTCCGCCCATGTCTCATCTCCGCTGAAACTATGCATAATGCCGCCTACATTGCCGATTTTTTCATCTTTTAGAATCTTATAAGTATCTTCCAACGCTTCACGCGTATGTACGCTGATTGGAAGTTTCATTTCTCTAGCAATCGCGATTTGCCGTCTAAAAACTGCTTCTTGCACATCTTTAGGATCTTCCATCCAATAATAATCCAAGCCGATTTCGCCAAGTGCGACGACTTTAGGCAAAGTCAATTTTTCTTGAAGGTCCTTTTCAATTTCCTTTGAATAACTGCCAGCTTCTGTTGGATGCCAGCCGATAATACTATAAATATCTGGATACTGTTGGTTCAACATCAAGGATTTTTCGATCGTTGGTGTATCAAAACCAACTACCGCCATTTTTGTGACACCCATTTCTCGTGCACGTTCTACTGTTTGTGGGATATCTTCGTTGAATTGCTCAGCATTTAAATGCGTATGAGAATCAAATATCATTTGTATCGCTCCTTTTCCTTCTTACTTTAGCATATAAGCAAGCTTGACAGAAGTATCTGTCTCCAAAATCACTAAGAGTTTTTTTAATTTTTACTTCGTTTTTAGTTTTGCATAATAAACGGGAATTCCTAGAGCTGTCACTCCTACTCCAATCAACGCAAGAACAGGCTGGGTAAACAACGTCATACCTAAAATAAAGACGGCACCCAGAATCGCAATCAGCGGAATTACTGGATAAAGCGGTACTTTATATGGGCGAGGCATGTCAGGTTCTTTTTTCCGTAAAATAAAGACACCGATAAAGATCAGTAAACTAAACAGCCACATAACAAATATCAGCATATCCGTCAAAAAGTCGAATGACCCCAGCATCATCATAATACTAGCCACACCTAATTGAAAAAGTGCAGGTACATACGGAACAGTAAAACGTTTCGATAATTTGCTCAAATAGTTGCTGAAAGGCAGTTCGTTTTCCAATGCCATTGCATAAGGTACACGTATCCCTGTTAATGTGTAGCCATTTAATGCGCCATAAACCGAAACCAGTATTCCGATCGTTACCAATTTCCCTCCATTTTCGCCAAAAATGACAGCCGAAGCATCTGAGGCTGCATTAAGATTTCCTGCCAGCTGATCCACTGGTAAAGTTTTCAAGAAAATATAATTGATCAATAAATAAATCAATGTTACAAAACTCAAGCCGAAAATAATTGCTTTAGGCAGATCTTTTTCCGGCTGCTTCATTTCCCCAGCCATCGCGCCTACACCTAGCCAGCCGTCATAAGCAAACAAAGAAGCTAACAATGCGCCGCTCAAACCGCCAAGAAAAGATTGGTCTGCTCCTGCTTCTACAGGAAACAAACTGACTGTTCCTTGTCCTGGTACAAACAGCCCCCACAAAACGATCACAGCGATTGGAATCAATTTGATGATCAACGTAGCGGATTGGACAATTGAACCAACTTTTGTCCCTAACAAATTCAAACAAGTAATCGAAATAGCCGTCAAAACAGCGATCGGCAACAATATACCAGCAGATAAATGAAAGAGATTGATCAGCTGAGTAGCAAAAATAATCGATAATGCCGCAATATTCGCTGGAAAATAGATCAAACTTTGCGACCAGCCTAAAAGAAAGCTTGGCAGTTTGCCATAAGCTGCTTCGATATATTTGACCGCACCGCCTGTTTCAGGAATCGCCGTTGCTAATTCTGCGACTGTCAAACCGGCACAAATCGTCAAAATACCGCCCAAAAGCCACGCAAACAATGTCAAACTAGCAGACTGTGTATGAGAGACGACCGCAGCTGTCTTAAAGAATACACCTGCTCCAATCACCGTTCCCATGACTGTGGATAATGCACCAAATAGATGGATTTCTTTTTTTAAGTTGCTTCCCATCTTCTTCCCCCTTGTTTCTTTTTGAATATAAGTGTCAGTATAACTGAGAAAGACGTATTTTACTAATGAAAATTACAGAAACAACCCAAGTCATTTTACCTCTTAAGACGGATGTTTTTCTTTTGGAGATTCGGTAAGATGGAGCATAAAGGAGGCGTCTTGATGAATTTACGACATATTTTTTCACAAGGTTCTAAGAAACAGACGCAATTTCATGACACAAGAACCAAAAACGACAAGCAGCTGCTGGAATTTTCCCGCTTGCTAGACTTTTTTCCGCAAAAGCAACGCTGGGAACAGCAGTTTATCAATAATCGACGACCTGCCGAGGTGCAAACAAGATACCCTCAGCAAAATACTCTTTGGCACTGGATGGCATTGATTTTGTTCGGCCTACTGACTGCTGCTTCATTTACTCAGCAATTGTGGCTGGTAGGCTTTTTGATTGTTGCCTCTGCATTGATCAAAGGTCCAGGAATGATTTTATTTGGCATTGTGTACTCTTTTCTGGTCTCACTTTTTCCACCGCTCGGAGTGCTGCTTTCTTTGATTATCTTTTTGCTGAATGTTGGTTCATTTACAAAAAATTGGCGGGTAACATTAGTAGGTATGTTTTTCTATCTGTATCCTGTGATCACACTCGCAATCAGACATTTCGGTCACTTCGATCAGCCTTGGGTTTCTTTCGCAAGCGTACTTACAGGTCTATTACTGCTTCATGTATTCCTAACAGCTTTATATAAAAAATACGGTATCAGCCGTTCTGTTTTTTGGTACCTGTTCTCTTTGCCATTTATGGTCTTGTCGGCGATCCTCCCCAAAAAAGGAACCTTCAAGCGTTGGGCAAGAGTCAAAAAATAACTCAGACCACAAAAAAAGCTGGAACAAACGAATCGGTTTGTTCCAGCTTTTTTATTTCTTCAGCAATTGCTTACGCGATTTCTGAACCGTTCGGCATTCCTTTTGGTGCTTCGATCACTTGAAGCTTGCCATCTGCTGATTCTGCAGATAGGATCATACCTTGGCTGATTTGGCCGCGCATCTTACGTGGTTTCAAGTTTGCGACAATTACTACTTTTTTACCGATCAATTCGCTTGGATCTGGATAGAATTCCGCGATTCCTGAAAGGATTTGACGGTCTTGTTTATCCCCAGCATCTAAACGGAATTGCAGTAATTTATCGGCACCTTCTACTTTTTGGCAGTTGATGACTTCCGCTACTTTTAATTCCACTTTATCAAATACGTCATATTTGATTTGTGCATCTTTTCTTGACACAAGCTCTGTTTCTTCTGGGTCCCATTTGACCGTATCTTCATTGCTTTGTGTGCCTTCTGACATTTTTTCTTGGATATAAGCTACTTCTTCGTCGATTTCAAGACGAGGGAAAATCGGTGTCCCTTTCGCAGCTACTTTTGTCCCAGCTGGGAATTCTCCGAAATGCAAGCCTTCAAGATTCATTGTCTCTGGATCAAGTCCAAGCTGATTGAAGATTTTGACCGGTGTTTCTGTCATGATTGGTTGAAGTAAAATAGCTGTGATTCGCAGACATTCTGCTAAATGGACCATCACGCTGTCTAACTCCGCACGTTTTTCTTCATCTTTTGCTAAGACCCATGGCTCAGTTTCATCGATATATTTATTCGCACGTGAGATCAATGTCCAAATTTCTGCCAGTGCTGTGTTGAATTCCATTTTTTCCATGGCATCATGGTAATGGCCGACAACATTTGCCGCTGTCGTGGACAATTCGCTGTCAAACGGTGTAACAAGAGACGCATAGTTTGGCACGATGCCGTCACAATATTTATTGATCATGGCAATCGTACGATTCAACAAGTTCCCTAAGTCATTTGCTAAATCATAATTGACACGTGAAACAAAATCTTCTGGTGTGAATACGCCGTCTGAACCAAATGGAACAGCACGCAATAGATAATAGCGCAAAGCATCTAGTCCATACCGTTCTACTAACATTTCTGGGTAAACGACATTTCCTTTAGATTTCGACATTTTGCCGTCTTTCATCAATAGCCATCCATGGCCGAAGACTTTTTTCGGTAATGGCAAATCAAGAGCCATTAACATGATTGGCCAGTAAATCGTGTGGAAACGTACGATTTCTTTCCCAACCATATGGACGTCAGCAGGCCAATACTTTTCAAACAACTGGTCGTCTTCTGAGCCGTAGCCAAGTGCTGTGATATAGTTTGATAAAGCATCGATCCAAACATAAACCACGTGTTTCGGATCATTTTTGACAGGCACGCCCCAGCTGAAAGTTGTTCTTGAAACAGCTAGATCTTCTAATCCTGGTTTGATGAAATTGTTGATCATTTCATTTTTGCGTGATTCTGGCTGAATAAATTCAGGATGTTCTTCATAGTAAGCAAGCAGACGATCTGCATATTTGCTCATACGGAAGAAATAAGATTCTTCTTTAACTAATTCAACTTCGTGTCCGCTTGGCGCTTTTCCGCCGATCACTTTGCCGTCTTCATCTTTATAAACTTCAGCTAGTTGTGTTTCTGTAAAGAATTCTTCATCTGAAACAGAATACCAGCCTTCGTATTCGCCTAAATAGATATCGCCTTGTTCAACTAAACGATCAAAGATTTTTTGTACAGCGGCACGGTGATAATCATCCGTCGTACGGATAAATTTGTCATAGCTGATATCCAGTGTTTTCCATAATTTCTTCACATCTGCAGCCATCTTATCCACGTATTCTTGCGGTTTGACACCTAGTTCTTCTGCTTTTTTCTCGATTTTTTGACCATGTTCATCCACCCCAGTTAGATAAAACACATCAAAGCCCATTAAACGTTTGTAACGCGCGACTGCATCACAAGCAATCGTCGTATATGAATTGCCGATATGCAGCTTGCCGCTTGGATAATAGATTGGCGTAGTAATATAAAAAGTTTCCTTTTCTGCCACGGGGCTCTTCCTCCTTTATCGCATGACGCGAATTCGTTTCCTTGCTAGTATACCATAAATCAAACGCTCTGTTAGCTTTTTTTCGTCCTTCTCTTTTCCAAAGAATGGTATAATGCGTAGTGTACTTATCACTTAGAACAGGCAGGAAGTATTTATGGGAAAAAAACATTTATTTTTTATGATCAGTATTGCTTTCTTTTCATTATTGCATCTTATTTTCAGCTATTATTATATGCGGTTGTACGGCTACTTCAATCTTCAAGGCTCTCTCTCTGGTTTCGTTATGGCTAGTCAGTTTTTGAGATTGATTCTAAACGCTTATATCGTTATATGTGGTTTTCTTGCAGTCCGAGAAAATAAAAAACGGTTGTTGCCGTTTTATCTGCTTTTCTTTCTATTCAACTTGATTCTACCTTTCTTGTTTCAAGTATAACCTTATGTTTTTTGGTTTAGAACTTGGGATTTTTCTTTTAGTCTGCTAAAATAAAGTAAAAAGTACTTTTATAGTTGGAGGAGGTTGCAGATTTGTCTACATTTGCTTCTAAAGAAGAAGAAAAACTGTATTATGAACAACAAGCAAGCGAGACAGAATTTCTCTCTTGGTACAAAAAACAGAAACGCCCGGAATATGAAAAACCTTCTTTGACTGTCGATATCGTCCTTATGTGTTACAACAAAGAAGAAGATCAGTTGAAAGTCCTGCTGATCCAGCGAAAAAGCCATCCTTACCGTAATTCATGGGCGCTGCCCGGCGGATTCGTAGAAAGAAATGAATCTACTGGAGAAAGCGTGCTGCGGGAAACACAAGAAGAAACGGGTGTCGTTATTTCAAAGGAGAATATCGAACAACTCCATACCTTCAGTACACCCGATCGTGACCCGCGAGGCTGGGTCGTGACAGTCAGTTATCTTGCCTTTATTGGTGAAGAGCCATTGATTGCCGGCGATGATGCCAAAGAAGTCCAATGGTTCACTGTTGAACGCAACGGACAAATGATCCATTTGACCAGCGGAGAAGTAGCTATTTCTTTAGATTTACAAACAGGCATATCTTCTGGAAAAGATACACTTGCCTTTGACCATAGCGAAATCATCTTGAAAGCCTTCAATCGTGTCGTGAACAAAATGGAACACGAACCACAAGTACTGCAAGTTTTGGGAAAAGATTTCACGATCACTGAAGCGCGAAAAGTCTTCGCTAAATTTTTGGGTATCGATTTCAAATCGATCGACCACTCCAATTTCAAAAAAGCCATGCTCCAGTATTTTGATGAAATCGGTGAGCGGCCAGTGGGAATTGGCCGCCCTTCTAAGATCTATCAGCTGAAGGATGAAGTGCAAAGAAAAGAAGTGGATTAAAAGAGGTTGTGAACACAGCGTTTTGACCTGAGCAACAAGAAAGAAAACGGTAAAGTGGCTTTCCACACTTTACCGTTTTTTGGCTTGTTGCCGAAGGTCAGCTTTGTGAACACCGTTTATCTAGAGGTCGTGAACTCAGCGCTTTGCTTTGAGCAGTAAGGAGAATTTTTCGAAAGTCGCTTCCCAGACTTTTGCGAAAATTTGACTTAGTGCTGAGAAGCAGCTGAATGAACACCGTTTACCAGAGGTTGTGAATGAACCGTTCAACTCCGAGCAGTAACGAAAAAACCAGTAAAACAGCTCTTCATGTTTTGCTGGTTTTTAAGTTAGTGCCGAAGGAGTTGGTTCATGAACACCGTTTATTGAGGTTGTGAAAAAGCTGATCAGCCTCAAGCATTAAAGAAGAATCCACTAAAATAGCTTCTTCATATTTTAGTGGATTTTGAATTAATGCCGCAGAGGCTAGCTTTTGAATACCGTTTACTAGAGGTTGTGAAAAAGCTGTCCAGCTCCAAGCGGTAAGACTCTTTTATACTGGGAAATAGCTTCTCATATTTTCCAGTATAAAAGCTTATCGCCGTAGGAGCTAGCTTTTGAACACCGTTTATTGAGGTTGTGAACAAAGCGTTTTGACCTGAGTATTAAAGAAGAAATCCGCAAAACAGCTTTTCATGTTTTGCGGTTTTTTGCGTTTTGCCGAAGATTATCTGAGAAACGAAGTAACAAAAAAACGCCTTTTTCCAAAGGGCGTTTTTTCTTGTTGCTATTTTTTGTTCAGCTGCGCTCGGTCAATATTTTTTTTGCTTTCTCATAGTCTGGATTCACTGATCCATCCATATTTTCCGCAATAAAATCAAAACCAAATGTTTGATATAATTTGACGGCGGGATAACTCCACGTTTGAGTATGGAGATAGATTGGGCTGTTTTCTGATAAATCAGGAAACAGCGTCAGAACTTTGGCAATCAGCGCTTTGGCGATTCCTTTTCCTTGATAGCCTGGTTTCACAGCCAACCAATGGAAAACAGGATAGCTTTCACCTTGGCGGTCTTTTCGCCAAGCACTGCAGGTGGCGATCCGTTCCCCTTTTTCTGTTACGACAAAAAGCATTCTTTCTGCCAATTCATCGGGATACGGTGCAAAAGTTTTTTGAAAGTAAGTCAACGCTTCTTCCCTATTCTCAAATTCCCCTACAGAAGTCTCAATTGCTGCCCAATCTGCTTCTGCTCCTGGCGTATAGAACTCAAAACGGAATCCTTCTGCTAATGGTATCTCAGGCACTGGATCATTCAGTGGGCGCGTCATCCAAAATTCAGCATATGGCAATGATTTATCAAGCATCTTCTCTCCTCTTTTCTCTCTTTAATTCAGCAATCAGCTGTGCATTGACTTCCTGTGCTTCCGGAAGCATTTGATAAAGCATAAAAACATGCGGCAACTCTTTCTTTTCGATGTATGTGATGTTCGGATTCATTTCAATCATCTTTTTTGTATCAGGATTGGTAATATCTCTTGTCCCAGATAAAACAATAATATCAAACATTGAAAAATCACCATACATTGGACTGATCAACGGGTCTGTCAGGGGTTTATCTGGTGCGTACATTTTTCGAATCTCAGGAAGAGCGATGGGTGAAACAATGGTATCTCGCTTGGCAGTTTCCTTGATTTCCGGGTTACTCATCGAAAAATCTACCAGCGGCGACAAAGCAACGGCCGTTTTGATTCTTTTTTCTTTATTATAAGAAGATTGGATATAACTCAATGCGATATTCCCGCCCGCAGAGTCGCCCATCAAAGTAATCAACTCATAGTTGTCAAGCATCGGTTCTAACAGCTCTTGGATGTACAGCATCAGCTCTTCTACCGCAACAGCAGGAACTAACGGATAATTGAGTACAAAAAAATCTTTTTGGACAGAAGCAGAAAGAAAATCAAGGTATTCCCAATGCAAGCTGGAAATCGGTAAAACAAATCCTCCGCCAGCAAGATACACAATCAATTCTTTTCTTTTTTGTGAAAACAAATAAGACTTGATTCCTTGCTTTTCAATAACTTCTTTTTTGTATCCTTTAAATTGCTTTTCTAAAGGTGCTGCAATTTTTTTCTGCTTCTTTTCGATGGCATCTAAAAATCGCTGTCCTTTTAATGTAAAGATCTTTTTTACATTTAATAACTTTGTTGCGCCTATGATCAATTGTAATTGAACACTCATTTTATTCCCCTCGGGCAAATCACTTTCTGCTATTTTACCACAGAAACAAAAAAAGCGGCGGGACCTTTCGTCCGCGCCGCTTTTTTGTTTGTTTTAATTTACTGCTAATACTGCTTCTTTTTTACGTTGCAGTTTTTTCGCATAATAGGGGATTTCTTCTTCTGTTGCATAAACAAAATGTTCTGGTGCGATTTCTCTCAATGCACGATTTTTGCCATCTGCTGGTTCTGGCTGATACTTGATACGGCGGCGTTGACGCTCGTGATCTGGATCAGGTAACGGAATAGCTGACAACAAGCTTTCTGTATATGGATGGACACCAAAATTATAGATTTCTTCACTTGTACCCATTTCCAACAGCAAGCCATTGTGCATCACACCGATACGGTCACTGATATGTTTGACCATCGACAAATCATGTGCGATGAACAAATAAGTCAAGTTTTGTTTTTCCTGCAAATCTTGCAGCAAGTTGACTACCTGTGCTTGGATCGAAACGTCCAAAGCAGAGATTGGTTCGTCACAAATGATAAAACGCGGCTGAACAGCTAATGCTCGGGCAATCCCGATCCGTTGTCGCTGCCCACCAGAAAACTCATGGGGATAACGTGTACCATGACTAGGATTCAAGCCAACTGTTTTTAAAAGATCATCGACCATTTTGTTTCTTTCATCTGCAGAAGAGGCCAGATTATTGACATCGATTCCTTCTGCGATAATGTCGCGAACTTTCATCCGCGGATTCAAAGAAGCATATGGATCTTGGAAAATCATTTGGACTTCGCGGCGAAATGCAGCAAGGTCTTTTTTACTTTTGATTTTTGTTACATCTTGACCATCAAAAAGGATTTCTCCTCCTGTTGGTTCATTTAGACGAATAATCGTACGTCCTGTTGTAGACTTTCCGCTTCCGGATTCGCCAACTAAACCAAACGTTTCGCCTTCATAGATATGGAAACTAATGTCATTTACAGCGTGGACTTCATTTTTCTTGCCAACGTTGAAATATTGTTTCAGACCTGTTACTTCTAATAATTTTTTCATGGCTAGCCCTCCTTCGCTGCGTGCATTTTTTGTTTTTCTTTAAAAATCGCCCAGCGTCGTTGGATCTCTTCTGGCGGTGTCACAGCTGGTGCTTGAGGTGCTAACAACCAAGTAGCAGCTTTATGTGTTTCGGATAATTCGAAAAATGGCGGTTCTTGTTCTGCATCGATTTTCAATGCATATTCGTTCCGCGGATAGAAAGCATCTCCTTTTGGCGGGTTCAACAAGTCTGGCGGCGAACCAGGAATCGCGTACAAGCGGCTTCCTGTGCTTTCCAGTGTCGGCATCGAGCCAAGCAAGCCCCATGTATAAGGATGTTGCGGATTGTAGAAAATCTCTTCAGATGTTCCTACTTCGATGATTTTGCCGCCATACATGACAGCAACTCTGTCAGCTACGTTAGCCACCACCCCTAAGTCATGGGTGATAAAAATGATCGATGTATTGATTTTTTCTTGGATTTCTTTTAAAAGCTCTAAAATCTGTGCTTGGATCGTTACATCAAGTGCTGTTGTCGGTTCATCGGCAATCAGGATCTCTGGATAGCAGATCAACGCGATCGCAATAACGATCCGCTGACGCTGCCCACCAGAAAATTGATGCGGATAACTGCTCAATCTTTTTTCTGCTTCAGGAATCCCGACCAGTTTCAAAAGTTCTAATGCAGCTTTCAATCCTTCTTTTTTCGAAACTTTGTTGTGTTTTCTTAAAGACTCCGCTACTTGTTTACCGATTGTCATGGTCGGGTCAAGAGAAGTCATTGGATCTTGGAAGATCATCGCGATTTCTTTTCCGCGGATTTTTTGCATTTCTTTTTCTGTTTTATTGATAAGATTCTGTCCTTTAAACAAAATCTCGCCATTGTCGATTGATGCATTGCTGGAAAGAAGTCTCATGATACTGCGCGTCGTCACAGATTTTCCGCTTCCGGACTCTCCGACGATAGCTAGCGTTTCTCCTTTGTTCAAATGGAAAT
Organism: Enterococcus sp. DIV0210g; assembly: GCF_050559705.1. NCBI lineage: Bacteria > Bacillati > Bacillota > Bacilli > Lactobacillales > Enterococcaceae > Enterococcus > Enterococcus sp. DIV0210g. The sequence continues at coordinate 589,534 of NZ_CP187903.1, read as the reverse complement.
CTACGCCGCGGATCGCTCTTACTTTTCCGGCATACGTATCAAAAGAGATCTCTAAGTTCTTTACTTCTAAAACTTTTGTCATATTCCTCACTCTTTCATTTTAGGGTCAAAGGCATCGCGCAAGCCATCTGCCAATAGATTGAAACCAATCATGATCACTGACAATGTTGCTGCAGGAATCCATAGCAAGTATGGCAAGTACAAGAATGTTTTGTAACCGTCACTCAGCATCGTACCTAGAGAAGCAGATGGCGGTGTTAATCCCAAACCGATGAAGCTCAAGAATGCTTCAAAGAATATCGCTGATGGGATACTAAACATCATTTGGATAATGATGACACTAGAGATATTCGGCAAAATGTGTTTAAAAGCGATCTTTAATTTTGATTCGCCTAAAGTCATACCAGCTAAAACATATTCCTGGTCTTTTAATTTCAATGTCTGCGCCCTGACGATACGCGCCATTGGGATCCAGTTCGTAATAGCCATCGCAGCGACGATCGAGAAAATACCTGGTTCAAAAACAACCAGCATCAAGATCATTACTACCAAGTTTGGGATACCAGATAAAATCTCTAAGAAACGCTGCATGACGTTATCGACACGTCCGCCTAACAAACCGGAGATCAAGCCGTAAGCAACACCGATCGTTACATCCAGCAACGCGGCAATAAAGGCAATCAATAATGAGATTCTTGTTCCCATGAACAAACGGCTCAATACATCACGTCCTAAACCATCTGTTCCTAAGAAATAATTGACATCCGCAGGTACATTTGCCTGGGCATATTTGTCGACTAATTCGCCGCCGACCATCGCTTTTCCGTTCAAACCGTCAATATTTAATCCAGGGATTCTTGGCGGCAGATTGCTGTAATCGATGTTTTGGGTTGTTGGATCATGTGGTGAAACAAAAATCGTGATGATTGATGTAAAGATAATGATTCCTAACAATACCATCGATGCAACCGCAGCTTTGTTCTTTTTCAGTCTGCGCCATGAATCTTGGATGAAATTCAATGAAGGAGCAGTAATCTGTTCACGTTCTGCTTCGGTATTTTTTTGCAGTGGCAAGAATTCATCTGCTGGGATGTCTTTCACTGTATTATAACGTTTTGGTATGATTTCCATTAGCTTCGGCTCCCTTCAGAAACACGGATTCTTGGGTCAACTAATCCATACAGCAAGTCAACGATCAAAATCACGAAAATCAACATGAATGAATACAAGATCGTTACAGCCATGATTGTTGGATAGTCATTGGTCGTAATTGATTTAACGAATTGTTCGCCGATACCCGGAATCGCAAAAATATTTTCAACAACTAATGAACCTGTCATCAAAGCAACAGCTAAAGGTCCTAATAATGTCATCAATGGGATTAAACTGTTTCGAAGACCATGCTTAAATGTGATTTCCCAGCGGCTCAGTCCTTTTGCTCGTGCTAACTCGACATAATCACTATGCAGGACTTCTACCATCTCTGTCCGTATAAAACGGGCTGAATCGGCTAAAGGCGACATCGCCAATGCAATCGTCGGTAAAATCGTAAAGGCAAATCCTTCCCATTTAGCAATTGGCAAAAGACCTAACTTGATAGCAAAAACGTATTGAAGCAAGACCGCAAATACAAAGTTCGGAATTGAACGGCCAAGGATTGCTACTAATGTTGAAGCCGTATCTGCCCAAGTGTTTTGTTTCATTGCAGAAATCGAACCTAAAATAACACCCATGAAGGTACCAAATAAAATGGCCTGCAATCCCAGCTGCAGAGAAGGTCCGATTCTTCCAGCTAGCAGATTTGCAACAGGCTGATTCTTGAATTGGAAGGAGATCCCAAAATCGCCCTGTACTAGATTTGAAAGATAGATACCGTATTGTACGATCACTGGTTTATCTAACCCTACTTGCTTGTTCAACATTTCAATTGTTTCAGGACTTAACCGTTCTTGATTGGTATAAGGTGTACCTGGTAAAAATTGCATTAAGAAAAAAGTGATCGTGGCAATCAGCCATAATGTGATCAACATGAAAAAGACGCGTTTAAAAAAATATTTCAGATAACTGTTCACTGGTGTTTCCTCCTAGCTTTTGACTTCTGGCGAATGTTTCGCTACATTATTAACTAATAAGAAAAAGGAGCGTAAATACAAAAATGAAGAAAAAATATATTCCCTATCTGGTCAGTTTGGTTTTGGTCCTGATCGTGGTTTTAAAAAACAACTTTTCTGGAACCCTTACCCTGACAAATCTTTCCAATGATCTCTTTTTACTGGCATTGCCGTTTCTGATCATTGGCGGTTTTTTATGGGTTTTTTCCTCTGGTTTCTTTGATCATTTTCAACGATCGGTTTTCCTTGCTCGTACAAGAAACCGGAAGAAAAAACCGGATTTCATGCCCTTATCTTCTGTTGGTTACGGCATTTATTCTTTTTGGCTGATCATCGCAGGTGTTTTGCTGGTGATTGCTGTACTGCTGCTTATCTTTTAAAGCAAGACAAGAAAAACATTTTGGCTTTTATAATAAAAAAAGCCGGAATTTCTCAAAAATCAGTGAAACAATTTTCGGAAATTCCGGCTTATCGCTCAATAATTTGTCAAAACTTATTCGAAAGTTGTCTCTTTACCTTAACTTCATTTCTCTTTCAAACTTCAACTTCTGCGATTATTCTTCGATATATGTCCATTTGTAATCCCATGATGCGCCGGCTGCGTGGTGTACGATGCCTTTGACATTTGGATTTACTAAATGTCCTTCTGCTTTTTGGTAGATTGGGATAACGCCCATGTCGTCTGCAATGATTTTATTTGCTTCTTGCAAATCTTTCCAACGTGCATCTGGATCGCCAGCATTTGTTGTTGCTGCTGATTTCACTGCTGCATCGTATTCGTCATTGCTCCATTGTCCACGGTTGTAAGAATTCCCAGTTACAAACAAGTCTGTGAAGCTGCTTGGATCTGCGTAGTCAGCTGACCATCCGCCAAGTACGGCATCAAAATCACCTGATGATGAACGATCTAAACGAACAGAGAATGGAACTGGTGTTGGTTTAACTGTCACACCTGGCAAGTTTTCTTGAATAACATTTTGGATGTATTCAATAACTTTCTTAGAAGAATCTGTATCAGATGCCATCAATTCAAATTCTAATGAATCGATTCCCAATTCTTCTTTTGCTTTATCCCAGTATTCTCCGGCTTTCTTCTTATCGAAAGCAACTAGTTCGCCTGCTTCTTTTGCAAAGTCTTCATCTGATTCTGGGTTTGAAGACATATCAGCTGGTACTAAACTTGTTGAAACAACAGAACCATCACCTAATACTTGTTTCACGATTGATTCGCGGTTGATTGCGTAAGAGATTGCTTTTCTCAAGTTAACGTTATTGAATGGAGAATCTGCATCACGCTGATTCAATTCAAGGTAACTTGTACTTGCTTCTTTAAATGAAGTGTATGCTGGATCATTTGCATTTTGTTGTGCTAATTCACCAGATAGGATAACATCATCTGCTTGGCCGTCTTTAAACAAGTTCAATGCTGTTGAAGATTCTTTTACAACGCTGACTTTGATTTCTGACAGTTTCACAGAATCTTTGTCCCAATAATTGTCATTTTTCTTGTATGACCATTCTGTATCTGTTCCTGGTCCGTCAAATCCTGCTAAAGTAAATGGTCCGTTATAAACAGCTTTGTCACTTGCTGATGCATAAGCGTCGCCATTTTCTTCTACCACTTTTTGATTTTGCGGGAAGAATGAAGGGAATGCTAATAAGTATTGGAAATATGGCGTTGGTTTTGCCAATTTGATTTCTAATTCATGTTCGCCAACTGCTTTGATCCCTAGTTCAGATGGATCTTTTTTACCGGCTGTGATATCTGCTGCGTTTTCTACTGGTTCAAATAAGTACGCATATTCAGAAGCTGTAGCTGGTGTCACGGTTCTTTGCCATCCATAAACATAATCTGCTGCTGTTACAGGATCGCCGTTTGACCATTTAGCATCGTCTCTTAATTTGATTTTGTACGTTAAACCGTCATCGCTGACTTCAGCCATCTCAGTCGCTCCTGCTGGTTGAGGTTTGCTGTCTTCATCTAAACGGTAGATTCCTTCATAAACATTATTTAATGCTGTAAAACTGATTGTGTCTGTTGCTACTGATAAATCGGCTGTCGGCATTTCTTGAGGTACGACGAGATTGAAAACCCCATTGCTGTCACCAGAAGAACTGCTTCCTGATGAATTGCTATCTGAATCTGCACTGCCGCCGCCGTAACAGCCTGAAAGTACAAGTCCGCATACTGCGACAATACCAAACGTTAAACTCTTTTTCATTTTGTGTACCCCTTTTATTGAATTTTCAGAATAATTAGTTTTTTTCTGAAGTTGTTTAAGAGTTTAATAAATATTTCTAAAAAAAGCAATAGTTTTTTTATTCTTTTTTACCCAAAAATGATTTTTCCGTTATCTGCATTAATGATTTTCTTATGAAAACCCTTGTTATATAAGTGTTTTTTCATAAAAAATCACAAATAAAAAAACAGCCGTTTTTTATCGGCTGTTTTTGCTATTCTTCTCTTTTTATTGTTCATTTTGCTTGTTTTACAGTTTTCAGCAAACTATCTAGGCTCATTTTTAAAATTACTTTTTTTGTTTGCTTAAGTGTTATGTGGTCGTTCGACCAAGCGTTTTGCCATCCAGATGTCAGGTCGGTCCCAGCCATTTGCGTCAGGGATGACACCGACGATGGTATATCCAAGTTTCTTGTAAAATTCATAAGGATGTTTTTTCAAATTTTCAATTTCTTGTATTTTTTTGAATGTCTCTTCGAATAGATCCCCAGAACTTAAAGACGTTTCATGTTCCAGATCGTCTGTACCTAAATAAAGCGTGATTCCGCCTCTGGATACGACTTCTCTTTCTACATAATGAAGCAGCCGAGTGCCTATTTGATTCTTCCTCTTAGCACTTTCTACTACTAATGGGTGTAATTCCCAACCTGTTTGCTGATATTGAGGAATCGCTCCAGCAAAGCCGACTAATTCGTCTCCCTCTATCGCTGCGACTGCGATTCTGTCAGCTTCCATCAGCTGGTCTGCTTCTTGAACAGCTGTCTCCCCATATTCTTCTGGCCAAGTTAGCCGCAAAAGATCAGCTAATTGAGATTTTAAACTTCGATCCTCGCGATCAAATTCTGTGATAATCATCGAATCCCCCCATTCTTTTCCTATTTTAACAACTCTCGTAAAAAAAGCGAAACTTCTGACTTGCCGATCCTGAAAAAAAGAAAAGAGACTGTTTAAAACAGCCTCTTTTGGAAGTGCGGTTTGCTTACGATCTTTAGCAAACGGCGTTCAAGTGATTGCTTCTACGGAATTAAGTCTGAGAAATTAAAAATAGGAAGAGCTATTTCTAATTTCTCCTTCTTAATTCTTGAAGCAGAACATCACTTTCACAACCTCTAATAAACGGTGTTTTCTCAGTTGATCCTCGGCATTAAGCTTTTCTGCTGAAAAATATGAAAAGCTATTTTCCAGCAGAAAAGAGTCTTAATGCTCAGATCAGAGCACTGAGAAAACAACCTCTGGTAAACGGTGTTCGCAAAGCTGACTTTCGGTATTAACTCAAAAATCCGCAAAACATGAAAAGCTGTTTTACAGATTTCTTCTTTAATACTCAAGTCATAGCGCTTTGCTCACAACCTCTTTTATACCGCTTTTTCTTTCTTCATTTGCTTACTTCTTAATTGCCCGCATGCTGCATCGATGTCTGTTCCATGTTCTTTTCGGATAACACAGTTGACGCCGTTTTTCTTCAATACATCATAGAAACGCAAAACATCTTTTTTCGAGCTGCGTGAATATTGGTCGTGTTCGCTGACTGGATTATAAGGAATCAAGTTCACATAGGCCAATTTTTTCTTGTCTTTTAACAACTCTGCCAATTCTTGGGCATGTTCTGGACGGTCGTTTACATGACTTAACATGATATATTCAAAAGTGATTCTGCGGTTTGTTTTCTCTAAATATTCATCGATTGCTTCCATCAATTTTTCAATCGGGAAACTGCGGTTGATCCGCATGATCGATGTCCGCACATCGTTATTTGACGCATGCAAAGAAATCGCCAAGTTTACTTGAAGTCCATTGTCCGCAAATTCTTTGATTTTATTTGCTAACCCGCTTGTTGAAACAGTGATATGACGTGCACCGATTGCTAATCCCTTTGCATCATTGATGATATGAAGGAAGTCCATCACATTATCATAGTTGTCAAAAGGTTCGCCGATTCCCATCACAACGACGTGAGAAACGCGTTCTCCTAGTTCTCTTTCGTCAAAATAACGTTGGACCATCATGATTTGGGCAGTAATTTCTCCCGCTGTCAAATCACGATTTTTTTTCAACAATCCGCTAGCACAAAATGTACAGCCGATATTACAGCCAACTTGCGTAGTTACGCAAACAGATAAGCCATATTCTTGACGCATCAAAACTGTTTCGATCATATTTTTGTCAGGAAGTTCAAATAAATATTTTACTGTACCGTCAGAAGCTTCTTGGACGATTACTTGATTCAATGGATTGATGATAAAATGTTCAGATAATTTGTCAGTTAGATGTTTTGATAAGTTCGTCATTTCTGAAAATTCTGCGACTCTTTTTTGGTAAAGCCATTCCCAGATTTGTGCAGCTCTGAACTTCTTTTCGCCATTTTCTAAAAGCCAGTTAGTCAGCTCTTCTTTTCTCAAGCCGTAGATGGATTGTTTTTCCACGTTCGTTTCCCTCTTTTTCTCAAATTTCGCTACATACTATAACTTATTATGCCAGCTTATGCAATAGATCACAAACGGAAAATAAAAGCTTTCTTTCCTATACTATTTACCAAAAACTGTCAAAGCCGCTGTCGGCATCATTATCGTCTCCTGGTACGAGGTTATTCCAGAATAAATAAATCATGTCTAACAAGATTTCCAAGGAGCTAGCGAGCAAGATGGCGATAAAATAAATACCGCCTAATCGTTTAGCTTCATCATAATTCTGCATCGCTTGATTTGCATCGTAAATCAAATAAGCTAAAAACAATACCGTGGTGCCAAATGAGATAGAGTAAGCGAACCAAGATAAATGAAAAAACTGCAGGTTAAGCACGCTGTCCATAGCAAGACTTGCCAGAGCCAAGCTTAGAAAACCGCCCCAATTGGTCAAATCTTTTTTCGTAAGTAAACCGATCGAACAAAATAAAAAAGTAACTCCTATTGTTTCCAGAATGGCGGGCACGATCATTTGATTAGGAAAATAAAGGAAGATGAGGCCCATAGGAAAACCCAGAACAACTAAAGATAAAAGGAAAAAAAAGAGCGATATTATCGGTTTGGTATACGCTGTCGATCGACAACACCACATTGGGACTATCCCTAAAAAGACCAGCAGACATGTTCGAATAAACCCATGCAGGGCAGCGGTAAAAGTAAACAACCATTGAACATAAAGCGAATTTGTATGGACCAGGTAATCTGTTGCTAACAAACATAATCCAAACGAGAGGACCGCAGCAATCATCGTCAGATAACCATAGCGGATTTTGGCAGCCGAATTGATCCTGCCGCTTAAACGATCGATTTGTCTAGAGTTTCTTTGCTGACTAAAAGCCATTTCAACACCCATTTCTTTAGATAATTTTCCTATAACTGGCAAAAAATCGCAGTTCTTTTTCTTTTGCTGCCAGATTTAGGCTATTTTTTGTTAGGATACCCGACTTAAATAAAATGATCCTAATAATCCGATTATTTTTTCGATAGAAAGAGCGCGCGAATTTCCCGCAAAAAAGGCTGGACAATTGAATTGTCCAGCCTTGGTACTGTCTGTTATTTCCATGTCAGAGTATTAAAGTGTCTGATCTTCTTCCATCATCGGCTCTGCCGGCTCTTCCATTTGCTCGACAAATACTTTCCGCGGCTTGCTGCCTTCTGACGGTCCGACAACTCCTCGTTCTTCTAATTCATCTACTAAACGGGCAGCGCGATTATAACCGATCCTGAACCTGCGCTGCAGCAATGAGATACTTGCCGTTTGCATCTCCACGACTAACGCTTTTGCTTCTTCATATAATTCATCTTGCGGATTTTCAGAAGAAGCCGGTGTTTCCACTTCATCTGTCGGCATCATTTTTTCTTCATAATGAGCTTCTTGCTGATCCGTTACAAAGCTTACGATCCGTTCGACTTCATGGTCAGAGATAAAGGCGCCTTGGACACGTATTGGTTTGTTTTCACCCATCGGCAAGAAGAGCATATCTCCTCGTCCAAGCAGTTTTTCCGCACCATTTGAATCAATGATCGTCCGTGAATCTGTCCCGCTGGAAACCGCAAACGCCATCCGTGAAGGCACGTTCGCTTTAATAATCCCAGTAATAACATCTACACTTGGTCGTTGTGTAGCCAAAATCATATGGATTCCTGCAGCCCGCGCCATTTGAGCCAGACGAATGATTGCATCTTCCACTTCATTACTTGCGACCATCATCAAATCTGCCAACTCATCAACAATCACGACGATAAATGGCAAGGTTGGATGTTTCGCTCCTTCTTCCAGATTTCTTTGTTGGATAAATTCATTGAACCCTGAAATGTTTCTTACCCCAGTTGCTGCAAACTTTTCATAACGTTCTTCCATTTCTTGAACGACTTTCTGCAACGCTTGTGCCGCTTTTCTTGGGTTAGTAACAACAGGTGTCAATAAATGCGGGATACCATTATAAACATTCAATTCCACCATTTTCGGATCGATCATCATCAGTTTCACTTCATGCGGTTTTGCGCGCATCAAGATGCTTGTGATGATCCCGTTGATTGCCACTGATTTCCCGCTCCCTGTTGAACCAGCAATCAGCAAGTGGGGCATTTTCGTCAAATCGGCTGTTTGGACTTTTCCTGAGATATCACGACCTAAAGGAACTTCTAACAGTTTATCTGGATGATTTGGCTGTGCTTCGATGATTTCTCTGAAAGAAACCATACTGATTTTGCTGTTTGGCACTTCGATCCCGATCAAAGATTTCCCAGGAATCGGTGCTTCCATCCGAACATCTTTTGCTGCTAAAGCCAATGCGATATCATCTGTCAGACTAACGATTTTGCTGACTTTGACCCCTACAGCAGGCTGGACTTCAAATTTGGTTACAGAAGGCCCTAAACTTGCTTTAACGACTTTAGCATCAACGCCGAAACTTTGGAAAGTTTGTTCCAGCACGCCAATATTCTTCTCGATTTTCTTATACTCATCACTTTGATCTGTTGAAGGCAGAGAATCAAGCAGGTCTGTTGGCGGCAATTCGTAATCTTGGTTTTCTGTCTCTCCAGTGATCTCAAATTCAAGCAATCCGCCATCTTCTTCTGGTGTTTCTTCCTTTTCAAAGGAAGTGTTTTGCGCTTGCGGCTGTAATGGTTTTTCCATTACAGGTTGTGCATTTTCTTGGAAACTGTTGATTGGCACAAAACTTAATTGTTCTGGTTCTGTTTCCGATAACTCTTCTTGTTGTGTTTCTGCTAATTCTTCACCAGGCGTTTTTTTGCGTACCCGATTTTTTTCGATTTCTGCCAATTCTGCTTCTGCGGCTTCTTTTGCTGCTTGGCGCTTAGCATTTCGTTCTTCTTCCCGCTGCTGCTTCCGTGCTTCTTTTGCTGCTTGTTTTTTCGCTTGTTCTTCTGGATCGCCAGCTAACCATTCTTGCACGTTTTCGCCAAAATGCTGAATGGATTCCAACAGCTGGTAGCCTTCCAGATTACTGAATAGAAAAGCACCTGCACCCATTAGTAAGATTGCTGCTAAATAACTGCCCGGCTGAGCAATCAAAAAGTACGTGAAGTTGTACAACATGGCGCCCAGCATCCCGCCGCCTACATTTCGGCTGACTTGGCTTTGCCGGATATCACTGCTTAGCAGATCCCACGTAGTTCCAAGAATATTGGGCTCTCCTGTATGCAGCTTGCCAAATAGATGTGCATGGAATAATAGCAGGATACCTAAGTAAAGAAGAGCGCCTCCAATCCAGCGTCGCGGTTTCGTGATCGAAAAGTCTCTGTTTTTGACGACGATCCAAAACCCAAAAGCTGCTAATAAAAGACAGAGAAACGGAAATGTATTTCCCGCAACGATCCGAAAACCGTTCGCGATCAAAGTCCCCAAAAACCCGAGTCTCAAAAAGCCGAAGACAGCTAAAAGAATCACTGCAAAGCCTAATATGATCATCAGCGTTTGTTCTTGCTGCTGCTGTTGTTTTTTCGTCTTCCGCTTTTTTTTCGCAGGACGTTTTTTCTTTGCCATTTTCATATCCCTCATTTCATCAACTTCCATTATACAAAAAAAAGCAAGCGAACAAAAGTTTTGTTTAAAAGAAGATCTCTTTTGCCGCTGCTGAAGAAACTAATTTTTTCTTAAGAAATCTTTCCTTGTGATCCGAAAACTTTTTTTGACAAAAAAATTTGCATAAAGCCAAAGAACACTTGACTTCATGCAAATTCGTTTGATTAGATATTGTTTCCGTTTTCTTTAATGACAGACTGATACCAGTAGTAGCTGTCTTTTTTGTAGCGTTCTAATGAACCTTCTTGTGTTTCATCTTGGTCGACATAAACGAAACCGTAACGTTTTTGATAGCCGTTCAGCCAGCTTAACAAGTCAGTGTAAGACCAAGTGCAGTAGCCAAGAACTTCTGCGCCATCAGATATTGCTTCTTTGATTGCTCGTACATGGCTCTCCAAATAAGCGATTCGGTAATCGTCATGGATTTGTTTGTCTGGTGTCAATTTGTCATATTCGCCTAATCCATTTTCAGTAATCAAAACAGGGATACGGTAACGGCTTGTGATTCTTCTCAGACCGATGCGCAGACCTTCTGGATCGATTTCCCAATCCCAGTTCGTGCGTTCGACAAATGGATTTTCGACTTTTTTGTACATTCCCGGTACACCAGTTTCTTCTGAAGAACCTTTTTTGCCGGTCGTATTCATTTTCCCAGCGCCGACGCCGTCTAATGGATTGAAGGCATTGGTTGCTGTTTGATAATAGTTGATCCCTAAGAAGTCAGGTTTAGCTGATTCTAAAAGTTCTTGATCACCTTCTTGGATCTCTGGTGCCCAGCCTTTTTCTTCAAGAAACTTCATTGCAGCAATTGGATATTTGCCCCATAGATAGACGTCCATCCAATAATTTGCCATCAAGTCTTCCGCATTTTCTGCTGCCAACACATTCTTCGGATCGCTGTCGATCGGGTAGTTTGGTGTATACGCAAAACTTGGCCCGATTTTTCCTGGCATATCCATGTCGTGGAATTTATTGATCACGGAAGCGTTCGCAAGGTTTGCGATGTGATTCACGGCATACATTCTTTTTGGATCTGTCACACCAGGTGGATGCGCTGCCAATAAATAGCCTAAAGAAGTAAAGATGTTTTGTTCATTCAAGCTGATCCAATAATTTACTTTTCCGCGGAATGCTTCGAATAATGTTGCGGCATAATTGGTGAAGTCTTCGATGATTTCTCTTGACTCCCAGCCGTTGTATTCATCTTGCAAAGCTTGCGGCAAGTCCCAATGGTAAAGTGTCAGCATTGGTTCGATGTCATTTCTCAAAAGTTCATCGATCAGATTGTGGTAAAAATCCAAGCCCGCTTGATTCACTGTACCGCGGCCTTCAGGAAAAATCCGTGTCCAAGCTACAGAGAAACGGTATGCTTTCAATCCTTGTTCTTTCATCAATGCTATATCTTCTTTAAAACGATGATAATGATCCACCGCTAAATCGCCGTTTGTTCCTTTAAAAGTTTTGCCGGGAATCCGTACGAAACGATCCCAGACAGATTCGCCTTTGCCGTCTTCTTGCCATGCCCCTTCTACTTGATATGCTGCAGAAGCAGAGCCCCAAAGAAAATCTTTAGGAAAATTACTAAGTTTTTGATGTTCCATAAATAACTTCCTTTCCAATATCTTTCTCTTTTCTAGAGTAACACGAAACCCCTTACAAAACAAAGTGAATTTTGAAAAATTTCCCAAAATAAAATAACTTAGAACTATCGACATGAAAATAATTGCTTGAAAATAACCCTTTTTGATTCATGAAAAAAATCGAGAAAAAGCATTTTTGCTTTCTCTCGATCAAGCTTTTTTGGATAATCAATTCTCTTTTGCTGTGTCATGGGGTGTCACATCATCACCAAACCATTTTTCGGAAATTTTCAGAAATTCTCCTGTTTCTTCCAAATGGGCAATGCCGTCATTGATTTTTTCAACGAGTGTATCATCTTCTTTACGGACACCGACAGCAAAGTCTTCACTTTCGTACGCGCCGGTGATCGTATTGAATTGATCTAGTTCTCCTCTTTGTTTCAAGTAGTAATTCGCGTAAACCTTGTCCATCAGCAAGCCGTCGATCCGTCCGCTTTTCAAATCGATCAATGCTTCATTGAAACTGTCATATAAAACTGCTTCTTGGTTTTTTATGATATTTTTCAAGACTTCTGGCTGTTTGTTGAATGCTTCAAAACCAGAAGAACCATTTTGCGCACCTAAGATCTTCCCTTTCATTTGGGCAAAGCTAGTGATATTTGAAGATTTTGGTGTTACTAGAATCTGGTCATTTTCCATATACGGTTTTGTAAATTGGACTTTTTCTGCTCGCGCTGGTGTTTTGGTATAGCCGTTCCAAATCAAATCGATTGTGCCGTTTGTCAATTCGAATTCTTTCATTGACCAGTCGATGGGCTGAAAATTCACTTTGATATCATATTGGGCAAAAACTGCTCGCGCAAGATCGATGTCAAACCCAGTTATTTTGCCGTCTTTATCGCGAAATCCCATAGGTACGAAGGTATCATCCAAACCAATCGTGATTTCTTTTTCTTCTTGGATAGAGGCCCATGTATCGCCCTCTGGTGTTTTTTTCGCACAGCTGGAAAAAAGAAAGAGACCAAAAACTAATGCTAAAAATAAGCTTGTTTTTTTCATGTTCTTCTATCCTTTCTGATTAGGCGTTACTTTCAGCAGTTGATCTGCGACATTTTCTGCAAAGACCAGATCATGGGTCACGATGATTTGAGTCACACCATCTTCTTTTAATGTAACGATCAAGTTTTCAACTTGCTGTCTTAGTTCAGGGTCAAGCGCGCTTGTTGGTTCATCGTAAGCCAGGACACGCGGATTCATTGCTAATGCTCTGGCAATCGCTACCCGTTGTTTCTGTCCGCCAGACAGCTGGTACGGATAATTTTTCAGCAGATCACTAATACCAAGCGATTCAGCTAATTCTTGTGCTTTTTTTGTATAAACAGATTTTTCTTGTTTTAAAACGGTTTTTGGTGCCAAGGTAATATTATCAAAAATCGTTAAGTGAGGAAAAAGTTGAAAATCTTGAAAAACGACGCCTACGACTTGTTCGTGGTTTTTTAAACCAAATGGATCAAATGCTTGGCCGTCTAAATAAAATTCACCGCTGTCCGCTTCTTCCAGCCCAGCTAAAATACGCAGAAGTGTTGTTTTCCCGCCGCCAGATGGTCCAACGATTGCTAATGTCTGGCCGTCAGGAATTACCAAATCCAACTGATTGATTACCTTTTTTTCACCAAATGATTTGTTTACTTTTTTCAATTCGATCATGCTTTTTTCCTCCTAACGATAGTAATCTAATTTTGTTTCTACTTGCTTCATGATAAGTGTCAATATTCCTGTCAGTAATAAGTAAATCATTGCCACGCCAAGCAAAGGAAGCAATGTCGCATCACGTTCCATCGCGATTTTCCCTGCACGCATCACATCGCCTAAACCTAAGATGTAAATCAATGAAGAATCTTTTACCAAATTGATAACTTCATTACCAACAGATGGTAGAACGATCTTAAAGACTTGAGGAATGATGATCTTAGTCACTGTTTGGAAAGGATTCAACTGCAATACTTGCGCTGCTTCGTATTGGCCTTGGGGGATCGATTGGATACCGCCACGGAAAATCTCCGCAAAGTAAGCAGCGTAATTTAAAACGAAAGCTAGCAAAGCCGCCTCAAAACGGTCAAAAACGATTCCGATCGTCGGTAAACCATAAAATACAAAAATCAGCTGCAGCAATAATGGCGTCCCGCGCATGATCCAGATATACGTTTGAAAAATATAACGTACTGGACGAAACCGCACAGACAAAGCCAAAGCAAGCAAGATCCCTAGCGGCAATGAGCCGGCTAAAGTCAAGACAAATAATTTCAGTGTCGTTAAAGCACCTGTCAATAATTGGGGCATAACATCAAGTAAATAATTCATTTTTTTCTCCTCCTTTTAATAAAAAAAGTCCCCTTGGCTTGCGCCAAGAGGACACAGATCGCGTGGTTCCACCTCTATTTATCTTTTTTTCGCAAAAAAGAACTCCAGCAGTCTTTTCCCAGATGATCAGTGTCAAAAAAAAATCCTTTGATCCGCAGATCAAAGGACGTTAATTACGTGGTTCCACCTTTTTTCGCTGATTTTCTCACAAAAATACAGCCTCATCTGGTCATCAAACAATGACCGCAGCTTTAACGGGCTTTCCCGGGTTTTCCTACTCTATTCAAAAAACCGACTCCAAGATGTGTTTCACTATCCGCTGCTGCCTCTTTTCACCACCCAGAGACTCTCTTAAAAACAACGCATCGCTACTCTTCTTTTCGATGTCATTTTATTAATTTAAGAGTAATTTACATGATTCTTTTCTTTTTGTCAAATATTTTTTTCCTGATAAACTAGAGAAAAAGATGAAAAAGGAGGATGCGGCATGCCTTCAGCAACTGAACAAGAAGCTTATGCATTATTGGAAAAATTAGCAATTCCTTACCAAAAAGTAGATCATCCCGCCATTACATCAGTCAAAAACTTGGCCATTGATTTACCTGGACCGCAAGTCAAGAATCTCGTGTTAAAAGCAAAAAAAGGCTCTGCCATTTATTTAGTGATTTTGCCTGATGAAAAACAAGCAGATTTAAAACGATTAGCAGAACAATTAGAAGAAAAACGGTTATCTTTTGTTTCAGAAGAACAATTGCAAACCATGCTTGGTGTCTCAGCAGGAACAGTTACGCCCCTTGCTTTGACACACGATACGGAACACAAAATAACTATCGTGATCGACAATTCCATCGACCATCAAGATACGGTAGGTTTCCACCCAAATACCAATACTGCCACTTTGATTATTGCCTATACCGACTTTGAAAAATTACTAGCTTATTTAGGTTATGAACCCATTTATCTTTCCTTGTAAAAATCGTCTGAACAGACAAAAAAACAGGACAAATATCTTTTCCCAGCCTCCATTGACTTGGCGGCGGGAAGAGACGTTTGTCCTGTTTTTTCTAAATCAATCTTCGCTCATTGCTGCTTTAAGCGCTGCTGCTAATGGGCTTTCTTCTGGTTCTTCTGCTTGTGAATATTTTTTGAGTAAACGACGTTCTTCGTGTTTCGTCATTTTTTTCTTTTGTTCTTTTTTACCTAACATTTTTTCTGTTGTGCCATCGAATTTACAGCGGAAATATGCACCATTTTTCCCTTCGATGATCTCCATTTTTCGATGACATTGCGGACAACGATGATTAGAGACTTTGGGATCTTTTCTTCGGCGATAGCTGCAATCTATATTTGTACATACATAGATTTTGCCATCTCGTGTATTTTTTTCTCTGAGATTCGATCCGCAATCTGGACATTTTTTCTGTGTGATTGAAAAGTCCTGATATTTCTGCTCGCTTGACTTGATTTCTTGAACTAATCGTTTCGTATCTTTTTCGATCGTTTGCAAGAACATTGCTGCTTTTTGCTGTCCACGGGCAATTTTTTCCAGATCCCGCTCCCAGCTTTCGGTCAATTCTGGTGTGACCAATGAAGGATTGACTAATTCCAACAGCTGCTTCCCTTTTGGTGAGACTTGCAGTCCAGCTGGCGTACGCTCCATCAATTCTGATTTGATCAGTTTTTCGATGATTTCGGCACGTGTTGCTGGTGTTCCTAAGCTGTGCTTTTCCATCAAGCCTAGAAGACTCGCTTCTGTCAAAGGTTTCGGCGGCGCAGATAATTCTTTTTTGATTGAAAAATCAGGAACAACGCGCATTTCTTTCGTCCAAGGAACATATTCTTGGGTTTCGGTGCTCGTTTTCCAACCTGCTTCGATCACTTGATTTTGGCGGAAAATAAAGGTTTCTTTGCCAAATTCTACGGTTACTTTTGTTTGGCTGACTTTATGCGCTTCGGCAAACAAGCCTAAAAAGCGGGTGACGATCATTTGATAGATTTTTTGTTCCTCATTGCTTAACTTTTCATAACGTGCCTGTTTTTCTGTCGGGATCAAAGCATGGTGATCTGTTACTTTGCTGTCTTGGAATACTTTGGTTTGTTTGACGACAGCGCCGTTTTTCAAATATTGTTTTGCTTCTGGCAGAAAATCACTGACTGCTTGCAGACGTTCTTTCATCGTATTTTTCATGTCACTTGTCAAATATTTGCTGTCTGTTCGCGGATAAGTCACGATTTTGTGTGTTTCATAAAGACTTTGGACAAGTCCTAATGTTTTCTTTGCAGAATAACCAAAACGCTGGTTCGCTTCTCTTTGGATCTCCGTCAAATCATAAGGCAGCGGAGCAGGTTCGACTTTGACTTTTTCTTGGATATCGCGGACGATTCCTTTTGTTTGGCTCAATGTTTTTACCACTGCTTCTGCTTCTTCAGGTTTTTGGAAAGCAAATTGGTTTTTCTGCACCATTTTTGCTGTTTCTTTTCCGGCTGTCAAAGAAATCGTATAGTATGTTTGCGGACGAAATTGTTCGATTTTCTTTTCTTGATTGCGCACTAAAGCCAGCGTTGGCGTTTGGACCCGTCCCGCTGAAAGGTTATCTTGATATTTTACAGTCAAGGCTCTTGTTACGTTCAAACCAATCAGCCAGTCTGCTTTTGCCCGTGCCAATGCTGAATAGTAAAGATCGTCATATTCTTTGGCAGGTCTCAATTTGCTAAAACCGCTTTTGATTGCTTTGTCTGTTTGAGAAGAGATCCATAAACGTTTCACTGGTTTATTACAGTTGGCATATTCTAATATCCAGCGCGCAACAAGTTCGCCTTCTCTTCCTGCATCCGTCGCAATGACGATTTCAGAGATATCTTTTCGATTCACCAGCTGCTTGATTGCTTTTAGCTGATGCCCCGTTTTCGGCAAAGGTTTGATACCCAATTTTTTAGGG
This sequence comes from Enterococcus sp. DIV0210g, assembly GCF_050559705.1. NCBI lineage: Bacteria > Bacillati > Bacillota > Bacilli > Lactobacillales > Enterococcaceae > Enterococcus > Enterococcus sp. DIV0210g. Next base: position 572,292 of record NZ_CP187903.1, on the reverse strand, counting down.
ATCATCGGCAATGTTTCCATCTGCCAGCTCTGCCATTCTTTGTTTAGATCTTCAGGCATTTTCAGCCCTAATAAATGACCAAGAGCCCAAGTCACGACTGCCTTGGGTCCTTCATAATAATTTTTATGTTTTTGATTCGCGTTAAGCACTTTGCTGAGATCTTTCGCAACGCTTGGCTTTTCCGCTAGAATTAGTTGCTTCATAAAATTCCTTTCCGCTCTCTACTTTTATTGGTTCATATTTCTTTAATAATGCGAGTCCTTTATATTGCTGCAAATCATCATCACACTCTTCGCACCAGCGTTCATCACCGTCATTCCAAAAAGCGCTCAAGAAATTGCTTTTTGCATTTATGTAAGAGTAATCTTTATGAATGGATTGCCATTTTTTTTGATAAAATTCTTTTGCTTCATCGAACGATTCAAATGTTTCTACTTCTTGGATGTCTTCTTTCCAGTCTTCAAAAAACCACCATGGCTCATTATCGCCAAACATAGTTATCACTTGGTACATATTATCGCTCCTTCTTTTGTTTTTCTAGACACATATTAGTAACTTTTCATGAAAGTTGCAAGAAAATCACCTTGTGAACTAAAAAAGTCTTAAGTTTTAAAAAAAGCACCCGTGCCAGTTAACCCTCGATTTCTGGTAATGTCTCAATAAAATGATCAATCATCCAATGATAGCTTTCTTCCGAATCCACTTGGGTCTCTTTCGTGAAATACCCTAAAAAGCGCAAGGAGACATAGCCGTGGATCAAACTTCTCAATTCTCGGCTTCGATGGATCTTTTCTTGCTCTGTAAGAGGAAAGGCACCCAATATCTGAAGAATGATCTGATTGGTCTCATGGATAGCATCTATCGAACGCTCATCCCCTGTCTGCGGGATATTGATCATCAATTCATAGATTGGCTGATTTTCAAAAGCGAACGTTTGGTAGGTATCAGCATAGCTGCGTATCGCTTCTGCGCCGCTTAACCCGACTAATCGCCGCCGCAGCTGATCATTTAATTCTTGCAGTAATTTTACCGTCAGTGCATTGCGGACTTCTTGGATGTTTTTAAAATAGTTGTATAGAGAAGGAGACTTGATATCAAGTTGTTTTGCTAAGTGCTGAAACGTTATCTGCTGCGGTGGAAGTTCTTTTGACAATTCACGCAAGCACTCAACGATTTTATCAGCGGACAAATTTCTTTTTTTCATTTTTCTCATCCATTCTAAAAAATCCTTCACTCTTTAGTTTACCACGAATAATAGGAATAAAAAAGTAACGGATTTGATAAACTACAGATTGTAGTTTATAATGAATGAGCATAGATGAAAATTTTCAGAAAGAAGGCTTTATCGTTGGTCGCACATTTTAAAAATAAACTTTTCAGAAAAAGAGAAACTTGGGAACAAAATCTGCTCGTTTTGTGGTTCGGTACATTCATGGCAGGAATTGGTTTTAGCTTGGTCATGCCGTTTATGTCGCTTTACATAGATACTTTAGGTCATTATTCACACGCTCAGCTGAATTTTTGGAGCGGGGTCACCTTCTCCTCAACTTTTTTGATCACGACACTGATCTCACCTTGGTGGGGAAAATTAGCTGACCAAAAAGGACGAAAGCTCATGCTTTTAAGAGCTTCTCTTGGGATGGCAGTGGTCATCGGTCTGATGGGCTTTGTTACAAGTGTCTATCAACTAGTCGCTTTACGGCTGCTGCAAGGTGTTTTTTCTGGCTACATCAGTAATTCTACTGCCTTAGTTGCTACAGGCACGCCAAAAGAAAAAAGCGGCCAAGTACTAGGAACATTAGCCACTGGTTCTGTGACCGGAAGTTTGCTTGGTCCCCTTCTTGGCGGGATCTCTGCTTCAGCATTCGGCTTCCGACCAACATTTTTCATTACTTCAGCCATCTTATTCTTAGTCTTCTTATTAAGCTTGTTCTTGGTACATGAAGAATTCGTTCCCGTAAAAAAAGCAGATATGGTCTCGGCAAAACAAATCTACAAAGATCTTGCTTATCCCCATGTCGTGATCGGCATGTTCGTCACTACTTTGATCATTCAAGCTTCAAATAACTCGATCAGCCCGATCATCAGCTTATACATTCGCCAATTGCTGAACGGCCACGGAAATGTAACACTCGTCAGCGGGATCATTGCTTCGATTCCGGGTATCGCGACGTTGATTGCTGCTCCTCGTCTTGGTCGATTAGGTGACAAGATCGGTAGTGAACGGATTTTAGCGATTGGACTTGGGTTTGCGATCCTTGTGTATATTCCGATGGGGTTTGTCACAAATGTCTGGCAGTTGGGTGCGCTGCGCTTTTTCATTGGTATTTCCGATGCTTGTCTGCTTCCAGCTGTCCAAGCACTCATTACGAAATACTCGCCTCAACAAGCAGCAGGACGAATCTTCAGCTACAATCAATCGTTTCAAGCAACAGGGAATGTCGTTGGCCCAATGATTGGTTCAAGTGTTTCAAGTATTTTCGGTTACCGCGGCGTCTTCTTCTCTACTTCCTTGCTCGTGTTGGTCAACTTCTTACTTGTCCGACATAACACCAAAGAATTGCATGAAGGAAAAGAAGCAGAGACACAGCATGCCGAAGTTCCTGTTTCTAAAACTAAATAAACTTTCCTTCCAATAAAAAAACGGACAGCCAAACAAATCGGCTCTCCGTTTTTTATTTTTCTATTTATCCTTAATACCACTGCATGAAAAGAACAACGATATTAAAATAGGTAGCAAACAAATAATTGGCTATCAACAGCAGCCATTTTATTTTTCCAGGATCAAGCTTGGTTGCAAAATAAAGACCAGACGATCCTGTGACAGCTAGCAGGATCAATAAAGGAAGAATATATAATCCATTGTAACTATTCATATGAAAAAACATCAGATAATGGATACCTGCCACACAGCACACAGATATGGATACAGGGATCCACGCAGCAATTTTTATCCCTTTTTCACTCTGTATAAAAGACTCTATTGCTCGAACAATAATCAAACAAGAACCCACATCACTACTTGACTAAAATCCAGAGAAGTCCATCCCCGTAAAAAAAGATAGGGTACTATATAAACACACAAAAATTGAAGGGTGATCACTGCTCCTTTCAAGATTTTAAACGGAATACTGGAAGACAAAAATAAGTTGATCCCGCTTAACCCCCAAGAAGCATAATAAATGAATATCCCGCCTGGTATTTGATAATTGCTAAAAACAAAATTGCCGGTCAACAAAATACAAAGGGCCAACAATAAGAATGACAGACCCATATATTTTTTATTCTTTGCTATTTCCATCCAATCTTCCCCTTTAAAAAACAACGATTTTTTTCATACTGTCAATTTAACATGAAAAATCAATCGTTTTCTTTCCAAAAAATCCCTATGCAGATGGATAAAAAGACGACTTGCAAGTCTGATGATCCAGTCTTGCAAGTCGTCTTATTTATTTGTTTAGATATATTGAAGAACTTTTTCTTCATTGTATGCGTGGTCGATCAAACCGCCGCCTAAGCATTCCATGCCGTCATAAAAAACGACTGCTTGTCCAGGTGTGATGGCACGAACGGGTTCGTCAAAAATCACTTCTGCACGATTGTCTTCCAACAAACGTACAGTTACTGGTACGTCTTGCTGACGGTAACGGAATTTAGCTGTACATTTAAATTCTGCTGGTTTATCTTCCGTTGTTGTAAAATGGATTTCACTTGCATCCAAGCTTGTTGCATAAAGCGCTGGATGATGGAATCCTTGTCCTACATATAAAGTGTTTGTTTCTAAGTCTTTACCTATAACAAACCATGGTTCTTGAGAGCCGCCGCCCCCGCCGATACCTAATCCTTGGCGTTGGCCGATCGTGTAATACATCAGACCAGCGTGTTGTCCTTTGACTTCGCCGTCTAATGTCACCATGTTCCCTTGTTTTGCAGGTAAGTAGTTGCTTAGAAATTGTTTGAAATTCTTTTCACCGATAAAGCAGATCCCTGTCGAATCTTTCTTTTTAGCTGTTGCCAAGTTTGCGCGTTCTGCAATTGCACGAACTTCAGATTTTTCCATACCGCCTAAAGGAAACATCGTCTTAGAAAGTTGTTCTTGGGATAATTGACTTAAAAAGTATGTTTGGTCTTTGTTATTATCTACGCCTCGCAGCATATGGACAGTTCCATCTTCGTCACGAGTAACTTGTGCGTAGTGCCCTGTTGCTACATAATCTGCGCCAAGATCCATTGCGTAATCTAAAAATGCTTTGAATTTGATTTCTTTATTACACATTACGTCTGGATTTGGTGTGCGTCCTGCACGATATTCTGCTAAGAAATATTCGAAGACACGATCCCAGTATTCTTTTTCAAAGTTTACAGAATAATAAGGAATCCCGATTTGCGAAGCCACTTTTGCTACATCTTTGTAGTCTTCTGTCGCTGTACATACGCCGTTTTCATCAGTATCGTCCCAATTTTTCATAAAAATACCAATAACGTCGTACCCTTGTTCTTTTAACAAAAGTGCTGTTACGGATGAATCGACACCGCCGCTCATCCCAACGACAACGCGAGTTTTGCTGTTGTCTGTCATTTGATCACCATCATTTCAATTAGATTCTGAAACATCTACGAGTTGAAGGTCGCAACTTTTCAGTATTAAGCATTATACAACAGAAATGGATTTTTTTCGACTACTAATTTTCAAGAGAAGTTTCTTGAATTTTTGTATTATATGCATTAATATAAATAATACAAAGGAGGGATTGGATGATTTTAGAAATAGATCCTCGTTCTGCGGAGCCGATTTATCTCCAATTAAGAAAACAAATCATTATCGGAATCGCAAAAGGCGAGCTGAAACCATATGACCAGCTGCCGACTGTTCGCCAAATCGCTGACGAACTCGGAGTCAATCACATGACTGTGTCAAAAGGTTATCAACAACTGAAAGAAGAAGGTTATCTGCTGACCGATCGCCGAAAAGGTACGTTGGTTGCTCCGCTCCCTGTTCCAGAAAAAAAAGGAAAAGAGGAAGAATTGACCTTGGTATTGGCCGAACTTTATTTGAGCGGTCTGGATGAACTATCTTTAAAAAAGAAGATAAACAATCTTCTAGCTGATTTTAGAAAGGGGGAATCTTGATGATTTCATTGATTCTGACACTTATTTTGATTTTTTGTAATTTTATCTTTGCTTTCGTTCAATCTTTAGCTGCAAAGCCGCACAGCTATGTTATTATCGAGAACACTTTTCCTAAAGAAAAACTCCAAGATCCAAAAGTTCTTTCTTTAACGAAAGAATACCGGAGACGGCTGTTTCAAACAGCTCTCATATTGAGCATTTTTGACTTGCTGCTGCTTTTACCTATGAAAGACTCGCTTTTTATGACATTATTTTTCGTCCTGCTGTTTCTTACAATCGGCAGTAATTATTCTTTGCTCATTTACTATATACGCAAGACAAGAAAACTGATTGTTGAAAATGATTGGCAGCTGCCTTCCAGTCCAGTTCAAATAAACACGCGATTATTGACAGAAAAAAACCGAAAACTGCTGTCTATTTGGTGGTTCGTCCCTAGCTTCATCCTGACAGGAATATTAAGTTGGATCAGTCATTCGATGCAGCAGCCGCTTTCTATCCTTTTCCTATTTATGATGTTAGCTATCTTGGTTTTCTTTGTTCTTGGCTGGTGGTTTATTGGACGGTTACCTGTCCGTTCGCTTACCGAAAACCAGGAAATCAACCAAAAATATAACGATCTGACAAAATTCTACTGGTCCTTTTTGATTATATTTATGAGTACAGCGTTTCCTGTCATTTTTTACCTTCCGCTTTTGACGATGAACTTTTCTGCTGATTTATTTGTTCTTTTGACGTTCGTAGAAGCTGCTCTGCTGATTTTTTCTGCGGATTTACTTGCTGGTGGCTTTTGCGTCTGCGGAAAAAACAAGATCAATTATTGCAGCAAACAGATACTTTCCGTTATCAAGGAGATGATTATTATTGGCGTTATGGGATGTACTATAATCCTGATGATACTCGAGTGATGGTACCAGATAGAATCGGGATGAACCTTTCCATCAATCTTGCTCGAACAGGTGGAAAGATTTCTCTTGGACTTGTTGCTGTTCTTTTGTTTTTCGCTATGCTGTTCACGATTGGTCCCTTATATGTCCTAGATTATCATCCAGATCCTTTGACAAGCACAGTCACGCAAAACCAAGTTACATTAGACGCGCCCTTTACACCACAACGCGTGATCCCATTTGAGACGATCCAATCCGCAGAATTGATTGACAAAGTACCTGATACTTTGGCTAAAACAAGCGGCCTTGCGACTCAAAACTATACGATTGGAAACTTCAAAGTTGGCGATCGTCCCGCAGTGATGTACGTAGACCGGCAATCAACGCCCGTCCTAAAAATAAAAACTGCCAAACGAGATTATTTCTTTACCAGCAAACAACCGGAACAAACCAAAAATTTGTACCGGCAAATCCAAAATCGTCTTCAAGACGAATAAAACAGACAAAAAAGAACGTGCAATAAATCTGCACGTTCTTTTTTGTTCAATTGTTTAGTTTTTGCAGCTCTGCTTCTTTTTTCTGGAAAATCTCTTCAATTTGCTTCTCTGACAACGGTACACCAAAGGAAATCTCACCTAAAAATGCGCGTTCTGGCGCATCGACCCCTACATTCACCACCGCAGCTATCGGAACACTGTAATGATGGATATGACCATGCAGATTTCGGATAGGGTCTTTTTGTCCCAAAAGCATTGGATAATGCGTCAAATAATATTGCTGGTGATTAAATTTGACAATACTTCCGACATCTGCGAAAGCAAATTTTTTCTCTCCATCAGGCATGTCAGGATTGTGTTTTTCTAAATAACGAAAAAAAGCACGACTGTCATGGTTCCCTTTGATAAAGTGGATCTTACCATTCAACTGGAGCAGGACAGTCAAGATTTCTGCACTTCCTTTTTCATATTGCGGATGCATAGCGATATCCCCTAAATGATAGACGACATCCTTCTCTGTCACTACCTCATTCCAGCTCGTAACCAATGCTTGGTTCATTTCTTCTACCGTATTGAAGAGTCGTGGGGCAAAGTCATTTTGACCTAAAAGTTTTTCATGAAAAAAATGAGTATCGCTGATAAAATAGTTCATCTTTCTTTCCTCCAGCAGTTCTTTTTTTCAGAGTAAACAAACATGCAGACAAGCGCAACTGTTACGTACTGCTAGCTGGAAGAAAGTGCGGCAGCTTCTTTGTTTTGAGTCTTTTTATGTATAGATTTAAGTAATAGGAATCTGTCTTTTTAATGGTACATACTTTATTTACTCTTTGACAAAGCCATCCAATCAGCTCCTTTTCAGCAACATTATGAACTTATATAACAATAGTAACGATAAATTTGCTCCCATACATAGTAAGTAGCTAAGAAGTAATTGATGACCATAAACGTCCATTTGATTCTGTTATTTTGTATTTTGGTGGAAAAATAGATCCCTGGCAAACCAGGTACAAACATAAAGAAACTTAAAACTGCACTTTGCGGACTATTTCCTCCTAAAAAAATTATCCCTAGAAAAAGAAATGACAGACACATGGATCCTACTAGCCCATTTCTATATAAAGTTTTTTCCATTTTTTCTCCTTTCAATTTTCATTTTTTGATTAAGGCAATTCCTTTATCTGCTAAAAAGAAGCCAACTATAGATACAGATCCAATTAAGAACAATAACTACAGCTTTAAAAAACTTAGATTCGATTTGCGTTGAAAAAATCAAGCTTATCCCCCCACATACCCAACAACAGAAATCAATCAACGTCACTAAATCATAATTAAATCTCCTAGAAGAACCAACGTATAAGCTCGCAAACGCCATAGAAATCATCAACAAAACAACCGAAATAACGGTACATATTTTACTCTTCGATAAGATCATTCAAATGCCTCCTTTTTAATAATTAACGTTTCTCAATAATTCCAAAAAATCTAAAAAAACCGAAACAAATTCTAATAACACTAAAATTAAATAACAAATAACGTAAACGCTTCCCATTTCTAAAAAAGCTTATCACAGGAACGATCCGAATGATTCGCTCATTTTTTCCAGCTTTGGAAATTTCTGCACTTAGTTAATAAATCAAGCAATATAAAAAAGCCGACATTTTAAATGCCGGCTTTTTGCTGTTTCTTCAATTTTTCTCTAATTCTTTCTGCAATTTTTTATCGTAATCACGTGCGGTTGGACTCATAAACAAAGCAATTCCACATAATAAAATCCCGATTCCGGCAAACAGAAACATTTTTTCCACACCGAATCGGTCAGCTAATGGTCCTGCAAATAACAACCCGATTGGTCCTGTCAAACTCATCAAAGAGTTGAAAACACCCAAAACACGTCCTAAAACACTTGGCTCATAGCTTTGTTGGATCATTGCCATCAGCAGCGTATTGAAATAAGGTGTTGCAAAACCTGCACCTGCATTTAAGATAATGAAATACAAGAAACCTTGACTGTCACTTGGAACTAACCCGCTTGCACCAATTGTCAAACCAATAACGATATAAGCGATAAAAATAGGTTTCATCCGATCTTTCCACGTGCCCACAAAACTGATCAGCGCTCCACCTAAAAGCATCCCAACCGCATACACCACTTCTACAACGCCTGCTTGTCCTACTGAACCCCCAAAGTAATCTAGGGTCATTAAAGGATACAGACTCGCTGCCGGCATGAACAACAGCGTCACAAATGCGCCATTGATCGTTATGTACCATAATCCTTTATTCTCTAATAATTTTTGCAGACCCAATTTCGCGTCTTTGAAAACTGCCAGCGGTACATCCAATGTTTCAGGAGCAACTCTTGGTATCTTTACAAAAACCAATAATCCTACCCCGAATACTGCACCCAGCACATCTAATAAAATCAGATAATTGACTGGTACAACCGAAAACAGAGCAGCGCCTAAAGCCGGGGCAATGATGAAATTCGCTGATTGGACCATTCCTAATTGGCCATTCGTCCTCGTTATCTGAGAGGCTGGAACAATTGTCGGCAAAATCGACTGAATCGTAGGCATTTGGAATGTTTGTGCGACTGACCGCATAAACAAGGAAACAAAAACCAGCCAAATCGGAAAGGATTCCGAAACGGTTCCAACTATTGCTAATACAAGCGCAAAAATCGCAACAATAATATCCGTGACAATCAATAGGATCTTTTTATCCCATCGATCGACGAGCGGTCCCACAAATGGGCTTAACAAAACCATCGGAATCATCCCCAGCAATGTAGCAAAACTCAAGATCGTTGCCGAACCTGTTGCTCTGGTCAAATACCAAATAATTGCATACTGGACCACCATACTAGTTATTCCTGATAAAAATTGACCTGATAAAAAGAACGCATAATTCTTCTTCCAGTTCGTTAAAACAGCCGACTGTTCATTCTCCATAAACAACCCTCTTTTCTTTTTTCATTTGTGCAGCGTTTGCACAAACAAATATTATACGTGATTCTTTTTTTCAAAAAAAGAGCTTTCCCTAAATAACAATTGTTTTAATTTGAATTTCTTATCATATATCAAAAAATCAGAAAAAAAGAAAGAAAAAGTAAAATATGCTAAACTGTAAAAAACATATTTCGGAGGGATTTTGATGGCTATCACCTTTAAAACAACCTTGTCTTCTTCAAAGATCCACATCCAGCTTGAAAATGAACAGGTTGATTTATTTGTAACATCTGAAGTACCTGAATTACCAGATCATGCGTTTTATCTTTTTTTCCAACAAAAAAACTGGGTTGCCGTGGGTAAAACAATCTTGCCAAAAAAATTCGACACAGTAGTTATGGTTCAGCTTCCTTGGGAGATGGACGCTGAACATTTGATCCATCTATTTTCAGAACATGCAAAGGAGACAGGAAAAACGATTGAAACGGACAAAAATGCGCTAACTTCTGTGCCTGCGCATGTGCAAAAAAACGTGACAGACATCTATGAAAAAATCACGGAAATCCTCACTGTCTTCGGCTATTTCGGACAAACACAAACACCCGAAAAGAAAAAGCCGGCAAAAGCACGTCATCGTTGGAGCAAAGAAGTCAGCGAGATCCCTTTTACTGTCGATTTCAGAGGAAGTACAGCTACGATTTATTGGATCAAACGAAACGAGATGCTTATCAAAGCTGGGGCTTCTCTGATGCCGGAAGCACCGCTCAATAAAGACGGCTCTCTAGGTTATGCCGCAAAATACGGCGAAAAATTGCGCGCTGATCATCAAGAAAAAATCAGCGGCAGCAAAACCATTGAGGATATCATTGTGAAAAGTGTCAATGAAGCGAGTCTGCTTTTGTATTTCGGCGGTACGAACAGCTGGCTGGAATTTACGGATGAAAATGGGAAAACCATTGATGAATGGACACGTGTGGAATGATTTTCTGACAATATTCTTTAAAAGTGAATGTAAAAAAACAAAAAACGAAGACTCGCGAGTCTTCGTTTTTTGTTATTCTGCTTTTTCAAATAAACCGCGGCTGATCATGCTGTCCATCAAGAAATAAAACTTGTCTTGGCTCATTTTTTGGTTTTCATCTTTGAAGATATCTACTGCTCTTAAACCATTTGCCGTGGTCACTGACATTTTGAATGATTTGATATCTTTTGAAACAGTAATCTTCAACTTGAAGCCTTCTTTACTTTGCGGTGTTGCATCTAACGGCTGGATCAATTGATAGTTGCCGCCATTCGTTTCTGTAAATCCGTTATCCTTCAATGTATAGCGTTTTGCATTTGGGTGCAGACGATAAACGGTATTCGCGCCTAAAACAGTCGCTGTTTCTGAAAATGCCATGTTGTTCACCTCGATAATTTTATGTACTCTTTTTCATTATAGAAGGTTTTCAGACATTTGACCAGCTGCTTTTTCTGTTTCAATTTCTAAAGAAAGACAGAGATACACGTACATACAATCTAAAATTATTTTTTCAAGATACTGATCAATTTATCAGTAAACTGCTCCACGTGTTCGTTTGTTGTACCATAACCAAAGCTGACACGAATCGATTCTTTTACTGCATCCGTGTTTTCGCCATACATAGCTTCCAAAACATGGGAAGGTTCGACGTTTCCAGCTGTACATGCGGAACCTGTTGAAACAGCGATTCCTTGCAAGTCAAGTTTCATCAACAGCAAATCACTCGCTGCACCAGGGAATCTTAAGTTCAAGATATGTGCTAATTTATTTTCTAAATCACCATTTACTTGATAATCGATCCCTGCTTGATCCAATCTTTCTAAAATAGTTGTTTGATATTCTAAATATTTTTGTTTGCGTTGTTCACGTTCTTCTTCTGTTAAAATTGCTACAGCTTGGCTCATTCCCCAGATTCCTGGCAGATTTTCAGTACCGGCGCGGCGTTTTTCCTCTTGTTCCCCGCCAATCAGCATTGAAGGAAGTTTGACGCCATCTCGTTTGAATAAAAAGCCGACGCCTTTTGGTCCATTGATCTTATGTCCCGAAACACTCAACAAATCAATATTTGACTCATAAGGACGGATGGTTTGGCTGCCATAAGCTTGCACTGCATCTGTGTGGAAATATGCTGGGTGGTCGCGAAGCAATTCACCGATTTCTTTGATTGGCATCAAGTTTCCGATTTCATTGTTTCCATACATGACTGAAACAAGGATCGTATCTTCTCTTAATGCATTTTTTACATCCTCGATAGAAAGAGTACCTTTTTCATCTACAGGAAGGTATGTAACTTCAAACCCTTTTGATTCAAGATAATGCATCGTATTCAAAACAGCAGGATGTTCAATTGCTGTGGTGATTAAATGTTTGCCTTCTTCTTGTCTTGAAAAAGCTGTTTCCAGCAATGCTGTATTGTCCCCTTCTGTTCCTCCGCTGTTGAAAATGATTTCGTGTGCAGAAACTTGAAGACTGTCTGCGACGATTTGCCGCGCTTCTTCTAATTTTACATTTGCTTGACGGCCAAAACCGTGGATACTTGATGGATTCCCAAAAACATCTTTCATGATGTCAGACATTGCGTCGATCACTTTTGGATGCATGGGTGTTGTTGCAGCATGATCTAAATAGATAGTTTCCATCTTTTCCCCTTCTTTCCAATAAACTAGGGTCATTCTAGCATATAATAAAAAAACTTGCCAAAAATAACTGTAAAAAAGGTAGTAAAAAAATAAAACAGCGGAAATAAGCAAAACCCCCTTGAAACACGAATAACTGTTTCAAGGGGGTTTATTTGATTAAAGAAAGTTGCGAAATTTAGGTTTTTTTCTTAAAAAAACTTTTGTCGCTAAGCTTTATTTAGGAAAAACTATTTTCAATTTTAAAAGAGTCTTAATGCTCGGAGCTGAGCGGTTCTTTCATGACCTCTATCTAAATGGTGTTCGCAAAGCTGACTTTCAGCATTAAGCTTTATCCAGAAAAAATGTGAAAAGCCATTTTCTCTGGATAAAGAGTCTTAATTGCTCAAGTTAAAACGCTTTGCTCACAACCTCTTCTTAAACGGTGTTTTCTCAGTTGATCTTCGGCATTAAGCTTTTCTGCTGAAAAATATGAAAAGCTATTTTCCAGCAGAAAAGAGTCTTAATGCTCAGATCAGAGCACTGAGAAAACAACCTCTATCAAAACGGTATTCAAGAACCAACTCCTTCGGCATTAACTCAAAATTCCGCAAAATATGAGAATCTATTTTACGAAATTCTTCTTTAATGCTCGGAGCTGAACGGTTCTTTCATGACCTCTTTATTCAAAATCTTTTTGTTCTAATCGAAACAGCGGACTCATTGGCGTATTTTCATGGATTCGTTTCACTGCTTCTCCCATCAATTCAGAACAAGTAACGATCGTCAACTGTTCGGGTTGTCTTTCTGGGACTGTCCAAACAGAGTCTGTGATGCAGATATCTTTGATTGGCGCATTCTCTAATATTTCTTTTGCAGGAGGTGACAAAAGTCCGTGTGAAGCGCAGGCATAAATATCTTTTGCTCCGCTTTTTTCTAAAACTTTTGCTGCTCGTGCCAGAGTGGCTCCGGTATTCAAAATATCATCGACCATGATACATGTTTTTCCTTCAACATCCCCAATCACATAGCCGCTGTCAGGGTCACCATCTTCTGCATGGTCAACGATTGCTAATGTGCTGTTCAAGTATTCTGATAAGCTTCTAGCACGCTGCACACCGCTGTTTTTTGGTGTAACAACAACGATATCGTCTCCCATCAGGCCTAATTCACGATAATAATGGGCAAACAAAGGCATTGTAAATAAGTTATCTACAGGAATATCAAAAAATCCTTGGACTTGCACAGTATGCAAATCAAGCGTCAATACACGTGTCGCACCTGCTTCTTCGATCAAGTTCGCAATCAATTTTGCTGTGATCGGCTCATGCGGTTTTGCGGTACGGTCTTGTCGTGCATAACCATAATAAGGCAGAACTACATTGATTGTTTTTGCGCTGGCGCGTTTCATTGCATCGATCATGATCAATAATTCCATATAATAATCATTTACTGGTGCATTAGTTGATTGGACGATATAAACATGGTCTCCTCGAATACTTTCTTCGATGTTCATTGAGATCTCGCCATCACTGAACTGTTTTACCACGCTTTTTCCTAGTTCTGTCCCAAAGACTTTTGCGATTTTTTCTGCTAATGGACGATTCCCATTCAAACTAAAGATTTTTAATGTATCGTCCTGATACTTTTTACCCATGTAGTCCTCCTTAAACTTCTATTCTTTGACATTTTAACATATATTTTTGATATTTTCTGTGGTTTTCAGTAAATAATCATGTAAAAGAAACAGTTCCATTCGCCCAAGAAGCTGGAATGACTTGTTTATAGTTTCCCCAATTGTCATGTACTTTGTAATATCTCTCGCCAGAATCCGTCTCTGCATACGCGTAAGCGACGACCCAATGATTGCCGTAAGTACTTCCTAAAACTTTTAGAATACCGAGTATCACAGGCTTTCCTTGGTTGATCCGTTTCGTTGCCCGCTGCCATGAACCCACAGACGTACTTCTAGGTTTATAAGGGAGCTGAAACGTTTGGCATAGTTTCTTTAACCCTCGGCTGACTTGAAAAGGAATCGTTGGATATCCTGCTGGTTGGATGCACGCTTGTAAAAAATCGATCAGCACTTTTCGGTCTCCCGCTTTTTTTCGGATTTCTCTCGGTAAAATGTTTTCATCGAGCTGATCCTGATAATAAGCAAGCAAAACTGCCGCTGCATAAGTACCGCACAAATTGCCAGAGGGTGTCTTCCAATTTTTGTAACGTGCAAAATGTTCTTCAGAGATACCTGTCCATTGGCTATCTTTAATCACTGGTTGATCTGCTTTTTGATTTTTCAGCTTCCTCACCTCATTTCAATTATAAGTGACCCGAAAGAAAAAACAAATCGATTTGTTTATTTGCTGTGGATTGTTAAAAAACCAAACTTGTTAGATAATAAGGTCATTAAATCAAAAGGAGGATACAATAATGGATAAAATTTTAGCAAAAAAAGATTTTTACGAAGCAGTAAATGAAGAATGGCTAAAATCAGCTGTTATCCCGGCGGACAAACCAGCAACTGGCGGTTTTGAAGTCTTGGTCCAAACAATCGATAAACAGTTGATGGCTGATGTAGAAAAGATGGCGGAAGAACCGCAGAAACTTTCTTCAAAACTGCAAAACTTTTTAGCTTACTATAAACTTGCTAACGATTATCCAAAAAGAAATGAAGCTGGCGCAAAGCCGCTCCTTCCGCTTCTGGAAAAAATCGAACAACTGGATTCTTTTGACACATTAAATGCAGCCTTACCTGATTGGCTGTTTGAAAGTCTGCCGCTTCCGATCGACTTTGATGTAGATGCAGATATGAAAAATGCACAGACACATGCTTTCTTTGCTTCTCCGCCTTCTTTGTTTTTACCTGACAAAACTTATTATGAAGCGGACCATCCAAACGGCGCACAGCTTCTGTCTGTCTTTTTCGATATGATGGTGCAATTGTTAGAGCTCGCCGGAAAAGAAAAAACAGAAGCCGAAACAATCACAGAACAAGCGATTTGCTTTGATAAAATGCTTGCGCCTCATGTGAAAAGTGCTGAAGAGAATGCTAATTACAGTGAAATGTATAATCCGCAATCTTTTGACACATTTATCCAGCATACTTCTTTGATCGACTTGAAAAAAACGGTTTTAGGTCTGATTGGCACAGAACCAGACAAAGTGATCGTCACAGATCCAGTTTATTTCGAGCATCTTTCAGAAATCTTGACAACCACACACTTTCCATTGATGCGCAGTTGGATGATTGTTCAAACTGTACGCGGATTAAGCAGTTATCTTTCAGAAGAGTTTCGTCAAATCAGCGGTACGTTCTCTCGTATTTTATCTGGTACAGAAGAAGCGATGCCGCAGAAAAAAGCAGCGTACTATTTAGCCCTTCGTCAATTTGACCAAGTGATTGGGGACTACTATGGCAAAAAATATTTTGGTGAAGCTGCCAAAAACGACGTAAAACAAATGATTGAAAAAATGATTGGCGTTTATAAAAAACGTCTGGAAAACAACACTTGGTTAAGCAGCAAAACAAGAGAAAAAGCCATCACCAAATTAGACAAACTGGGCATCCAAGTAGGTTATCCAGACAAGATCCCAGCTTTATTTGACCAATTTATTACAGTTCCAGCAGAAGAAGGCGGCACTTTATTAAGCAATGCTTTACATTTCAGCAAATTGTCTTACAAAGATCGTTTAAGCAAATGGAATAAGCCTGTTGATCGTTCCGAATGGGAAATGAGTGCGAATACAGTGAATGCTTACTACCATCCATTCCGTAACGTCATTGTTTTCCCAGCAGCGATTTTACAAGCGCCTTTTTACAGTATCGACCAATCAAGTTCGGCTAATTTCGGCGGTATCGGTGCAGTAATCGCGCACGAGATCTCCCACGCATTTGACAACAACGGGGCATTATTCGATGAATTCGGTAACCTAAATAACTGGTGGACAGACGAAGATTTCAAACAATTCCAAGCAAAAGCCGAAGCAATGATCCAACAATTTGATCAACTGCCTTTTGCTGATGGAAAAGTAAATGGAAAATTAACTGTATCTGAAAATATCGCTGATGCTGGCGGTCTCAGCTGCGCACTAGAAGCAGCAAAACAAGAAGAAGATGTTTCGTTGGAAGACTTCTTTGTCAATTGGGCAACGATTTGGCGTACGAAAGCAAAACCAGAATATCAAGCTCTTTTATTACAAATCGATGTACATGCGCCAACGAAACTTCGGGCAAATGTCCAACCAAAAAATCTGGAAGAATTTTATGAGACCTTTGCTATCACTGAAGCAGACGAAATGTATCTAGCACCAGAAAAGAGAGTGCATATCTGGTAGAGGTTGTGAGCAGCATGTTCTGCTTCAAGAATTAAGGACAAAAAAGTAAAAACAGCTTCTCATGTTTTTCGCTTTTTTGAACTTAATTCCGCAGAAGCAATGCTGTAAACACCATAAAAAAGAAGCCCGACACAAGATGTCGAGCTTCTTTTTTTAATTAATCGATTGCATTTGTTTCTTTGATGATTTTTGCACCCAAGGCTGTTTCGAAATGGCGTAATGCCCATTCATGCCCTGCTGGATCAAAGCTAGCTACAGAATCTTCATAGATATACAGATCATACCCTAGATTATAGGCATCTACTGCCGTATGCAGTACACAAATATCTGTGCAGACACCTGTTAGATAAATCTCTGTTATTTTTCGTTCTCTTAAGCGGACATCTAAATCTGTCCCGCTAAAAGCAGAATAATGTCTCTTGTCCATCCAATAAACATTTCCCTGCTCTTTATTTTGCGCATAAAGTTCAGAAAGCTTGCCGTATAAATCACGGCCTTCCGTTCCAATCACATTGTGCGGCGGAAACAATTTATTTTCAGGATGAAAAGAATCATTTGGATCATGTGCATCGATTGCAAAAACCACAAAGTCTTTATTATCGATAAATTTTTTCGTATTTCGAATCAAAGCCGGCTCAATAATTTGTCCTGCTTCACCAGTAGTCAGTTTGCCGTCTGAAGCGACAAAGTCATTCGTGTAATCAATCGAAATCAATGCTTTCATGTCAAAGACCTCCTAAACAAGATGACGGACAAATTGGATAACCATGTCCGCAGAACGTTTTCCTGCTTCTTCAATAAATTCGTCAAAACTTTTTGTTGCTTGATGATCTGCTGTATCGCTCATTGCACGAACGATCAAGAATGGGATGTTGAATTGGCGGGCCGTTTGTCCTACTGCGGCACCTTCCATTTCACAAGCCAATGCTTCAGGGAAATTCGTCAAGATCTCTTTTACTTTATCAGGCGAATCCACAAATGTATCCCCAGTAACGATCAATCCTTGTTTGGCATTCAAATTCGCTGCTTCAGCGGCTTTTTCCATTTCGCTGCGTAAATATTTGCTTGCTTCATAGTATAAAGGCATTCCTGGCAATTGACCTGGTTTATAGCCGAAACCTGTTGCATCTGCATCAAAATAAGCGACTTTATCTGAGATCACGATATCTCCCACTTGCAATCCTTGACCGATCCCGCCGGCAGAACCAGTGTTGATAACCATGTTTACGCCATATTGCTGAATCAATAAACTTGTTGTAATAGAAGCAAGAACTTTTCCGATACCTGAACGAACAATGATGACCTCATGCCGTCCCAAAGATCCTGAAATGAAAAGCGCTCCTGCACGTTCCCAAGATAACGGTTCGCTTAAATGTTCTCTTAAAATCTTGATTTCTTCTTCCATTGCTCCGATAATACCGATTTTCATAAATAATCCTTCTTTCTTAAATAAATGCAATTGCTAAAAAGACGACACAAAGCATCAAAATAACGATGATCAATGCTTTCATCAAAAATGAATTCCATTTGTTCTGTCTTTCTCGTTCGCCTGTCCTTGTTTTCGTTACAGGCCGGTTCTTTTTTTTTTCTTTACGATAGAAATTTGAAATCTTCTTTTCTTCCTGTCTATAACTTTTTTCAGATTCCCGTTGTGCCCGCAGCGCTTCTTCTTGTTGGCGTCTGCGAATCTCTGAACGCGTAATCAACGGTCCTTTCGCCATGTATCTTCCTACTTTCTTCCCGCAGATAGTTCCCAATATTGGATAGCATATAATGTTTTTGCATCACAGATTACTTGATCTGCGATTGCTTGTTTTGCTTCAGGTAAAGTCAGTGCGTAAAGTTCAAGCACTTCATCTTCGTCTTGTTCCAAAGGTTTCAGTGCTTTTTCTAAATCATGCGCATGATAGATGTGCAGTATTTCGTTCGCAAATCCTGGAGATAGATACATTGAAGTCAGGTGTGTCAAAGATTGTGCGCGATAGCCGGTTTCTTCTTCCAGTTCTCTCAGTGCAGTTTTTTCAGGGCTGTTATTTTCTCCTGGATCGATTTTGCCAGCAGGAATCTCTAAAATCACTTTTTCTAAAGGTTTTCTAAATTGTTTCACCAAAAGCAGCCGATCTTGCTCATCAAAGGCAACGATCCCTACACCACCAGGATGAAAAACTAATTCCCGCTGTCCGATTTTTCCATCGGGCAAGCGGACTTGGTCAACAGCGACATCGATGATTTTCCCTTTGAATATTTCTTTGCGCTCTAGCGTCTTCTCTTCAAATTGCTCATACTCCATCATACTCTATCCACCATACTTTCTTTGTAATAATAACCGCTTTGACGATTTTTTTCAATTTGTCGTCTTACTCTTCTTTAGTTTACCATAAGTAAATCTTACAAATTCTCTAAATCTATAAAATCAATCTTTAGACGGATACTCTTTTCCAGGAGGACTGTGCTAAAATAAATAAAGTAAACGAAAAGAAGGTTAACCGGTAAATAACCCAATAATCGAACTTCTGGAGGGAGTATATATGAAAAAACGCACCTGGCTGTTTTTGATCGTTTTGATTCTTGGTATGGTCTTCATTGGGCATGCAGGCACAACTTCTGGTGTCACTTGGATTTTCCTATTTGGTGCTGCTCTGCTGCTTTGGGGCATATTCGGCGGGAAAAACAAAAAAACAACACAAGCAGAAATGCCTGGATTGTCTAAAGATTTGGAAGAACACTATTTAACAAGCGGTATGTCATCTAGTGAGATCGATCTTTTTAGACAAACGATGCACCAAACAAAAGCAGATATCACGAAACTGCAAGAAAACATGAACAAAACAGCAAAATTAAAAGCAATCGATTTACGCCACAATACAACGAAAGCTTCCAAAGCTTTATTCAAAGAATTAGTTAAAGAACCAACACGGCTCCATGAAGCCAGCCACTTTCTTTATACGCACTTGCCTAACTTGATTGATTTGACAGATAAATATATCGAGATCAATGATCATGAAATCAAAAACAAGCAGACCTATGCAAAATTAGAAGAAAGCGCGCAAATCATCGATCAGCTGGCTAGTCTGATCAGCCAAGATTACCAACGTTTTGTTGCAGATGATCTAGAAGACATCGATGTAGAGATTTCAATTGCAAAAAACAGTTTAAAACAAGATAATAATAGAACAAACACCGATACAAAATCCTAAGATCATAGGAGGAACTTATGATGAATGAAGAAAATAAACCAACGGACGTGACACCTGTCAACGACACGTTAGAAGATCTTTTAAATAATCCATTTTCAACACCGACGAATTCACTGACACAGTCGCAAGAAGCAGAAATCACTCAGCTGCAAGAACAACAGCAGGCAGCACGTTTGATCGACAAATTACCGCCTGAACGTCAAGCTCAAGCAAAAGAATTAGCGGCAAAGATCGACACAGCCGATGCCCAGTCAGTTATCAGCTACGGATCAGCAGCACAAACCAAATTGAGCGAGTTCTCGCAATCGATGCTGAACCACGTCCAAGTACAAGACATCGGGCCTGTCGGAGATTCTTTGACTGAATTGATGTATCGTTTACAAGAAGCAAATCCCGATGAACTTCGTGCAGGAGAAGGAAACATTTTCCAACGTGTGTTTGGTAAAGTAAAACAATCCATTTATGAAGTAACCGCAAAATACCAAAAAATCGGCGCACAAATCGACAAAATCGCTGTCAAACTAGATAAAGAAAAAGACGGTCTGTTAAAAGACAACTTGATGCTTGAACAACTTTATCAAAAAAACAAAGATTACTTCGATGCGTTGAACATTTACATTGCAGCTGGTGAATTGAAAATGGAAGAACTTCAAACCGTGACGATCCCCGCAGCGATGAAAAAAGCAGAAGAAACAGGCGACCAAATGGATGTACAGATCGCAAATGACTATACACAATTCCTAGATCGTCTAGATAAACGAACACACGATTTGCGTTTAGCTCGTCAAATCACGATCCAACAAGCACCGCAGATTCGTTTGATCCAAAACACAAACCAAGCATTAGCGGAAAAAATCCAAGCTTCTGTCGCAACAGCGATTCCGCTTTGGAAAAACCAAGTTGTGATTGCTTTAACTCTTCTTCGTCAAAAAGATGCTGTTACTGCACAACGCCAAGTCTCTGAAACAACGAATGACTTGCTGAAGAAAAATTCTGAAATGTTGAAAATCTCTGCAATCGAAACAGCCAAAGAAAATGAACGCGGCATCGTAGATATCGAAACATTGCAAAAAACACAAAATGATCTTGTGGAAACTATCCAAGAAACATTACGTATCCAACAAGAAGGAAAAGAAAAACGTCGCCATGCGGAAGTAGAACTAACCCACATGGAAGAAGATCTGAAACAAAAATTATTGGATCTGACACAATAAAAAAGGTTGCAGACGAGCGGTTTCGTTCGTCTGCAACTTCTTTTTATTTATTGATTTTTTCATTCATTAAGCTGTGTTTATACCCATAACCAAAATAAATCACTAAACTAATGACCATTACGATGGCAAAAACAAGCCAGGTTACTGCTTGCAGTCGCAACATCAAGACTACACACGCTGCAATGGAAAGAATCGGCAGCAGCGGTACAAAAGGTACTTTGAACTCCCCTTTTTTCGGCTGGCCAAACATTTTTCTCAATTTCAACAGCCCTAAACTGACGAGCATTAGATAGGCTAACGCACTGATATTCGTCAATTCTGCTAAGATATCCAATGGAAAAGCACCTGCAAAGATCATCGCGATGATCCCTGCTGTATATGTGGCCTTTTTAGGCGTATGATGCTTTTTATCGATTTCTTTCATATAACTAGGCAAAAGTCCATCACTGCTGATTGCATACAATAAACGTGCCAACGAATACATCATAGAGATCGTCACTGTCAAAAGGGTCAAAATCGCGCCAACAGAAATAACTCCGCCGATACTTCCATGTCCGATATAACGCATCGCAAATGCCACAGGATCATTCACACCTAGTTCTGTAAATGGGACCATTCCTGTCAAAATCAATGTCACCACGATATATAATGCTGTTGCAATCAAAATCGAACCAATGATTCCTCTCGGCACATCTTTTTGCGGATTCTTTACTTCTTCAGCAGCCATCGCTACGGCATCAAATCCTAGAAAAGCAAAGAAAACTAATGCTGCGCCATCTAGGACACCAGAAAAACCAAAAGGCATAAACGGTTGCCAATTGTCAGGCTTCACGAAGAAGATCCCTACTGCAACGAACAATAAAATAATGGCAAATTTAACAACAACCATCATATTATTCAGACGCAAGGCTTTTTTCGCTTCTAAAGATACAATGTACGTAACAAAAATAACTACTAATACTGCGATCAAATCAATATACGTTCCGTTCGCTGCGTTATATCCTCCTGTCAGTGCTTGAGACAAATTCACGCCAAAACTGGCTAAGAATCCTTGTACATAACCAGACCAGCCAGATGCGACAGATGAAACCGCTAATAAAAATTCACAAATCAGCAGCCAGCCTGTCAACCACGCCGCAAATTCACCAAACACAACATATAAATAAGCATACGGTCCGCCAATAACAGGTACGCGTGAAGAAAATTCAGCAAAGCTTAACCCAGATAACACTACAACAATTGCAGCTAAGACGAATGAAAGTGACAGCGCTGGTCCTGCATTTTGATTCGCTGCCACACCAGTAACGACGAAAATCCCCGTTCCAATGATTGCACCGACGCCCAACATGATCAAATCAGCTGTTTTTAGTTCTTTTTTCATTCCGCTTATTTTATTGTTTTCAATTGTCTTTTTACGGAACAAATCCATTTAGTCTTCCCCCTTTTTAAAAAAAGAGGATGTGAAAATAGTCAAAAATGGCTATTCACATCCTCTTAAATTTGAATGAGCAAAAAATGATTTCTTCCGTCAGCTTAAAGCTGACGGAAATCTTGAAGTCATGAAAGCTGTCCAATGTACAAATACTTCATTCCATCACTTCTTCTCAAAAAGAAAACAGCTTATTAAGCTGTTTTCATGTACCCTAATAGAATACCACCTAAAATAACTAAAATACAACCAGTAACTACGTAAACAAGTTCTTTTTTAGTTTTTCTTTCACCTAAGATGAAGATTCCGCCAAGTGTAGAAATGATGATCCCCATTTGAGAAAGTGAGAAACCAACTGCTAGTCCAAGGCTCTTAACTGTCAATAACATACAGATATTCCCTAAGCCCCACAATAGTCCTGAAGCCATGTTTTTCCAAACATATTGGTCCATTTTAACTTTCTTGAAGGCAAAGAAGCTTGCGCCTAAAATCATACCGATACTTTGTGGTAAGATAACAGCCAATGCATCAAGTCCAGCCCAGTTGATGATAATCGTATACACACCATAACCAATTGTTGAATAAATCAATGCTCTGAAACCTTTAGCAAAATCAAACATTTTGTTGTCTGTGTCAGGTGCAGCATTTTTGTCGCGGCGCGCTGTTAAATAGGCACCTAGGACAAGCAAAGCTAGTGCAAGGAATCCGTATACAAAATCTTTCGTTTTTGTCCATTCATGGAAGAAAACGGCTCCCGCAATCGTATTCAAAATTAATTGAAAACCAGTTGAAAGAGGCAAACCTACAGATACGCCCATAAATTTCATTCCGTGGAACTGACCATTTTGACCAACACTCCATGCTAGACCTGATAAAAATCCAATCAAGAAAACCCATGGTGTAATTGTAGGACCAACGACGAAAAATACGATCAGCGAGAATAAAAACGCGCCAATTGTCATTCCTAATGTCTGTTGATTTGCGTCTCCGCCAATTTTACCACTGACTAAACCAATACTACCCCATGCAAGCATAGGTACTAATGCTATTAAAATCTCCATGTCTATTCTCCTTTATTTTTCACATGTAAAAAAACTTATCAAGGAAAACGTTAACAACACAAGAAAAAAATTTCAACTCTCACGATTTTCTAACGTTTTTCATTATAAAAATTTAATGTTGGGAAGAATAATACCATGGTTGTCCCTTTTTTTTCAACTGATTCGGCGGACAATTCGATTCCTAGCTTTTC
This sequence comes from Enterococcus sp. DIV0210g, assembly GCF_050559705.1. Taxonomy (NCBI): domain Bacteria; kingdom Bacillati; phylum Bacillota; class Bacilli; order Lactobacillales; family Enterococcaceae; genus Enterococcus; species Enterococcus sp. DIV0210g. Next base: position 548,769 of record NZ_CP187903.1, on the reverse strand, counting down.
AGCTAAACTTTTCGCTAAATATAAGCCTAAACCAGTGGAATGCTGCTTGCTTAACCGACCGTTTGTCCCAGTAAATCCTTTATCAAAAATTCGTCCAAGATCTTCTTTTGGTATGCCGATCCCTGAGTCTTTCAGAAGAAGTTTCACACCATTTTCTGTTTTTTCGATACGGATTTCGATTTTGCCATGATTAGGTGTATATTTTATCGCATTGCTGATCAATTGCTGAAAAATAAACGCTACCCACTTTGCATCTGTTAGTACTGGCTGGTCTTCTCCTATAATCTCGTAATGCAGATTTTTTTGGATAAAATAGTTTGCTTGGCTGCGGATCACAGGCTGGATGATTGCCTTCAAATCGTATTCTTGGATCAGATAATCTCTAGAAAAACTATCTAAACGAGCATAATACAAAACTTGTTCTACATACTCGTTGATTTTCGCTAACTCATTTTCTAATTGCATATATTTTTGGTCGTCAATGTCAAATTCAATGGAACGGACGAGCAATTCAGAAGCAGCTAGCGGTACCTTGATTTCATGGACCCAAGAATCAATATAGTCTTTTTGATTTTTTTGATTGGTGATTGCTTCTTGCATCACCTCTTGATGATCTCGGATCAACTGATTGACATATTCTTCGACTAATTTTTCTTCGGATGTGTGTCCGCCGTCCAGATAATTTTGCAGCGGAGATTCTTTACGTTCTGCATCAAGTTTTTTCCACCAGCGTCGCTTACTTAGATAAACAGCCGTAAGATAGACAATTAAAAAAACCGCCTCAATCAGCATCAAATAAGCGATGATTTCCCAGTCAATGGTGATATCTGGCGTCAGCCACATCACAAATGCGGTGAGGAGCACAAAAAAAAGCCAGCCGAGGATCAACGACCACTGATCTTTTAAATAATCTCTGAATTTCATAAATTCTCCTTTGCTTGAACTAAAAAAGTGAGCTTGCAGATTTTTTCTGAGCAACTCACTTTTGCTAGTTGTTAAAATGGTATTTGAAAATCTGGTTTTCAGTATTAAGCTTTATCCAGAAAAAATGTGAAAAGCCATTTTCTCTGGATAAAGAGTCTTGATACTCAGATTAGAACACTGAGAAAATGACCTCTAGTTAAACGGTGTTCACTCATCTGCTTCTCGGCACTAAGTCAAATTTTTGCAAAAGTCTGAGAAGCGACTTTCGAAAAATCCTCCTTACTGCTCAAAGCAGAACGCTGAGTTCACAACCTCTAGCCAAACGGTGTTCAAAAGCTAGCCTCTTCGGCATTAACTCAAAATCCGTTAAAATATGGAAAGCTATTTTAACGGATTCTTCTTTAATGCTTGAGGCTAAACAGCTTTTTCACAACCTCTATGGCACGATATACCCTTGCCCTACTTTTGTCTCAATATATCCTTCGATTCCTGCTTGCTCGATTTTTCTGCGCAGACGATTGATGTTGACAGTCAGCGTATTATCATCCACAAACCGTTCATCGTCCCACAGCGCCCGCAGCAGTTTTTCCCTGCTGAGGATCTTTCCATGCTGTTTCATCAATATGTATAACAGCCGGTATTCATTTTTACTGAGATCGATGGTTTCCCCATTGATTTCCATGCTGCTGTTGTCTACATTTAAAATAATTCCGTTATGCGTCATCGTTTCATTGGTTGTTTCTGCATAATTATAAGAACGGCGAAGCAGCGCATTGATTTTAGCAATCAGTACGTCGATTTGAAAAGGTTTCGTGACAAAATCATCTGCTCCCATATTCATTGCCATGATCATGTCCATATTTGTATTACGGCTTGAAATGAAAATGATCGGGACTTTTGAGACTTCACGGATTTTTTGGCACCAATAATAACCGTCAAATACAGGTAAATTGATATCTAACAAAATCAACTGCGGGTCTTCCTGTTCAAAATCATTGAATACCTGTTCGAAATCTGTGGTTCCAAATGTCTCAAATTGCCATTTTTCAAGTTCTTCCATTATCAGGTCGCGGATAACCTCTTCATCTTCGACAACCATGATTTTTGCCATGTTCATCCCTCCACTTTTTCTCTCCACTATACCATAACAAAGATTCTAAGAAAAAACAGCTGAAAACCAAATTTTAAAAGAAACATAGATATTCTTTCTACTGCTTAAAGAAACACAAAAACAGTTTGAAAGAGCCAGATATCTTATCTGTTTCTTTCAAACTGTTTTTGTTTAGTTGAAAATATATGTATATATGATATTTCGTTACACCGCAAATTTTTTCTATGTGCGTTAAGGGGCGTTTCTATGTGCTTGCGGTGTGGGAATGGTTCTTTTAATTCAATCGAGTGACTCGATAGGAAGAGATACGATCGTTCCAATCTGTGTTGCTTAAAGAAACATTCATCATCCCATTTGTTCTGTTTTCATACAAGATAGACTCCCCATTATAATTAGTATGTTCAAATAAAATGATTCTTGTATTTGGATACAATTCAATAGCGCTTATTTGATCATTCAAGTTGTTATTCGTTGCTAAATTAGCGTTGTCAGCAGAATCTGTGTGTCGAATCACTCGTCCCGTTTGATTACTATTTTGGAATAAGTTAGCTCCAAATTCATTTCCTGTAATCGGCGCTACACTCAGAGAAGAGATACGATCATTCCAGTTTCCAAACGAGGACATATTAATCAGCTGCAAGCTGTTTGTATTATTCATGATAGTTCTAGAGCCGTTTTGAAAATTGTTATCTTCGTAAAAAGTCACTTTCATTCCTGATTGGATGCGCAGGGAAGAAATCTGGTCATTCCAACTTCCTAGGTTTGCTCTATTTGCTATCCCAACATTTTCTAAATGCTGACCTTCACCATTAAAATGTATATAAGCAGTCACTCGTTGATGAGTTGGTCTCATTGTGTTGATATTTATTGTGGAAACTACGGGAGTATACCAGAGATGATCTACAGATGTTATTTCAAAAGTATATCCTATATCTCCTACATCTCTAAATGTCGTTGTGACTGAGTAGGGGCTATCGTTTTCTCGACCACTTAAAATGACATTACCAGAAGTTCTTTCTCGTAAAACATAACTGGCATGCCAAGTTCCTCCGGGGGATACTTGCCCCCAAGGTCTTGCGACAATCCTATAATCCCCTGTTTCTGTATTATAGACAACACTTGGCGGACCTTGCCAAAAAACATTGAAATTATGATGCTCAAACTCGGGAATAACCCAATTGCGTTGAATTGTTAGAACATCTAGGTTGCCAGCTTTCGCTATGTCAGAAAACCCAATCATCGATGTCCAAAGCGCTGTACTTGCCAATGCCACTCCAATCATTTTTTTCATTTCCGTTATCTCCTTTAAGTTTATCATTATCCTCTAGTTCTTGATTTCTCTGTCCAATCCCTCCTCCTCTGGATAAAAAGTAATAAGAACGATTCGGCAGAGAAACAAAAGGAAGCGCCATCTATCCTCTTTTAGTGTACCCTTGATTTATTCTTTCTTTACTTCAAAAATTATTTTTGGAAAGAAATTTTTGACTCTTCTCTCTTGTAGGACCAAATCAGTGTTTTTACCGCAAAAAAAGCGGCAAGCGGCGATAAGTTTTTATACTGGAAAATATGAGGAGCTATTTCTAATTTGTCATTCTTAATTCTTGAAGCAGCCCATGTTGTTCACAACCTCTAGTTAAACGGTATTTTCTCAGTTGATCCTCGGTATTAAGCTTTTACAACGCAAAACATAGAAAGTTGTTTTGCATTGTAAAAGAGTCTTAATACTCAGATCAGAACACTGAGAAAATGACCTCTATTAAACGGTGTTCACAAAGCTGACTTTCGGCATTAAGCTTTATCCAGAAAAAATGTGAAAGGCCATTTTCTCTGAATAAAGAGTCTTAACGCTCAAGTCAAAGCGCTTTGCTCACAACCTCTATGGCACGATATACCCTTGCCCTACTTTTGTTTCAATATATCCTTCGATTCCTGCTGAGGATCTTTCCATGCTGCTGTTGTCTACATTTAAAATAGTTCCGTTATGCATCATCGTTTCATTGGTTGTTTCTGCATAATTATAAGAACGGCGAAGCAACGCATTGATTTTAGCAATCAGTACGTCGATTTGAAAAGGTTTCGTGACAAAATCAACTACTGAAAACCAAATTTTAAAAGAAACATAAAAGCGGCTTGAAAGAAACAGATACGATATCTGCCTCTTTCAAGCCGCTTTTTTTGTTCAAAGTATATGCGTTTGCTAAATCATGCTTCAAGTGTACCACAATTTTTTTCTATGTGCGTTAAGGGGCGTTTTTATGTGCTTGCGGTATGGGGATAGTTCTTCTAATTCAATCGAGTGACTCGATAGGAAGTAACACTGTCGTTTATCGGCAAAGCGGACACGCCCACATGGAGCATTTCATTTGTTCGATTTTCGAAATACTCTCTTCGACCACTGAAATTAGGCCTATTAAATATTTCTACACCTGTATTGGGGTAGAGTTCAATAGAACTAATTCGATTAAATAGTTCACCTTGTACGAGGGGATTATTAAAAGGAGTTGTATGACGAATAGCTGCCCCCGTTTGGTCACTATTTTCAAAGAAATTTGCACCAAATTCATTTCCTGTAATCGGCTCTACTCTCATGGAAGAAATCCGATTACTCCAAGAAGAATTTAAGAGATTGATTAATCTCTCTTGAGTCCCACTGTTCATAATCGTGCGAGAACCATTTCTAAAACCGGTCTCTTCATAAAAAGTGACTTTCATTCTAGGTTGAACACGAATTGAATTGATGCGATTCGCCCACCCCAGAAGCTTTGGTCGATTCACAAATCCCAAATTATCTAAACTTGCACCAGTGCCATTTGGACCTTCGTAGACAGTCACTCGGTGATTCATCACGATATCAACTCTCGAAGTAGCGGTAATTCCCCATAAATCATCCGTACAATACAAAACTACTGTGTAAGCACTCACTCCAGTATCCCTGAACCTCCTTTCAATTGTTTCTGGCGAATTTCCTACTCTCCCTTCTGTAATCAGCCTTCCAGAATCTCTTTCTCGAATAGTGTATCTTGTTTGCCAACCGCCTGGGTTTCTTTCTCCATTAGTCGGCACAATGATTGAATATTCTTGTGTGGATGAATTATAAATAACACTCAGACGCGGATCAAAAACATCGGTTAATGTTAAATCAGGGATCACCCAGTTACGTTGAATGGATGACGACTGGTTTGTCGGAAAAACTTGAACTTCTTCAGCTGTTACTGTTCCAGAAAAACCGACCATTGTTGACAAAAACGCTGCACTGACTAATGCAAGTTCAAAAATTCTTTTCATCTTCATCTCCTCCTTAAAGTATATTTCAGAAAACAAATTGAGTAGTGGTGATTGCCGCAAACTTTTTATGTGCGTCAAAAAACATTGCTATATGCTTCCAGATTTCTTGTTATTATTAATTCAATCGTACAACTCGGAAAGAAGAAATACGATTATTCAAAGACGTTCCAGCCAATTCTATAGACATTGGCTCAAACCCGCGATTTTCGTAAATTATCCTTTCGCCACTGAAATTAAGTTCAGTAAACAGCTCTACTCCTGTATTAGGATAAAGTTCAATAGAATTAATTCTATCCAATCCACTAACCTGTAAATTAGGATTACCTGCTGAAACCCTGTATCGAAGAGCTCGCCCAGTTTGGTTGGAATTTTCAAAGAAATTTGCGCCAAATTCACTTCCCGTAATTGGCTCTACTACCATCGAGGAAATCCGATCATTCCAACCAAGTTCTGTAAGATTTATCAATCTCTCTTGGTTGCTATTATTCATGATCGTACGAGAACCATTTCTAAAAACTCGATTTTCATAAAAAGTGATTTTCATTCTAGGTTGAACGCGAATTGAGGAGATACGTGCTTCCCACTCTCCAAGTGATGGGTTAGTTGCAAACCCCAAAATATCTAATTTTTCACCTTCACCGTCTACATGTTCATAAGCAGTCACTCGATGATTCATATAGATCATCAATGTAGAAATAGTATTATTTGATCCTAAAACAAAGGTATACGCATTCGCACCAGTACTTCTAAACCTAGCTACAATTGTTCGAACATTCGTAAGCCATCTCTCCGATGCAATCATTCTACCAGTACTTGCTTCGCGAATAGTATACGATGACCAACTTGAATAACTATGTACAGGCGCAGTAATTGTATATTCTTGTGTATTTGAATTGAAAGTAACATTCACCTCTTCTGGTCTTGAAAAATTAGTTGCTTGAAAATCAGGGATAATGCTTGAATGCTGGATCGAGTGGGTCTGAACCTCCGGAATAGCTGCAGACTCTCTAGCTTCCACTTTACTAGAAAACCCACTTATTGCTGTCCAAATCGCTATACTTGCTAATGCAAGGCCTATAGTTTTCTTCATCTTCATTCCTCCTTTAACGTTTAGTTACACTTCTTTTTTCCTTATTTATCTGTCCAACCACTCCTCCCCTGGATAAAAAGCAACAAGAACGATTCGGCAGAGAAACAAAAGAAAGCGTTCTCTACTCTCTTTTAGTGTAACCTTGATTTATTCTTTCTTTACTTCAAGAATTATTTTTGGAAAGAAATTTTTGTCTCTTCTTTTTTTGGTTCAAATCAGTGTTTTAAGCGCAAAAAAAGGCTGAAGACAATAGTTTGTCTCCACCCTTTTTTAAATGGTATTTAAAGAATCAATTATGGTAAGAAGCCAAAAAATGGCAAAATATGAGAAGCTGTTTCTAATTTGTCATTCTTAATTCTTGAAGCAGACCATGTTGTTCACAACCTCTACCTAAACGGTGTTCACAAAGCTGACTTTCGGTATTAACTCAAAAAAACGCAAAACATGAGAATCTGTTTCACGTTTTTCCTCTTTAATACTCAAGTCATAGCTCTTTGCTCACGACCTCTTACACAATCTCCACTTTCACTTCAATATTCCCTCTGGTCGCTTTGGAATATGGACAAAATTCGTGCGCTCGATTTGCAATATCTTCTGCTTGCGCTTGGTCCATGCCATCGATATGGACTTCCAAGACTGCACCAATCGTATAGCCGCCTTCATCAAGTGTGTAAAGAGAGACGCGTGCTTTGACGGTAGATTCAGCTTTGATGCCGTCTTCTTTCAGCATATGCTGTACAGCGCCGTTGAAACAAGATGCATAGCCAGCTGCAAACAATTGTTCCGGATTAGTCCCATCAGCATGGATACCTGGTGCTGTGATCTTCATGTGCATTGATCCATTTGGTGCTTCTACTTCGCCTTCACGTCCGCCTTTGTTGATCATTGCTGTTTCATAAGCTTTTTTCATATCTATTCCCTCTCTTTCTGTATACTTACTAGTGTAAGGCAAGAAAAGAGGTTGTTCAAAAATTCTGCTTTTACTCCAGCACTAAAATACCGTCTTCGATGATTTTTTCAAAAAACAAAAAAATCCCGCTGGTAAAAAGAAGCGACATATTCGTGCCAAAATAAATAGCCATTTTTTCTAAACAATCTTCAATACGATAAATTCTGGTATAGGCAAATACCAAGAAATTCACACTGTAAACAAGCAGTGTTAAAAAAATAATCATGTTTTGCATTTTTATTTCCTCTATCTCATATCGTTTCTGTTGGATTTTTAATCTCGCATTCTCTCGAGTTTTTCAGCGAATAATTGAGCTTCTTTCTCTGTTCGGCAAATAATAATAAACGTATCCACCCCAGCAACAGTTGCCACGACTTCTGGATACTTGATTTCATCCAGCCAATTCGTTACGATGTCTGCGCCATTTTTTTCTGTTAATACAACAATCATAAACTGGACTTGCTGGATCCGCAAAACATCTCGACGAACAGACGCGCGCAGCTTTTGTTCATTTGTCGAAATAGGCGCGTGCGTGAAAAGTGTATACCGAACATTTTTGTTGGCATCATGGGACTTGATGATATTCATCTCGCGAATATCTCGGGAAATCGTTGCTTGCGTTGCCGAGATTCCAGCTTTTTGCAGATGTTCCAACAGCTCTTCTTGGGTACTGATCGGCTGTTCAAGAATCAGCTGGCGAATGATTTTTTGACGTTCTTGTTTCTTCATAAAACACCTCTTTATCTAATAGACAAGCAATCTATTCTTATTTATCTCTTGCTAGAGAGCATCTAGGCATCCAATTTTTTGACAGGAACACGCAGCAATGTTTTCAGCTTTTCTGGTGCTGTTTTTCTTACATCACTTATATAAATTTCTTTATGTGACAGCGCCGTACGTTCATATCCTTCTTCCTGCAAAAATCCTTCCAGCTGCTGAAAGGTTTGAGGCTCTTCATCGTAGGGTCCAATATGCAAAATCTGCGCGCAAAGTCCTTCATTTTTTTCACTGAACATCAACTGGCTGATCAAATCTGCTGGTAGTTTTTTTGAGACACGTGTTATGGCTTCTTCTGCTATTTCTTTTGTCACAAAAGCAGGTTGCTGAATCATGATCTCGTAAGTAAAGTGTTCTTTTTTCATTACTGATTCATGCAGATATTTTTCTTGGAGACTCCACCAGCCTTCTAAAGGATAGACGGTGTACAATTGATAGCCAGGAATCTCCCAACCTGCTTTTTGTGCCATACGTATCGCGTAACTGACAGTGTATAAACATTCGACTTTTTGTTGAAACTCAGGCTGGTTAGGATCGCCATCTCCTTTGATGCTGAAAAATCTCTGAGTTGGGATCTCTAAGATTTGTGGTTTTTTATTCGCCTTGTACCACGGTTCTTTACGCCATTGCAGCTTTTCCATTTTGAACCACCTCCAGCTTCATTCTAACAAATAATCACTCTTTCTGCTTTAGTTATTTCTATGAAATCATCTATTGACAGCATTTTCTTTGCTATGTTAGGATAAAAATAATAAAGCAACAATCGTACAGATAGAAATCAGGAAACACTGTTATTGTCAGTTTTCTTGATTTCCGAGAGAGAGGCGATTTCTATTTTTATAGAAATCCCTCTCTTTTTTTGAATAATTTTTTGAGGTGAGTAAATGAATAAACAAAACAAATTAGTATTAGTTCCCGCTGTTCTTGCAACAGGTATGATGTCTTTTGCAGGAGTATTGATCGAAACGGCAATGAATGTCACTTTTCCGACATTGATTCGGCAATTTCAATTAACCACAGCACAAGTCCAATGGGTGACGACCATCTATTTATTGATGATCTCAATCATTGTGCCTCTTTCGACCTATTTGAATCAAAATTACAATATCCGCAAGTTATTTCTTAGTTCAAATCTTTTATTTTTGCTAGGCATTGTCATTGATTTCTTTTCTCCTACTTTTATGGTCTTGCTTTTAGGGCGTGTCTTGCAGGGGATTGCTACAGGAATTGCCTTGCCGCTGATGTTCCATATCATTCTTTCTTTTGCTCCGCTCAATAAACGCGGAACAATGATAGGTGTAGGAACCTTGGTTACCGCGATCGCCCCAGCAATCGGACCCACATATGGCGGATTGATGACGGCACATTTTACATGGAATCATTTATTCTTATTTTTGATTCCCGTACTGCTTTTATCACTTATCATCGGCCTGTATGCTATCCCAAATTTCCCAGTAAAGAAAAGCGGCAGATTGGACTGGAAAAGTTTGTTGGGTCTATGTTTATTTTTCGGTGGAAGTTTGAACTTCTTGAGTGCGTTAGAATCGCTGGAAGGTTGGATTAGTTTGCTGATTGGTCTGATCGGATTTGTTTGGTTTTACCAACGTTCGAAACATTCTGAAACTCCGTTGATTCAACTTTCTGTTTTGAAAAATAGAGCTTTCCGTTTATTTTTGTCAGGTTTTCTTGTTTATCAAATGCTGTTATTAGGTATTTCCTTTATCTTGCCGAATTTTGTTCAGATCGTCCAGCATCAAAATCCATTTATTGCGGGATTAGCAATGCTTCCTGGTGCAGCGATTGGTGCTATTCTTTCACCAATGGCTGGAAAACTTCTTGATAGTCATGGACCGAAAAAACCGATTTTGCTTGGTTTGCTTTTCTCCCTTGCTGGCTTGACAGCTTTACTGTTTTTATTAGGTCACATTTCGCTAGGTTTATTGATTGGCTGCCATGTTATATTTATGTTAGGTGTTGGCCTTTCTTACAGCAATATGATGACGGTCGGTATGAATCAGCTGACCGAGACTTTCCAAGGAGATGGGAATGCACTATTTAATACGTTGCAGCAATTTTCTGGTGCTGTTGCTACTTCCTTTGTTGCAGTTATTCTTCATATCGTCCAAGATTACACGTCTCAGTCTTACGTTCAAGCTACGACAAATGGGTCAAAAATCGCTTTAGTGATCTTGCTCATTTTGCTGCTGTTAAGTGCTGCAAGTGCACTTCGATTCTTTAATAAACAAACGGTTCCCAGCAAATAATCATTGTTAGTAAAATAAAAGCTGTATAAAAAATAATCTTATAATAAAAAACCAAGAATACCTGATTTGAACGACAGGTAATTCTTGGTTTTTTATTTGGATAGAATCTGGTTTTATTTTTTCTTCGTTACTGCTCGGAGCTAAACGGTTCTTGAACAACCTCTCCTCAAACGGTGTTCAAAAAGCTGTCCCTCGGTATTAAGCTTTTCAAATTGAAAATATAAAAAGCTATTTCCAAATTGAAAAGAGTCTTAATGCTGTGATACACGAAGAACGAAGTGATTCGATGTCGAACAGTACCTACTTGGTACTTGGGACAAAACTCTTTTTTCACAACCTCTTATGCGGCTAAGAAGATTCGAACTTCCACGAGGTCTCCCTCACTAGCGCCTGAAGCTAGCGCGTCTGCCAATTCCGCCATAGCCGCCTAATCATTCTTAGTTTAAAATTACATATGTTTTTTGTCAAGGATGAGTTTCTTGTTAGTCTTCACGTTAATGTTATCTACTATATAAAGAAATAAAGAAAACCACCAATGGAAGGACTCCTGTTAATCCTTCCATTGGTGGTTTCTTTTTATGCTCGTAATCTCTTTTTTATTTCTTATTTTTTTCCATTAATTCCATCACTTCTTCATACAACGTTTGGACACGTTGTTGATCATAGGACCAAAGCAAGATGATTTCCAAAAGATAGGGAGAAAAATCTAATTGATTCAATTGTTTTGAAAAACTCATAGCAGCAATTTCGCTAAGCGCACGAATCGACGAACGATGGTTGTAAAACGGTAAACGCCACAATGTTATTTTCGTTGATTGCGTGTAGATTTGTGAAGTATTCGTTTCAATATAATGAAACAATTCATGCCCTAGGATCATTGCCGCCATTTGTTCTTCTGTCCAGCAAAAAGGTTTTTGCTGCATCAATAGATTTTCCAACGGCTTTTTCATGAATGTTACGCCGTCTTCGTTATTAAATGTAGCAAGCACCAATCTTCCGCCAATCATCTCTTCCTCTTCATATTGGATGGAAAGTCCAAGTTTCTGGTAGATTTCTTCTATGTTATGATGCGGATAGATTTGTTTTATTTTCGCAGCTTCTTCTTGTCCGCAGATGACTGCTTTTTTGATCATTGCTTGCTTTTCATCTTCTGTAAATCTTTTTCCCAAAAGCTCACGTTGGAACTGATACTGTCCCCAAACAGTTTCTGGTACTTTTTTCAACTCTGAAATAACCGTGTCTAATTTAGTTTTGTTTAACGTTACCGGCAACGACGATCACCTCTTCATCAGGCTCAAGAGAAGACACCTCTAAGTCCATCAATACTTCCAGCTGATCTAATTCTGGGGCAGAAAAGTCAGTCACTCGTGCACCTAAGCAGAGATAAAATTCTGGACGTGCAATCAGCTCTGTTTGATAGACCGCCATTTTATCCCATAATTCATGGACCGCCTCTAAATAATTTCCAGCCGTTGTTTTACGGCACATCGTATTGCCTCGCTGTACTTTGATAAATCCTTTTTTATCGATGATCCGTACTGGTCCTGCATTGTCTGAAGCAGTTTTTTCACCAAAAATATAGAAGAATTTCGTCTTTGCTAATAGTTCTGCTTCTGTAACAGATATACGCAAATCTTCTGCTGCAATCTCTGCTGCTTCTGTCTCATCGACTTCTTTAGTCAAGTCTGTCGCTTTTACTTCTGTGGAACCTGTAGCAATAGCAGTGACTTTTGACGTTTGCGCATCGATTTCAACATGGATCTCAATGGATTCTGGCGTTGCACCAGATTCAACGGCTTTGTTCAATGCTTCGTTTTTGATTGCGCGGATATCTTCTTTGCTTGGCGAAGGAATGATTCGTTCAACCACATCTCGAACCATCGCTAGAGCTACTCCGATAGAAGAAATCACTTCGGCATTTTCTGGGATGGAATACTTTACACCCATCTTGTTGCTGAAATAAACGATCAATGAAGATGCTCCGCCCCCGACACCGACTAGCGAAATCTGATCTTTTTCAAGTTTGTATTTTTCTGCTAATTCCAAGATCACTGGTTCGATTTTCGCATAAGATTTCTCCATGATTTGTGTAGCGATATCTTCAATCGTCGTTCCGCAATAATCGGCTAATGCTTTGAATGCTTTTTTCGCTGCAGCAATGTCGCCGTAAGAAAAATGATCTTCTTGGACAAGTCCTAAGATATTGGCTGCGCAAGAATTCGTGATCGTTACTTCTCGGCCGTCTTCCAAGATGACTTTGACATAATCAGCCGGATCTCCCTCTTTTGGTGAAAAGAAGGCAACTTTTGGCTCCTTGATTTGCTCTTCTGGTGTATAAACAGCATAATCCAAACCAGCGATATGCGCCGAACGCGGACCAACATCGATGATCCCGTTTTTGTCTGCTCGAACCATTGATCCACCTGCGACACCTAATACGCGTACATCTAACGAAGAAATATACGTAGGATGGCCGCCCACGATCGAGTAATCGATTGCTGGACGTCCGTTGCGGATCACGCCGATATTTGTTGTTGTCCCGCCGACTTCAAAATAAACGCCATTTGACGCACGCAAATACATCAATGATCCCATGACAGAAGCGGCAGGTCCTGAAAGCATCGTCAGTACAGGGCGTTTTTTCATCTCAGTGATTTCCATTACACCGCCATCTCCGCGCATAATCATCAAAGGAACATTGACTCCAGCTTGACGCACAGAATCTTCCGTTGAGGTGGCTGTATCCAGCATTTTCGGCAAAATAGACGCATTGATTGCTGCCGTCCGTGTCCGGCGTGTCAGACCATAAAGTTTCGTGATGTCTGATGCCATCGTTGTAGGGATATTTTTCAAAGAAGCAGCTTCATACGCTATTTGTTCTGGTGTCCCGTTGTCTACACCAAAAGCCATTGAGGAAACCAAAACTTGGGCACCATTTTGTGATAGATTTTGGATCAGTTGTCCGATACTCTCTGGCGATAATTTTTTTACAGGCAGAAATTCATTGACGATCTCGATTTGTTTATTATTGCCAAGATCAATATTGTTCAAACGGGTCTGGCGTTTCGCTAAAAATCCTTCGATCCCGCCTTTTGCCATCCCGATAACCCCTACTTTTGCTACATCTCCTTCAATCAACGCATTGGTTGCTTGTGTGGTTGAGTGGGCAACGAAAACGACATCTTCAGGGTGGATATCATTTTCTCTTAAGCAATTCATAAAAGACTGGACAACTCCAGCAGCAACGCCGCTTACCTCATCATGCGTGGTCTTTACTGATGCTTTTCCGATAATCTCGTGTGTGCTATTGTCGATTGCGACAGCTTTCGTGTGCGTACCGCCGACATCGATCCCCATGCGTACTGAACGTTTCATAATGATTTCCCCTCTCTTTTAGAATGTTCCGTATAATACGAAGACCAGAATACAGATGATCGCTCCAACGATCCAACCAGTCGGAATCGATTTTTTCATATATTCTCTTGAAGAAACTTTCGTATATCCAAGTCCCCAAGCAACCCATGATTGGGTAATGTCTAAATGCTGCGGAGCAATCGTTGTTGTTGCAAAAAGCGGGAATAAAAAGGCAACGGGCATCGTTGGATTGACTGCTAAAACGACGGCTAAAATCGCAGAACCTGAACCTACTAGATTCATTGGTCCGCGGAAAAAGCCTAGCGGAGTCAAAATAGCAAAAGCAATTGCCAGAACAAGCGGACTTGTTGGGATGAAATCACCAATGATCGCTGTAAAATATGGAGCAGACAAAGCAGCCGCATTATTGAACATCGCCAATGTAAGCAAGAAACCAACCATTGGCGCGACATCGATGGCACCATCTGTAAAAATCTTGGCAAAACGACGGCACACTTCTGTAAAGCTTGCATTCAATCTTCCTGTAAACAACATTGCATAGATTCCTGAAACAATGAAACAAAAGATGATCGGCAAATCCAATAGCGCAGTGCCCAATACTGGAAGCAGTACAGCTAACCAAGAAATCGCGGGCGCATCTGCTGACTGATCGGTACGCATTTCTGCTGCCATAGCATAAGTTTTCTTTTTATTCATCGAAAGATTTGCAACCAGCAGTACCACGACCAAAGAGATGACCATCGCGATGATCCCGAAACGAATGTATTCGCTGAAAGAATAAGCATTCGCTGCATCATTGAACCCAGCATAAATCGCTTGATACTGTTTGAAATTGACGATATTCCCAAAAATCCCTGCCATGATCGAGCCCATAAAAGCAAACATCGCTACTGAAGTCGAGATCCCCAATGACAATAAGATCGGCAATACGATAACCGCAATAGAGATGACTGGTCCGATCCCTGTTAACGACATGAAAATCACAGCTGTCACGACACAAAGAAGACTCATTGTGATCCGAGGTTTGTCTCCTCCTAATTCGACCACTTTACGAATCAGCGTAGCAGCAATTCCTGTTTCAACCAAAACTCTGCCAAAGAAAGCCCCAAAGAAGATGTTTACTAAAATCGAGCGGGCATAATCTGCCGGACCAGTTGTAAAGATATGGGTCAGCACAGCTAATATCGGCCGATCAGCAAAATCCGGATACAATGCGACAATGTTCTGCATGGCTGCATTAGGCTCAAAATAATTGCCGATAAGAGCTAAAATCACCCAAAGCACCGCCATCATTGCGAATCCTACCATCAGATTGAATCCTTTGACGCAGTACCAGACCATGAAGAAGAACGAACAAATCAACAAGATCCCAATAATAATATTACTCATACTTTTTCCTCCATTCCTAAATATACTCAAAACTGATATATTAGATATACTAATTAAAGCGTTTCCATATTAAAGAAAGATGAAATTTCAGAGTTTTATAGGGGTGAATGAAATTAAAAAATCCACGTTATCATTCCGACAAACCCGCTATAACTAGGTTATTTCCAAGTAAGAAATCTATTCTAACATCTTATTGATAAAAAATAGCATACAAAATTAAGTTTTGAAAACTTCAAATACTAATATATCTGTCTTTGGATTTTTCAAAAAAAGCATTTCAGTTTGTGGTATAGTATGTATGTTTGTTAGACAACCTATCACTATTTATTTAATAAAAAAGGAGTGTTCCAATATGGAAAAAATCGCAATCATCGGCGGCGGAATCATTGGGATGACCTTAGCAAATTATATCGACCAGGAAAAATTCTCTGTCTCTCTATTCGATGGGAAAACAGGCCAAGCAACCAGCGCAAGCGCAGGGATCATTTCACCTTGGCTTTCGAAAAGAAGAAACAAAAAATGGTATCATTTGGCGAAAGATGGCGCTGCTTTTTTCCCGAAATTGGTTCAAGATCTCTCTCTTGATGATTCAATCTATTATCAATCTGGCACACTATTGCTTCGCGCAGACGAAGAATTGGATCAGCTTGCAGAATTGGCAGAAGAACGAAAACAAGAAGCACCAGAAATCGGCACGATCGAGCGTTTAACACCAGAACAAACTGCGTCTGCCCTTCCATTGCTTCGCCCAGTCCAGTCTTTGAAAATCAGCGGCGGCGGTCGTCTGGATGGTAAAGCTTATTTGCAGCATTTACGAAAATTAGCAAGCGCGAAAGGAACAACCTTTTTTGATGAAAAAATCACTCTTTCACGGAAAAATGGTGCTTGGCTTGTTTCAGGTTCGTTCGGCACTTCCTCATTTGATCGGCTGGTTTTAACTCCTGGTCCTTCACTTGCCTCACTCTTGGAACAAATCGGTTACCAAGCAGATATCCGTCCGCAAAAAGGGCAATTGCTTGTTTTCGAAACCGAATATGCTGAAAGCAGAAATTGGCCGGTCGCCATTTTAGATGGCGAAGCGGATTTGATCCCATTCAATGATGGAAAGATTTTGATTGGTGCTACCCATGAAAACGACGGCGGTTGGGATTTATCTCCAAGCGAAGCGGCTTATCAGCAGCTGACCACCAAAACAGCCGAATTTTTAACGGATTCTGCGGATCTTTTAAACTGGCCTTACCATTTTCGTGTAGGAACAAGAGCGTATACTTCTGATTTTGCTCCCTTTTTTGGTCCAGTCCTAAATGACGAAACCCTTTTAGCTGCTAGCGGTCTAGGTTCTTCAGGACTAACAACAGGACCTTATATCGGCTATTTGCTAGCTGACTATTTAAATAACGGACGTTTCGATACCGAACATTATCAAAAACCAATCGCTACGTATATAAAAAAAGCATAAAAAAAGAAGCTGATCATCTCACAGATCAGCTTCTTTTTAAACACTTTTTTTATTTCACCATTATAAACACAAAGGCTGCTAGTATACCACCGATGATTGGACCAACAACTGGAACCCAGCTGTAACTCCAGTCTGAATCTCCCTTGTTTGGAATTGGTAAAATCGCATGTGCGATCCTTGGTCCTAAGTCACGGGCAGGATTGATCGCATAGCCTGTCGGTCCTCCTAATGAAAGACCAATCGCTAAGATCAACACACCTACAGCTAGAGGCGTCAATCCGTCTCCAAATTTGCTGATCCCAAATGCCAAAAGAACAAAAACAAGGACAAAGGTTCCGATGATTTCACTCAATAGGTTGCTCGCATAATTTCTGATTGTAGGTCCTGTTGAGAAAGTACCTAAAATCGCCGCCTGATCTTCTGTCTCTTTCCAATGAGGCAGGTATTGCAGGTAAACAAGTACGGCACCAATGAATGCACCAATCATTTGGCCAGCAATATAAGGAAACACTGCATCCCAGCCGATTGTTCCGTTGATTGCCATCCCTATCGTCACTGCTGGATTCAAATGTGCAAAGGACAGAAATCCAGATGCATAAGCAGCGATTGCAACAGCCGCTCCCCAGCCAAGTGTCACAGCTACCCAGCCGGCACCTTCCGCTTTTGATTTTTTCAAATTCACGCCAGCTACTACACCATCACCTAAAAGCACTAAAATCGCTGTACCGATCATCTCACCAACAAACTGCATTGTTAGACTAGTATCCATGCGTTCTCCTTCTTTCTATTTTTCTAATGGACGGTGTTTGTATTGCATCGTCGCTTGAACTGCTTCTTGCCAGCCAGCATAAAGATTTTCGCAAACTTCTGGCGCCATTTTTGGTGTAAAATGTTCACCAGTCTTATTGAATTTCTTGATTTCATCCATATCTTTCCAAAAACCAACTGCTAAACCAGCCAAATAAGCTACACCTAATGCTGTTGTTTCAAGATATGCTGCACGTTCAACATCCGTTTGCAGAATGTCTGCTTGGAATTGCATCAGCAAATCATTTTTCGAAGCGCCGCCGTCAACACGCAAAAGCTTGATTTCTGTCTCAGAGTCTTCTGCCATTGTTTTCACGACATCCATTGTTTGATAGGCAAGAGATTCCAACGTTGCTCGGATAAAGTGTTCTTTTGTTGTGCCTCGTGTCAGCCCAAAAACTGCGCCTCGAGCTTCTTGATCCCAATATGGTGCTCCTAGACCTGTAAATGCTGGAACTACGTAAACATTGTCGCTGTCTTCTACACGAGCGGCATATTTTTCCGAATCAGGAGAATTAGGAAACATCCGCAAACCGTCACGCAGCCATTGGATAGCAGATCCAGCGACGAAAATACTTCCTTCTAGCGCATAGGTGATTTTTCCGTCGATACCATAGCCAATCGTTGTCAAAAGACCATTTTCCGATAAAATCGGCGCGTCACCTGTATTCATGATAATGAACGCCCCGGTACCATACGTGTTTTTGATGGTTCCTTTTTCAAATGCTGTCTGTCCAAATAAAGCCGCTTGCTGGTCTCCTGCCATGCCGGCAATCGGGATTTCTTGGCCATAAAAATGATAATCTTGTGTATACCCGTAAATCTCAGAATTTGAACGAACTTCTGGAAGCATCTGTTCTGGAATATCTAATAATTGCAAGATCTCTTTATCCCAAGCTAAATCATAGATATTGAAAAGCATTGTTCTGCTGGCGTTTGTATAATCTGTTACATGAGCTTCTCCGCCTGTCAGTTTCCAAACGAGCCAAGTATCGATCGTCCCGAAAAGAAGATCGCCTTTTTCTGCTTTTTCTCTTGCACCCTCTACGTTATCTAAGATCCATTTGATTTTAGTCGCAGAAAAATAAGAATCGATGATCAGACCTGTTTTCTTCTGGATCATTTCTTCGTGTCCAGCTTTTTTCAATTCATCGGCGATTTCATTGGTTTGTTTTGACTGCCACACAATAGCGTGATAAATCGGCTGTCCAGTGTTTTTATCCCAAATGACTGTTGTTTCCCGCTGATTCGTGATTCCGATGGCAGCGACTTCAGGTGGTCGAATGCCGCCTTCGATCAACGCACCAGCAATTACTGATTGTA
Source organism: Enterococcus sp. DIV0210g (assembly GCF_050559705.1). NCBI lineage: Bacteria > Bacillati > Bacillota > Bacilli > Lactobacillales > Enterococcaceae > Enterococcus > Enterococcus sp. DIV0210g. The sequence continues at coordinate 530,016 of NZ_CP187903.1, read as the reverse complement.
CAGAATTCCAGATTTCATTTGCATCATGCTCGACCCAGCCTGCTTTTGGGAAATGCTGGGTAAATTCTTTTTGCGAAACAGAGATTTGTTCGCCTTTTTGATCAAAAATAATTGCTCTTGAACTAGTTGTTCCTTGATCGATCGATAAAATATATTTAGCTGCCATAGAATTATTCTCCTTTTCCGTTTGCTGCTTCTTTTAAATAAGCCAACTGCGTTTCTTGGATCTGTGCTTCTAGTTCTTCGGTCATTTTTACTTTTTCTGCTTCATCCCATTCGAAGTATTCAGCCATGATATCGATAACTGGTTGTTTGACTTCATCTAAGGATTCTTTCATAAAGAGCAGATGATTTGTACGTCTCAGCAAATAATCGACAGGTGTATGGACCATCTCATGATCGAGTGAATAATGGAGCCCTAAAGTATCTGCTTTATTTAGTCCTTTTTCGCCTTCTCGTGTCGCATACTCTTGAAAAATAATATTGGCATTCGAACCGTAAAGTTCTGCAAGATAAAGAGCTGCCTCCTGATCTACGCCGTTTTTCACACCTGTGTCAACGATTTTTTCTAATTCTGCTTCTACATGATTGGCATCGATATCTCCGCCAGAAATACGATATGTCGTTGAGTCGACTAAAGTGATTTTTCGCCCTTCTCTGCCTAGGATATCCGCTATTTTTTTCATTGCACCTTCAGCCATCATACGGTAGTCTGTCAATTTCCCGCCGGCTAGAGTAAGCAGACCGTCTTCTGCTTCATTTAAATCGCTGCCTCTGGATACAGCAGAAGGATTCGCTTCTTTTTCACCTTGTGTCGTCTGCAGATCACGTACTGTTTTTTCGACTTCTAATCGATCAACTAAATGTTCTTCATATTTGTTAACAACAGTTAATAACAGCTCAAAACTTTTATCCGTCAACTTCCCAGCGTTTCCGCCATTGTAATCTGAACTGCCGTTTTCTGATAAAAGAGGTCTTAATCCTGCCCAGCTGGCTTCGATATCTTGCAGTGTCAAATCGGCTGAAGGATAACGGTTATTGACGACTGAAAGCAGATAATCGACGTCTTCTTGAGTAACTCTTGGATGTTTTAAATCTCCTGTATAATCCGTATCTGTTGTCCCAAAGTACGTTTTGTTTTCTCGAGGGATCACGAAAACCATACGGCCGTCTTGTTTGCCGGTGTCAAAATAAGTAGGTTGAGGTACTTTTAATTTTTCTGCTGGAACGACTAGATGTACACCTTTTGTTGGACGCATTTTCGGAGTGAACCTTAGAGCATCATCGCTTTCTTTTACCAAATCTGACCAAGGACCGCTCGTGTTGACGACGATTTTTGCTTTGATCTCAAATGTATCGCCCGTCAATTGATCAACGGCTTCTACTCCAGAAGCTCTTCCTTCCTCGTTATGAAGGATTTTTCCTGCTTTGACTCTGCTGACGATCACTGCACCATCTTCGACTGCTTTTTTGATGTTTTCGATGACTAGACGTGAGTCATTGTTTCGGTAATCCAAATAGATACCGCCGCCTTGCAGATTTTCTTGCTTGATTTGGGGTTCTTTTTCCAACACTTCTTCTTTCGTCAGCAGCTGGTTTGTCCAAGGACTGTCTTCTATATCTGCCAAATGATCATAGAGATCCATGGCGATTTTCACGGAAAACATCGTAAAAGTCGAACCCGGTTCATCATAAATCGGCAAAAGCATCGGATCAGGTTTTGGAACATGAGGTGCGATTTGTTGAACGATTGCTCGTTCTCTTACTGTGTCTGCCACGACCTCGACATCGAAGTTCTTCAAATATCGAATACCGCCATGGACTAATTTTGTCGAGCGAGAAGAAGTACCTTCAGCGAAATCCTGCATCTCGATCAATGCTGTTTTGAGTCCGGAAGCAGCTGCTTGGACTGCCAGCCCTGCACCAGTGATTCCTCCGCCGATAATCAATACATCGAACTCGTCTTGCAGTTGTTGTAAGAGAGCTGGCCTTTCCTTAAATGAAAACATACAAACATTCCTCCAATTCAGTAAAACGCTTTCTATTTTTCTATTATATAATACCTGCTTTTTTTTGTCTTAAATCCAGGTTTGAGTACAAACTTTACAGCCTTGAGCAAATTTATTTTTCCTTGTAATGAAAAATACTTCCTATATTATTAGGTAAAAACTTACAATAAGCGCCAGCAAAAAAACACATATATTCAAGCAGCAAAAAAAAGTGTCCACAGGAAATCCCGTGGACACTTGTTAAGTCATTGATAAAAAGTTTTTCTTAGTACCAGCCGTTTGCAACCCAGAAAGTTTTTGCAGCTTCCCATGACCCATAACGAGATGATACATATTGTTCAGCAACGCGTTCTTGGTTAGCAGCTGAGTAGTCGCCGTTCAAGTAAGAAGCGTCTAATTGGTAACGTCCGATGTAACGGCCGTTTGTAGCTGTGTAAGAACCGCTTGATTCTTTTTGTGCAATCCATTCTTTTGCAGAGTTAGAATCGCTTGCTGTTACTGTTGCAGCTGGAGCAGCAGCTTGTTCAGTTGCAGCAGGTGTTGTAGTTGCAGCTTGTGTTTGTGCTGGTGCAACATATGTAGATTGTTGTACTTCTTCTTTTTGTACAGTTGCTTCGTTGTCAGATGGAATAGATAATTCTTCACCAACATAGATCCAGTTGATATTTTCGATTGAGTTTGCTTTTGCGATTTTTTCAACTAATGAGTTATCACCAGCAAATTTTTGTGAAATCGTTGATAAAGTATCACCAGATTTTACTGTATATGCAGTATCCGCATGTGCTTCTGTAGCTCCTGCGAAAATTGCAGCACCGGCAGCTAAAGTTGTTCCTAAAACGATCTTTTTGATTGACATATATAAACTCCTTTTAATTTCTTCTTCTTTGCTTTCAACGATACTAACTTTACCATTTGGAAATATTTCATAGGTAAAAGCTCCGTGACAATTCATGACAAAATGACGAATTATTTAATATTTGTAACATTTCTCACGTTTACTAAAAATAAGTAAAACGGTTTAAACATTGATATGAAAGAAAAGAAAACGCCATTTTATTTTCCCCTATTTTTCTACTTTTGCCGTTTTTTTGTAATATTTCTCCTTCAAAAAGAATACAAAAAACCGATTTTTTTCTTGCTTTTTTCTCATTTTTGGCAAAAAAAAGAAAAAAGACAGTAATTATTACAATAATTACCGCCTTTTTTACTGTTTTTTTACTCTTTTTCTGTCATTTAACGTAATTTTCTTCGTTTTGTTTTGTTTGACAACGCTTCTTGCGCTTTTTTACATTCTTGTATCACTTCGTCTTCTGTCTCATTCTCCAGTACTGTTTGCAGGATTTCTGTCCATTTTTCTGGCTCTTTCGTCCCTAATCGCCCAATTGCCCAAGCCGCCGTTCCGCGAATCACTGGCCGCACATCACTCAAGCATTCTTGAATCTCTGGAAGTGCACTTTTATCTCCCAGGTTAGCCAAAGCAATCAACGCATTACGCTGCAGCGGTTTTTTTCCGCGCCACGAACCCGCAAGATGACCAAATTGGTTTTTGAATTCCTTATTTGACATGGAAAGCATTGGTTTTAGTTTAGGATAAACTTCATCAGCCTTTGGTTCCATTTCTTCATGGAAATGAAAATCTTTGTTTTGATTATAAGGACAAACAAGTTGGCAAATGTCACAGCCGTAAACGACATTCCGCATTTTTTTCCGATATTCTTCCGGCATCATCCCTTTTGTCTGGGTTTGATAAGAAAGACATCTTTGCGCATTCATGCGGCCATCGCCTAGCAAGGCTTTTGTAGGACATGCCGTAACACAGCGCGTACACTCACCGCAGCCGAATACACCCGGTTCATCTGGCTCAAATTCAATATTAGTTACGATCTCGCCTAGATACACGAATGAACCGAACTCTTCGGTAATCAACAATCCGTTTCTGCCGATAAAGCCAAGTCCTGCTCTTTGTGCAACGGCTACATCGATCAATTCGCCTGTATCGACTTGCGGCGCAAACCGCCATTCTTCTTCTTGTTGATATTGAGCACTTTTTTCTCTGATAAAATCAATTAATTTACCTAAACGATCTCGTAAAATATCATGATAATCGATGCCCCAAGAAGCACGGGCAAATTGCCCTCTTTTTTCATCTTTAGGGACTTCTTCACGAATCTTGGTTGGATATGCTAGAGCAATCGCGATGATCGAGCGCGCGTTCTCGAATGTTTTTTCTGGATAAAGTCTTTCTTCGATGATTGGATGTTCAAATCCAGAAGTGTGTCCTTTTGCCTTTTGCTCTTCTAGAGATTCTTTCAAATGATCAAAAGGTTCTGCCGTGGTAAATCCGATTTTATCGATTCCTAAACGTCGGCTCTCCTGAATGATTTCTTCTTTTAATGTCATTGTTTCCTCACTTCATTTACAAAAAATAGTTTCCCTGGCTAACGACTGTAGATACCATAATACAACTTGTCTTTTTTCAATTGGACAAACTGCAGCTGCTGGTCTTTTAGTTTTTTCTCTTTCATCCAGCGCTTCCGGACAGCATAGATTTCCCAATAGTTTTCAGAAAGGAATTTCCTTTGATTCTCGATTACTTCAAAAAAGTACTGAGAGACAGGTTTCGTATGGATCAGTTCAAACAGTCTCAGTTGTTCAACATCAGATAATTCGGCAAGATCTCTTGAATAAAGAACTTCTTCATAGAGATTTTTCTGCTGCTCGAGAGTAAATGTTTGCGGGATTTTGCCAGGCCGAATGATTTGGACAAGACGATTATAAAATCGATTCATTTCCTCGCTATTGGCAATAAACAAGCTTTTATAATAAGCAGATTGGATCTTTTTCAAGACACCTTCTGGATTCATAATCGAAAATAACGCTGGCCAAGCTTGCACACGAACTTCTTGACCTTGTTTGACTTGCAGTCCAGGGACAAATCCGTGAGAAGTAATAAAAACAAAATATCCTACTCCTGTTTTTTCATCTAAGGACTGGAATTCATCAAATAACCACGCGCCTGAGTAAATTTCTTCATCAGCTATGAATAATTTGGCTAATTCATTTTCAAGATACTCGATATCTTGACTTTTTTCTTTAGGTAATTGCTGGTCTAATAATCGAAAGACTTCTTCCTTGATCATCCGTTTATCTTCACGAGTAAAATCCATAGCCGCACCTTCCTTTCATAGTATTAACTATAACGGAAAATGCAGAAAAAAGGTATTGGTTAGTGAAAAATACTGTGCTTTTTTGTACGAGCAAAGCTTACTTCTTTTTCTTTTATTGAGAAAGACCTGCACTGATTTTTTCAAGGTTCCATTTCATCATATCATGATAATTGTCGCCCTCGGTTCCTTCTTCAGCCAGCGAATCCGTAAAGATTTTGTCATAGATTGGTACACCTGTTTCATTAGAGACACGTTCAAGACTTCTTTTGTCTACGCTCGTTTCTAAAAACAAGGCTGGAATAGCTGATTCTTTGACTCTATTGATCACATTTTTCATCTGCTCTGGTGTTCCTTGACTCTCGGTGTTGATTTCCCAGATATATGCACTGTCGATGCCGTAAGCTTCCGCAAAATATTTAAATGCACCTTCACTTGTAACGAGCAATTTTTTGTCTTCTGGGATGGCTTGTATTTTTTCTTTTCCAGCTTGGTCAAGCGCTCTTAATTTTTCGATATAATCGTCAGTATTCTTTTGATAACTTTCTTTATTTTCAGGATCTTTTTCACTGACTATCCGATTGATTTCTTCTACATATTTGATACCGTTCGAAAGATCAAGCCACGCATGCGGATCGGGATTATCTGTTTGTCCGTTTGCTGTTAGATAAATGGGTTCGATGACATTGCCCAAAAAGAAATAATCATTGTTTTCTTCTTTTTTCGCTGTCTCCATCAATTGTTCAAACCAGCCGTTTCCTGTCTCCAAATTTAACCCATTTGCTAGAATGATATCTGCATCACTTGCTTTTCTGATATCTTCCGGCAAAACCTCATATTCATGCGGATCAACCCCTCTTGGTACGATACTATGGATTTCTGCCAAGTCACCGGTCACATTTTCTGCCATGTCAGCAAGAATCGAATTTGCTGCAGTGATCTGCAGCTTTTCTGTTTTCTCTTCTGCTTCTTGACCACTTTGGCTTCCATTACCGCAACCTGCTAAAAGAAAAACGGCTGTCAGGAACAGAGCAGCTATCTTTAAATTTTTCATCTTTGGATCCCTCCTTTATTTTTTCCAAACAAGACGCCTTTGACAGGTGAAAAAAGAAATGCCAGCAAGAAAAATCCTGAAGAAGTCAGAACGATTGCCGCACCTGAAGGCAAGTTGTAACTGTAACTGAAAAAGACACCGATCACTGCACTTGCCATACCGAAAAAGGCAGATAAAAACAGCATCGTCGAAAAGCGGTTCGTCAGCTGATAAGCTGTAGCGGCTGGCGTAATCAGCATCGCAATAACAAGGATCGTTCCTACTGTCTGCAAACTGACCACTGCTACAAGGGTCAAGAAAAACATCAGCATATAATGGATCACTGTCGTATTCAGTCCATAAGCTTTTGCAGCCACTGGGTCAAACGAGCTTATTTTCAATTCTTTGTAAAACAATCCAATAAAAAAGAGAATAATCAAGCTAATAATAGCTGTCATCCAAAGTTCACTCGTCCGGACAGCTAAGACATTCCCAAAAAGGATATGGTAAAGATTCGTTGTACTTTGCGCAAAAGAAATCAATAAGATCCCTAATGCAAAAAATGAACTAAAAACGATCCCGATTGCTGTATCGTTTTTCAACTGTGATTTCTGGGTAACGAAGCCAATCACGACAGACGTTAATATCCCAAAAAACGTCGCACCGATCATATAACTGAACCCAAACATATAAGAGATTGCTACTCCTGGAAGCACGGCATGGGAAATCGCATCCCCCATCAGCGACATCCCTCTCAGAACGACAAATGAACTCACGACGCCGCAAATCAGACCAATCAATATTGACGTAAGCAATGCGTATTGTAAAAATTGATACTGGAAGATTCCTTCTAAAAAATCCTGGATCATTTCTGTTCCCCGCTTTCTGTTCCAAAATAATCAAACATCATCCCATATGCCTGATTCAAATTTTTCAAAGTAAAGGTTTCTGGTACTGATCCGTAAGCCACAACACCTTTATTCAATAAGATCACATCATCAAAGTAATCAGCCACTTTATGCAGATCATGATGGACGATCACGATTGATTTGCCTTCTTCTTTTAATTCTTTCAGCAAATCAAAGATCAGCTTTTCGCTAACTGCATCGATTCCTGCAAAAGGTTCATCCAAGAATAGCCATTGTGCTTCCTGCACCAATGCGCGAGCAATAAGTACACGCTGCAGCTGGCCGCCAGATAATTCACCTATCTGGCGTTTTGCATAGTCTTCCATCCCTACTTTTTCCAAAGCCTGTTTTGCCCGTTCTTTTTCTTGTTTTCTTGGTCGGCGTCCGATTTTTAATGATGGATAAGTTCCCATCAGTACGACTCCGAAGACATCGATTGGAAAAGAAGTATCCAATTTGGTGCGCTGCTCGATATAAGCAATCTCTTTTTGATAGGTTCGAAGGGTCTTTCCGTCAAGTGTTATCTTTCCATCATTTTTAGGAACAAGTCCTAACAACGCTTTCATAAAAGTGGATTTTCCTGCGCCGTTTGGTCCGATGATCCCCGTTAATTTATGAGGCGCGATTTCGACAGAAAGCTGTTCAAATACTGGCTGTTTATGATAAGAAACAGTTAGATTTTCTACATTTATTTTTTGATTTCTCATTTCTTTCCCTCTTTTTAGGTTTGCCTAATTTTTTATTTAATTATAGTTTAACTAATTTCAAAAAATTTCGCAAGTCGCTTTCGGATAAAACGATGAAAAAGAGGAACATTACGTTGTTTTCTCTTTTTTTCACCAAAACATAACAAACTTATGAAAATTCAGAACAAAAAAAGACCTGCCATTTAAAATGACAAGTCTTTTCATTGGTTTATTCATTTAGTTCAAGCGCAAAACATCGCCAGGATTCAGGAAGAAGTTGTCCATCGTCATTCCGTTCAATTCTAACAGACGATCAACAGATACACCCGTACGTTCTGCAATCTGATTTGGCCCTTCGCCTTCATAAACGACGGTTGTCGAACCACTTGCTTGAGAAGTATTTTGATCATAAGTATGATTGCTTTCTGATGTTTCAGTTGTTTCTGCCATCTCTGTGGTCTCTGCGCTAGTTGTTTCTGCTGTTTCTGTGGTTTCTTCAGTTGTCTCCTGCGTTTCTTCACTCGTCGGCTGAGTTTCTGCTTGGAATGTCGCACGTGATTGAAGTAATACATCGGAGATCCGCGCTACTTGTTCCGTATATTTTTCAGAAAGCTGGCTGGTCCAACTTCCTAAATCGACCGTTTCTAAACTTCCTGCATTATGATAAAGCTCCTGCATTTTCTGGATACCTTCATTCGCTACTGCGTGAAGAGCATTGGCTTTTTGGTTGGCAATCGTGGATAAGCCCGCTAAGCCATTTTGATTCTCTTGAATCTCTGCATGGTATTCATCAATCAGCTCTGGCGTTTTTTGAGTGATTTTTTCGCTATAGGTAGTCAAGATCGACTGCAAATCTTGGTTGACTGTTTCCTTTGTCGGTTCTTTTTCTTCGGTCGTTGAAGATTCTGTTGTTTTCTCTGTGGTTTCCGTTGTTGCTGTCGTCTGTACCGTCTCCTGAACAGTTGTTTCTTTCGTTGCTTGGGCAGCTGTATCTTCTCGTCCATAAAGATAGTAGGCACCTGCTCCGCCAGCTATCAGCAAAACAACTGCTGCCGGCACACCAACCATGATCATACGTTTTCTCATTTTTTCTTTTTGCTGGCGTCTTCGTGTCGTTCGGACATTCTGGTCGCGTTCATCATAGTTCAAGTTCTCACCCCCGATAATTCCTAGAAATAAACGATTTTATCTCTTTCTTTTATTTTAACAAAGAAAGCGGCTCCTGAAAATTCTAATCTGTTTATTTAAGTCGTTAATTTTACCAATCGCTGGGATTCCATACCCGTCCGTCGATTTCTCCTTGTAATAATTCGATTCGCTGATGCATTTCTTTTACTAAATTTTTCATCTCACTTAATAACGCAAGATTTTTATAGTCCGTTTCTTGTGCTTCTAAAGCTTCTATCTGTTGAAGCAGCCATTCTTTATTCATCCTTCTTCTCCTTTGACTTCTTTTAACAGAAAATCCAGTTCTTCGATTTGCTCTTTTCCTTCTTCCAATCCCATAAGCAGATAATCAATCATCTGTTCATTTTTTGAACTGCGTTTTTGATTGTTTAATTGTTCTTTAAACCATTCGATTCGATTCAACAGGCTTTTTTTTCCTGAAAGTGTGATATATTGCTGATAGTTTACGAGTTTTTTATATCTTTCTTCCTTGGTCAAATACATAAATTGCGCAAGAACGAATGGCTCTAGGTAAGTCATCTTGAATTTCCCGGCAATTCGCTGAAAAGGACGCAAAAATTCCGATATCGTATATTCTTCTTTTCCGCCTGCTTGGTATTCTTTTTCTGCTACGCCTGTTGTCAAAACGATTCCTAACTCTTTTCCTTCCAAGGCGTTCCCTGCACGTGAGAGAACCGTGTCTTGCCATAATTTTAGATGAGCAGGCGAACTATACCAGTAAAAAGGAAATTGAAAAATAATTCTCTGATGTTCTGAAAGTAAAGCTAATTCTTTTTCTGAATCAATTGCATAGTCTGGATAAATAGATTCTAAATGATGCCAAGTCACAGGAAGATCTGCTGAAGCTTCCTTGAAAAATTGCTGATTCAATGATGTATCGATTGCAGGATGGCTGACAATAAGTAAAGTTTTCATATTTTCTCCTTCTTTATAAGAGATTTCTCCATTAGTGTAGCATATCTGTTTGACGAACCATTTTCGTCTTGCTCACAAAAAGAAAAAAGACCACAAACTGTGATCTTTCAAATAGTATTATTTTTTCTCCAATGCTTCATGTAGGAAAGCAAATACTGGGAAAATGATCCATGAAATCGCCCAACCATGGAAGATAAAGCTCCAAAGCAAGTAGATAACAATTGTGAGCGGCCAAAAATAGTTATCTAAAAGTTGTTGTAAAGGTGTCATTTCTTTATTTCTTTCGCTTCTGGCACGTGGTCCAAGGTTATCTTCATCAGCAATAAAGATTCGGCCGTCTGCCAAACGAGTATAACTGCTTTGGACCATTCCACCGTATATCAAAAAGAAAACGCCAAATCCAATAGTCAAAAACATCCACAGCAAGCCGGCAGCAAAGGAACTGTACCAGCTGACAATGAAAAGCAATGCAATGGAAGCAATACACAAAATAACGCCGCTGACGATACAAATAATAAAAGAAAGCCGAAATTCCATTTTTGATTTTGCTGCCAGTTTGCTTGCGCTGTAAGAAATTGGCCGATCATCCATCTTTTTGTTGATCGTTGTCAAGGAGAAGCCTGAAATAATAAAAAAACCTACAGCGACAGCTATAAAAATAAGCATAGCGGGAACGCCGATCAATATACCTTCAAGGTGAGTCAAAGCAACTAATGAAGCGATACTCAACAGCGATAAGACGACACCGGTACCAATCCCAATTGCCGATTTTTGAAAAACTTTGAAGTAATCTTCTGCTTCTTCTTCCAAGATTTCTTTTCCTTCAAATACTGTTTTTTCTGTTTCATAATTTGGGAAGTCCAATTCTTCTACTATTTCATCCATTGATCCAAATTCCTTGATCGTGATACCGATGGCTTCGTTCTCTTCTTTTCCTTCTTGGATCAATTCTTCATAACGATCTTCCATATTCGCCAATAAATCATTTTTCAATTGCTCTTTTTCATGACTTTCAGGGATGCCCAAAAACAAACTTTCAATATATTCTTTGATTGCGTCCATGATTTTTTCCTCCTAAATAAATCGATCTACGACTTGTTTTGTTGTTTCCCAATCGGCTCGCTTTTCTTCGAGATAAGCAAGCCCAGATGAAGTGATCCGGTAATAGGTTCGTTTCTTTCCATGTGTGATGATTCCTGGAAAAGACTCGATATACCCATTTTTTTCTAAACGGGCGAAAGCCGAATATAATGTTGTTTCTTTGATCAGATATGTTTCATCGGTGACTGTCCGGATTTCTTTAGATACAGCATAGCCATAGGATTCCCCTTTGCTCAAAATAGATAAGATGATTGCGTCATTATAGCCTCGAATCCCATCACTAGAAATCATACTTCCGCCTCCTGCTTTTTACTACGTCTATCATAGTAATTATAGTAGCATAATTACTACGATAGGTAAAGTAATTATTTGGATTTTCTCATGACAAAACTGTCACTGGATTGTTCGTCAAAAAAAAGGCAGGTATTCGATAAACAAGTTACACTAGTATATACAGATGAAAGGAGTTAATTTATGAACAAATTGAGACAAGGTTTAACAAGTTTTGATATCAAATTTTTAGGTATTATTCTTATGGTATTGGACCATATCGCACAATTTTTCTATTTTGCACATATCCCTATTTGGTTCCATTGGTTAGGCAGGATCGTTGCACCGATTTTTCTATTTACCAGTTCAGAGGGTTTTATTTATACTCGAGACCGAAAAAAATATATGTTCCGTTTACTAGCGGGTTTCTGGGCGATGGGTATAGGAAATCTGCTTTTCAATCATTATTTTACTACCGGTGATACTGTTATTATGAACAACATTTTTGGGACGATTTTTATGGGTGTCTTATATATGCAAGCCATCGAATGGATCAAAGGCGGTCTTAAAGGTGGAAAAACACTGCTTCGCGGCATTCTTTTAGCTCTGCTCCCAATTCTGACATCTGTTGTCATGGGTTATCTTATGACCTTGGATTTATCTTCACCAATAAACAGTTATCTTATGATAGGATTCATGACATTTGTTCCTACACTTATTTCTGTCGAAGGCGGATTTCTACTTGTCGTGTTAGCTGTATTATTCTATGTATTCCATGGAAAAAAATGGGCACAAGTCTTATCGCTTATTGCAATGAGTATTCTTACGCTGATATTATCTCCAGTCGATATCTTCTTAGTCAATTATCAATGGATGATGTTCCTCGCAGCAATTCCATTGGTTCTGTACAATGGACAAAAAGGCCGCGGGATGCGCAATTTCTTCTACTTTTTTTACCCAGCCCACATTTATCTATTGGCATTCATTGCTTACTTTATCCAAAAATAAAGCTATTTTTTATTGATAGAATAAACAAAAACCCCAAACAAAACATTCAAGTGTTTTGTTTGGGGTTGATTTTTGTATCTTTTTACGCCTGATTATTTTGAAGCGCGTTTGATATATGAACCTTCTGCTGTATTGATTTCTAGCAATTCATCTACTTCAACAAAGTCAGGAACATTGACTACTAAACCTGTTTCCATTGTTGCAGGTTTACCAGAACCAGTTACTGTTGCTCCTTTGATAGAAGGTTGTGTTTCTACGACACGCAAGACAACAGTTGTTGGTAATTGAACACCGATTACTTCGTCACCGAAGAATTGGATTTTCACTTCCATGTTTTCCAAGATATATTTCATATCTTCTTCAACAGTTTCTACTGGGATTTCGTATTGTTCATATGTTTCCAAATCCATAAAGAATGCTGTATCATCCATTGTATATAAATATTGAACAGGTTTTGTATCGATATGCGCTTTTTCAAATTTTTCTTCTGGGCGGAATGTTGTATCATAAGTCGCACCAGAACGAACGTCTTTCAATTTCATACGCATAACCGTATTTCCTTTACCTGGTTTGTGGTGGCTTGCGTCTAAAACTTTGATCAACTTTCCGTCTTGTACAAATGTCATACCAGCTCTTAAATCACTTGCTGTAATCATATTAGTCGTCTCCTTTTTCTTGTAATCATCCTTCTTATTATAGCAAACAACTGCATATAAAACTAGTCAAGTTTCGATATTCATCTTCTTGTTCTTTTAGGTAAAGGAATTTCAAAAGTCTTTGCTGATTGCTACAACTTCCAACAAATAAGTGTTAAAATCAAAGTTGAACCGATTGATCTGCTCCTTGAGTGAGATCAATACATTTACAGATAGGGGTAATCGTAATGAAAATGAATGTTGAAAGTTTCAATCTAGATCACACAAAAGTCAAAGCACCGTACATCCGTGTCGCAGACCGCAAAACAGGCGCAAATGGCGATTTGATCATTAAATATGATGTCCGTTTCAAACAACCAAATAAAGAACACATGGATATGCCAAGTTTACATTCTCTTGAACATTTAACTGCTGAATTGATCCGCAACCATGCAGATTATATCGTTGACTGGTCACCTATGGGCTGCCAAACAGGGTTTTATTTGACTGTTTTGAACCATGACAATTATGATGAAGTTCTTGATGTCGTTGAAAAAACGATGAAAGATGTTTTGAAAGCAACAGAAGTTCCAGCAAGCAATGAAACACAATGCGGCTGGGCAGCAAGCCATACACTTGAAGGCGCCCAAGAATTAGCGAAAGAATTTTTGGCAAAACGCGACGAATGGTCTGAAGTCTACGCATAATTTCCGAAAAAGAGACAGTGATCCACGTATCACCGTCTCTTTTATTTATCTATTTCAAAAAAATGGAGGGATTACTATGACAATCTATGACTATAATGCTGTTTTAGAAGATGGAACAAGCTATTCACTCGAAAAATACCGAGGAAAACCTGTAATCATCGTCAACACAGCAACAAAATGCGGGCTAGCTCCACAATTTGAAGAACTTGAAGAACTCTATAAAAAATACCAAGCACAAGGATTAGTTATTCTTGGTTTTCCATCGAATCAGTTCAAACAAGAAGTATCTTCAGCAGAAGAAGCTGCTGAAGCTTGCCGGACTACTTATGGCGTTACATTCCCTATGCATCAGATCATTAAAGTAAATGGTGATGAAGAAGATCCGCTTTTTACTTATTTGAAAGAAAACACTTCTGGCACACTTAACAAAAAAATCAAATGGAATTTCACAAAATTCTTAATCAATAAAGATGGTGAAGTCATTGAACGATTTGCTCCCCAAACCTCTCCCATGAAGATGGAAGAATCTATAAAAGAAATACTCTAACCTAAATCTGCAACAATTAAACTTCTGCTAAAAAATCTTTTACTAAAGAACTTTTTAGCAGCTATTTTTTACACATTTACACAAAAAAAAGGACATCGATTTCTCGATGTCCACCGTCAACTTAAGCATGGCGACGTCCTACTCTCACAAGGGGCAACCCCTCACTACAATCGGCGCTAAGAAGCTTAACTTCTGTGTTCGGCATGGTTACAGGTGTATCCTTCTTGCTATCGCCACCACACTAGTGGTTGTCTATATGAATGAGTTCCCTCACTCAAAACTGGATTTGAAGTAAAAACTCTCATCGAGTTTTTCATTTTGGTTAAGTCCTCGATCGATTAGTATCAGTCCGCTCCATACATCACTGTACTTCCACTCCTGACCTATCTACCTGATCATCTCTCAGGGATCTTACTTTCTTAAAGAAATGGGAAATCTCATCTTGAGGTGGGCTTCACACTTAGATGCTTTCAGCGTTTATCCCTTCCCTACATAGCTACCCAGCAATGCCCTTGGCAGAACAACTGGTACACCAGCGGTAAGTCCATCCCGGTCCTCTCGTACTAAGGACAGCTCCTCTCAAATTTCCAACGCCCGCGACGGATAGGGACCGAACTGTCTCACGACGTTCTGAACCCAGCTCGCGTGCCGCTTTAATGGGCGAACAGCCCAACCCTTGGGACCGACTACAGCCCCAGGATGCGACGAGCCGACATCGAGGTGCCAAACCTCCCCGTCGATGTGGACTCTTGGGGGAGATAAGCCTGTTATCCCCAGGGTAGCTTTTATCCGTTGAGCGATGGCCCTTCCATGCGGAACCACCGGATCACTAAGCCCGACTTTCGTCCCTGCTCGACTTGTTGGTCTCGCAGTCAAGCTCCCTTCTGCCTTTACACTCTTCGAATGATTTCCAACCATTCTGAGGGAACCTTTGGGCGCCTCCGTTACCTTTTAGGAGGCGACCGCCCCAGTCAAACTGCCCATCTGACACTGTCTCCCACCACGATCAGTGGTGCGGGTTAGAGTGGCCATAACGCAAGGGTAGTATCCCACCAGCGCCTCCATCGAAACTAGCGTTCCGATTTCTACGGCTCCTACCTATCCTGTACATGCGGTACAGACACTCAATATCAAACTACAGTAAAGCTCCATGGGGTCTTTCCGTCCTGTCGCGGGTAACCTGCATCTTCACAGGTACTAAAATTTCACCGAGTCTCTCGTTGAGACAGTGCCCAAATCGTTACGCCTTTCGTGCGGGTCGGAACTTACCCGACAAGGAATTTCGCTACCTTAGGACCGTTATAGTTACGGCCGCCGTTTACTGGGGCTTCAATTCGTACCTTCGCATACGCTAAGCACTCCTCTTAACCTTCCAGCACCGGGCAGGCGTCAGCCCCTATACTTCATCTTACGATTTTGCAGAGACCTGTGTTTTTGATAAACAGTCGCTTGGGCCTATTCACTGCGGCTGATCGAAGATCAGCACCCCTTCTCCCGAAGTTACGGGGTCATTTTGCCGAGTTCCTTAACGAGAGTTCTCTCGCTCACCTTAGGATTCTCTCCTCGACTACCTGTGTCGGTTTGCGGTACGGGCCGTTGTTTTCTCACTAGAAGCTTTTCTCGGCAGTGTGACATCAGGAACTTCGGTACTATTATTTCCCTCCCCATCACAGCTTGTCCTTAGAAAAAGAAGCATTTGACTCCTCTTAAGACTTGCTGCTTGGACAGACATTTCCGATCGTCTGCATTCCTTAGCCTCCTGCGTCCCTCCATTGCTCAAACAAAAACAACGGGTACAGGAATATCAACCTGTTGTCCATCGCCTACGCCTGTCGGCCTCGGCTTAGGTCCCGACTAACCCTGGGCGGACGAGCCTTCCCCAGGAAACCTTAGTCATTCGGTGGACAGGATTCTCACCTGTCTTTCGCTACTCATACCGGCATTCTCACTTCTAAGCGCTCCAGCAGTCCTCACGATCTGCCTTCAACGCCCTTAGAACGCTCTCCTACCATGATACCTAAAGGTATCATCCACAGCTTCGGTAATATGTTTAGCCCCGGTACATTTTCGGCGCAGGGTCACTCGACTAGTGAGCTATTACGCACTCTTTAAATGGTGGCTGCTTCTAAGCCAACATCCTAGTTGTCTGTGCAACCCCACATCCTTTTCCACTTAACATATATTTTGGGACCTTAGCTGGTGGTCTGGGCTGTTTCCCTTTCGACTATGGATCTTATCACTCACAGTCTGACTCCCGGATATAAATGAATGGCATTCGGAGTTTATCTGAATTCGGTAACCCGAGATGGGCCCCTAGTCCAAACAGTGCTCTACCTCCATCATTCTTTCTTCCGAGGCTAGCCCTAAAGCTATTTCGGAGAGAACCAGCTATCTCCAAGTTCGTTTGGAATTTCTCCGCTACCCACACCTCATCCCCGCACTTTTCAACGTACGTGGGTTCGGTCCTCCAGTGCGTTTTACCGCACCTTCAACCTGGACATGGGTAGATCACATGGTTTCGGGTCTACGACTACATACTCAATCGCCCTATTCAGACTCGCTTTCGCTGCGGCTCCGTCTCTTCAACTTAACCTCGCATGCAATCGTAACTCGCCGGTTCATTCTACAAAAGGCACGCCATCACCCATTAACGGGCTTTGACTTGTTGTAGGCACACGGTTTCAGGTTCTATTTCACTCCCCTTCCGGGGTGCTTTTCACCTTTCCCTCACGGTACTGGTTCACTATCGGTCACTAGGGAGTATTTAGCCTTGGGAGATGGTCCTCCCGGATTCCGACGGAATTCCTCGTGTTCCGCCGTACTCAGGATCCTCCTAGGTGCTTTCCAAATTTTGTCTACGGGGCTTTCACCCTCTTTGACTGACTTTTCCAAGTCATTCGACTATCTGAAAAAACTACCATATCGGAGTCCTACAACCCCAGCAAGCAAGCTTGCTGGTTTGGGCTTTTCCCGTTTCGCTCGCCGCTACTCAGGGAATCGAATTTTCTTTCTCTTCCTGCAGGTACTTAGATGTTTCAGTTCTCTGCGTCTACCTCGAATGCGCTATGTATTCACGCAAACGTAACATCCTATAAAAGATGTTGGGTTCCCCCATTCGGAAATCTCTGGATCAAAGCTTACGTACAGCTCCCCAAAGCATATCGGTGTTAGTCCCGTCCTTCATCGGCTCCTAGTGCCAAGGCATCCACCGTGCGCCCTTATTCACTTAACCTTAATCAACCTTGCGGTTGGGTTTTGATCGTTACTTCTAGCGATAGAAGACGGATCAAGAAAATAAGCAATTGAACTTATTAAAAAACTCATTCAACGCGGTGTTCTCGGTTTTGTTACAATTTTTACTTCAATATCCAGTTTTCAATGAGCAAACGTTTGAGAGTAAACCTCTCAAAACTGAACAAAGTATCGACGAATGTGTAGTCTCCGTAATATTCCTTAGAAAGGAGGTGATCCAGCCGCACCTTCCGATACGGCTACCTTGTTACGACTTCACCCCAATCATCTATCCCACCTTAGGCGGCTGGCTCCAAAAGGTTACCTCACCGACTTCGGGTGTTACAAACTCTCGTGGTGTGACGGGCGGTGTGTACAAGGCCCGGGAACGTATTCACCGCGGCGTGCTGATCCGCGATTACTAGCGATTCCGGCTTCATGTAGGCGAGTTGCAGCCTACAATCCGAACTGAGAGAAGCTTTAAGAGATTCGCTTAGCCTTGCGACTTCGCAACTCGTTGTACTTCCCATTGTAGCACGTGTGTAGCCCAGGTCATAAGGGGCATGATGATTTGACGTCATCCCCACCTTCCTCCGGTTTGTCACCGGCAGTCTTGCTAGAGTGCCCAACTAAATGATGGCAACTAACAATAAGGGTTGCGCTCGTTGCGGGACTTAACCCAACATCTCACGACACGAGCTGACGACAACCATGCACCACCTGTCACTTTGCCCCCGAAGGGGAAGCTCTATCTCTAGAGTGGTCAAAGGATGTCAAGACCTGGTAAGGTTCTTCGCGTTGCTTCGAATTAAACCACATGCTCCACCGCTTGTGCGGGCCCCCGTCAATTCCTTTGAGTTTCAACCTTGCGGTCGTACTCCCCAGGCGGAGTGCTTAATGCGTTAGCTGCAGCACTGAAGGGCGGAAACCCTCCAACACTTAGCACTCATCGTTTACGGCGTGGACTACCAGGGTATCTAATCCTGTTTGCTCCCCACGCTTTCGAGCCTCAGCGTCAGTTACAGACCAGAGAGCCGCCTTCGCCACTGGTGTTCCTCCATATATCTACGCATTTCACCGCTACACATGGAATTCCACTCTCCTCTTCTGCACTCAAGTCTCCCAGTTTCCAATGACCCTCCCCGGTTGAGCCGGGGGCTTTCACATCAGACTTAAGAAACCGCCTGCGCTCGCTTTACGCCCAATAAATCCGGACAACGCTTGCCACCTACGTATTACCGCGGCTGCTGGCACGTAGTTAGCCGTGGCTTTCTGGTTAGATACCGTCAAGGGATGAACAGTTACTCTCATCCTTGTTCTTCTCTAACAACAGAGTTTTACGATCCGAAAACCTTCTTCACTCACGCGGCGTTGCTCGGTCAGACTTTCGTCCATTGCCGAAGATTCCCTACTGCTGCCTCCCGTAGGAGTCTGGGCCGTGTCTCAGTCCCAGTGTGGCCGATCACCCTCTCAGGTCGGCTATGCATCGTTGCCTTGGTGAGCCGTTACCTCACCAACTAGCTAATGCACCGCGGGTCCATCCATCAGCGACACCCGAAAGCGCCTTTCAAATCGGAAACATGCGTTTCTGATTGTTATACGGTATTAGCACCTGTTTCCAAGTGTTATCCCCTTCTGATGGGCAGGTTACCCACGTGTTACTCACCCGTTCGCCACTCTTTTTCTTTCGGTGAAGCAAGCTTCGGTGAAAGAAAAAGCGTACGACTTGCATGTATTAGGCACGCCGCCAGCGTTCGTCCTGAGCCAGGATCAAACTCTCATAAAAAGTTTGAAACAACCTTGCGATTGTTAAGCTCAAAAATTGTTTGCTAGCATATTGCTTGCTTTTAAAAATGTTTGTTGTTCTTGATCGAATCAAGAACGCCCTACACATTTGGTTCGTCTTACTTTGTTCAGTTTTCAAAGGTCTACTTGAATTGCCGTAGCAACTTTTATATCTTAGCAAACATCGGAGTCGATGTCAACACTTTTTTCAAAAAGTTTTTTCGCTTGTTTCGCGAAGTGCTTTTAGCAACTCATTAATCATAACCGTTTCGTTGTTATTTGTCAACAAGTTTTTTGAAGTTTTTTCAATCTTCTCAACTTGTCTTTCAAAACCAATTAAAATCACCGTGTTATAATAACGAGATTTATTTTAAAATTAGTGGTCGAAACGACAAGAAAAAATATACCATGCCGTTTTTATTCTGTCAACGAAAACTTCAAATTTTTTTAATATTCTTTTTTAGCCATTGGTATATGTCTTGAAAAACCTCTTGTTTATTTATTTCGTTCAGCAGTTCATGCCTTGCATCTTCGTATAATCTTACTTCTACCGGGTTCCCCGTTTCACTGCTCAAACGCTTCGCTAATTTCCGGACCCCTTTTGCTTGATTTCCTACTGGATCAGCCATTCCAGAAATCACTAGCAGCGGCAGTCCTTCTTGAATATTGCGTAATTGTTTTTTCTCACTTCCCATACGGATTGCTTTGAAAAGATCATTATAGGCAGCTGTTGTAAAGATAAATTGCGTCCGTTTATCTTGCAGGTATTTTGCTACTTCTGTTTTATCTCTGGTCAGCCAATCTTTTGTTGTGTCGGCAGGTTCAAACTTTTTGTTGTATCCCCCAAAGGCTAAGTTATCGATAAATTGCGAACGATGTTTTTTCCCATATAATAAACCAATAACCGAAGAAAGCATTTCTGCTGCACGCATTTCTAAAGCAGCATGCCAGCCGCTCCCCATCAAGATTGCCCCATCCAAAGAAGTCGGATATTTTCCTAAATAACTTTTCAAAAGGAACGATCCCATACTGTGCCCCAAGATAAAGTAAGGCAAATGGCTGTATTCTTCCTGAAATCTTTGATTGACGAATGAAATATCTTCTAATAGAAGATTGATTCCTTTTTCATTTGAAAAATGGCCATAATCTTCCGGGGTTCTGATAGACTCTCCATGTCCTAAATGATCGTGTGCTGCAACAACGATACCTTTACTAGTCAAGAAATCAGCAAATCCTGCATACCTTTCACTAAACTCGGCCATTCCATGAACAAGTTGAACGACAGCGATTGGTTCCTTTTCCGGCCGCCAAACAGTAAGACCGATTTTCGTTTTTTGATCTGCTGATAGAAAACTTTCTTTCTGCATTTCGTTTTCCTCCAATCCTGCTTAACTTACTTTTTAGAGCATACATGATATCAAGGCGTCTCGCAAAATATATAAAATGATTATTGAAGAAAAAAATAAAAAAGCCGAAGAAAAATCAACTTGCTGATTGATTCCCTTCAACTTTCCTATGTGTTCTATTCATTTACTTAAAAAATGATATTTTCTTTGATAATATCAAGATTCTTGATCCAAATATGTCTGTTTTTGACCTCGATTGCTCCTAGTTCTTTCAATTGCTGCATCATTCTATTAACAGAACTAGCGGAAGCTATCCCGCAGAAACGAGCGATTTCCTCATTTGTTACTACAAAATCAATCAAGATGCCTTTTCCTTCTACCACAACACCGAACATATCATAAAGTTCATATAATTGGGTACAAACCGCCCCGAATTTCCCATTCATCAGCATCTGTTGCATTTTTTTCATCGAACGAAGCAAACGGATCCGATAATAATCTTTGACATAATTTTGCAATTCAAGATTACTATTGATGTGCCGCCAGAACTCTACACGGTTGATTTTATACAGCTCTGCTTCATCCGATTCGACACGGATATTGAATGGTGCGTCAATAAACTGCGAGTATTCATCTTTCAATAAAGAGACGATTTCCAGACCATTGATATATTCAATATTGAATTCCCGCCCATCTTTCGAAATGACGCTTGTTTTGATAACCCCTTTTTTCAGAACATAAACGTACTTATCTTGCAATCCCTCGTAAATCAAATACTTTTTCTTTTTCTTTATCACGACCGGAAATGAATGCTCGTCAATATACTTCCTCAAGATCCTGCTATCCACTTTTTGGCGCACTCCTTTTCACTACCAACTTTATTCTTATTGTACATCAAATCAATTGCAATATTAAGATACACTACTCCTGATTTCTGAAAATTTACAAAAAACATTAACATATGTTGTTGTTTTTTCTGTTTTTTATTTGTCATTTACGAAAAAGCATAACAAAACCGAATTTTTTTCTAAAAAGAGACTGCTATAGTTGCTCTTGTAAAACAAAAAAGAAAGAGGTTGTTACTATGAAAAAATGGACTGATTTGTTATTAGAGAGACTTGATACTGCTTACCGCGCTCGCTTCGATCGTGATGCTGCACTTATTTTCCTAAATGATGCATATCAAGAATATTTACTGTTGCGTACGAGTCAAGAAACATTGAATCTTCAAGAAGAAAAAATCGTTGAAGAATTCATGGAAATTCGCGATTTGTTTATCTATCAATTAGTCGATCGCTATCCTTCTAATTACAGCGACGTTGAGAAAAAAATCAATCAATTGAAAGAATTATGTGCCGGCACATCTGAAAACACAGCAGATGAATTTTCTTTACACTTGCATCCTGCTTTTTAACATACAATCGAATATCAATTAAACTATTGGAGTGAACAATCCGTAATGGAAGAGAAATTATTTAATAAAGGATTTATAAGTATCACTGTTATCAATTTTATCGTCTATCTTGTTTATTATCTTTTGATGGTTATCATTGCTGTTATTGCACAAGATCACCTCGGCGCTACGACTGGTCAAGCTGGCCTTGCATCAGGTATCTATATCATAGGTACGCTGCTTGCTCGTTTGTATATCGGTAAGAAAATCGAATTATACGGTCGAAAAGCAGTTTTGCGTTACGGCGCTCTTTTCTATTTGATAACTACTGCAGCATATCTGTACATGCCGACGATCACGATTCTTTATCTGATTCGTTTCTTAAACGGATTTGGTTACGGCGCTGTATCCACGGCAACCAATGCCATCGTGACCGCTTATATCCCTAAATCAAAAAATGGTGAAGGAATCAATTATTACGGATTGAGCACTAGTTTAGCAGCAGCTATCGGACCTTTCATTGGAATGATTTTGCTAAATACAACAAACTTCTACTTCATTATCGTATTTTCGACAGTTCTGATTTTGCTGACGACAATCGCATGTTTCTTCATGCCGATAAAAAATATCGTACTAACATCAGAACATCGCGAAAACTTGAAAAAATGGACCTTAGACAGTTTTATCGAATACAAAGTACTGTTCATCGCATTGATTGCCTTTTTGATTGGTTTGGCTTATTCAAGTGTTCTTGCCTTCCTTTCTTCTTATGCACAAGTGATCCATTTAGTAACAGCAAGTTCATTTTTCTTCGTTGTTTATGCTACGGTGATCACTCTTACTCGTCCGCTTTCTGGTCGTATCTTTGACAACAAGGGTGAAAATTACGTGATGTATCCCAGCTATTTCTTTTTGACTATCGGCTTGATCGTATTAAGTTTCGTGACATCTAGCTGGATGCTGTTACTTTCTGGTGCATTAATCGGACTTGGTTATGGTACCTTTATGTCGAATGGACAAGCAATCTGTTTGAAAAAAGTAATAGGACCACGTATAAGTATTGCTTTATCCACTTATTTTATTGGTTTAGACTTAGGCTTAGGTGTAGGACCTTACATTATGGGTGAATTACGCAATCTGTTATCCTTCTCAGGTTTATATCAATTCTGTGCAGTGATCCCTGTATTATGCGCTGTGCTGTATGCTTTATTTTATAAAAAAAGTCCTAAAAACAAAGACACACTTACTGAACCAGAAACAATCACTGAATAATCACTAAAAAAACAAGAAGTGAATTCCGGCATAAATCTATGCTGCACAATTCATTTCTTGTTTTTTATTTATTTATTCTGTTCATTCATAACGATTTTTGAAAGCAATCGTTCATCATACCCAACAAACAATACCTCATCGATGATAATAATCGGTCGTCTTAAAGCTTTAGAATGTTCGCTGCATAATTTTACGATCTGTTTTTTGTCTAAACAAGAGAGATTTTCTTCAAGTTCTTGCGGGAAAGCTTCGGACCATGTTGCAAACATCTGCTCCGGCACGGCTTCTTTAAAACTGCACAACTCTTCTGCTTCTTCTTGGCTTAAACTAGTTCTGTCAAGATCAATAAAATCATACGGCAAATGATTCGTTTCCAGCCACACTTTTGCTTTCAAACAAGTGATGCAGTTAGCAGCTCCATAGATTTTTACTTTCACTTTTCTCCCTTCTCTCCTCCTTGACTCTTTTTAAAAGACCGCGTTTTGCATATAAATCAAGTTTCTTGCCACACAGCGAACATCACGAGGAACAAACGACCGTATTTCGTCTTCATTGAATCCAATCAGCACACGACGATCATCAATCAAGATCGGACGTCTTAGAAGAGACGGATATTCTGTAAACAAAACAATCATTTGTGTCAATGATAATTCATTAAAGTCTAAGTCAAGTTTTTCGTAAATCTTCGACCGAGTGGAAATAATATCCTCGACTCCTCCCTCAGTTGCAGCCAAGATTGCACGAATCTCATTTTCGTTAAGAGGTTCAGCAAAAATATTCTTTTCCTCAAAGTCAAGTTGATTGGTTTGCAGCCAAGCACGTGCTTTTCGACAAGAAGTACAACTAGGTGAAGTATATAATTTTATCATTTTCTCACTCCTTTTTAATTATAATACAATATTACATGAAAATTTGATAAAAAACCAACAGAAAGGTATCAAAAAATAAAAAAATAACTTAGTAAATTTAATTACTAAGTTATTTCTTAATAGAACACATTAAAAAATCTTCTTTAAAGTTATATTTCATCATATTTATAGATTTTTTATTTTTATACATTTTATTTTTAAATAACATAAAAAATTTTAAGTTTTGTGAGCAAAAAACATAAAAAAGTTAAAAAACTATCACAAACAGAGAATAAAATCATTATGTTTCTCATTTATTCTGTGATTTTTCTAGGATATATACCTGCTTCTCTAATAAATCTCGAAGATTTTAACGAGCGTGAACCTTTTGTTTGAGGGACGCATAAATATAAACGATTTCTGGCCCTTGTCATTGCTACATAGAACAGGCGGCGTTCTTCTTCGATCGTTGTGACTGGTTCGCTTTTAATCGTTTCTGCCGGCACCGCTGCTCTTTCCATCACGCCGCTGTGCGGAATATTTCCTTCATTACAACCAATCAAGAAAACATTTCGGTAACTTAGGCCTTTACTTTTATGGATACTTTGGATGCAAAGCGCATCTAGTTTTCCTTGATGATACGCAATCAAGCGTGTTTTTAATTGTTTCGCTTCGCTTTGGATCTGTTTTTCCATTTTTTGCAGTTTATGGAAAGTCGGATGTTTTTCGATTTCTTCCATCAACCAGCCTGATTCGCTTTTATCCAGCTCTTTTGTCACTCTAGGCAATTGTATAAAATATTGGAATAACGGTTTTATTTTGTACCCCGGATGCTCTGATTTTTCTAGTTCCTTGAGCATGCCATTTAGCAAGTTTTCTTTGTCTTTAAGCGCAGGATTTTTCTTGCTGATATAAGAAGCTGGATTTTCAGATTGTTTTCCATAGAAAAATTGATCAATATCCTTTTTCTTCAAATAACAATTGGCAAAAAACGTACGTAACAATTGACGATAGGCATCTCTTTTTTTCTTTTCTGTATCAGCTTTCAGCCAAGCAGACCAACGCTCATAGAAAATGCGGAAGACTTTGAGCCCAAAGACTCCTTCATACGTAGTATCTGCTTCCACAACAAATGGGATTTCTGTAGTTAATAGTTGCTGGATAAGCTGTTGGGTTTGCGAAAAGGATCGATACAAAATGATGGTTTCTTTATATTTTCCTTTTTTCCGCAAAAACGAACGAACTTGCTGGATGATCCAGCGGCTCTCTGCTTGTGTATCAGGAAAATACAATGCTTCTGTAATGCCTTTTTCTGCTTGTGCCGGCACCATTGATTTTTCGATGCGCTCATTCTTATTGTGTTTGATTAGTCGATTCGCACTTTGGACGATACTTGCTCTTGAACGATAATTTGTCAATAAGAACAGTGTCTCAGTCGGAAACTCTTGGTCAAAATTTTTGATATATGCAGGTTCTGAACCTCTGAAACTGTAAATACTTTGATCATCATCACCTACAACGATCAGTTTGATCTTTGTATCCTTCACCAAGCGTTTAACGATCCCCCATTGCAAAGGATTGGTATCTTGAAACTCATCAATAAATAAATAATCGTATTTTTCACCGATAAACTGCTGGATCTCTTTTATCTCCAAAGCATTTTTCAAGTTCTTCAACACATCATTGAAATCTGTCAGACGCTCCGATTCTTTGATTTGTTCTAACTCATCCAGCAGCAAATGCAGCCTTTGGGAGATAGGTTGTGCCGCATTTTTTTCGATCGAATCAAATTTTTCTCTTACTAACTCTACGATTTCTTCGTGAGATAAATCCATATTTTGCCAATAATCAAGGCGTGAGGCAATGGTTTTTTCGCCGAATTGATCAAATACAAAAAGATTATATTTTCGGATCAGCTGCTGCAAATACCCAGACAGCCGCTGACTGCTTTCTTTTCCAAAATCTCCGATGCTTCTGACTGATTCTGGAAAATGATGGCTGATTTCTTTATATAGACGGAAAAAAATGCTGTGAAAAGTACCTATATGTACGTCTGTTTTTCTTTGACTAAAGTTATCTACTCTTTTTTTCAGTTCATTTGCTGCATTTCTCGTAAAGGTGATCATCAAGATCCGTTGTTCTGCTACTTGTTTTTCTTTCATCAAATAAACAGCTTTGGCACAAATCGTTTGCGTCTTCCCGCTTCCAGCGCCCGCAATGATCCGCAGATTTTTCTCCATATCATAAATGATGGCTTCTCTCTGTTCCTGATTAAAGCGATTATAGGAACGTTTTTCCATATGGTCGAAAAACAGTTGATCAGATGTCCCTTTTTCTTCTTTTGTTTCGTCAATAAGTCCGGGGGCTTCCCCGTAAGCTGCTTCGTAACTAGCAATGATCTCTTCTTGCAGACGGAAGATCTGCTGCAATTTTTGATATTTTTGTTTCCAGCTTTTGACTTCTTTTTCTAGCTGACGAATTTTGGTTTCTTCCAGCTGATTGATTGTACTCCCATCCTTCTGTATGTTTTCTCTGTGTTTTGGTTTTCTTAATAGTAACAAAACTTGACCTAAAAATGAAATGAATGTTTTTATTTATTTGTTCGTTCAGAAAATATACAGTTTATTTTCAAAAAATGTGCTAATATTACTATGTAAATTAGAGATGAAGGTGATGAAATATGAAGTCTTCCTTCCATGAAAAACGGAATATCGGACTTTTATTAACATTTATCGGTGGTGCAATCGATAGTTATACGTATATCCATTATGATGCATTTGCTTCTGCACAGACAGGCAACATCATTCTGACGATCATCCAAGCGTTTGATGGAAAATGGCTCAGCGTAGGTACAAAAGTCTTGTCTACCTGCTTTTTTGTCTTAGGGATCTTGCTGACAAAATTTTTGATCGATTATTTCAAAAAGAAAGAACAGCATTCTTGGCGTTTGTTTGTCCTTTATTTTGAAGCAATTGTCTTTTTCCTGATTGGTTTGGCACCGTTGAATGTCCATCCTGCATTGGTGACGATCTTGATTGCTTTTACAGCTGCTGTTCAATGGGTATCTTTTGATAAAATCAACGGACGTGTGTATACGAATGTATTTACGACAGGAAATCTAAAAGGTGTAGCAACAAATTTTTACGATTATATGACCACAAAAAAACAAAGTGCTTTCGATGAATTCATCCATTATTTGTTAGTAGTCCTTGCGTTTATTTTTGGGGCTGCGGCTTCTGTTTTTTGCTATCATTTGTTTGCAGCGAAGGCGATCTTCATGGTCTCTATCCTGCTTTTCCTGCTTGCTTGTTTCGAAACATTCAAAATTTGGTACTTTTATCATGAGTCAGGAATAAAAAGATCATAATTGCAAAAAGATGCGTCCAGGATCGTTTACTGGCCGCATCTTTTTTATCTCTCTTTTTTTATGCATGTACTGCTCGCGATTTTTTTACAATAAGCTGCCAATGCAACTGATGTGCTGTTTCCTCATTCGATGAACAACAATTTGTCACGCGGATCATCACACTATTTTCATAGATTTTTTCGATTTTTCCTTCTACCGGTTTTTCAAACAAATCTGATTCAAAAGCTAACGTTTCTCCGATTTCAAATACGTATCCATTTTCCATCGTGCGCTCCTCCGATCCTGTTTTCTAAGTCACTAACTTTTTACCATAAAAAACGGGCTTTGGACAAAAAATGTCTTAAAAAGCAGTTTTGGCATCAAAACTGTTCAACTTGCTCACCTGTTATGTGTCAATTATGTTAAATTTCTTCGTTTTTGAGCTCAAAACGTCTTTTTATGATGTAAAAAGAATCTTTTTTTATTTTTAGCATAAACTAGATAGTGGAGGTAATCATAAATGAAAGAAAAGTTTGTAAACAAGATCATGTCCATCCTTTTTGATACAGAAACATCACCGGAAGATCTGAAGTATATCCAAGTAAAATTTGCGATCGATGTACTGATAAACAATGTTTTGAAACTGGCAGTCGTTTTTCTGTTTGCTCTCGTCACTCACTCATTGTATGAAACAGGAATTACTTTTCTTTCATACATTTGTATACGACGTTATGCTTATGGACTGCATTCTGATTCAGAATTTGCTTGTCTTATCTGGACCATCGCATATCTCTGGGGCCTTCCTTTAGGCTTCAAATTACTGGATATCCAAATCCCTTTTTTCTTGATGTGTCTGATTTTGGCAGTCTGCTTTGGCTTGCTGCTGCGCTATGGATCAAAAGGTACAGCATTAAATCCCATTGAACCCGAAAAACGTCCACCCTTACTGAAAAAAGCGATTGGTATGTTTGTCTTGTTTGCAGTAGTTAGTCTATTCTTTTCTTCTTATGACTTCGCTACTTATTTAATACTAGGGATTGTCTTAGAAATATGTATGTTACTTCCAAGTGTAAATACATTAATGAATTTTAGGAGGATTTCACATGAAAAAAGTAATCATTAACCAACTTTCAAGCCTTTCAGATTTCTTTGTTTCAGGCTGCTGCTTTGGTATCATGTCAGAGTTCAAAATCCCTGAGAAATTAAAAAAATAAGCTCTTAGATATGCTATAATTGGGAAAAATCAATGGGAGCTGTACTTTATGTTTTTATGGCCTATAGCCTTACAATATCTCGTCTATACATCTAATATTCTGTTTATTGACAATGAAATAAAACATAAGCGGATTTTTTTAATTACTACGTTGCTATTCAGTATCGTCTCAGGATACATGTATTCACTGATTGACATTTTTACAACCTTTTTTGTTATTGGAGTGCTTGCAATTACTTTCTTGATTTTTTCAAAAGAGAAAAATCAACTTCTGTATGCTTTTCCTTACGGTATTCTAGCTTCTTTGCTAGGAGATCATCTTGCAAGCTTTGTTGACTTTTTTATTAAAAACACTGCCGTTATAAAACCAGGCGATTCTCTACAATATTTACATTTGTTTATTGCAACGACACTTTCTTTTAGTTTGTCATTAGGATTCCGATTCTGCATGAAGAACTTTTTCCGTGAAATTGATCGTTATATTCTAGGAATTGTTGGTAACGGTATTGTATTCACTTATTACGTCATAATTTTTTATACACGTTTTTCCGGCGAAACTCCCCAAACGCTGAAAGTGAACACAGGATTTTTCATTTTTTACCTTGTGATCGGTCTTTTCATTTTGTTTTATTACCGAAAAATCACCAACAAAAAATTAGCAGATGAATTATTAGAACAGCAAGTTCGACTACAAAGCGAATATATCAAAGATCTTGAGAAAAACTATCAAGAACTTCGCGAATTCAAACATGATTATCAGAACTTGCTGTTTTCATTAACTAGTTATATAGAAGAAAGAGATTTAGACGGTTTGAAAAAGTATTATGATGAGCAAATATTGCCGACAAGAAAGATGTTGAATCTTTTTCCTGCTAACCTCAGTGTTTTAGACAAAATGGAAAGCCCTGAATTACGCAGTTTACTTTCGCTGAAGCTGATGATTGCACAGGAAAAGGGCTTGCATGTCCATATCGATTTCCCAGAAACAGTTTCCTTGAACAAAAAACACACCGTAAATCTTGTTCGTATGATCGGCATCATTTTAGACAATGCCATCGAAGGTGCAGAGATCACGAAAAAGAAAACCATCGAACTATCTATTTTGAAAAAGAACAACTTTATTTTATTCCGGGTAGCAAATTCGACTTTAAACGAACTACCACTAAACGTCTTGAAACAAAAAGGATTCTCAACGAAAAATAAAAACCAGAATGATGGTCTCGGACTCTTCATTTTGGATGAACTTATCAACAGCAGCAATCATTTATTTTTAGAAACGACGATTGAGAATCAGCGTTTTATCCAGACGATCCACATCCAGCTTACATAGAAGGAGAAGAATAATGATTCCCATATATATTTGTGAAGACGATCAGAGACAATTAGAGATTCTAAACGCAGTGATCAAAAACCGGATCATGATCGAAAAATTGGATAGTTATGTTCATTGCGCGACCTCGGATCCTTTAGAATTATTGGAAGCGGCAAAAGTACGTACTTCTTCTTTCGGCATCTACTTTTTGGATATCGAATTAGAAGGCAGCGACTTCAACGGAATCATTCTTGGTAAAAAGATTCGCGAACTTGATCCATTAGGCAAGATTATTTATGTAACTTCACATAACGATCTTTCATTGACGATTTTAAAAAGCAACATTGAGCCTACAGACTATATCTTAAAGGAAGATATTTTTGACCTAAAAGAAAATGTAGAACAATTACTCAGCAAGATCTTTTTGGATTTCCGAACATCTGAACCTCAAAAAGACATCTTCAAAGTAGAGTTCAATGATGAGATCAAATTTCTGCCAGTCAAAGATATCCAATACTTTTCAACAGCTTCCGGTACTCCTCATAAATTAGAGGTCCACCTTACGCATGCGCAAATGCAGTTTTATGAAAAGATCAAAGATGTTGAAAAACAGCACGCAGATTTCGTTCGCTGTCACAAATCTTATGTCATCAACAGCCAAAATATCCGTTCAATCAATAAACGGGCTCGTGAAGTGACCTTGAATAACGGTGAAGTCATTCCGGTTTCCATTCGAGGATTAAAAAAATTGATCTGAATCATCGAAGAGCAGAACTCCAGCAAAC
Source organism: Enterococcus sp. DIV0210g (assembly GCF_050559705.1). Lineage (NCBI taxonomy): Bacteria > Bacillati > Bacillota > Bacilli > Lactobacillales > Enterococcaceae > Enterococcus > Enterococcus sp. DIV0210g. Next base: position 499,314 of record NZ_CP187903.1, on the reverse strand, counting down.
AAATCAGATTTGTTTGCTGGAGTTCTTTTATTTTTGTACATTTGAAAGAATTTAGTTTCCTCGCGACGTCCGGCTTTCTTTTTTCAAATGCTTCTGTTTATAATTGAAACTAGAAAGAAAAGGAGGATTATTGTGGAAAAGAAACAATCGAAGCTTATTCGGTTTCTGGGAGGTAAAACGTCTTATTATATTTTAGGGCTGCTTATTTTAAGTGCATTTGCTATTTTTTTATTTCATCGGATATCATTTATTTTTAAACCTTTTTGGGTAATTTTTGCAACAACAATGCCGCCTCTTTTATTTACTTTGATTATTTATTACTTACTAGACCCCATTATTACAAGGATGAGTAAAAAAATGTCGCGGAGTATCGCGCTTGTTATTGTTTATTGTGTGATTCTTACCGTCCTTGGCTTTGCCGGTGTCTTGGTCTATCCCATACTCCAGAAGCAAGCAGAAGACTTGATCCAACAGTTTCCAAAGGTCGTTAATGACGTCCAAGTACAGCTGCAGCAGTTTGCTGTGGATACACCTTTTGCAGACTCTTTGAACCAAATTTCTCACTCTATTGACCAGGCAACAAAAAACCTGTCTGCTTTCATTGGTGATTATTGGCAAAGCGGTGCTGAAAAAATCAGCAATATTTTTTCAGCGATCACGACCACTTTCATTACGTTATTTACAGGTCCGATCATTGCTTTCTTTTTATTGAAAGATCCGCGTAAATTTTATCAGACGACTTTGGATATCGTTCCGCCAGCTTTTCGGGAAGACTTTCGTTCATTGGTTAGAATTGCTAATCGCCAGCTTGGAGGTTTCATAAAAGGACAGATTATTGCATCACTGCTTTTAGGTGCGATTTACTGGGGGATTTTCTTGCTTATTGGACTTAAGTTTGCAAGTATCTTAGCGATCGCTGCGGGGATTTTGTGCATTGTTCCTTATATCGGTCCATTTGTCGCCTTTTTCCCTGGGCTGTTTATTGCATTCCAAGATTCAACTTTTATGGCTGTAAAATTCGTTATTGTCTGGTTTGCTGTCCAGCTGCTGCATGGCGACTTGATTATTCCTAAAGTAATGGGAAACAGATTGAACATCCATCCAATCACGATTTTGATTATTTTATTGGTAATGGGGGACTTGTTAGGACTAGTTGGTGTGATTTTTGGTATTCCATTCTATACCTTGGTCAAATTGCTGGTCGTTTATCTCTTCCGTAAGTTCAAACAAAGATATAACCGTTATTACGGAGACAAAGGAACTTATGACAAATCTGCTTTCTCAGAGGAAGATTATTTCGAATAATCTTCTCTAAAAACTTGTTTTAGCTGCATAAAAAAGACTGATCACTATGCGGATCAGTCTTTTTTGATGATTCTAAAAATCTGTTCTATTTACTTTCTACTTTGCTTTCCGGTACAAAGCAATTACTTGGTAAGGCTGTAATGTTGTCTGTTCTTGAATTTCGGGATCAGAATAATTACTTATCAAGATTTCTGAGTCTAAAAATCTTTCTGGTACTTCAAGTTCTGTTTCTTTATCATAAAAATTAGCTGCAACCAATAGTTCTTCGTCTTCAAGTGTACGAATATAACTATAGATTTGAGGGTGTTCTGGCGCATACGGTTTATACTCGCCTTCAGCAATCAATCGCTTTTCTTTACGAAGCTGGATCAGCTCTTGGTAATAAGCAAAAATACCATCTGCTGTTTCATTTTCAACATTGATTTCTTTGAAGGAAGCCCCTGCTTTCAGCCAAGGAGTACCGGATGTAAACCCAGCATTTTCCTCCGCTGTCCATTGCATAGGTGTCCGGGAATTATCTCTGGATTTCTTGGTGATTTGTTTGAAAGCTTCTTCTTCGCCGGCTCCTTCAGCTATCAGCATCTGATAAGCATTTAAACATTCCACGTCGACATAATCATCGATCGAAGTATAGGCTGGATCGATCATCCCGATTTCTTCTCCCATATAAATATATGGTGTTCCACGATTTAAATGAATGACTGAAGCAAGCATTTTTGCGCCTTCTTCGCGATAATTTTCGACATCGACGAAACGATTCAAGGCACGAGGCTGATCATGGTTATTCCAAAATAAAGCATTCCAGCCATCTTCTTCACTCATTTTTTCTCCCCATGAATGGAAGAGACGTTTCAGCTCTTTAAAATCAAATGGGATAGTGGCCCATTTCTTGCCATTTTCATAATCCACTTTTAAGTGATGGAAATTGAACGTCATCGTCAATTCTTTTCGCTTAGGATTTGTATACAAGACACAGTTTTCGATGGTCGTTGAACTCATTTCACCAACTGTGATGATTTCAGGATCATTGCCAAATGTTTCTTGATTGAGCATTTTTAAGTATTCATGCGTGATTGGTTTGTCTGTATATTCTGCTTTTCCTTCATTTACTGGATTGTCTTTAAGAACTTCATCTTTTCCAATAACATTGATCACATCGAAGCGGAATCCCTTGACTCCTTTTGTCATCCAAAAGCGAACGACTTTATATAACTCTTCTCTAACTGCTGGATTTCGCCAATTAAGATCTGCTTGTGTATCATCATATAGACACAAGTAATATTTTCCAGTGTGTCCAAATGGTGCCCAAGCACTGCCGCCGAATTTTGAGATCCAATCTGTGGGTTCATCACGCAGGATAAAGAAATCTTGATAATAAGTATCTCCTGCAAGTGCTTTTTGGAACCAAGGATGTTCTGTCGATACATGATTCAGTACCATATCTAACATAAATTCAATACCATGTTCTTTTCCTTCAGCCACTAGTTCTTCAAAGTCTTCCATTGTTCCAAACATCGGATCGACTGCTGTGTAATTTGAAATATCATAACCATTATCTTTTTGCGGGCTGGGATAGATTGGATTCAACCAGACCATATCAACACCTAATTTTTCTAAATAAGGCAATTTTTCTTTGATTCCTTGTAAATCCCCGATTCCGTCGCCATTTGTATCTTTATAAGACTTAGGATAAATTTGATAGATTACTTTTTCTTTAAAAGTCATTTTCCCGCTCCTTTGCCATTTGTAACTTATATATACAAGTTGCATTTTCTTTTATTATAGCGAAAAAAAGCTTCTTTGTATACCGCTTACACCATTTTCCTAAAAGTTCTTGTACACCCCAAAATAAAAAAGAAGCTGCGACAGTAGTCAAACAGCTTCTTCTTAAACTCTATTCGTTCGATTTCAGCGCATCGATCATGTTGATGTGCTTCAATTTGAAATGGGTAACGATCATAACGATGACTGTGAAAAGGATGGTCAAACTTGCAGACAGAACATAAGCTTGCCAGCTGATGACTAATGGGAAGATAACATTTTCCATTGATGCCTGCTGCAAGATGAACTCAGTCAGGACATAGCCGACACCTGCTCCGCCAATGATTCCTAAAATCGTGAAAATGATGTTTTCACGAACGATATACATCGTTACTTCTTTGTCAAAGAAACCTAATACTTTGATTGTGGATAGTTCTCGCACACGTTCAGAAATATTGATATTCGTCAGATTATAAAGCACGATGAATGCCAATAAACCAGACAATACCACAAAAATCAACACGACGACATCTAGATTGGCCATCGAATCTTCCTGAACTTCGATTTGTTTAGAGATAAAGGAAGTATTCGACACTTCTTTTGTATCAAGAAATGCTTTAGACAAGTTTTCTTCTTCTTTTTTAGACATTTTTTCTGTTTTGACTAAAAAGGCATTTGGAGAATACTCTTTATCTGATGCTTGCTGATATGCATTTTTCGATAGGTAGATAAAGTTTCCTAGATAGTTTCGAACGATGTGTTTGATCGTTACTTCTATCTTGTTTTGATCTGTATCATATAAAGTAATCTTGTCTCCATTTTTCACTTCAAAGGTATCAGCGATTTTTTCAGTGATTACTGCTCCATCTTCTGGCAGATCGACAGCCGTTCCCTTCAAATCTTCTAAGTGGACATAGTTTGCGAAATCTTGACTGTCTTCTGGTACAAACATCGTGACATTTTGTGACGGAATTCCCGATTTCCTAAGTTCCATCGTTTGGCTTTCTGTCGTTAGCCAGCTCGTTACGTCTTTTTGATCAGAAAGCGTGTCTTCGATTTTCTGATTATCCGCATCTTCATTCGCAGTAACGATTGCTTGATAATCAGTGATTGGTCCAAATTGTTTGTCTCCAACGGCACTTAAAGAATCTTTCAGTCCGACACCAGCGACCATCAGACCAGCACAGCCTGCAATACCGACGATTGCCATGAACATTCTGGATTTATAGCGGAACAAGTTGCGATAGCTGATTTTCTGATTGAAACTCAATCTTGACCATAATGGTTTTATATATTCCAAAAGAATTCTTTTCCCTGGTTTTGGTGCTTTAGGTTGTAAAAGTGTCGCTGGACGTTCCCGTAATTCTTTCAGCAAAACAATCAATGCCGAACCAAATGTTGCTGCAAGAAAAGCTGCGGAAGCTTGAGCAATCGGCACCCAATCATAAAAAATCCGTGCTTCACCCACATCATATTGGGCACTGGAAAGTTCAAAAATGATTCTTGGCAGCAAGTTCGTTCCTAAAACTACACCAAATCCAACACCTAAAATAGAAGCCAACAACGCGTAGATAATGTACTTTGTAGAAATCTCCAATTTGGTATAGCCTAATGCTTTCAGCATCCCAATCTCACTACGGTTTTCTTCCACCATTCGTGTCATTGTCGTAAAAGTGATCAATGCAGCAATAAAGAAAAAGAATAATGGGAAAACATTCGCAATGGCTGCAATTCGATCCGCTAAATCACCAAATTCTTGGAAACCGACATTTTCCGAGCGTTGACGATACAAGTAAGAAGGCTCTGGCAGTTCGGCGATTTTTTGTTCCTGAGCAGCAATCTCTTCTTTCGCTGCATTCAGCTCTGCTTCTTGCTGATCTAAAGAAGCAGTTATCGATGGATCAAGTTGTGCAAAAGCGGCACTTTGCGCTCTTGCTTGTTCTAATTGTTCTTTGCCGTCTGCAACTTTCTGTTTCTCGCCAGAAAGTGCATCTTCTGCTGTACTTTTCAGTTCTGCTAAACGTTCTTCAGGACGATTTTCGAATTTCTTTTCGACCAGATCTTGTTTGTCGTCCATTTTTTCTTGGTAACTGTCACTGTATACTGTTTCTGAATCCATTTCTCCAAAGCTTAAATATAGGATCGAGTAATTTTCAGAAGTAAAGTTTTCTTTAGGGATATAAGCAAAATAATCAACTGAACCATTCCCGATATTCGTGTATCCTCGTTCCAGTTTATTGATGAACAGCGGTGACCGGACAAAGCCTGAGATCGTATACTTTGTCACATCAAGCATATCTTCTTTGACTTGATACTCATCCCCGATTTTATATCCAGCTGATTTTGCTTTTTCATCTAAAATGATTTGATTTTTATCTTTCGGAAAATGCCCTTCTGTCAGTGTCAGCTGGTTTTGTTTTCCTTGTGCATCATAAGAAAACACTTGGACGACTTCATTTTTATTTGCATCTGCATAATAGAATTGATAGCCGGGTTCTGCCTCGGCACCTGGCACTTCTTCTGCGAGATCGATATCTTTTTGTGATAGACCAGCTGTTGAAATGATTTGCAGATCAGATAGATGTTGCTGCGTGACATAATGATCCATTGTCTTTTGCATAACAGGACCAGCTGTTTTTACACCAACATATAATAGTGTACCTAATAAAACAATCATTATTATCGCGATAAATCGGCCTTTTGATTGCTTTATTTCTCTAAAACTAGCTTTGAGATAGGTTTTGTTTTTCATTTTTCTGTCCTCCTACCATACGATATCATCGATTGATTGAGGATGTTCATTCCGCTCGATCTGGCGTACTTTTGCATCATTGATATGGATCACTCGATCTGCGATAGGTGCCAGCGCCGAATTGTGGGTGATGATCAAAACGGTATTTCCATGATCTCTGCTTGCGCTCTGAAGTAATTTGAGTACTTGTTTTCCTGTTTCAAAATCCAGTGCTCCTGTAGGTTCGTCGCACAATAGTAATTTGGGATTTTTAGCAAGGGCACGAGCGATGGATACTCGCTGCTGTTCGCCGCCAGAAAGTTGTGCGGGGAAATTATTTAAACGATGCGAAAGCCCTACTTGCGTCAAGACTTCTACAGGATCTAAAGCATCTGGTGCGACTTCTGTGGCTAATTCTACGTTTTCTTTTGCTGTCAAATTAGGAACTAAGTTATAAAATTGAAAAACAAACCCGACATCCGTTCGTCGATAAGCTGTAAGCTTTTTGTCTGAAAAAGCGGCGATATCTACCCCATCTATAATGATTTCGCCTTCATCAGGTGTATCCATTCCCCCTAATATATTTAAGACAGTTGATTTGCCTGCGCCGCTGGGACCTAAGATGATCACTAATTCTCCTTCTTCAATCGAAAAAGATAAGTCATCGTTTGCCGTGATGATTGTTTCACCCATTTTATATCGTTTTGATACATGATTGACTTCTACATAATTCATTGATTTACGCTGTCAAAATCAGAGAACTGGCAATGTTCAGCAAAGTCCTTTACCAAACTTCCGCTTGATTTGCTGCCTGATTTCGACATTGCGGTTCCCTCCCTTATTCCTCTATATCCAGAATCAGCAGGATGATCTGCTCACTCTTTTTATCCAAATTTTTATTATTAATCAGATAAATTCCGCTTTCATACCTATTCTACCAATAAAAAAGGCAATCAGCTAGGTGTAGAAAGAATTGACAAAAAAGAAAAGAAGGCATAAATTTACACTGTCTCTAAAAAATCGTGTATAAAAATAACTGAAAGAAGGCTTTTTTTATGTCCAAAAATACTTTAGATTTGCACAAAACAGCATTTGTCCCTATCGACATGCAAAAAGGAATTTTAAACGGTACCCTCGTTCCTTATCCTGTAGAAAGTGTTCTTGAAAAAAACAATCAGCTCGCTGCAGCTTTAAAAAACACACCCGCTTTGCTTGCACTAGTTAATGTAGATGTCCAAACCTTCCATTTGATAGGTTCAAACAAAGAACAAACCATGCATTCTCCAATGCAAGTCCCAGCAGACTTCACAACGTTTGCTTTACCTATCGCTTCTGATCCTGAAGCTGAAAATGTCGTTGAGATCACTAAATATAACCCAAGTGCTTTTTATGGCACTTCTCTTGATCTGCAGCTTCGTCGACGAGGGATCGATACATTGATCTTGACTGGCGTAGCTACAGCAAACGGGGTTTACGCTACTGCTTTAGATGCCTATCAACGCGGATACAATTTGATTCTTGTCGAAGATGCGTGCGGCGATCGTGATGAAGAACTGCATCGCGTGTTTTTCCAAAAACTTTTCCCAAAAATCGCTGATATCCGAACAACCGCAGAACTATTGACGATTTTCGATTCAGAATAAATTTACTATTTTTTCTTTTTTTTCCAAATGAGAGAAATAATTGTACAAAAAAGGTACGGATATTTTTTGTGAAATAATGGATCCTCTGGTACAATTTAGGCAGGCATGCGTATTTTATATAAAATCCGTATCCTTTCCCCCATTTAACTAATAAGAACTATTTTCTGAACAAAATACGAAAAAGGACTAGATAATCATGAAAACAAACAAAACACTGCGACTTTTAGCCGCTTCTTGGTTGATTGCGCCGACTATCTTAGCCGCGCATCCTGTTTTTGCTGATGATCAAACGTCTCAAAGTTCTGATGTAGGAGCAATTGCTAGTTCTTCTGCTGAAGCGACGACAGATACAACGTCTTCGTCTTCCTCAGAAAGTACAGGCGATACTGCGGCAACGACAGATTCATCGCAAACGCCCGAAGCAGTACACACATTGTTCATCGATTCAGAACTTGCGAGCAAGGTCCAGTTCAAAACAGCAGACGGACAACTTCTTGATGTATCTTCTGGTTCACTAAGCGGATTAGCTGAAGGAACGAAGATCACTTATACGATCCAACCATCAGAAGGTGAACAAATCGTTTCTGTTGAGATCACTGGTGCTGACTTATTCAGCCCAGAAGCAGATCAACTGAGCGGGACATTCACTATCGGCAAGCAAGACGCGACTTTTACAGCCGTCTTCCAAACGATTGACTCAAGTACAGATTCTTCAACTGAAGATACGACGACGGATTCTTCAACGGATGAGACAACTGATTCATCCACAGATTCGTCAACGACGCCGTCAACAGATGAAACAACCGATTCAACTACTACTCCTGAAAATGGAAACCAAGGAAACAACAATAACAATACGAACAACAATGGTTCAGGTTCTTCGACATCTGGCGGAAACAATAACCGTCCGTCGGGTAACAATCAGCAAAATAATTCAAGCAATTCGTCAACAACGAATCGGCCAAATCGCCCTGCTTCTGGATCAAACACAGCCAACTCGTCAAACAACCCAAGACCAGCTTCTGATCCGTTAGCTGTGGCTGGGACAGATTCCTCACAGTTTGTTACGAAGACACCTGTTGATGCTGCCCTTCCTACGAATACGACAGCTGTCCAAAGAGCCATCGTAGAGGAAGCGTTCAAACATATTGGTGCGCCATATGTTTGGGGAGCAAGAGGACCATCAAGTTTTGACTGTTCTGGTTTGACCCAATTCGTCTATCTGAAAGCAACGGGACATAACATCGGCGCTTGGACAGGCGAACAGCAATATGCTGGGACCCAAATCCCTGTCAGCCAAGCACAACCTGGAGATTTACTTTTCTGGGGACCATCTACCGGCGTTACTCACCACGTAGCGATTTATATTGGCGGCGGCAGATTTATCCATGCTCCGCAACCAAATGATTCAGTTCGTGTCACATCGATCTCAGATTTCACGCCTGATTTTGCTGTGCGCGTGAACATCAGTGGTTTGCCAACAGCATCTGGTTCTTTGACTCCCGGAGGTTCTTCAGTCTTAGACGGCTTGAACCAATTCCAATTTTCAAGAAATCAGACAACGGATCAATTTTTGGAAAAAATATCCGGTTTTGCTCAAGAAATTGGTCAGCGGGAAGGTCTCTATGCTTCTGTGATGTTAGCACAAGCAATTTTGGAGAGCGGATCAGGGAATAGTTTGTTGTCAAGAGAACCAAATCATAATCTATTCGGTATCAAGGGAAGTTTTGAAGGCAGCAGTGTCTCTTTCAATACACTTGAACAGGATTTACAAGGCAACAGCTACCAAATCCGTGCTCAATTCCGAAAATATCCAAGTTACAAAGAGAGCTTAGATGATTATGCTGATTTGCTTAAAAATGGTATTTCCGGCAATAAAGATTTCTACAAACCTGCTTGGAAATCTGAAGCAGCAACCTATCGTGAAGCGACAGCTCACTTACAAGGTCGTTATGCCACAGACAGACAATATGCTCAAAAATTAAATGCGATCATCGAAGCGTATGATCTTACACAATACGATGAGCCAAAAGAAGAGACTAATCAGGGAACAAGACAAAACACAAGACAGGATACAAGAACCTTTACTGCTCCTGTTCGCTGGTCAAGTCAACAAAGATTGAACGATCGAACAAGTCCTTTTGCTATTCGACGTACATCTGCTTCTTCTTTCTTATCTGGTTTCGCAGGATTCAAGATTGCGACTGTTTGGGATATTTTCTATCACTTTTCAGCCAATCAAATCCCGCCGCGCAGCCAGGTTTTAACTACTACCACTGAACAATTGCCGATTTTAGGTACGATTTTGGCAAACAGCTGGTGGAAATCCAACTTGTAAGATAAACCAGCGTTTCAATAAAAAGGACTAAGGCGTTATGCCTTAGTCCTTTTTATTTGTGGAGCCGATCGTTGTTTTCGTTTTATCGTACAGCTTCCGGCTCTTCTATTTTTTGCGTGCCGCTTCCAATATGCGCAACATAGAAGTCAGGCGCATAGCCGATCGTTTTGACATATTCATCATAAACGTTATTCTTGAATGTCGGGATTTGTTTTTCTTCGACTAAAGCAATAGCGCAGCCGCCAAATCCTGCCCCAGTCATTCGGGCGCCTAGAACACCTGGTTGTTTTTGTGCCGATTCTACTAACGTATCTAATTCGATTCCTGTCACTTCATAATCATGCTGCAAGGACGTATGGGAGGCATTCAGCAGCTGACCGAAGTAGTCTAAGTCCCCACCTGCTAATGCTTTTTTTGCTTTTAATGTGCGCTGGTTTTCTGTCACTGCATGTTTTGCGCGTTTGATCAGTGTTTCATCTCCGATAAGTGATTCGTTTTCAGCGAATTGTTCTTCTGACAATTCGCCTAAAGAATTGATGGACAATTTTTCCTGTAATCTTTTCAGCGCTTCTTCACACTCGCTTCTTCGCTCATTGTATTTTGAATCTGCAAGCTCACGGCGTTTGTTCGTATTCATGATGACTACAGCGTAATTGCCTAATTGTGTAGGGACCATTTCATATTTTAATGTATTGGTATCTAATAAGATGGCTTGATCTTTTTCGCCAAAACCGATGGCAAATTGATCCATGATCCCTGAATTGACACCAATAAATTCATTTTCGACTTTTTTACCTAATTTTACTAACTCTAAACGATCGATGGGCAATTCAAATAGAGATTCTAAAACAACCCCAACCAGCAATTCCAAAGAAGCACTGCTGGAAAGTCCTGCACCATTCGGGATCGTCCCTTCAACTAAAAGATCAAACCCTCTAGGAATAGAATAACCAGCTTCTGTGACCTTCCAAATCATGCCTTTGACATAATTTGCCCAGCCTGCATGTTTATCATAAGAAAGATCATCGAGTGAAAAACTGATGACACCCGCTTCTTCAAAATTGGTCGAATAAACAAAGACTTTATTATCCTCTCGCGGTGCAGCTACACCAAATGTACCGTAAGTGATTGCTGCCGGAAAAACATGTCCGCCATTATAATCGGTATGTTCTCCAATCAAATTGATTCGTCCGGGAGAAAAATATTGAGTCGTTTCTTTCGGACCAAATATTTCTGCAAATTTTGTATTTAATTCACGACTTCTTTTCATTGTACTTCCCTCATTTGCTTAAAATTTTAAACTCTGTTACCCATTCTCGCGCATGCCCAGCTGGCAAAAAGATATTGCCAAAGCTGCCGAATTGTTCTGAACCTGGTGCTTCTTGCGTCTCAAAAGTGATACCGCCATGATTTACCAGTTTTTTTCCTTTCATTTTTGGACCATTTTCGCCAAAATTCGCTGTGAAGATCACCGCACACGAAGCATTTGTTGAGACTTTGATTGCTGCTTTTTCATCTGGACTAGTCAAGGTTGCTACAGGAAGAAAATGACCATTGTTTTTTAGGAAAAATGGATGATCGATGCCATCTACCATTTGTGATTGTTGAAACTCACTTTCGAAGACCGTCTTCAATTTTTTCGGTTCCTGAAAATCAAATGGTGTTTGTTCAACTGCACAAATCTCACCTGTTGGGATCATGTCTTCTTTTAACTTAGCAAACAGGTCACTATCTACTTGCAATGTGTGTTCATCAATTGGTTCGTCCACATTTCCTGACAAATTGAAATACACATGATTAGTCGGATTGAACAATGTATCTTGGTCGCTAATACCGCGAGTAGTCACACGCCAAACATCATCATTTGTCAATGTATAGCGAACTTCTGCATCTAGATTTCCTGGAAAACCGTTTTCTTGGTCTGGACTAGTCAATGAAAAAATGACTGAAGCTTCATTTTTGCCGATGACTGTTGTGTAGGCCCATTTTTTTGTATCAAAACCATTATTTCCGTGTAATGTATGACCAGTTTTCGGATCCGTATCTGCTTGACAGCTTTTACCATTGATCACAAAACGTCCTTCTTTGATTCTTCCAGCTACACGGCCGATCGATGCACCGATGTAAGGATCTTTTTCTTGATATTCTTCCGCTTGGTCAAACCCTAAAATCAATTCGCGCGGCTCCCCATCAATTAAAACAGTCAAGCGAACGATCCTGGCACCAAAATCAGATACTGCAAGTGTTGTTTTGTTGTCATTTTCGATCGTCAGCAAGTGACAACCGCCGCCAAAGTCTTGTTTATCGATTTTCATCCATTTTCCTCCTAAATTTCGCTGATAAGTACGGACTCTTCTTCCTCAACACCTAATTTGGTTTCTAATTTGGTTTCTAATTCTGCTACGATTTTCGCATGTTTCTTTTCAGTCAGTGTGATTTTCCAAGCAAAGATTGCAGCTGAGAAAATCATCAATGCTGCAGGAGCATAAAATGCATATGCTTTAAATGTCGCGATTCCTTGCATCGTGATATCCGAAGCGGTTGCTTTACCTGTCATTCCTGAAGCGACAGCGATAAAACCAACGATCCCATTTGATAAGGCGCCGGCGATTTTATCTAAAAGCGGACGAATCGAAAGGGTCACAGCTTCGTTGCGGATCCCATTTTTCCATTGGCCATATTCTACTGAATCGGTAATCGTCATCAGTGCAGAAAGGAAAATAAGCTGTTGCGGGAAATAAAAGAGAACCAAACCAATAATAACTAACACCAAATTTGTTCCTGAAATAGTAAACAATACATAAGATAAGATCATCAAAGCTAGTCCGCCAAGATAAACATAACGTCGGGAAATCAGTCTTGTTAAAACTGGAAACAGTGGAACAGCGATCAAACCTAAGATTGCTGCTACTAATCCGACGACCCAATAAATGGCTTGTTGATCCAGCACATATTTGAAGAAATAAAATAAAACAGCAGTCGTTGCTACATTTGCAATTGCATAAGCGACATAAGCCAAAGAAAGCCACATCAGCTGGTCGTTTTGCCCAATTGCTTTAAACACTTCTTTGATTCCGCTTTTTTCGGTTTGCTGACGGATAACGCTATCATTTTCTTTTGTCCCAAAAGCAGTCAAGATTGCTGTACCGCCAGAAATAACCGCCGCGATGACCCCAAACCAGAACCAGCCAGATGCTCCTTGTGTATGTGAACCAGTCACTAAATACGTAAAAAGCGTAACGATTGGAACAACGATCAATGTCGTACCATTTGCACCAAGTGAAGAACCGAAACGAGCGAAAGTAGCTAATGTTTCACGTTCTTTTGTCTCTGTACTCAAAGCTGGGATCATTGACCAAAAAGCGATATCTTTGAATGAATAAAAACTATCAAGCAATATAAAAACGATTGCAAAAACAAAAATAAAGACGGTTGGATTAGCTGTCGATAGACCGAAAAAATTACTGAAAAGAAAAATCAGCAAAACAGAACTGGTTATCCCGCCAATCACTAACCACGGTTTGAACTTGCCATATTTCGATCGCGTATTATCGATGATTCCTCCGATGATTGGATCAAAAAAGATTTCAACTAAACGAATCCCTACGACTAAACTTGTCACAACACCGATCATTTTAGCTGTTGTTGCTTTATCTGCACCTGCAAATAAAGAACTGGTAACGAAAATCATAAAATAAGTGCTTAACGTGACATAAAACGTATCATGTCCAAACGCGCCTAAAGCATACGACACTCGTTGTTTCATTTTCTCATTCATTTTATTGCTAGCCCCTTTTCATTTATTTTAACAAATAAAGCGCTTTAATTTGTCATATAAAGAAATTTTTCATACATTTATCTTAACAAGTAATCGCTTACTTTCCATCAGCCGAATGTGACGACTATTTAACTTTTTGTTGCATTTATCAAAAGAAACTACTAGATTGTTAATTAAAGGGGGAATGCAGGTGGAACAAGCTTTATTTTTAAAAAAAGAACAACATTTTCTATCTAATGACCTGGTCTTCGATTTTTGCGGCATCTCTAAAACATTGCCTTTCCATTCATTTGGCCCGGCGATCCGCCATAATTACATCGTCCACATCGTTTTAGACGGCAAAGGAACGTATCATGTTCGTGATCAGCAATATACGTTGAAAAAAGGCGATATTTTCTTGATACGTCCTGGTGAATCCACGTTTTACCGCTCAGATGTCGAAATGCCCTGGGTCTATGCCTGGATTTCATTTAGCGGAGACACAGCAAAAAAAATCATTGCCCACACGCCTTTTAAAGAAGAAAATTATACAATTATTTCAGAAGATATCCAAAAATATACCGATGTGATTTTAGAGTGTTTTGATTACGCTGCTGATACATTGGCGAATGAACTAAAATTGACAGAGCTGCTGTATCGATTTCTTCGATTACTTTTAGCAGATAACGGTGTGATTCCCAGTCCAAATAAAAAAAAGCTGTCACAGTTGTCGTTGGAAACGATCGAATTTATTCGTGAACATTATACTGAAGATATCACTGTTCAAGAAATCGCTGATCATTTATCGGTCAATCGGAGTCACCTTTCTCGTGTGTTCCATGAAAATCTAGGGATGTCTGTCAAAGAGTATCTGTTGGGTATCCGAATCAACCGAGCTGCGTTCCTGCTTTCGATGACAAATGAAACGGTAGAAGCAATCGCTTATCAAGCCGGCTTTCATAGTTTGATCGTTTTCAGCCGCATGTTCAAGAAAAAAACTGGTGAGACACCTACCGATTATCGAAAACGTGCAAAAAAAGAAGAATACGAAAATCTTTCGCTGCAGCACATTTTGAAGCAGCTGGAACATCAAGAAATCGTTTCACGAGCAACATAAAAAAACCGCGACGGCCGGTATCCGTCGCGGTTCTCTCTAAACGGTGTTCTCAAAGCTGACTCTCGGCATTAAGCTTTTATCAGCTGAAATATGGAAAGCCATTTCTGCTGATAAAAGAGTCTTAATGCTGTGAAGCACGAAGAACGAAGGGATTCAATGTCGAATAGTACCTACTTGGTGCTCGAGTCATAACGCTTTGCTCACGACCTCTTTTTCAATACGATTCCCGTGTAGATCCACGTTGTTAAAATATAGTAAAACAGATATAGAACAAAGAAAATCGTAAATGGTATCCAAAGATCATAGTATGGGTTGCTCATCAATAGTTTGAACATATTCAAACCAAATAGTACATGGACCACACCCAAGATTCCTGGTGCTAAGAATAACACACCGATTTCTCTTCGGATCGATTGTTTCAACAAATGTTGGCGCGTCCCGATTTTTTCAAGCATTTCGTAACGGACTGTGTCGCTGTTTGCACCTGACAAGATTTTGAACATCAGGCAGCTTGCCAGCATTGTCAAGAAAGCAAGACCTAGGAAGAAGCCCATGAACTCAAGTCCTGAGAATATCCCATTAAACATTTCATATGCATCGTATTTTTGTGTCACTGCATATTCTCTTCCTTTGTAGGATGGGTTATTTTCTACATTTAGATTTACTAATTTCTCGATTGGTTCTAAAGAAGCTGCGAAATCTTTTACTTTGATCAATTGAAGTTGTGAATCTGGTAAAGCAAGTTGGTCAAATTCTGCTTTTGAGACAACTTTGATTTCTTTTGTCTCTTGTTCTGGTAATAGATATTGTCGCAATTCATCTTGCATACTTACATCTGCTGCTAACTTATCTGCAGGTATCTTTTCAAATGTATAGCTTCGTTTTTCAATGTTCTTTGATTTGAACATATATAACGGTTTTTCTTCAAATTGCTGAATGTTGAAATAAATCGTTGAATCATTTTCTTTTTGGTCATAGACTGCACTGAATGTTGGATCTGCTTTATCTACTTTAGATTGATCTACTTTTTGTGCATTATTTAAATAAACATCATATGGAGACACTGATCTTGTAAATTCTGCAATCTCATTTCTGAACCCTAGACCAACAGTCAAGGCGCCTAATGCAAGAGCGAAAAGCATTGCGACCATTGACAACATCTGTGTATATTCACGCATGCGGAAAGTCAATTGAGAAATCGTGAAATTGTTCAATTTGCGCATTGAGATGCTTTCAGATTTTTTCAACAATGAAAGACAGAAGATAATAACTGAATGGAAAACAAGATATGT
The DNA here is from genome assembly GCF_050559705.1 of Enterococcus sp. DIV0210g. Taxonomy (NCBI): domain Bacteria; kingdom Bacillati; phylum Bacillota; class Bacilli; order Lactobacillales; family Enterococcaceae; genus Enterococcus; species Enterococcus sp. DIV0210g. The sequence goes on along the minus strand of NZ_CP187903.1, from coordinate 483,370 downwards.
TCCCAATACGATAGTGATCAAAGCAATAACGATACCCATCAACTGGAATTTACCTAATTCTGTCATTACATAATAACCAATACCTAAAAATACAACACCGAAGATGACTTCAAGTGCAAAAGAAAGTTTGTTTTGTTTCACTTCTGCTGGTGTTTGATTGGCACGTAAAAGAGTCAAAATCGGTTTTTTTACGATCGATACAGCATTGACAATAGCAGCAAGCAAGAACAAAAGAACAAAAAATACGATTGTATAAATCAACCCATGAACACTGAGCGGTGAAAAATGAGTGATTTTCAAATTTAACTGTTCGACTAGCAAACTGTTAACGATCGTGGTTAATCCAATACCAACTGCTGATCCGACAAGAGTCGCAATTGATCCCACAACAAATGTTTCGGTAAAGATCATTTGAGCAATTTTACTTCCTTTTGCTCCTAATGTCATAAACATCGCATAGTCTTTCTGACGCATCATCATCAGAAATGAATTGGCATACAGTACATATACAAAGGTGATGATTCCTAATAATACAGAGCCTAAACGAAAAATCAATACAGTGGATGCAACGGTCGAATTACTTTTAAGAAAAGCTTCATTGCTCGCCATTGATTCGAACATGTAAAAGATTGCTGAAGCCATAACTAGTCCAGAAAACAGTACGATATAATCACGCATTCTGCCTTTGATACCAGTAAGTGATAATTTCCATAACATGCTTTTTTCCTCCCTTACTGTTCCAAATTGCCTAAAATCATCAAGATTTGACGATAAAATTCATCTCTTGTTTGATCTTCGCGTTTTACTTCTTCATGGATAACACCATCTTTAATGAATAAGATTCTTTGACAATAACTTGCTGAAAATGGATCATGCGTCACAAGTAAGATCGATACATCATCTTTACGGTTCAACTCATCCATTGTGTCAAGCAAATCTCTGGCACTTTTTGAATCCAAGGCTCCAGTTGGTTCGTCACCAAGTAAAATCGTTGGTTGAGTAACCAAGGCACGTGCTGCGGCAACCCTTTGTTTTTGTCCCCCAGATATTTTAGATGGATAGCTGTCTAAGATATGGGTGATCGATAATCTTTCTGCCACTTCTTGGACTCTTCGTTTGATTTCTTTTGGTTTCACATTTTGCAGCGAAAGCGGAACAGCGATATTTTCTCGTGCAGTTAAGTTTTCCAGCAAATTGAAATCTTGGAAGATAAATCCGATTTCTTTTGCTCGGAAATCGGCTAATTTATTTCCTTTTAATTTCGTCACATCCGATTGGTTGATTCGGATTTCTCCAGAAGTTGGTTTATCTAATGTAGATAAAAGATTCAAAAGTGTGGATTTCCCTGATCCGGAAGCCCCCATGATCCCGATGAATTCTCCTTTTTCCACATTGAAAGAAATCCCTTTTAACGCTTTAGTTTGTTGTTCGCCGCTTTTTCCATAAACTTTTGTGATGTCTTTTATATCAACGATTTTTTCCATTTTATTTTTCCTCCTCCAGTTTTTCAGCTGCTTTTTTAGGTACATCAGCTTTTTTGACTTCTTCATAGCCTGTTACGCCTTTTGATTTGTTCCAAGTAATTTTTAAATAAGCATCTTTTTTCAATGGACGAGGATTCATACCTTTAAATTCCATTGTTTTTTCAGAACCGTCTTCCTTAAATCCAGGTAAGGAATATCCATAAGAAACGTATTCTTGTCCTTTGTCGTCTTTGGCTACTTCTTTTTGCCCATCCGTTGTGATTTGTACGTAATACGTATCTCCGCCCATCACCGTCATCTCAGTGATTTTATAGGCACCGAAAATCAGAATAATAGTGATCACTAGACCCCAAAGTAATTTTTTCATTGTTTTTCCTTCTTTCGTTTAACTGTTGTGTTTAGTATAGAAAACATTTCTGAAAATTTCCTTGTTTTCGGCTTTCAATCGTCTTTCAATTTTGTCATATTAACGTTAGAACACAAAAAAGGACTGCGACATTCGTCAACAGTCCTTTGAAAATACAATTTATCAGTTATTTTTTGTTTTCTTTGCGCCAAAATGTGGTGTATTCTGCTTTGTCCGTGATGTTGAAAGCGATAATTTCTTTTAAAAGTGCGTAGTTGACTGGCTGGTTCCACTGAATACGGAATAATTGATTCGTATAAGTATAGCCCGCTGCTTCGATTTTTTCTGCAAATTTCACGATTCCAGCATGTTCAGGTGCCACTGCAAAATGTTTTTTTGCTGTGCTGAAACCAATGATAAAGGTCTCGTGATGGGTGAACATCGGCTGGTTCCAAGCAATTCTTGTCCCCAATTCAGGAAATTCTTCTTCTACCCATTGTAATACTTCTGTTAATTTTTCTTTATGTGCTGGTTCTTCGATCGTATCTAAATATTCTTGGAAAGTCGCCATTTTTATCCTCTCCTCACTTCTTTCTCAACCTTGCTTTCGCACCTTCTAGCTGCAGTTCTTTGTCTTCAGCTACGTACCAGCCATATGAATGATTTTTAGAGCGGTAGCCTTCACCGGCAGATTGAGGCAAGTATTCTAACCGTGTTTTCAACCAATGTTTTTCCTCGGTAAAGTAATCCTCAACTAACACTTCCAAAGTCATACCAGAAACTAATGGAAAATCATGATAGAGCGATTTAAAAACAAAGCCTTCTTTTTCATGATCATATTTCAAGATTCCTGTATCTGCGATTGGCTGAGAAAAGTATTCCAACTGTTTTCTCACTTGTTCCAGATGATTGAAAATCTCAAAATGTGCTTGCTTCAATTGACGTCCTTCCGAATTATTTGGATAAGATACTTTCAATTTTTCTTCTTTTTCGTCATAAAATGTTTTTGTCAATTCCTCAAGCATGTTATGTAAAGTTTCAAATTCCTCTTGTAAAAGCGTTAGTGATGGTTCTTTCTCCATTTTTTCTCCCCCGGTTTTTCTCAGTTATGTATACGTCTATTTTACTATATTTTTCTGTGAAATAGCTAAAATATCTCCTAGAACAACAAAAAGAAGAGAAGGTTTGTAAAAAACCTCCTCTCGCTTTTAATCCTCCGTATCGATCGACAGCTGTCCATCTCTCATATCGATAGCCAATGCTTTCTTTTGATCTCCTTGTTCATAAGGATTTTGTTGTATTTCTTCATCGTTATAGAGCAGATGACCATCTTCCATTTGGATCAAAAAGCCTGGGATAGAAATATTTTCCAGAGAAACATGACCATCATTGATGTTGATTGAACTTGCTTTTCGTAAAGTTAAATCCTCAATGTTCATTGAGTTGTCGCTGCCAGTGACGTGCATCTCTGAAAAATCAAGGTGTTCCGCCTCTAGATGGCTGTCTTGCTGGTTCAGGGACAAGGTTTCCCCTCTAAGTTCAGATAGATCTAACCATGTATCATACGATTCGATTTGGAATTTCTTACTGTTGATTCCTTCCATTTCAATAGAACCGTCCGTAGTTGCCACTGCAACCTCTGTTAATTCTTTATCTCGAGGGATCGTAATCACGATTCTTTCACTGGTATCGCCAAGACTGACTTGTACTCGTCCAGTTGAACCAGCTCCATCGACTGTTAGTGTGCCATTTTCAGTGGTTATTTTTGGTTCATAGCCTTTGATATATTTTGCATTTACTTCAAAATTCAACCCTCTTCTGATTTCAATTCCTTGGTTTTCAGTATGGATAACAAGTTTCTTGACTTCAGATGAATCGACCTGCGTCGTTTTTGTACCCATCTCAATCAATTTAGGCCCGTGATCCCATGTCATGCTTCTTTGAGCTCCTAGGGTATAAGTGATTCCTGCCAACAGACCGCCAACTAACATCAAGCCTGCGCCAATCACTAACAGATTCTTTATTTTCATTTCTAGGCACTGTCCTTTCTATAATGTAGGGTAGATTCTTCTTTTAGTTACGAATCGTCGGCCCACCCATTTCGCAAAATTTATGACTAATTGGAACAAGGCTTTTGTTCCTTTTAATAGCAGCGGTACGAAAAATAGTCCAACACCTGTCGCTAACATTCCTAAACCGATAAAGAATAAGCCGCTGAGAATCGATTGGGTAAACACACCGACCCCAGAAATAACTAAGAACAGACCTGCGCCTAAAATCGAAATGAAAAACACATAGATACTAAAGATAAGTGCCATCAATGCAAAAAGCAGACCGCCGATCACTAAAACAAAGGCAAGTGCGAGCGGAAGCAAGATCGGTGAAGCGAATAACCCTAAGATGATCAGCCATATCAAGCGCATTTGTCTTTTGGGACTGCTTTTTTTGGGACGTCTTTCAGCTTCCGGGGAATCATCTTCTTCAGAGAAATAATTGATTTTCAGCATCAGTGCGAATTGTTTCGGTGTACCGTATTCTTCATAAATATCTTCGACTGTTTTTCCAGAGTCCAAAAAATATTCTTCATAATACTGGATCAGGTCTATACGATCATCTTCTGGGATCTCGCGAGTATAGTCCATGACATCATTTAAGTATTCATTCATTTTTATTATCCTCCAATAACTTATCTAAAGAATCCCGAAACACGACCCAATGGACAATGATTTCTTTCAATTGTTCATGTCCTCGATCTGTCAGTCGATAATATCTTCTGTTTCTTCCTTCAAACGGCTCATCATAAGTTTCCAGATATCCTTCTTGTTTCAATCTTCTTAATACTGGATACATCGTTGATTCACTGATATTCAAACTTTCCTGTACGATTTTTGTTAATGCATAGCCATACATATCTTCTCTGCTCAAAGCAGCGAGTACCGTTCCATCAAGCAAGAGCGTTGGGACTTGAATATGCATAAATTCACCTTCATTCTTTATTAGACATCATATTTTATTTAAATCAATATTATATGAAATATAATATTATGTCAATAAAAAATACCAGTGATATGGAGAGACCTCAAAAGTTATTCCGAAAAAACTGACTTTTTGGGCGTTTCTCCAATACACTGGCATTATTCAAGTTATTTTATTGTTTCATTCTTTTTCAGGCAAAACGATTACAACAGTTGTTCCTACGTTTAAAAGACTGTTATAAGTGATTTTTCCCCCATGAAGATCAATGATTTTTTTGACTAGCGCTAATCCAAGTCCATTGCCTTTTGTTTTGTGGCTGGTATCGCCTTGATAAAATTTATCAAAGATCCGCTCCATCGTTTCTGGGCTCATCCCTATTCCCGAATCCGTAACTTCAACTAGTATCCGTCCATTTTTCTGGATCATTTTGACGCTTATCTTCCCATTCGAACGATTATATTTGATTGCATTGTCAACGATATTCAACCAAACTTGATATAAGAGTTCTTCATCTCCACAGAATTCGATTTTTTCTAGATCCAAATCTAATTCCAGTTCTTCTTTTTCCCATTTTGGTTGTAAAAAAAGCAGTACTTCGCGGATTTGTTCATCGATCCGAAAGACTTTCTTTTCAAAAATCCCGCCCTGATTTTCTAATTTGTTGAGTTTTAGTGTATTCTCTGTCAATTGCGAGAGCTGTCCCATCCCATCAAGCATGCGCTGCAAAAAGACTTGCCGTTCTGTTTCAGAAAGATCTGATTTCTGTAAAAGCTGGAGATACCCTTGAATCGTTGCAAGAGGCGTTTTGAATTCATGGGACACATTGGAGACAAAATCATCGCGCAGCAGCTCGATACTGTTTAGTTTTTGAACCATGGTATTGAAATCTGCATAAAGCTGTTGGACCTCTGCCACTTTTTGGTTTTCTTCATCAAGCTGGATCGAAAAATCACCATTAGCTACTTCCCGCATACTTTTTCGTAATTCCACAATTGGCTGCAAGATTCGATGTCCTACAAAAACCGATGTTCCTGTTCCTACAATAATACTGAAACCAGCAAAAATAAAAAGCGGCACAAGCGGCGGTTCGTGACTAGGCTGCCAAGTATCGCTGCGTGTCATCACATAGATGATCCCTGTTAAACAAGCAATCGTGACCAGAATCGTCAAGAAAACGATGCTGGAAAAATAAATCCATAACTGTGAGTAAATCTTCTTTTTCATTCTGCAAGGACCGCCTTATAGCCCAGACCTCTGATCGTCGCGATTTGAAAATCATGATTTCCCTCAAACCGATTTCTTAAACGTTTGATATGGACATCGATTGTTCGCTCATCGGTGTTGGAGTCGAGTCCCCAGATTTCGTCCATCAGTTGTTGTCTGGTAAAAATTTTGTTTGGATAAGCAAGTAATTTATAAAGTACTTGGAATTCTTTTTGCGGTAATTCTTCTTTATGGTCGCTCATTTGTACCATATATGTTTGCTGATCAAGTATGGTTTCGCCAATCGTCAACTGACTGCTGTGGTTGATTTTTGCCCGACGCAGCAAAGCCTCCACACGTAAAAGCATCTCATCGACATCGATAGGTTTGACCATATAGTCATCCGCTCCTAAACGAAACCCTTTTTTCTTGTCTTCCAATGTTTCCTTTGCCGTGATCAAAAGACAAGGCAATTCCATCCCTGACTCACGAAGCAGTGTCAAGAACTGATAACCATCCATATGCGGCATCATGATATCTGTAATTACCAGGTCCACATGGTGCTGATCCATGATTTGCAAGGCTTCGTCCCCTTCTGCTGCTAAAAACACGCGAAAACCTGCGCGTATAAGCACTGATTGATATAATAAACGAAGATTTTCATCATCTTCTATCACTAAAATCACATTCATTTATTGTTCTCCTAAATTATGTATGTATTTTTGGTAGTTTGTTCATATTCAGTTAACATTCACTTGTTATACTGTTCATGTTATTCTACATTGTAGTATACAGAAGATTGTTAAAGGAGAGAAGGAAACATATGTTACAACTTAAAGATATAAAAAAATATTATAAAGTTGGCGAAACGACGACAAAAGCATTAGATGGCGTATCTGTCGCTTTTCGTAAACAAGAATTCGTGGCGATTCTAGGTCCCAGCGGTTCTGGTAAAACAACGATGCTGAACGTAATTGGCGGATTGGACAATTATGACTCTGGCGACATGGTCATCAACGGAAAATCAACCAAAGACTTTAAAGATGCAGATTGGGATGCTTACCGAAACAATTCGATCGGTTTTGTTTTCCAAAGCTACAACTTAATCGGTCATCTAGGCATCATCGAAAATGTAGAGCTTGGGATGACCTTGAGTGGTGTATCCAAAGACGAAAAACGCGCCAAAGCAACTGAAGCATTGCGCCGAGTTGGGTTGAACGAACACATGCACAAAAAACCAAACCAGCTTTCTGGTGGTCAAATGCAGCGTGTGGCGATTGCCCGAGCGTTAGCAAATGATCCAGATATCCTGCTTTGCGACGAGCCAACTGGCGCATTAGATACAGAAACAAGTCTTCAGATCATGGAACTGATCCAAGAACTTTCGAAAGAAAAACTTGTTATCATGGTTACCCATAACCCAGAATTAGCACATCAATACGCTGATCGGATCATTGAATTTTCAGACGGACAAATCCGTAACGACTCAAATCCGCACATCGAACGTCCAAAAGATGATCAATTTAATTTACGTCGGACAAAAATGAGTTTTTGGACAGCGTTAAAACTTTCTTTCAATAATATTCGTACAAAAAAAGGTCGTACATTCTTGACCTCTTTTGCATCTAGTATTGGTATCATCGGAATCGCAATCGTGTTATCTTTATCAACAGGATTCCAAAAGCAAATCGACCAAACCCAGTCAGAAACAATGTCGCAATTCCCGATAACGATCTCAAAAGTTACGACAAGCCAACCAACTTCTGACGAAGATTCTCTTGGTTCAAGCAATAGCTCATTCCCAGATACTAAAACAGTAACTGCAAAAGTAAGTGATTCAGACAGATCCCAACATACAAACAATATTGACCAAGAATACGTGGATTACATCAAAAATATCGATCCTGAATTAAGCAACAATATCGGTTTTACACGTTCAACAGGAATCAATCTTTTACGTGATGTAGACGGCAAAGTCCAAACCGTGAACTTGTCAAATGACAATCTTGCATCCGATGCACCTTCTATGGCCAACGCAATGGCTTCAATGACTGGGGTCGGTGTTTCTACTTTCCCAACACAATTGGAAGACGGCCACGGCGATTTCCTAAAAGACAATTATTCTCTGCTTTCTGGTGAATACCCAAGTTCAGCGACTGATGCTGTGATCATTGTGGATGGAAATAACAATACCAACATCAATGCTCTGAAAAATCTAGGCTTTGATGTAAAAGAAAACGAAAAAATCGATTTCGATAAAATCGTTGGTACAACATTCAAAGTAATCAATAACGATACATTCTATCAAAAATTACCAACTGGAAACTTTATTCCAAATACAGACTATGATGCAATGTACGCTGCTTCAAATAAAGAAGTAAAAATCAGCGGAATCTTGCGTGTCAAATCTTCTTCAACTATGAATCTTTTGGCACCAGGTGTTGCGTACAGTGATCAATTGACAACACAAATCGTCGATGAAAACAAAAATTCTGAAATCGTCACTGCTCAAAAAGACAGCGACCGTAATGTTTTGACAAACGAAACGTTAGATGCTTCAGCAAAAGAAACAGTTATCAGCTACCTTGGCGGCGACAGCCTTCCTTCAAGCATCATGATCTATCCAAATAACTTCGGCGACAAAGAAAAAGTCTTGGATTATTTAGATGATTTCAACAAAGGAAAATCTGAAGAAGATAAAATCATTTATACTGACTTAGCTGGTACGATGACGGAATTGACTGGCGGATTGATGGATGCGATCACTTATGTTCTGATTGCATTTGCCGGAATTTCTTTAGTTACAAGTATGATCATGATCAGTATCATCACTTATACTTCTGTTATCGAACGAACAAAAGAAATTGGTGTATTGAAAGCATTAGGTGCACGTAAAAAAGATATTACTCGTGTATTCGATGCTGAGACATGTATCTTAGGTATCACTTCTGGTGTGCTGGGTATCCTGATTGCATGGCTAGCTACATTCCCTATCAACAGTCTCTTATACAGCATGACTGACTTAAAAAATGTCGCACAATTAAATCCGATCCATGCATTGATCTTGATTGTTATTTCAACGATTTTGACAATGATTGGTGGACACATCCCTGCTAGAATGGCAGCGAAAAAAGATGCAGCAATTGCATTGCGTGCAGAATAAAAAAAGAGGCCGCGGCCTCTTTTTTTTTATGTTTTTAACCAAAACACAATTACATTCTTCTTTCCACAGTCACGTGCACTGTATCCCCGACATCCTTGCCGATTTTTTTGCGAATATCTTTTCTGATCCCTAAAATATAGCAGATCGAACCATCTGGATTTTTTTGACCCATATTGACGATACTTCCTTCATAAGGTTCTTCGTCAAAAGTGGCAGAAACCTTGACTCTGCCGGCAGAAAATTCTTCGCGGACATCGTATGGAAAAACAACATACGCACCGCCTTTTCCTACTTCAGAAGAATAAATAGCTGAATCAAAGCTGTATTGTTTTTCAGTCATAAACAAGCTCCTTTTTTTAAACGATTATAGCACAGTGTTTTGAACATTTTTTCAAATAAAGCCAAATAAAAAATGCCGCAAACAGCTAAAATTGTTTGCGGCGTTTCTTTTTTTATACTTGGAGCTGAGCGGTTCTTTCACAACCTCTAATCAAAAGGTATTTTCTCAGTTGTTCCTCGGCGTTAACTCAAAAATCCACAAAATATGTAGAGCTATTTTGTAGACTTCCTCTTTAATGCTCGGAGCTGAGCGGTTCTTTCACAACCTCTAACTAATAAGCGGCACTATCCAATTGATCCACATCCATGTAAATGGCATGGCCAGTATCATTGCCGGAATCATATCCGCTGTGGGAAACATCTTCAATTTGATCATTCGGAAACCTGTAGCTAACATCAAAAAGCCGCCGCATGCTTTGAAATCAGCAATCATATCAGGGGTTGTTAAAGGATAAATGACTCCTGCTAATAAAAACAAACTGCCGAAAATAATAAATTGCGGTATAGCAATAACAGAAACCACATATCCTAAATTACATGCAAAAATCAATGCGGTGAAAAAGTCTAAAATCGATTTTGAGATCAAAATCGTACTGTCGCCAGTCATTCCTGAATCCAAGCTTCCGTAAATCCCCGTGCCGCTTGCACAAAATAAGACGATCACAGTCACTAATGTATTGATGAATTCTTCTTCTGACATGTCTAGATGTTCGTTTGGAATCAATTTTGCGATTGGTCTTTGCATAAGTGCGGCCCCTTTATTGATCCATTCACCAAAATGAAGAACTAACCCTACACCAGTTCCGATAACCAATGCAAAAATAACAGCTGGCATATCTTTCATCAAACCAATCGAGCTGATTCCCATCCCCATGGAACAAATACCAAAGACCAAATTGATTTCTGTTTTGAATTTTTCTGTTAATCTGCTGCCTAGAAGTCCGCCAATGATCCCTCCTAGCAAAATAGATAATGTATTAATGATTACACCAATTGGCATATAAATTCTCCTTCTTTCATAAATCTTCTTGCCTTGAAACGTGCATATCCATTTTAACAAGATTTTTTCTGCTTACCTATTCAATTTTTTGTGTTATCCTATTCTCAAATGGAATAGTAAAAGAAGGATGCGAGACTTGTGGAAATTTCAAAATTAGAATTATTCATCGATTTGACCCAAACAAAAAATTTTACTGAAACTGCAGAGAATTTCTACACCACACAAGGAAATGTCTCTAAACAGATCATTGCTTTAGAAAAAGAATTAGAGACAAAGTTATTTGAACGTTCACACCGCAAAGTCAACCTGACAGAATCAGGAAAATTGACTTTGCCTTTTGCCAAAAGTATCGTGTCTCAATATCAAGGTTTGAAACATACTTTAGCGGAGCATGAAGCAAAACAAAATCAAACATTGACGATTTATACGATTCCCACTATGTCAAATTACCGCGGTTTTCAAAAAATATCCGAATTCTTGAAAAGACACCCAGAGATAAAGATCCAGATCCAAGAAAAAGAAAGCAATGAACTCTTTCCGACATTGCGGCAGTCAGAAAACAGTATTCTTTTCGCGCGTACTTTTCAACTCGAACTTGAAGAGTACGAATCGATCATTACAGATAAAGATCAATTTGTTGTTTTACTACCGAAAAATCATCCTTTATCAAAACAAGAAGTCTTGTCTATTGAACAGTTGAAAAATGAACATTTTTTGATGCTGGGAAAAAATACCAATTTATATCAAGCAGTCGTTGAACTCTGTCATAAAGCTGGTTTTGAACCCGTGATCGATTATGAAGGAACAAGAATCGATTTATTGCTTAATATGGTAGCAAGTGATTTAGGTATCGCTGTCGTTATGAATGAAACTGTAGACAAACTGCTCTCTTCTCAAGTTGTTTCGCGTCCCTTAAAAGAAAATCAGATCAGTTACCTTTCCTTTATCCGAAAACCAGGTGAACATTCTAAAGCTTCCGATTTATTTTGGGAAGAACTCAAAACAAATTATTAAATTCCATTTTGGAATAGCAGAACGCCGAAGTTGAATTGCTTCCTTTTTCTTCACATCTTACGATAGATGCAGAGAGAAAAAGGAGGTCATTTTTTTATGACAAAAGAACATCAGCCTTATGATTTAAGAAAAGTGTTGGATGAACTAAAAGAAATCCCTGGACAGTATCACGAAACCGATGTCGAAGTTGATCCTGATGCTGAACTTTCAGGTGTTTACCGCTATATCGGTGCTGGAGGTACTGTGATGCGCCCCACTCAAGAAGGACCTGCTATGACCTTCAATAACATCAAAGGGTTTCCAAATACACGTGTCTCTATCGGAACAATGGCTAGCAGAAAAAGAGTAGGCGAAATTTTACACCACGATTACAAAACATCGGGACGCCTTCTAAAAGATTCTGTTGAGAACCCAGTTAAACCTGTAAAAGTAGCAAAAGAAGACGCGCCTGCACAAGAAGTGATTCATTTAGCTACAGAGAAAGACTTTGATATCCGTAAAATTTTACCTGCTCCAACAAATACCCCTGAAGATGCTGGACCTTATATTACTATGGGTGTTGTTTATGGGTCAGATCCAGAAAAAACCATGAGCGACGTTACGATCCATCGTATGGTCTTAGAAGATAAAGACACAATCGGCATGTATATTATGCCTGGCGGACGCCATATCGGTCATTTCCAGAAACAATTTGAAGCTCTAGGAAAACCCATGCCGATCACGATCAATATCGGCTTAGACCCAGCTATAGCTATTGGTACAACTTTTGAACCGCCAACCACGCCTCTTGGCTACAATGAATTATGGGTAGCAGGTGCTTTAAGAAATGAACCTGTCCAATTAGTTGATGGCGTCAGTGTTGACGAAGTTGGTATTGCTCGCGCTGAATTTATCATTGAAGCAGAGATTTTGCCAAACCAGACAATGCAAGAAGATATCAACACAAATACAGGAAAAGCGATGCCGGAATTTCCAGGTTACAATGGTGATGCAAATCCTGCCGTGAATGTGGTCAAAGTTAAAGCAGTCACTCATCGAAAAGATAACCCAATTATGCAAACAACGATTGGACCAAGCGAAGAGCATGTTTCAATGGCGGGAATCCCAACTGAAGCAAGCATCCTATCATTGGTTGACAAAGCAATCCCAAATAAAGTCGTAAATGTCTATAATCCTCCTGCGGGCGGCGGAAAATTGATGACGATCATGCAGATCCGTAAAGAAAACGAAGCAGATGAAGGTATTCAGCGGCAAGCAGCGATTCTTGCTCTTTCTTCTTTCAAGGAATTAAAAACAGTGATTTTGGTAGATGAAGATGTCGATATTTTTGATATGAATGATGTGATGTGGACGTTTAATACACGTTTCCAAGGAGATAAAGATATCATCGTTCTTCCTGGCATGCGGAACCATCCGCTTGATCCATCCGAACTTCCAGCATACAACCCAGGCGTTATCCGCTATCGCGGCATGAGTGCAAAAACTATTTTTGACGGTACAGCGCCGTACGACATGAAAGAACATTTTGTGCGTGCACGTTTCAAAGAAGTATCTGATTGGAAGAAATATCTAAAATAAATAATTAATTGTTTCAATAACCAAATTTGAAAAATGCAAAAACGTTTAAAGCTGTTTTTGCATTTTTCAACTTCTTTTTTTGATAACTTTTACGAGGTGGATAAAATGAATAGACCAAAACGAATCGTCATTGGTGTAACTGGTGCTTCCGGCACTATCTACGCTATTGACCTAATCAAAAAATTAAAAACAATCCCCAATGTAGAAACACACGGCGTCATCAGCAGCTGGGCGAAAGAAAATTTAAAATTAGAATCTGAACTTAGCTTAAAAGAATTAGAAAATTTACTAGATTATCATTATTCGATACGAGATTTAGGTGCAGCTATCGCTAGTGGTTCATTTTTAACAGATGGCATGGTCGTTGTACCAGCTAGCATGAAAACTGTTGCTGCGATCTCAATGGGATTTGGCGATAATTTAATCAATCGTGCTGCAGATGTCACTTTGAAAGAACAACGAAAACTGATCATTGTTCCTCGAGAAACACCTTTAAATGCGATCCATTTAGAAAACCTTACTAAATTAGCCCATTTAGGTGTCCAAATCATCCCGCCTATCCCAGCTTTCTATAACCAGCCGAAAACTATCCAAGACCTAGTCGATCATCATTCCATGAAAATCATGGATGCACTAGGCATCGAAAATGATACCGGCGGACGTTGGAAAGGAATCTGAGCATGGTAAAAAGATTTAAAGTGGTAAAAGAAAATTACCCAATGATTGCAGAAACAACAATCATTGGCAATGATGTGCTGATTACGATTACTGGCGGTGATACTCCTCATATTGGTACAATTACCGCATTTTCAAAAAATGGAAGGAAAGAAACCACTCGTTTTCCCAGTCATCACGGAAGATTTCACAAAGATGATGTACTCGCTGATTTTCTATTTGCTGAAATAAAAGAAAAATTACCAGGAAATTGTGTCATTACAGCTGGTGTTCACGTCAACCACATCTCGAATGCTCAAATCCAAGCTTCTTCGGCAATGGCAAAATCTCTCGGCCGCCAAATTGCTGATTGGTTTGATACCTTTACCTTTGAGCAAGCCGCCCCGATTTATTATACAAATCAAGAAAAACCCAAATAACGCGGTCAGATAACCGCGTTTTTTATTTAAATCAAGACACAAAAAAACCGCCTCAATGAGACGGTTAAAGTTCGTAATTATTTAACGATATTTACTGCTTGAGGTCCACGTTGGCCTTCTTCGATATCGTAAGTTACTGCTTGACCTTCTTCTAAAGATTTGAAGCCTTCACCTTGGATAGCTGAGAAATGTGCAAATACGTCATTTCCGTCTTCACCAGTGATAAAACCAAAACCTTTGTCTGCGTTAAACCATTTTACTGTACCATTATTCATATTATGTTTCCTCCTGTTACGTATTCGAGATACGTTTTTTATTGCAATTAATTATTACTTAGTAAAAGGAGGTCTATAATAGAATATATTGCTCAGATTACGGTTCAAATTAGATTACTTAATTACTATAACATGCTTTCCGATATAGTACAAGGATTATCTTTTCCTCTTCTCTTGAAGCATACAAACCATTCAAAATCATCCAAGCATAATATAAGCATTGTTATGTTTATTGCTATATAATCATTTTATAATAAAAAGGAGGTTTTTATAATGAAAATTTTAGATTCTATCGCATTAGCACTATTGATCGTTGGAGGCTTGAACTGGTTGCTTGTCGGCTTATTTGAATACGATTTAGTTGCTTCTATCTCAGGCGGATCTACAACTATTTTGGCAAAAATCATTTATGTTGTCGTTGGTTTATGTGCTCTTTATTGCTTAAAATTTTTCCCAATGATTTCTGCTAAAGTTAGAAATCGTGACCAATATTAAGATGTGTGCCATCCGAAAAACGATCATTCGCTCTTAATAAGCGGTTGGTCGTTTTTTATTTTGTCTAAGTTTTGTTGCTATGGAAAAGAACAAAAAAATAAAACCCTTGATAAACAAGGGTTTTTCTTATGCCAGCTATAGGGATCGAACCTACGACCTACGCGTTACGAGTGCGTTGCTCTACCAACTGAGCTAAGCTGGCGAATTACAAGTGAAATTATATACGTTATTTTTTGAATTGTAAAGTGGTTAGCAGTCGTTTCTTGTGGATTTCATGAATTTTTTCATAAAACGTGGTATAATAGAATATGAAAGGTAGGTTTTGTGAAATGGCAACTTTTGGACAGTTTACGACAGCAGTGATTCCCTCAGAATTGGGAAAGAAATTTACGATCGATACCCATGTCACCTTCCAAATTAACGGCGAGACGCAAACCGGCACGATTTCAAAACAGCTGAAGAATTCCGCTGTCGTTGAAATCGATAAAACCGATGACAACAACAACTTGATGACTCAGAGCAAAGGCGTAGTGATTGTAAACTACAAACAATTGACAAAGATCTAAAAAAGCTTGGATGAGCGGTTTTCCCGCTTCTCCAAGCTTTTTTGTGCTGTACTATTTTGTGCCAAACAAACGGTCGCCGGCATCCCCTAGACCAGGAACGATATAGCCGTGTTCGTTTAGTTTTTCATCTAATGCAGCTGTATAGATATCAATGTCTGGATGTGCTTCTTGTAAAGCTTTCACGCCTTCTGGAGCCGCAACTAAGCAGACGAATTTGATATTTGAAGCGCCGCGTTCTTTCAATGCATCGATTGCCATGATTGCTGAACCGCCAGTCGCAAGCATTGGATCTACGACGAACAATTGACGAGCGTCGATGTCTTCAGGTAATTTTACAAAGTATTCATGAGGTTCTAATGTTTCTTCATCACGGTATAAGCCGATGTGTCCGACTTTAGCAGCTGGGATCAATTCCAAGATGCCATCTACCATTCCGATACCTGCACGTAAAATCGGTACGATTGCTACTTTTTTACCAGATAATGTTTTTTGAGTAGACTTAGTGATTGGTGTTTCGATCACTGTGTCTTCTAACGGCATATCACGTGATACTTCATATGCCATTAACATAGCGATTTCATCGACAACTTCACGGAAAACTTTCGTACCGCAATTTTTGTCTCGGATAATAGTCAGTTTGTGTTGAATCAATGGATGGTCGATCACTTGAAATTTGCCCATTTGTAACTCTCCTTTGTTCTGTCGTTTCTTTTTAATTGTAAAACAAAACCGAGAGAAAGACCAGTCTATCTCCCGATTTTTGGCAAGAAAATCGTGTTATTTTGCTTGATATAAAGGATATTTTTGTGTCAGCTCTTGAACGCCTGCTTTTACTTCATCCAAAGCTTGTTCATCCCCATTGGCTTGCAATGCTTTCACAACAAGTTCAGCGACTTGCATAGCATCCCGCTCATTGAATCCTCGTGATGTGATTGCAGGAGTGCCAATGCGGATACCGCTTGTTTTGAACGGACTTAATGTTTCAAATGGAATCGAGTTTTTATTGACTGTGATATTTACACTGTCTAAAATGGCTTCTGCCTCTTTACCATTTATTCCCAATTCGCGTACATCAACTAAGAACAAGTGATTGTCTGTGGCACCTGAGATCACTCTTGTTCCTACTGCTTGGTTAAAGACTTTGACCATTGCCTGCGCATTCGCGATCACTTGGTAAGAATAGTCTTTGAAACTTGGATCAAGTGCTTCTTTGAAAGCCGCGGCTTTTCCAGCAATCACGTGTTCCAATGGTCCGCCTTGGATTCCAGGGAAAACAGCGCTGTTGATTTTTTTAGCCAATTCTTCGCTATTTGTCAAAATCATTCCGCCTCGTGGTCCGCGCAATGTTTTGTGGGTAGTTGTCGTTGTGATATCAGCATATGGCACAGGATTAGGATGCAATCCAGCTGCTACTAGACCAGCGATGTGCGCCATATCAACCATTAATTTTGCACCGACTTCATCGGCGATTTCTCTGAATTTTGCAAAATCGATCGTTCGACCATAGGCACTGGCTCCTGCAACAATCAATTTAGGTTGATGTTGGCGTGCTAAAATACGAACAACGTTATAATCGATAACTTCAGTGGACGGGTCAACGCCGTAAGCAACGAAGTGGTACGTTTTTCCGCTGAAATTGACTGGAGAACCATGAGTCAAATGTCCTCCTGCTGCTAAGTCCATTCCTAAAATCGTGTCTCCAGGTTCTACCAGTGCTAGATAAGCCGCAGTGTTAGCTTGAGAACCAGAATGCGGTTGGACATTGGCAAATTTTGCGCCGAACAATTCTTTTGCACGATCGATTGCTAAATTCTCAACGATATCAACAAATTCACAACCGCCATAATAACGATGTCCGGGATATCCTTCCGCATATTTGTTCGTCAAAATACTGCCTTGTGCTGCCATAACTGCTGGAGATACCACATTTTCAGAAGCAATCAATTCCAGATTATTTTCTTGACGTTCTTCTTCTTTTGCAATTGCTGCCCACAAATCAGGATCAAACGTTTTGTAATCTACCACAAACAACAACTCCTTTTAAAATTTCAAATTCATTTACTGCATTGTATCATACTTGAAAAATGCTACAAAAAAGAAATTACTTATTTTCAAAATAATTTTGTCCAGCAGCTTTTTTCAAACGATTCATATAGGCACTTCCAATTCCTTTTTCCGGGAAAACTTGGGCTAAGATATAATCCAAACCAAGTATTTCTTCATCAAGCCCTCTTAACCCTGCAAACAAACCTTTTGCAGCAGCTTCTGCCGTGTCATCATAGTACATCATGACAGCAGCAGATTCTGTGCGTACCTTTTCAGCGATTGTCGGACCTGCCAAGATACCTGCACGTAAATGCTCTTTTTTTATCCAAGCCATCGCAGCTTCCCAATCTTCATCACGAACCATCAAGACTTTTGTATCTGGTGAATAATGCTTATATTTCATTCCTGGTGCTTTTGGTGTTTCTTCCTCTTTGACTAAATGTGCATCGATTTTCACTTCGCTGCCGATTACTGTTTCTAACTGTTCTTTCGTCACCGCTCCAGGTCGCAAGATTACAGGCGCATTGGTTGGATCGCTTAAATCTAAAACAGTTGATTCTACACCGATTCTTGTCGCACCATCATCAATGATTCCAGTAATCTTGCCTTTAAGATCATGGTAAACATGTTCGGCAGTCGTTGGGCTTGGTTTTCCGGATGTATTGGCGCTCGGTCCTACCAGCGGCACACCTGCTTTTTTAATAACGTTAAGCGTTTTTTTGTTATCCGGCATACGAAATGCTGCTGTGGATAAACCGCCCGTTACAACGGATGGTAAACTGCCTTTTTTGATCTCAAAAATCATTGTGAGGGGTCCAGGCCAGAAATGATCAACAATTTTACGTGTGGCCGGATGAAAGTTATCCACATACGCTTTCACTTCTTCAAAAGAAGAAACGTGCACGATCAGAGGGTTGTCTTGCGGTCTGCCTTTTACCTTGAAAACATTCATGACAGCCTCGGGCAAAAGTGCATTAGCACCCAATCCGTAGACCGTTTCAGTAGGAAAAGCAACGAGTGATCCGTTTTTAAGCGCTTGTGCTGCTTCTGTCAATTCTTCTTCTTTGTATAATTTAGTTTCCACAGTTTGTCCACAACCCCTTTTTATAAAAATAGTGATTTTTACCCATTTATTCCTTAGTTACCCACAGAATGTGGAAAATTGATTTGTCAATAGTGGATAAGTCTGTTGATAAGTTTTTTACAATATTTTTTATTGGTATATCAGTGTTTTTTTATAATGGAAAACTTCAAAAAAAATTTTTTTCCACAATTGTCAATAAACATAAACCATTCGTTCATTTCCAAAAAGATCTTTTTTGACCTCGACTTTTTTCTGAGGAAATGCTTGCTGGAAAATCGCCTGGACTTTTACCCCTTGCTGAAATCCGATTTCCAAGAACAGTTTACCATCCTCTGCTAAAACAGCTGGCGCCTCCAGCGCGATTTTGCGGTAAATTGCTAATCCATCCTCTTCAGCAAACAATGCAAGTTTCGGTTCAAAAGTTCGGACACTCTCATCCATCAATGACCATTCAGATTTACTGATATACGGAGGATTCGAGATAATAATATCGAACGTTTGGTCTTTAACAGGAGAAAGTGTGTCTCCTACATAAAATTGGATCGCTGTTTTTGCTTGGCGTGCATTTTCTTTCGCTACTTCCAACGCTTTAGGTGACAAATCGATGGCGCTGACCTGCCAGTTTTCTCGGTTTGCTTTCAAACTAATAGCAATGGCACCTGTTCCTGTCCCTATATCCACCACGTGCAAGCTCTTTTCTGAAGTTTCGTTCAAACAAAGCTCGACTAATTCTTCCGTTTCAGGTCGAGGAATCAATGTATCTTGAGTTACTTTTAATCGTCGTCCATAAAAGTCAGCATAGCCCAGGATGTATTGCGGCGGGTGATTTTCTGCCAATAATTTTAAATCTTGGCTGATCTGCTCCTGGTCTTCTTTCGTTATTGTCTCGTTCATGTGTAAAAGCCAGTCAAGTTTGGTCCAGCCTTTGCGTTCCAAAAATAAAAATTGGATACTGTAACCTTCTTTGCCCTGCTTTTCTAAAAAAGAAGAAGCCCGTGCAAGGACTTCTCTATAAGTGACTTTATCCATTTTGCATTGCTTCCAATTTAGATGTTTGATCGTACATGATCAATGCATCAACGATCTCATCTAATTTGCCAGCTAGGATTTGGTCTAATTTTTGGATCGTCAAACCAATTCGATGGTCTGTCACGCGATTTTGCGGAAAGTTATACGTACGGATACGTTCTGAACGATCCCCAGTACCGACTGCTGATTTACGGTTTGCATCGTATTCGCTTTGTGCTTCTTGCTGGATTTTATCATACACGCGGGCACGTAAGATCTTCATCGCTTTTTCTCGGTTTTTCAACTGTGAACGTTCATCTTGCATGGCTACAACGATTCCTGTCGGCAAGTGAGTCAAACGAACGGCAGAAGCTGTTTTATTGACGTGCTGTCCGCCGGCTCCTGAAGCATGGTAGATATCTGTACGAATGTCTTTATCTTCAATGTCGATTTCTACTTCTTCTGCTTCTGGCATTACAACAACAGTCGCCGTTGATGTGTGGATACGTCCTTGTGATTCTGTGGAAGGAACACGTTGGACACGGTGCGCGCCGCTTTCGTATTTCAATTTTGAATAAACATTATCGCCGGAAATCATCATGATGACTTCTTTATAACCGCCGATATCCGTTAGGCTTGCTTCCATGATCTCTGTTTTCCAGCCTTGTGCTTCGGCATATTTTTGGTACATGTTGAAAAGATTTCCTGCAAATAAAGCAGCTTCATCTCCGCCAGCTGCTCCGCGGATTTCCATGATGATATTTTTGTCATCATTTGGATCTTTTGGCAGTAAAAGGATCTTGATGCGATCTTCCAAGACTTCTTTTTCTTTTTTCAAATCAGATAATTCTTCTTTGGCCATCTCTGCCATTTCATCATCTAGTTTTTCGCCCAAAAGTTCCTCTGTATCTTTGATTCCTTGGACAACTTCTTTGTAATGACGGTAAACTTCTACTGTTTCGCGCGTACTTGCTTCTTCTTTAGATAGCTGCATGAAACGTTTCGTATCCGAGATGACTTCTGGGTCACTTAACAGTTCGCCAAGCTCTTCGTAACGGTCTTCAATTGATTGTAATTGATCGTACATAGTTATTCTCCTTCTCTTATGATCTCTGGGTGAAAATAATGATGTCGGCAGACGGGATAATACGCTTCATTTCCGCCGATTTGGACTTGCTCGCCTTCGTAAACTGGGAGCCCGTCGATATAATGTAAGTTCATGATCGCTTTTTTATGACAAAACCAGCAGATCGTTTTCATTTCTTCGATTTTATCTGCATAGAGCAACAGGTATTTTGAACCTTCAAATAATTCATTACGGAAATCATTTTTCAATCCAAAGGCCATTACTGGAATCGATAATTCATCAACGATTTTTGTAAAAGCAATGACATGTTCTTTTGTCAAAAACTGTGCTTCATCAATTAGCACACAGTAAGGTCGAAAGGTCATTTCTTCAATCGTCTTAAAAACATCTGTTTCTTCAAAAATAGGGATCGCTGTTCTTTTCAAACCAATTCGGCTAGACACTACGCCTACACCGTCGCGAGTATCGATCCCGCTAGTCATCAATACGACTGGTTTGTTTTGTTCTTCGTAATTATGTGCGACTTTCAAAATCTCAATGGTTTTTCCGCTATTCATTGCGCCGTACTTAAAAAATAGTTGTGCCATCTTCTCGCTCACCTTCCAGTTTGTTCCTAAGGTATTATACTTGAAAAACAGAATTTTTTACAGTGTGATTTTCATTCCCGCAAAGAAAGAAAAAAGTCAGGACCAGATAATGGCCTGACTTCAGATAAATAGTGGATTTTTTTGTTACTCAGTAAAAAATTTTCCAACCTCTTAATAGATCTTCTTCGTAAAATACTTCAACACAAGGGGTGAAACAAGCGTACTAATCAAGATAATCAGCACAAGCGGCGAATAATAGCTTTCTTCGATCAACTGGCTTTGTTGTCCGATTTGCAAGATGATCAATGCCATTTCGCCTCGTGAAATCATTCCTGAACCAACCATCAATGAACTATTGCTTGAAAAACCAGCTGCTTTTGCGCCCAGATAACCGCCCAATAATTTGGAAAGAATCGCAATAATCGTAAACGCTAAAATGAAAAACCAGCGTTCAGCAATACTGTCAAATGTCACTTCAAGTCCCACACTCACAAAAAAGACGGGGATGAAAACAGAATAACCTAACGCTTCGATATTATGGAACACTTCTTTTTGGACCTTGGTCTGACTAACCGCGATCCCTGCAAAGAAAGCCCCGATCACTGCACTTAATCCTACCAAATCAGCGACATACGACATGCTCAAACAAATAACTAGAGACATGATGATCACTGCTGAATTTGCATAAATTTTTTCAGATAAACGCATCAGAAACGGTGCAATCCATTTGACCAATAAAAAAATCAGGATAAAGTAAAAAATCTGTTCCAAAATCAAAATCGGTAATGAAACACTGCCTTCTGATTCTCCAGTTAAGAAAGTCAAGTTCAAACTCAAAACCAAGACCACTAAAATATCGTCTAAGACCGAAGCGCCCAAAATCGTTGAACCTTCTTTTGTATTGACGACATTCAGTTCTTTTAATACTTCTACTGAGATGCTGACAGAAGTAGCTGCCAGAATAATTCCTAAAAACAACGCTTCTTTTTGGGTGACATCAAATCCTAGACCCGTTCCCCATCCTAAGACCACTGGGAGAACAATCCCAAAAACAGCCACCAGTATTGCAGGACGGAAATATTTTTTCAGTAAAGAAAGATCACTTTCCAGACCTGCTAAAAACATCAATAAAATAACGCCTATTTCTGAAAAATCAGTTACTAATATATCTGGATGTACCCAGTTCAATCCTGCTCCACCCAGCAAAACGCCAACTAAAAGCTGACCAATAACTGCTGGGATACCCAGCTTTCTTGAGATATGCGAAGCAATAGTCGTAGCAAATAGAATCAAACAGAGTATGCCGATAAAATGCATTTCACCAGTCCTTTCTTTTCTTCAATTCCTACTTAATTATAACACCAGTTACTTAAAATGAAGAATATTATGGCTGTCTTCTCTGTCTGTTTTGGTGAATATCGCTTGCCGACACTGCTGTTTTGAAGTAAACTAACGCTGTTGAACTCAACTAAAAAAAACATATTTAAAGGAGAATCCGCTCTATGGCAACTGTTTTAATCGTCAAAGGCCATCCTTTGACTGCTGAAGAATCTCGTTCAGTCAAAGCACTAGATACTTTTTTGAAAAGCTACAAAGAAACAAATCCAGAAGATACAATCACTGTTTTAGATCTTTACCAAGATGACATTCCTGAAATCGATGCAGAATTACTTTCTGGCTGGGGCGCTTTGCGCGCTGGCGAAACATTCGAAGGTCTATCTGAAAGCCAACAACAAAAAATCACTCGTTTCAACGAATTGACAGAACAATTTTTACAAGCAGACAAAGTAGTTATCGCAAATGCACTTTGGAACTTGAACATTCCAACTCGCCTAAAAGCTTGGTTTGACACTGTCAATGTCGCTGGAAAAACATTCCGTTACACAGAACACGGTCCAGAAGGTCTTGTGAAAGGCAAAAAAGCCTTACATATCCAATCAAATGGCGGCGTTTACGGAGGACAAGATCTTGCTTCTCAATATGTAAAAGGAATCTTGAACTTTATTGGTGTGGAAGAAGTCGATCAATTATTCATCGAAGGAATCGACCATACACCAGACCGCGCAGAAGAATTATTAGGCGCAGCTTTAGCTAAAGCTGACGAATACGGTAAAACATTTTAATCAAAAAACTGCCGACGCTTTAATGCGCCGGCAGTTTTTTTATTCTTTTTTCTCTACTTTTTGTAATGGATTATCTTCGTACAACGTTGAGATCGTTGCATACCATTCAAAGATATGCGTAATCACTACTTTTGCCGCTGCATAAACTGGAATTCCTAAAATAACTCCTACTACACCGAACAATTTCCCTGAAGTCAATAAAACCAGTAAAATCGTCACCGGATGGATCGACAGCTGGTTACCTAAAACCAATGGCGAGATCACGCGGCCCTCGATCGTTTGCTCGATTGCAAAAACAATCAATACCTTGATGAGCATGACTGGTCCTGCAACGATACCTAGAAATACCGCTGGGATCATCGCTAAAAACGAACCAAGATAAGGAATCAAGTTTAAGAAACCTGCAATTATCCCTAACGTCACCGCATAATCAAGCCCAATAATCGCAAAACCAATAATGAACATGACTGCGACAGAAAATGCGACAGTCAATTGACCACGGATATAAGAAGAAACCTGTGCATTCATTTCTCCTAAAACAGTTAACGTCGGTTTTCTCATTCGCGTCGGTAAAAATTTCACGAAATAAGGAGCCAATTGACGTCCGTCTTTCAACAAATAAAACAAGATGAACGGCATTGTCAGCAAGGCGACGATGACTGTTGCAACAGCACCGACGAAACTTCCTAAACTTTGAACTGTGCTTTTTGAAATACTTTGGAACATATCACCAAAGGAATTCATCAGCTTGTCACCAGTACTCTCGATTTGACTGCGAAATTGATTGAATAACGGATTACGTAAAAATTCTGTAAGCTTGTCATCAATTGTATGGATATACTCTGGAAAATTACTAATAAAACTTACTGTTTGCTCTTGGATTTTCGGAATGATCACAACACTTCCCCACACAATCAACGCAACGACTAAAATAAATAAGCCGATAATGCTGTAAATGCGAGGGACATTTCTCTTTTCTAAATAATCAACTACCGGATTCATCAAATAGTACAAGATCCCCGCTAAGATGATCGGTAACCCTACAATTGCTAAAAATTGCCAGACCGGCTCAAACAAGTAAGAGACTTTTGTGAATAAAAAGACGATTACCAGCAAAAGCAAGACGACTAACAATGCAGTGACAACTTGATTATTTAAAAACCATTTCCAAAACCAGGAATTCTTTTTTTCTTTCTTCTCTCCCATGACAATCCTCCTAGTCGTAGCGTATATGTGTTCCTAGATGGATTTCAGGTACTTGATACGGTGAAAGATAAATACCATTAACGATAGCATCTTCTCGATTATATTCATCAAAAATCAGTGTGACATGACCAACAGCTTCTAGATTTTGATTGGCTGTTCTGCCGACATGTTCAATGCGGTATTCCTGGTTATCGAAAGTGATCGTGTCTCCTTCATCTAATGAAAAAGTCGGACTTTCTTGAAATTCTTGGATAACTGAATAATTTCTTAAAGCAGGCGTAGCCGTTTTATCGAATAAAATCATAATTGGATCATTTTCGCTAATTGCTTCTGTTCCGATTTCTATTACATTTGAATGAATCATATACATCGCTCCTTCAATTGCTTTCAAAAATTATTATAACACACTCTCTTTCTTTGTCCCCGGAGAATAATTATATGCTAGAATAAAGAAGAAATCTTAAATTTTAGGAGGTATCATATGATTCAGAAACTCATTTTGGGTACTTACACACGCCGCATAAGCGAAGGTATCTACACCATCGAATTAGACACAAGAAAAGGACAGTTATCTGGTCTTTCATTAGCAGCTAAAGAGGTTAGCCCAACTTATCTGACAAAAAGCCAAGCTGGAAATCTATATACAGTGACCACAGTCGACCAACAAGGCGGCGCAGGCTCATATGATTCAGAATATCACTTTTTGAATGCGGTAACAGAAGAAGGAGCTCCTCTTTGTTACGTGGCAGTTGACGAAAAACGACAACTCGTTTACGGCTCAAATTATCACAAAGGCGAGATCAATGTTTACAGAATTTTAGAAAACGGCGGATTAGAAGCTGCTAGTTCTGTTTACCATGACGAGCCCACTGGTCCCCATAAAAACCAAGACCACGCACATGTCCACTACACTGATTTGACTCCAGACGGTCGTTTAGTTGTTTGCGATCTAGGAACTGATCGTGTCTATACGTATGATGTTTCTGACAATGGAGAATTAACTGAGGCGGCCATTTATAAAGCAGCAGACGGCACCGGACCAAGACATCTTGTCTTCCATCCTGAAAAACCGCTTGCTTATCTTTTTGGCGAATTAGACAGCACAGTCACTGTTTTATCTTATCAAGCGGAAACAGGTACCTTTGAAGAATTGCAAAAAACTTCAACTATCCCTGATGATTTCGAAGGTGAAAATGGTGGTGCAGCTATCCGCATTTCAAACGACGGCCGCTTCCTTTACGCTTCCAATCGCGGTCATAATTCGATTGCAGTCTTCCAAATCTCAGAAGACGGAAAAGAAATCGAACGCATTCAACTTATTTCTACAGAAGGCGATTTCCCGCGAGATTTTTCCTTAAACCCAGAAAATGAGTTCTTAGTTTGCGCGAATCAAAATTCTGACAATCTGACTTTATATAAACGAGAAGCTGAAACAGGAAAACTGACTTTGATCCAAAAAGACATCTACGCGCCAGAATGTGTATGTGTGTATTTTGAACGATAACAGAGGTGAAAAAATGACTCCCGAAGAAGTATTAGACAGATTACGCGAAGATTTGGCTATTCCATTTTTTAATGGAAAAATCGAACAAAAAGAATACAGCGAAGAAGACTATCAGCAATTAAAAAAAGACTTAGAAAATTACTTCAATGACTACGTTCGAAACGTAGAAAACTGATTTTTCTAGTCTTAAAAAGACCTTTACTCCTTGGTGTACCAAGGAGTAAAGGTCTTTATTTCTTTATTTTTGAATAGATATTTTCCTTTTTACAAACGTGTTAAGGCGTTTTGTACTTTTCTCTTTTTCACTGTTGGAAAATCTCAAACAGATCCCTAAGATAAAACTTAGGATAAGATAACTTGAACCACCATAGCTGATAAACGGCAGCGGTACACCAGTCATCGGGATCAAACCGACGATACTTGCAATGTTGATACTCGTCTGGAGCAGCAGAAGCATCCCTGTTCCCAGAAAAATCAACCCAATCTGCTGATTAGAAGCTGATGCCGCTTTTCTGAACAAACGAAGAATCAAAAAGAACAAGATTCCCAAAACCAAGATCCCAGCGATCAATCCCAACTCTTCCACCAAAACAGAAAAAATAAAATCTGTCTCTGCTACTGGCAGAAATCCGCGCTTCGTGATGCTGTTTCCAAGACCAAGACCTAACAGCCCTCCATTGAACAACGCATAATAAGAATGCGCCATCTGAAATCCATGGCCATAAAGATCTTCAAAAGGATTGCCAATCAACCGAATCCGATCATACGTATGCCCTAAAAAATCAGGCAGCCAGCCATGGTCTCCCAAATAAACCACCAAACCGCCAGTAATCAATACTCCGCCAATCAATGTTCCGAAAAAAATCAAGGTCAGCCAAAATGGTGATTCCGCTGTAGCAATCATGGTCAGTGCCAGAACAAGAATCAGAAAGACCCCTGCAACTTTCGGCTGTAAAAAAATCAGGAGACAACAAATCCCCAGCAGAAACAGCGGCTTCTTCAATTCTTTCAGCGTCCCTCTGCGGTAGCGGAAATAATAAGCAAGATAAAGGATCAATCCCACATTCACGATTTCAGAAGGCTGGAATTGGATACCTAAAATAGAAACCCAGCGCTGTGCACCATTAATCGTTCTGCAAAAAAAACTAATACGTGTCAGAAATAAACTCAGTATCCCAAAGCTAAGGATCCCGTAAGCAAACAATGGCCTCATCACTAACTCTAGTTTTACTTTTTGAAGAAGAAAGATCATTAACCAGCTCATCAAAATAAACACAAACTGCCGAATCAGCAGCTGTTCTGCTCGCTGATCCGATGTAATCAAACGAAAAGAACTAGCGCTGTAAACCATCAGCAACCCAATAATGCTTAACAAAAGATAGGGAATGAGCAGCTGCCAATCGATTTTATTTTTTAGTTTCATATCAAACCTCCCTTAACGAATGTCACGTGAAAAATTGAACAAGATTTCTTGTATAGAATTAAATAACATCTGAATCTAAATGTTCGTTTCACAGTCACAAAAATGGTACCTGTTCCTATAGATGATAACAATCTTTCTTCAAACGAAACGAACGTTCTTTAATATTTCTTAATACAGATTCCATATGTAAACGCATACTTAGCTAGTATTAATTATTTTTTTGTATCTAAAAACCGTACAAAATAACAGGTTAGCCTCTTATTTTATACGGTTTAATTTTAGAATTATTTACCTAGCATCATTTTTGTCATTTTTTGGATCGACACAGAGATTGCATCTGTTGCTTGATCTTGTTTTTCTTCTGCTTGGTCAAACAGGTCTACTTGTACCCCTTTTTCCAAGTCGATACTTTGGATCATTTCTTCGCATCCTGCCACATATTCCATATAAGAACGTTCAAATTTCTTGTGGATACCCATGACTTTTGCTGGTGGTCTCAATGTACTGATTTTTTTCAGCATATCGCGATATTTCGCTGTTCCTTTTTCAAATAAGTCGTGTGTTTCTGCTAACATTTTGGTTGATAGTTCACTGACTTTTTCTTCATTGATCGCTTTTCTGATGTTTTCATAACTTGGGTTCATTTCTTCACCGATTGCTTCTGTTTCTTTTACGATATTATCGATGGATTGAACATAATAACCTAGATTCGGCCGCATTGCTATCCCTACTTTCCTTTTCTCTTCTTTTTTATTTTACCTGTTTCTTTTATAAAATGACAAGCTTATTTTTCAAGTACAAATTCCTTACTCAAAAAAACCTTCTTGTAAACTATATTGTTCACCTGCTGCCAAATCGTATTGTAAGAGTTGATACTCTTCAAAAATCGTTTCTTGGTCTGCATTTAACTGTGCTTCTTCGTGCCACTGGCCATTTTGATAGAACAAACTTCTTTCAAATGCGGGAATCTCTTCTTCTAAAGCCAGCAATAGCTGATAAAAACCTGTTGTCGGCTGATTACTTTGCTCGAGAAGATTAGCGGCAAAATAAAACGGACTGGTGATTGCATCTTGTGTTTCTTGTTTTTCAAGATTCCCTTGACTATCAAACATCAAAAATTGCGTTTCATGAAGCGTCTGCTTATCATTTGCATCTTGTGTCTCTTGTGAATAAATCCCTGGCAAGTGGTCGCCCCAAAAAACGACAAGTGTCCGACGCGGAAGTTTCTTCAATTCTTCGGTAAAGTTTTTCAACGCCTGGCTGCTGTAAGAAATATCTTGCAGATAATTTTTGATAGACGTGACATCGCCATCCGCTTTTACAGAATAGTCTAAGTTCGAATATTTTCCATTATAGGGCAT
Organism: Enterococcus sp. DIV0210g; assembly: GCF_050559705.1. Taxonomy (NCBI): domain Bacteria; kingdom Bacillati; phylum Bacillota; class Bacilli; order Lactobacillales; family Enterococcaceae; genus Enterococcus; species Enterococcus sp. DIV0210g. Next base: position 454,408 of record NZ_CP187903.1, on the reverse strand, counting down.
ATGCGTCTGCATGGTCACTAAATGAACGAACTGCGGCTGTTTTTGATCGGCTAAAATATCTAACACTTCTTGATACGCAGATTCATCAGAGATATATGGATTATTTTCGATCGTATCGGTATGAGTCATTGTATCCTGATGTAAAAACTGATCAAATCCCAACACATCATACACATCTTTTCTCTTATACATAGATGTGTTATACGGATGGATCGCTGTTGTTTTATATTGTCGTGCTTGCAGTGTCGAAACAAGAGAAGGAAGCTGATCCATCTTAGGCACGAGCATCGTGTAAGGTGTAGTCATTTGCGGATTGAGCAGCGCCATCGATAAACCTGTTAATGCTTCAAATTCGATGTTTGCTGTCCCGCCTCCGTAATTTTGCGAAAGCATATTGCCGCTGTAAGTCTGATTTGCTACTTTATAATATTCAGCTAATGGATTGCCGGTGACTTCGACTCCATTCAAGCGGCTTGGATCAGAAAAGCTTTCACTCATAACATAAATAATATTCGGCTGTTCTGTGTCAGCTTTCTTGTTTCTTTCATCAGCTGCTTTTTGATACTTCTTAGTTATTTCTTGGATACGTTCTTTGGAATATCCGTCTGGCTTTTCCATAGGATCAACTTTCAGATTGTATAAAAAGCCGCCGATAAAACCTGTATTATAGTAATTCATTTTTTGACTGTAAGGAATCCACAACGCTGTTCGATTATACGCTTGGCGCAGCAAGTTATTTGGATTATTGAAATTGCTGATATAACCCATTAATGCGATTGACGTTATCAACAGTGCCCCTCGTACGACTTGGAAACGGCGGCCTTTTTTGAAACTGCGGTACACACTCCAAATAAAAAGTCCGACAGCCACCAATCCCAGACCGCTCAAAAGAAGAAAGGTTCCTGTTCCAGCCATCTCTCTCAATAGCTGGAACTCTGTGATCATTTTTAAATCATCTGGGTAAATCGGTTCTTGGCGATAGTTCATTTTCAGGTAATTCGCTATTCCTAAGATCACGATCAAGATACTGTAGAAAATCGAGCCATATAAGATCGAGCCTGACACCGAGATCAAGAAAACCAGAAAGGTCAGCAAAACAAAACTGCCCAGCAGGAATTTCTGAGTATGCCAAGAAAAAGCAAATTTCATTGCTAATTCAGCAGAAAGATCATTTTGACACCATTGCAAAAAAAGATTACTTGCGATAACCAAAAATAAAACAGCTATGCCCACCAGCAGATAGCGCAGCGTTCGTTTTTGCTTATCAGAAAGGTATGCGGTATATTTTTTCAACGGACTGCTCCATTCTTTTCTATTTTTAGTAGCTTTATTGTAGAGTTTGTCTTCCTATAAGTAAAGCACTTCTCGAAAATCGGCTATCAGTTTGCTGGTCGTTGAAGAAGTCTTACTCTTTTTACTTCTGGAAACTCTTCGATCCTTTGTTTTGCTTTGATCAACTTTTCTTTATCTGTACTTTCTATATTAATCAAGGTATAAATATAATCCTCTTTGTGGTTTCGGGTCATATCCCCAATCAGGAGCTGTTCTTTATCTAAAATACGCAAAATCTCCGTTAATGTGTGTCCTGTTCTTTCATAAAAAACCGTCAAGCGATAAGGCGAACGGAAAACCAAACGTACTGATGGAAAATTCACCGAATCCCTGACTGTCCCAAACAATAAAAAATTGCGCAGTGCTTGTATTGCTGCTCTGCTGCTGTCTGCCAAAGCTTCTTGAGTAGAACCTCCGATATGCGGCAACATAAAAACTTTCTCATTTCCTAGAAACAGCTCATTGGGAAAATCGGTGATATATCTTGAGAGCTTCTCTTCATTCAATATTTCTAATAAGTGCTCATTCTGAACAATTTCTCCACGTCCGACATTGATCAGGACTGCTTCTTTTTTCATCAGCGATAATCTTTCTTTATTTAAAAGATATTTCGTCTCTTCTGTCAAAGGCAGCATAACTATTACAAAATCAGAATAACGCAAGACATTCTCCAACGATACTTGTTCTATATATTCTAGATTTGGCGTATTGCGGGAATAACCTAATACATCCATCCCTAATTCATAACAAATTCGCGCAACTTCTTTTCCAATAGCACCTAAGCCCAGCAGACCAACTGTTTTTCCTTGAAGTTCCTGTCCAACAAAAGCACTTCTTTTTGCTTCTGCCTGTTCAAGAAGTCCGGGACCTGATAAAGATTGCACCATTTCTTGTGCTTGAAAGATTGGACGTACAGCAGTCAGTAAACAAGCTAGGACTAATTCTTTCACTGCATTCGCATTTATTCCTGGTGTATTCATAATGATCGTACCGTTTGCCGTTGCTTTGGTTCGATTGATCGTGTTCGTTCCTACCCCAGCTCTTGAAATTGCCAAAAGTTCTGGTGTGATCCAGCTGTCTTTGATGACTGAACTTCGAGTCAACAATGCGTCTGGACGCTGATCATCGATTTGAAAAACCGGCGCTGGCAGCCGATTCAAAAAGTTTTTTGAAATAGTATCTACTAAGCGAATCTTATACATCAAATCCCCCCTTTTCTACTAGTATCTATGATTTCAGCTTGGGAAACAAGCAGAAGGCTAGGAAAAACAACCGATTTCATGCAAATGATTATTTTCTTTTCCATAACATCATTTATTCCATTTTTCAAAAAAAAATAGTCCAAGCTTCTGGATAAAAACAGAAACTTGGACAGTTGATTTTATTCTTTACGATCAAACTCTTTTTCTAAAATCTCTAGGCGTTCTTCGCGGCTAATTTCTTTTTTTATTTGATGGATCATCCATGCATAACCAAAAGGATCAAGAACCATTGCCATAGCGATACCCATTTCAGGCATTTCTGTAACTGGCTGGATACTTGTACAGCCTGCATCGATCGCTTTTTGATATGTTTCAGCTATATCAGGTACAATAACATTGAACCAAATCGGCAAACTTTTTTCTTTGTCTGGCGCATACATTTGAAATTCAGGATTTTCATCCAACATATGGATACGCATCTCATAAATGCTAAAGACCACTTCATTTTGGCCTTTGACAAAGTCATTGACTTCGATTCTTTTTACGTCGAAAATCTTTTCATATAACGCTAATGCTTCTAAACTGTCTTTGACGACCATATTCATCTCGATTGCTTTCAACTTCTACCGCCTCCCGTTCTTTCTTTATTATACATTAGAAAAAACTTTTTGGTAGCGCTTATACGACATCAAAGCGAATAAAACGATCAGCCCAATTAACCAAGCACTTGCTTGAATCGTGTAGCTGGCATTTACAGAAAACGTGGCATTCAAAAGGTTTCTCGCAGTTTCAACAATAGGTGTCATCGGCTGGTATTTCGCAAAAAGTTCGATTGGTTTTGCCATTCCATCCATTGGCATCAATGCTGAACTTACAAATAACAACATGATCAAAATATATGAAAAACCACCAGCTCCTTCATAGCTTTTTGCTTTCAAAGAGAATGGGATCGCCAATAGCGTAATGGCAAAAGCAAAAAGAACAGATAATCCAAAGAATCCAAGAACCCCAAACAGCGAAGTTTTGATTTCAAAACCCATCACCAGACCAATAAGGAAAATGATTGCTTCTGCCAAAATCATAAAAAGAACAGAAGCTGTCACATGAGAGCCTAAAATCACCCAGCGCTTGATGGGCAAAGAATGCAGGCGGTTCAAGAATCCTTTTAATTTGTCATTATTGATCCGCAAAGCTGTATAGGCTGAGCCCATCGTCATCGTGATCAATAAAAATCCTGGTAATGAATAGTTCAAGTAGTCTTGTGCACTTGTTTCACTGCCGCTGACTGCAATGCTGCCGCCAAAGACATAGACGAAAAACAGCAACATGAAAACTGGGGTGCCCACAACCGTGATCAAAGTATCTGCGTTTGTGATGTTTTGTTTCATGATCCTTTTCGTCAATACGAGTAATTGTTTGAGTGATTTCATTTTTCTTCCTCTTTTCTTGTGACATCTAAAAAGATCGTTTCAAGATTTGTTTCAATCAAACCAAAACTTTCAATCGTCAGTTGATGTTCTGCCAAAACTTTCAAGACTTCTTGCGCAGAATGTTCTTCGATTTCCCAAGATTCTGTAGTTTCTTCATATAAGAGTCCTTGTTCTTTCAATAATTTCCGAGCTTTCTCTTTGTCTGCTTCTGCTACTTTCAGAGCTACGCGTTTTTCTACATTTTTCTTGATTTCTGCAGGTGTTCCATAAAGAGCGATTTTTCCGTCTTTGATAAAAGCAATGTGGTCTGAAAGACGATCTGCTTCTTCCAAATATTGTGTCGTTAAAAAAATCGTCTTGCCAGCTGCACGGATCTCTTCAATGATCGACCAGATTTCCAAGCGGTTTTTCGGATCGACTCCTGTGGTTGGTTCATCTAAAAACAGGATCTGAGGGTCACCGATCAAAGACATCGCAATATCCAGTCGTCGTTTCATCCCGCCAGAATACTCTGCTACTCGGCGTTTTAAAAAGCCTTGCATTTCTAGACGTTGGGATAACTTTTCGATTTCTGCATCACTATTTTTCAATCCGCGTAATTGCGCAACTAATTTGAGATTCTCATAGCCGCTGAACTCCTCGTCTAATGTGTTCGCTTGCGAATTTAAGCTGATCATCTCACGAATAGCTGATTGGTCAGAAGAAATCGATTGTCCCATGATTTCTGCTTCTCCCGCTGTCGGTTTGATCAAGGTTGCTAAAATATTGATGAGTGTCGTTTTTCCAGCACCGTTTTCACCTAATAAAGTAAAGACTTCTCCTTGCTGGATAGATAACGTGATACCTTTCAATACTTCTTGCTGCTGATAACTTTTTTTGATATTTTTTATTTTTACTGCTTCCATCTTTATTCACCTATCTTTTTGATTTCTTCTGTCAGACGTGTTCTGATTTTGACGATCCATAGTTCTTCTGGATATTGCGCCATGATTGCATCAGCAAATTCAACAGGGTCTTCTCCGATGATTTCTTTGACAGGAACATTTTCGATGGCACTTTCTTGAAAAAGATGCAAAACGTCTTCTAATACAACCATGAATCCGTCGCCTTTTGCAAAATTGAACATGTATTTTTCCAATGCTTCCATTGCTAAACGGTAATTTTCCGGCAAGGCATTTTTTTCTTTTTTATATTGGTTATATCTTTTTTTCGAGCCGATCAATGTTTCAAAAATATTTTTCATTTTTTATTCTCCTTTTAATTCGTTCAAACGTTCTTCAAGAAACGACCACTTTTCCCAAAACTCAGCTAAATAACGTTTTCCCTCATCATTCAATGTATAAAATTTTCTTGGTGGTCCTAATTCAGATTTTCTTTTTTCAACATTTAATAATCCTTTTTTTTCTAACCGAAGCAGTACGGTATAAACAGTTCCTTCCACAATATCTTCGAACCCTAGATCAATCAAATAACTAGTTATCTCGTATCCGTACGTTTCGCCTTTGCTGATGTGCTGCAAAACGATTCCTTCTAAGACACCTTTAAGCAGTTCCGTTAGTCCTTTCAAATGTCTCACCTCTATATTGTATTACTAAGTAGTTAACCTATTTTCCACTACTTAGTATCGCTTAGTTCCTCTATATAATATTACTAAGTAGCCAGAGTGTCAAACGTTTTGGCGAAAATCGGTCTAAAGTCTTATACTCTAAAAAAAGAATATTTTGACAAAAAAGCTGTACAAACACAAGGCTTGTACAGCTCATTTTTATTTTTTCCAAAAGTCATCGAAAATCGAGATTGGCATATGACGTTTGTGTTGTGTTTTGTTCCACCAAGCTTCGATTTTTTCTTGTGCTGAATCTGGCACTGTTTTTCCTTCTAGATAATCATCGATCTCATCATAAGTTACTCCTAAAGCAACTTCATCTGCGATCATTGGTTTTCCGTCTTCTAAATCAGCAGTCGGGATTTTTGTATAAAGCTCAGCTGGTGCGCCTAATTCTTGCAGCAGCTGTCTTCCTTGACGTTTGTTCAAACGGAATAATGGCAATAGATCTGCTCCGCCGTCTCCGTATTTTGTAAAGAATCCTGTGATATTTTCTGCGGCATGATCAGTCCCCAAAACGGCTCCGGCATTTTCACCTGCGACCGCATATTGCGTGATCATTCGTTGACGTGCTTTGACATTACCTTTATTGAAATCACTGATCACTACACCAGCTTCTTCCAATGCTTCGGCTTGTGCATCCACAGCGGGTTTGATGTTCACGCTTAAGCTGACATCCGGATTAATGAAGGCAAGTGCTTTTTTTGCATCTTCTTCGTCAGCTTGTGTACCATAAGGCAAGCGCACAGCGATAAAACGGTAAGCATCGTCGCCTGTTTCTTTTCTCATCTCTTCCATCGCTAATTGTGCGAGACGGCCAGCTAATGTAGAGTCTTGTCCGCCGCTGATACCAAGAACAAATGATTTCAAAAATGGATATTGACGCAAATAATCTTTCATAAATTCGATGCTTGTTCGGATTTCTTCTTTTGGATCAATCGTTGGCCGAACACCTAATTCTTTGATGATTTCTTGTTGTAATGTCATCTTTTCCACTCCTTACATTTCAGTATGCAATGTTGCTACTTCTCGTTTCATACGTTCCATGATCGCCATTTTGTGGTTCCAGCATTCTGTTGACAGATCGACTGGATATTTTTGAGGGTTCAAATCTCGTTTATATTCTTCCCAAAGCGAGTCTAGGTTTTGTTTTGTATATTCTTTTATTTGATCCAATGTCGGCAATTCATACACTCGTTTTCCTTCAATAAAGATATCTTGAAGAATTGGACGAGCAGAGAAATCTTCCACTGTTTTATTGATAAACGTATGAACAGGATGGAACATGAAAATAGCTTCTTCTTTTCTTGGATCTTCTTCCCAAAGTGTAACGTAATCGCCTTCTGATTTCCCATCAAAATTGCGGGTAATACGCCACACTTGTTTTTTTCCAGGGGTCGTTACTTTTTCAGCATTGCTGGAAAGTTTTATCGTATCGATCATTTCGCCATTTTCATCTTCAATCGAAACAAGTTTGAACACCGCGCCTAAAGCTGGCTGATCATAAGCAGTGATCAATTTTGTTCCTACGCCCCAAACATCGATTTTTGCTTTTTGCATTTTCAAGTTCAAAATCGTCGCTTCATCTAAATCATTTGATGCATAAATTCTTGCCTCCGTAAAACCAGCTGCATCCAACTGTTCACGTACGCGTTTTGAAATATATGCCATGTCCCCGCTATCGATACGGACACCTTGAAAATTGATTTTGCTGCCCATTTCTTTTGCTACACGGATAGCGCTTGGCACACCCGATTTCAATGTGTCATAGGTATCTACAAGAAAGACACAATCTTTGTGCGTTTTGGCATAGGCCATAAATGCGTCGTAATCATTGCCGTATGATTGGACTAATGAATGCGCATGAGTCCCGCTGGCAGGAATGCCGAAAATCTTACTTGCGCGCACATTGCTCGTTGCGTCTGCACCACCGATATAAGCAGCTCTTGTTCCCCAAATCGCTGCATCTAATTCTTGCGCACGACGGGTCCCGAATTCTAGAAGAGGATCGTCACCTATCACTGATTTGATGCGGGCTGCTTTTGTTGCAATCAATGTTTGGAAATTCACCATATTCAATAACGCTGTTTCCACAAGCTGGCATTGTGCAAGCGGTCCTTCTACTTGGATCAATGGCTCGTTATTAAAAACAAGTTCGCCTTCTCGCGCGGAACGAACAGTTGCTTTGAATTCAAAATCTTTTAAATAATCTAAAAACGCTTCTGGATAATGACCGACTTCTCTTAAATAAGCAATATCCGTCTCACTGAACGTCAAGTTTTCTAAATAATGGACAAGGCGTTCCAAGCCTGCAAAAACCGCATAACCATGGTTAAAAGGCATTTCGCGGAAATAACATTCAAATACAGCATTCAAGTCAGCTCGACCTAATTCCCAGTACGTCTGCATCATGTTGATCTGATACAAATCAGTGTGTAGCGTCAAACTGTCATCTGGGTAAATTTTATTCATCGTAATAAGTACTCCTCTTACAAGATTTCATTTTCTATATATTAACATATAATGTTTCAAAAAATCGTGTAAAAGGAGCTTATCCACTACAAAACAGGAATTTTTCACGATACTTTCATTTATTTGTAAAAAAGAGGTCGTGAACCCAGCGCTCTGCTTTGAGCATTAAGGAGAATTTTTCGAAAGTCGCTTCTCAGACTTTTGCAAAAATTTGACTTAATGCCAAGAAGCAGCTGAGTGAACACCGTTTATGGGAGAGGTTGTGAAAGAACCGCTCAACTCCGAGCGTTAAAGAGTAAATACGCAAAATAGCTCCCTATATTTTGTGTATTTTCGAGTTAATGCCGAGGGAGTTGGTTCTTGAACACCGTTTAGGAAGAGGTTGTGAAAATGATGTTCTGCTTCAAGAATTAAGAATGACAAATTAGAAATAGCTTCTCATATTTTTAATTTGTCAGACTTAATTCCGCAGAAGCAATCATTTGAATACCGTTTATAAAGAGGTCGTGAGCAAAGTGCTATGGCCCGAGCATTAAGACTCTTTTATCCGAGAAAATGGCTTTCCACATTTTTTCGGGTAAAAACTTAATGCCGAGGGACAGCTTTGTGAACACCGTTTAGTTAGAGGTCGTGAGCAAGCGTTTTGACTTGAGCATTAAAGAAGAAATCTGTGAAACAGCTTTTCATGTTTTGCAGATTTTGGATTACTGCTGCAGAATCTATAAACAAGCTATTCATTCCTAAACAACAAAAAAGATCCACAAAACAGCTTCTTCTGTTTTGCGGATCTTTATATTACACTGGAAAGTTAACGACCAAAATCTTTTTCCCAAAATTCGCTGCTTTACGCTTTTTTTCGGTAGCGAGCTGTGGTCCAAAAGACAAAAATCAAAAGTACTGCCCCTAAAAAACCACAGGTGATAAAAAAGTCTTGATTGCTTAATTGATTATGGATTGCATCCCTAATCGCTTCTGTCACCCAAGTAAATGGCGAATATTTGGCAATCATCTGCAAAAATTCCGGCATGGTTTCTGTATCCACAAATGCACTGCTTAGATAAGGCAGAAAAACCAGTACAAATGAGAAAGCACTCGCTGCATCTGGACTAGCGCTCAAACCAATAAGGAAGCCTATCCAGCTGATCAATGCCGTTAACAAAAGCAAGATCACTGCAAATTGAACAAAACTAATACCAGAAAAATTACTTCTGAAACCTAAAAGATAAGCCGTAGTCAATAAAACCGTCAACGAACAGAAAACTTTAAAAATCGTCATATTCATCTCGCCGTATAAAACAGCCGTTTGATTGATAGCCATCGTTTTAAAACGTTTCAAGATCCCTTTTTCTCTGGAATTTGCCAACGAAACAGCGGTAGTCGAAGCTACTTGCCCCACACCCATCACAATAATACCCGGAACGATATATTGAATATACTGCCCAGTATGATCGATTGCTCCGCCAAAAATAAAAACAAATGCAAGCAAGATTAATATAGGTAAAGCTAACGCAGTTATGATTGCGTCCACACTTCTGAATCCTAATTTCCAACTACGATAAGTCATTGCTTTGATATCGTTCAAATAATACATCGTTTCACGCTCCTTTTTTTATTACGTCTAGATAAACATCTTCCAAGCGAGGCTCTTTTACAAACAGATCCTCTAACTGAACTTGCTTTTCAGCTAAAACAGCAAAAACATGGTGGAGATCTCGGCTTTTATCTGCCGTTTGGAACGAAAGAAGCTGCTTTTCTTTGTCATAACTGCCTTTTGTTACTTGCAGCAGTTCAAAAACAGTCTCTTCTGTAATTGTTTCAAAAAGAAGTTCTACAGTTTGCTGTTCGTAACTATTTTTCAAACGTTGAACTGTTCCTTTTTCAATGATTGAACCATTATTCATTATAATGACAAAATCAGCTAAATACTCTGCTTCTTCCAGATATTGGGTCGTCAAAAAGATCGTCATTTTCTCTTCTTTTGCGATTTTTTTGATCATTTGCCATAATTTGATGCGATTTTGGGGATCGATTCCTGTCGTAGGTTCATCTAAGAACAAGATTTTAGGACTACTCAATAAACTCGCTGCAATATCTAATCGACGTTTCATCCCGCCAGAATATTCCTTCACCAGCTTGTTTGCTGCATTTTCTAAATCAAACTCTTTCAAAAGTTCAGCTATTCTTGACTTCAATTTTTTCGGTTCAATATGGTTTAATTTACCTAGTAAAGACAAGTTTTCATAACCTGTCAGTTCTTCTTCCAATGAAGCGAACTGCCCTGTCACACTGATTTCCTTCCGAATAGCCTCACTCTCCTGCATCAAATCATGCCCGTTGATGAGTACTTGCCCTGAGGTTGGTTTGATCAACGTATTGAGCATATTGATCGTCGTTGTTTTTCCTGCTCCATTTGACCCTAACATACTGAAGATCTCTCCTTCAAAAACATTGAAAGAGACATCTTTGACCGCTGCTTGCTTTTTGTATTTTTTGCTTAGATTCTTTACTTCGATTATTATTTTTCTCATCTTTTTTCTCTCCTTATTTGATTAAGAATCCTAATATCATCTCTATATCTGGAAAAATATATTCTTCTTCAAAAACCAGTTTGACCATCCCGATTCCTTGATAGGTAGCAATATAATGCATCGCTAGTTCAAGCGGATTTCCTTCTTTAAATTGTCCTCGTTTTTGACCTTCTTCAATAACTTCAGCGAGTTTCGCAATAAACCGTTTGTCTTCTTCCAACAAATTATTAATGACCGCTGTCTCATCTTTAGAAAAGAGAGATTGAACCACTAATAACAATAGATCTTTTGTCTCCTCCTCTTCTTTCAAACCTAAAAGCATGATTTCTGCTAACTCTTTTACTAAATCGATTGGTTCTTTTTCTTGCTGTAAAAATCGGCCTACTTCGCCAATACCGCTTGTTGCTTCTTCAACGATTTCAGCAAACAATTCACTTTTGGAAGAAAAATAGCGATAAGCCAAGCCATTGCTGACTCCTGCTGCTTTCGCAATATCTGCCATCGTCGTTTTTTCATAACTTTTTTGGATAAATAACTTGGTTGCTACTGCTTTGATTTTATTTCTTGTTTCTTCTCGCATTGCCTTGAAACGTTCTTCTCTCGTTGCCATCTTTTTCCCTCCATTTTTGTTTCTAAAAAAGATGAATGAACATATATTCATCATAAAAGATAAAAATTACGCTGTCAATATCCAACAAGAATATTTTATATAGTTCGTTTTTAAACCAAAATAAACTTATTTTATTTTTTATTTTTCGTATTTTATTGATTAAAAGAACTTTTTTTGTTATGATCGTTCAGTAATCAATCATAGTGAGGTGTTTAGCGTGACTGCAATAGTAGTAATTGGCACACAATGGGGCGACGAAGGAAAAGGAAAAATCACGGACTTTTTGAGTAAAGACGCAGATATTATTGCTCGTTATCAAGGTGGAGACAATGCTGGTCATACAATCCAGTTAGGAGAAAGAAACTTCAAGCTGCGGCTTGTTCCATCAGGTATTTTCTACCCTTCTAAATTAAGCATTATCGGAAATGGTGTGGTAGTAAATCCTAAATCTTTGATCAAGGAACTTGAATATTTAAAAAACAACGGTATTTCGACAGATAATCTTCGTATTTCTGATCGCGCACACGTTGTCTTACCTTATCATATCGAATTGGATCGTCTGCAAGAAGAAGCAAAAGGAAATAAAAAAATCGGTACGACGATCAATGGTATCGGTCCTGCTTATATCGACAAAGCTAGTCGTATAGGTATTCGAATGAATGAGTTGTTGGATAAAGATGTCTTTAAAGAACGCTTAATTGATAATTTAAAAGAAAAGAATCAACTATTTACAAAAATCTATAATCAGCCTGCAATGGATGCAGAAACGCTTTTTGAAGAATATTACGCATATGGCCAGCAGCTAAAACAATACGTCACCGATACATCTGTTCTCTTAAACCAAGCCTTAGATAGTAATAAAAAAGTCTTGTTTGAAGGTGCCCAAGCAGTCATGCTTGATATCGATCATGGTACTTATCCTTATGTGACTTCTTCTAATGCTTCTGCTGGCGGCGTTGCAAGTGGTAGCGGAATCGGACCATCTCGAATAGATAAAGTCGTCGGTGTCTGCAAAGCCTATACTTCCCGCGTTGGCGAAGGTCCTTTCCCAAGCGAATTAACCGACAAAATCGGCGACCATATCCGTGAAGTCGCTCATGAATATGGGACAAATACTGGACGTCCGCGCCGAATCGGCTGGTTTGATGCTGTAGCTATCAGACATTCAAAACGTGTCTCTGAAATTACCGAGTTATCGTTAAATTCTATTGATGTACTCAGCGGGTTAGAAACAGTGAAAATTTGTACTGCTTATGAATTAGATGGCAAAAAAATCGAACACTATCCTGCTAGTTTGAAAGATTTAAGCCGCTGCACCCCTATTTATGAAGAGCTTCCTGGTTGGTCTGAAGATATTACTGAATGTCAGACATTTAAAGAACTCCCTAAAAATGCCCAACACTATGTTGAACGAATCGCCCAACTAGCTGGTGTTGAAATCGCGACTTTTTCAGTTGGACCAGAACGAGAAAAAACAGCTTTTATGAAACCAATCTGGGAATAACAACATTATATAAATATAAAAAAAACGCCGCCGAAAATGATTCGGCGGCGCTTTTGTTCTATGGATGATCTTTAAGTCGCCCTGCTGATTTGCTGTTGGATAAACTCTACTGTCTGCTGATAACAAGTTTCAGCTTCCTGTGTCGTATAATCAAATTGATATTCATGGGTAATGACTTTATTCTCTCCATCATAAAAGAGTGTCTGTACAGGAACATTCAGCTGTTTTAATTTATCTGCAAAAGCAATTCCCTGCTTCTGGAATGAAAAAGCATTCCCGTCTGTGATATAGGTAGGCGGAAAATCTTTCGTTACATGATCAACTAAACTAGCTTCCAGCAGCTGCGGACTGTTTTTCCAGTCTTTTTCTCCAATCAGTGACCATGCGACTGTTTTTACAAAAAATTTCAAAAATCGGTCATCTGAATGTTCGTTCGCTGTCTGCTTTAAGTCTACTGGACCGCAATAGGAAATCGTTCCTATAATATGCTGCGGTTTTACCACTTGATCCATTTTCATCTGTTTCGCATACTCAGAATTTGTTTGGATGGCTGCATACTGTAACGCGATTTGAGACCCAGCGCTGTCTCCGCCAAAAAATACATGGTCGAAATCCAACATTGGATACTTGCTTTTCTGTTTACTCAAATAACGATACATTTCATCCACTTGTTTTACTTGACCAGGATATTCTAAATCTGGTGCTAATTCGTAGTTCACAGAAACAACCGCAACTTTCGCCTGAGAAGTGATCCTCAACGCAAATTCTTCCATCCCTGATTTGTCTCCAGCCACGTAACCGCCGCCATGCACCCAAAAAATCACTGGCAATTTTTCTTCCGTACCTTTTGGATAATAGATATCTAACTGGTTCTTTTTATATTCTGATTTATATGCGATATCGCTGATTTTTGTCACTTTCTCTTTATTTTCGTTATAGCTTTTTACCTCTGTCACTTTATCTTGTTCCTCAAAAGCTTTTTTGATAACGAAAACACCTGGTCTCGGTGATACTTCGAAAGCAATGAAGATACATAAAGCGATACCTAACAAAACACCTATTATCCAAGAAATTATTTTTAAAAACTTTTTCAAACTGTCCGCTCCGTTCCTCTTGATTGATCCGTTCGTATTATAACAAAAAAACAAGCATTTGTTTGTCAAATTTCTTTATAATTTCTCTGTATTTTGATAAATAATAGGATTTTGAAAGAAACAGTTCTTATTTGATAAAAAACTTTACCGATTTCTTTAAAGAAATAGATCAGCTTTCTGATTCTTTTTCTTTCGCGATGATCACGATATCTTTATTTGGGCGTGTAAATTGGATACCAAGTCGCTCCATTTGTTGTTTTACCCCGACATGGACTTCCGCTTCTTCACGTGTACTTTTCAAAATACGGCGAATCGCATAATCGATTTCTTGTTTGGTGATTTTCTTTTTCGAATTGATCATGATCAGTTCTTCTTTATCATAGGTATCTGCATAAAGGATTTGCGTACGATCTAAAGCGTAAAATTTGTAGTATTTGATGTTGGCATCACCTAAGAAAAAATCCACGACTTTCGGATAGAAAGTTTTAATGGTAAGGTTTGTATTGATTGGTGTTTCGACTAATTTCATAAAATCCCTCTTTTCATTTGATTCAGTTCTTTTGAAACGGCTCCTTGCATCATTGACAAGAAAAAGTCTCACAGGTTTTTGAAACAAAACATTTAAATATTCCTCCGCCTTTAGAAAGCAATCGTTTTCATAAAGTGGTTTTTAAATTATTTCCATTCAAAATGTTACCTTTTCTTGTCACTAACACTTATTTTTTCAACACCGTTTCTATTTGAAAAAATAGTTTCCGTCTATTTTTTCTTTCGTTCGTTATAATTATATTATAACATAAAATTAATAGTGTTTTTATTTATTTTATCCTTGACCTTTCCGTTACGTCAAGGGTTATCCTTAATGATGTCAGGAGGTTAAAAAATGGAATATACGATCAAAAAGATGACACAATTATCGGGTGTTAGTGCACGAACATTACGATTTTACGATGAAATCGGACTTCTCAGACCAGCAAGAATCAATTCTTCCGGATACCGCATCTATGGAGAAAATGAGATCGACCGCCTGCAGCAGATTTTGTTTTATCGTTCGCTAGACTTTAAATTAGAAACGATTCGTGAACTGTTAGATAACAAAGAATTCGACAAGATCCAATCGTTTGAAGAGCAAAAACAACTGCTGCTGAAAAAAAGAGAACAGTTAGATGCCCTCTTGACGAATATCCAACATACGATTGACCATCACAAAGGAGAGAGAAACATGAGCAGCGAAGAAAAATTCGAAGCATTCAAGAAACAAAAGTTACAAGAAAATGAAGAGAAATATGGACAAGAAATCCGTGAAAAATACGGCAAAGAAACAGTCGAAGCCTCTAATAAAAAATGGGGAGCAATGAGTGAAGAAGATTTCCAAGAAATGCAGCAGACAGAACAAGAACTCTTTGTAAAACTTTCTGGCTATCTAAAAGAACCAGACATCGAAAGCAATTTGGCGAAAGAGATCTTTCAATTACACAAAAAATGGTTATCTTTCAGTTGGGGTTCTTACGCGCCTGAAGCTCATAAAGGGCTAGGAGAAATGTATGTGGCAGATGAACGCTTTGCTTCTTATTACAATGACCGTATTGGCAACGGTGCTGCGGATGCATTGAACAAGATTATTAATCGTTATGCTATGTAGAAGATTGACCAATTGACTGTTTTAGTAAACTAATTGATTTATTTTCAAGTAAACTTTTTTGAACATCAGAAAAAAGAATATCCGAACGATTTTTTGGTTAAAATCCCTTGCCTTATTTATGACAAGGAATTGCTAAAATGCAGAAGCAAACCAATTATCGTTCGGATATTTTTAGTTAGGGGAGACCTTTTCTATTCTGGTTCTCCTAAATTCGGATCGATTTTATTAGCAGCTAAGATAAACGGTGCCCAAATCACTGCTGCGACAGCTAGATTGACGAGTGTCAGAACAATTGCCCGCCAATCGCCCGCAGTCGCTAAAAATCCGCTGATGATCGTCGGCATTACCCAAATAACATTCACAACTACCGGGTCCACTAATCCGCCAACGGTAGCAAAATAAGCAATTGTTGCCGTAGCCAGAGGAGCCAGGATAAAGGGGATCATCAATACTGGGTTCAATACGACTGGCAAACCAAACATAACAGGTTCATTGATATTGAAAATTCCAGGAGCAGCGCCTAATTTCCCGACCAATTTATAATCAGCCCGTTTCGAAAGAACCAAGATCATAATGATCAATACAAGCGTGACTCCCGCTCCGCCAGGCCAAACAAATGCTTCAAACGAACCAGCGACCCATTTGAACGGGATCTTATCGCCATTTTGAAACGCATTGGTATTTTCGACCATCGCAGTGCCATATAAAGTCTGTAAAACTGGAGACATGATATTGGTACCATGCAAACCGAAGAACCAGAGAACGTGAACGAGCAGAACAATGATAAAGACAGCTCCATACCCTTGAGACAGTTGCATCAATGGCGCTTGGATCGCTTCAGAAATCCAGTCGATCAATGGTACGCCAGCTGCTTCTCTAAATAAGTAATGGATGACACCCACTGTGTAAAGAGCAACAGCTGCTGGTATGATAGCGGCAAACGCTTTTGAGACCGCAGGCGGAACAGAATCAGGCATCCGAATAATAATATTTTTTCGGATCAAAAAAGAGAAAATGAGAACAGAGATAAAACCAAAAATCATGGCAGTAAAGAGACCTGACCCGCCCATATAACGGCCAAAGTTGAAATACCCCCATGCACCTAATGTCAGTGTCTGACCCCCATCAGCACTTTCCAAAACACCTCCCGCTGCGGTAATCATGTCCGCCGCTTCTTGCGATAACGCTGCTGGCAATGACAAAACAGCCGAAGCACTATCTGGCAATCCAATAATAAAGGCAACTAGCGATACAATACTTCCAGATACTGGGTCTACTTCATAAGCTTTCGCCAAATTTGCACCTAAAGATAACGCAAAAACGACCGCCATCACAGCAAGTGTTCCATTCCAAATCAGCCCATTGACGCCAATAACCGGTCGAAAAAAAGCAGTAATAGCATTTTCCGGCCCCAAATATGTATTTGGGAAATCACGCATAAATGCATTCAGCAACACAGCGACCGCACCAGCCATTGTTGCTGGCATCGTACCAATAAACGCATCTCTCAAAGCGACTAAGTGTTTCTCAGAACCAACCTTTGTAGCGACAGGCAAAATATACTTTTCCATCCAACTCATCAAACCATTCATCCAAACCTTCCTCCTGTTTTTTTATTTTTTCTTCCTCACCTTCTAGAAAGCGCATACATTATAATGTTAAGGAAATCTTAACATAAAAAATTGGAACTTACTATCTCATTTTTTTATTATTTATCCATTTTTTGATTCATTTCCTATTGGTCTATCTAACATTAAACGAACAATATTGTCACTATCTTCTGGAAGAGTTCTATTGTATCATTACGGAAAAGGAGGGATTTACTTGCCATTTTTTGCTATTATTATCGATCTTTTGACTATGGGTGCTTACTTTATGCAGGTCCATAATCCTGCTCTAAGATATATTGGTCTTATTTTTCAAGGCGTAATGGTCATCCTGCTGCTTTTGCTTGTTTTCATCTATCGCGGCAAAAAATTCACGAATTTTCGACCAAAAGGCTATCCATATTTTACAATAAGATATGCCATTATCGTCTTTTCTTTTTTGATCAACGGTGCGGTTTTGTTTCTATATATCTTGAATTATTTAGACATCAATTCGGTTGTTTTTTCAACGATTTAAACGTAAATAAAAAAGACTCGTCTCGATTCTGAGACGAGTCTTTTTGTTTAAAGGGATGATTTTACATCATTCCGCCCATCATTGATGGATCCATTCCTGGTGCTGCTGGTGCTTGTGGTTCTGGTTTGTCTGCTACAACTGCTTCTGTTGTTAATAATAATGCAGATACAGAAGCTGCATTTTGCAATGCTGAACGAGTTACTTTTGTTGGGTCAACGATTCCTGCTTCAACCATGTTTACCCATTCGCCAGTTGCAGCGTTAAATCCTGTTCCAAGTTCGACATTTTTTAGTTTGTCGACGATTACTGAACCTTCATAACCAGCATTTTCAGCGATTTGACGGATTGGTTCTTCTAATGAACGAACAACGATTTTCACACCTGTTGCTACGTCGCCTTCAGCTTCTACTGAAGAAACTTTTTCAATCACGTTGACCAAAGCAGTTCCCCCACCTGATACCATACCTTCTTCAACCGCTGCACGAGTCGCATTCAATGCGTCTTCGATACGTAGTTTTAATTCTTTCAATTCTGTTTCAGTTGCAGCACCGACTTTTACCACTGCGACACCGCCGGCTAATTTAGCTAAGCGTTCTTGCAGTTTTTCACGGTCAAAGTCTGAAGTAGTGTCAGCGATTTGGTTTTTGATCAATTGGACACGTGCTTCGATCGCTGTTTTGTCGCCTGAACCTTCAACGATTGTTGTGTTATCTTTGTCAACAACGACTTTTGATGCGTTACCTAAGTTGTCGATGGTTGCATCTTTCAAATCTAATCCTAGGTCTTCTGTAATCACTGTTCCGCCTGTCAAGATTGCGATATCTTCCAGCATTGCTTTGCGGCGATCGCCGAATCCTGGAGCTTTAACAGCTACTACATTGAATGTTCCGCGGATTTTATTCAAGACTAATGTTGGTAATGCTTCACCGTCTACGTCGTCTGCAATGATTAGCAATGGACGAGATTGTTGTAAGATTTGTTCCAACAATGGCAAGATATCTTGAATGTTAGAGATTTTTTTATCAGTGATCAAAATGTATGGATTTTCTAAAACAGCTTCCATTTTGTCGTTATCTGTAACCATGTATTGTGACAAGTAGCCGCGATCAAATTGCATACCTTCTACAACGTCTAATTCTGTTTCGATCCCTTTTGATTCTTCGATTGTGATAACACCGTCGTTGCCGACTTTTTCCATTGCATCAGCAATCAAGTGACCTACTTTGTCAGAACCTGAAGAAACAGCTGCAACTTGTGCGATAGCTTCTTTTGAATCTACAACTGTAGAGATATTGTGCAATTCTTCAACTGCTGCTTTTGTTGCTAATTCGATTCCGCGGCGAATGCCTAATGGGTTTGCGCCGGCAGTTACGTTTTTCAAGCCTTCACGAACGATTGCTTGTGTTAGAACTGTTGCTGTTGTTGTTCCGTCACCTGCGATATCATTTGTTTTTGATGCAACTTCAGAAACAAGTTTTGCACCCATATTTTCGAAATGATCTTCTAATTCGATTTCTTTTGCGATAGTTACACCGTCATTTGTGATCAAAGGAGAACCGTATGATTTTTCTAAAACAACGTTACGTCCTTTTGGTCCTAATGTTACTTTTACTGTATCTGCTAATTTATCTACTCCGCGAAGCATTGCAGCGCGTGCGTCTTCTGCAAATTTCAATTCTTTTGCCATGTTCCATTCACCTCATCATAAATTTTTTAGTATTTATTCAACAATTGCCATAATGTCTTTTCCAGACACGATCAAATATTCTTTTCCATCAAATTTTACTTCTGTACCGGCGTATTTCTCAAACATTACTGTGTCGCCTTCTTTAACAGCGGCAGGAACTTTTTCTCCGTTTTCTAACAAACGACCTTCGCCTACCGCAATGATAGTACCAGTTTGTGGTTTTTCTTTAGCAGTTGAAGCTAAAACGATACCACCTACACTTTTTTCTTCTTCTTTTGCGACTTCAATAATGACGCGGTCTCCTAATGGTTTTAACACGATAAATCCCTCCGTTAACTCTAGTTTTTATCTATTAGCACTCTCTAACCAAGAGTGCTAACCTACGTTTCTAATAATACTCATTCTCTCTATTTTTTGCAAGCTTTTCGTTCAAAGATTTTCTATTTTAGGCAAAGTGCTGGGGGTAAACAATTATGCTATACTATTTAATAAGTAAGGAGGAATTTTATGTCACTGAAAAAATACAGTTTTTGGAGTATTTTCTGCTATGGACTTGTGTTTGTTTCCCCTTTGATCCTAGGCTATCTAGGACTGGTCCATTCAGCAGCTGATTTGATTACTGCTACCACATTGACTTACAGTCTAGGTGCAGTTGTGTTACTTGTTTTTTACTTTATGCAAAAAGAACCTTTGAAGATAGAGTCAGAAGTTAAAAAAGCTTCTGTTTGGAAAATCATTCTTTTCGGTTTGTTAGGGATCTTCGCTGCATTGATTTTACAGAATATCGCAATCATGTTGGAAGTTTGGCTGTTCGGAGAGACCGCTCCATCACAAAATACGCAAGATATCATCAAAATGATTTTAACTTCACCAGCGTTTATTTTAGCGACGACGATTGCTGGCCCAATCATGGAGGAATTGGTTTTCCGCCGCAGTATTTTGGGAATCGTTGCTCGTTATTCTAATTTCTGGGTTGGTTTGATCATCAGTTCGCTTCTTTTCGCTGTCGCACACAATGATGGTCATTTGCTTCTTTACTTCTTTTTAGGTGCGTTCTTTAGTCTCTTATATAAATCAACTGGCAGAATCTGGACTTCGATGATTACCCACGTCGGCATGAATAGTTTGGTCGTTCTTGTCCAACTGGCTCTTCACTATGGTTGGATAAATGTGTGATTTTTAATTCAAAGAGCCTTTCATAAAAAACACCGCCATCTCTTCAGTTTGATTGTGAAGAGATGGCGGTGTTTTGTTTATCGGTTGTCAAAAGTATCATTGTTCTGGTTGTTGGTTTGAGCGACTTTTATTTCTACATTTTTCAATACCAGCTTTTCTACTGCTGCGATTCGGCCAAATTCTGCGGCTTCTATTTGGCAATCTTCAAATAGGATCTTTTCCATCGGTTTGTTTGGAAAAGCAACTAAGTCAAATGCGCGTGAAGATTTCTGGTCGTTTTTTTCTAGTGTTGCACGTACATTTTTGATATGGATGTTTCGGACTTTTGTCATTTGCAGCTCCTCAGGTATTTCTTCTGCAACCACGTGCCAGATTTCCGGATGGGGTATTTTATCTGTTGCTGTAACTTTTTTCCGATTGTATTCATTGTGCCAGTCCATGATCCAAGAAAAAGGAAACTGGACATTCGTCATTCGCAGATTTTCTACATTGATGTTTTCAATGAAGCCTCCTCTTTCTTTCGAAGATTTCATTCGAATACCGCAATCTGCATGGTCAAATTCAATATCATGGATAAAAACATCCCGTACTCCGCCGCTTACTTCACTTCCAATCGTAACGCCATATCCGCCCAATACTTTGCAATGATCGATTTCTATTTTTTCTGAAGGCTTGTTCACGCGTCGTCCATCGCCGTCTCTGCCGGATTTGATAGAAATACAGTCGTCTCCGCAGTCAAAAGAACATCCAGTTATGCGGATATCGGTTGAAGAATCAATGTCTATCCCATCTGTACTTGGTCCGTGATTGTTTTGGATCGTCAAGTTTTCTAAGTGTACGTTTCTGCTGTAAGTTACTTGGAGATTCCAAAAGCCGGAGCGTTCCAGATAGAGATCATTTATTGTTATGTTTTCTGCCTGATAGACTAAACAATTTCTTGGACGTTTTACAAGATAATCTGCCAACCAGCGCAATCCTTGCTGATCATATATTGCTCGTTGTCCGCTTTTTTGATCCTTTCCCCAGTAAAGATTCCACCAATATTCTCCTTGTCCATCGATACATCCGGGACCTTCGATTTTTACATTTTTCATTTCGATGATATTTACAATAGCTGCTGGCCATGAAAGTTCTATGCCTGCGATTCTTGTGGGGATTTCCGGATAATCATGGATATCAAGACTTCCTTTCAATACCGCTCCTTCTTCAAAAATCAAATGGCTGTTTTCTCTTAAAAACAATGAACCGACTAAATAAACACCTTCAGGAAACTTTACTGGAAGTTTTTGTTTTGCACCAGCGTCGATTGCTTGCTGGATGGCTTCTGTGTCTTTTGTCTTCCCATCAGCCATTGGATGGTACGTTAAAACATTGATTATTTTTTCCATAAGTACTCACCTTTATACTTTATTAAATAAAATGTTATTGATTATTTGTTTTTCCATTTATATGCCGCACGATTTGATAACGTTTTCAAAAATTATAAACTCTTTCGATGTGTTTTTATATTCACAATATTGATAGATAATTATATTATCTTGGTTTTTGAAGAAGGAAGGCAACGATATTTTTAAAAGGAGTCTGAAATATGCTTTTAATTAAACCTGTACTTAGTAACAAACACCCGCAAAAGCAGTGAAATATGCTTTTGCGGGTGTTCGTTTGTCGTTATATCTTAAACTGGTTTGCTTGTTTTTGTCCGTAGTAAGCACTCTCACCATGTTTCCGATAATAATGTTTATCTAAAAGATATTTTGGGATCTCTTGGATAGCAGGATTTAGTTTTTCATTTTCTTTTGCCATTAAACATATTTCATCCAAAATCAAACTATTTTCTACAGCATCTATAGGCGTTTTTCCCCAAGTAAACGGCCCGTGACCATAAACCAGCACACCAGGAACTTCATTCACTTTTAATCGTTTTTCTTCAAATGTTTCGACAATGACTTTGCCTGTATTTTTTTCGTAAGCATCCTTGACTTCTTCTTCAGTTAATTGACGTGTACAGGGTAGTTGGCAAAATGCCTCTACCGATAAAGAAAAGGTTATGGAACTCGTAAATAATAAAGAGGCAAGACAAATCCGGCTCGAATTAATTAACAGCCTGAGAAAAGCCGTTATAGAGACAGATAAAGAAAAAGAGCATTTGGAAGCTGCCAAATATTGGTATGAAAAATATCAAAAAGAACATAAAAAAGATTATGAAATAGTTAAAGAAATCGATGTTCTGGAAGGAACAGCTCGTTATTTTGATATAGCAGTTAACGTGCGTTCAACTATTGGGATGAACGCAAGCAAAGAAGCTGTTTATCAAAAATATCAGGAATTAATGGAAAAAGATTATGCTTTAAATTTTGATCGCGTAGATGGTTTGGCTGACAGTGAATCTTATGATTTAGGCGGCGCAGCAGGTATACTCCTTGAGAAGAATTCGAAAGATAAATCGTGGCAAAAAGAAGCAGAAAATGGCATACCTTTAGTTGAGACTCTTTTAAAAGACGTAAAAGCAGTACCGCAGCAACCTTCTCAAGAAATAAAAAATCTGATGAAAGAAATCGAAGAAAAACGTAAAAATCTCTAGGGAAAGATTTGCGATAATTTTTAAGCAAAAACAACAATCTGTGCTTGTCTTTAGAATAGTCTAACGACAGACGCAGCTATCATATTTGCAAATTTATAAGTCAAGGAGTGTTACTAGATGATCTCTAAATCAACTCTTTTTATAAAGAAATATCCGATTTCAGCTGCGCTGCGATTTGTTATTTTAGCAATAAGCATTTCATTGTTTGTCAATATGTTAACTGGCGGTCAACTATATAAATCGGGTTTGTTTTTCATACTGATTTTGATTATTTTAGATAGTATAAAAACTCAAAATAAAACATAAATAACCTTTTTTCCCTTCTGCTGCTTAATGCTGATAGAAGGGTTTTATGTTGCAATAAGCAGATTTTGCCCGTAAAAGTTCCAATGGTATACTTATAATGGCAACTGCCCTGTGAGTGGGTGTTACTGTGATTGAACAAGTAATTTCGTTGGTTATCGCTCCACTTCTTGTGGGTCTAATTCTTACTTTAGTTGATCATTGGTTAGATGATTAGTGGATAACTGAAGCAGTTGCCCTAACCCCAACGCTGCAGTCGCATCAGCGCATAAAAAAGCCCTTCTATTCTCAGTAGAAGGGCTTTTTGGTGTTACTTGTGATTGTTGTAATTTCGTTTCGCATCTAAATTATAGCATCCTCACAGTAAACTTGCAACTTTGTGTGTAGAGCTTCAATCATTCATTGTATAGTTTTATTTAGCTTTTTTATAGTGCTTATAAAGCGAATCGAAGCAGATTTTGCCAGTAAAAGTTTCAATGGTATACTTATTAATGGCAACTGCCCTGTGAGGGAGTGTTTGCTGTGTTCGAACAAATGATTTCGTTGGTTATCGCTCCACTTCTTGTGGGTCTAATTCTTACTTTAGTTGATCATTGGTTAGATGATTAGTGGATAACTGAAGCAGTTGCCCTAACCCCAACGCTGTAGTCGCATCAGCGCA
Organism: Enterococcus sp. DIV0210g; assembly: GCF_050559705.1. Lineage (NCBI taxonomy): Bacteria > Bacillati > Bacillota > Bacilli > Lactobacillales > Enterococcaceae > Enterococcus > Enterococcus sp. DIV0210g. The sequence goes on along the minus strand of NZ_CP187903.1, from coordinate 430,456 downwards.
TAAAAAAGCCCTTCTATTCACAGTAGAAGGGCTTTTTGGTGTTTGACGTGTTCGTCATGATTTCGTTTCGCATCTAAATTATAGCATCCTCACGGTATACTTGCAACTTTGCGTATGCAGACTTAACCAGTGCATCCGAAAAATCAACTTTTTTTCTGATTGACAGGCTTAAAAAGTTAAACTATTCTTAGGAAAAGTTATTTATTAATTATTTCCAGGGAGAAGTTCGATGAAAAAGTCTGCTTTGCTATTTATTTTAATAGGCATTATTTTCTTGTCAGGATGCACTATCGAGGATGCCAACAATAATCAAGAGGTTAGCAATAAAGCAACCCGTTCTAGCGAAAGCGAAGTAATAATAAGCAGTAATATTATTTCTAGTTCCACAAATGAAGAAACCACAAGCAGTTCAACATCAACTAGCACTTTACAAACTACTTCAGAAGAAACAAGCACTACTGTTGAAACAGAAAACGAAATCTTATCAAACTATACCGACGATCAAATCGAATATGCTCGCATCTGGTTACAACTTGGCGCAAATCAGGCACTCGATACTTTGTACATTCAAAGAATCCCTGCTGGTACACCAATTGTTCCCTCCATTCCCGGAAGTGCTGTTTTCCCAGAAGACGTCATCCAGTTGTCTGGCGGACGCAGATTTGATGGTTCTGTGACTTATGGAAGTAATCATAACGGAACGATCAATGTCTATAATGTGCCAATCAACTTATATTGGGAATCGTATGCACAAAATGGAACACCCGATGCTGAAACACTTAAAATTGAAGCCCAAAAAGTTCTTAACAGCACGAAACTGGTGTCAGTAGATGTCGGTGATTCTGTACAAGTAAAACGTTTGATCCAATTAGAACAGTATACAGGTGATATTGTTTTACCAAATGAATGACACTTAATAAAAAAGCAGGATCTATTTATTATAGATCTTGCTTTTTTTTGCACTTATTATTGTCAATTTCCTTCCAACAAAAGATTCCAATAATTATCGTTCGCATTCTCATACTTTACTTCATCGATTTTTCTCCAACCTTGTGATTCATAAAATTTCAAGGCTGCTGTATTTTTAGATAAACATTTAAGTTTCATCGGCATCTCCAATACTTTTTTTGCTTCTTGTAAGAGAGCAGTTCCTGCACCGAGTCCTTGCTTTTCTGGAGAAACAAATAATGTATGGATAAAGTTATCTTCTACATATAAAGAAATGAATCCGACGATTTGTTTGTTGTCAGTTGCAACTAAAACCAGTTCATCTTTGGTATCATGATCAAAGTCAGCCAGATCGAATGCTGATTCATCTTCCCAAAAAAAGGCCTTTTTTCGTGAAATAAAATAAAGCTCTCTTAGTTCATTCCGCTGTTGTTCTGTCATCTTATCTATAACCATGTTATTTCCTCCGTTATCGACAATCTATTCTCTTAAATTTACCCTCTTCTTTTGTCAATAACAACCTTTTTCAGCTAACTTGTTTTGAATTTCCTTCTTATAAATAAAAAGAGCTATGCTTTGAACATAGCTCTTTGTTAAAATCATGAAACCGAGATAGAAATATCTTCGTTTAAATCCGTCTTTTCGCCGTTAGAAGCAATCACTTGCTGATACCAAGCAAAGGACCGTTTTTTTCTTCTTTCTAGCGTACCATTTCCTTGGTTATCTTTGTCTACATAGATGAAACCATAACGTTTTTCCATTTCGCCTGTTCCGGCAGAGACCAAATCGATGAATCCCCATGGTGTGTAACCCATCAAATCAATGCCGTCATATTCTACTGCTTCTTTCATCATCTCGATATGGGCAGCTAAATAGTCGATTCGATACGCATCATCGATTTGTCCATTTTCATCTGGCACATCAATGGCACCAAAGCCGTTTTCAACAATAAAGAGTGGTTTTTCATAACGGTCATTGAACCAATTCATCGCATAACGCATGCCCATTGGATCAATCTGCCAGCCCCAATCAGAAGCTTCAATAAATGGATTTTTTACCAAATCAGCCTCTTCATCATAATCGAAAGAAGGTCCTTTTCCTGTATCCTTGACTGCAAATGACATGTAGTAGCTGAACCCAATATAGTCCACACAGCCTTTTTTCAACGTTTCAAAATCTTCTTCTGTTCGATCAAGAGAATAGCCTTTTCGTCTAAAATAAGCTTCGATGAAACTCGGATAATGTCCGCGGCAATGCACATCAGTAAACCAATAACGCCGCTGCATTGCGACTGTTGCGGCCATCAATTCTTTGGGATCACAAGAATAACTGTATATCGGTACCATGGCAATCATACATCCCATCTGGAAATCGGGATTTATTTCACGAGCAATCTCCACCGCTTTTGCACTTGCAACTAATTCATAATGGGCCGCTTGATACATGATTTGTTCTCTGTCTTCTCCCTCTTCATAGCGAATACCTGAATTTGTAAAAGGGAAAAAGTCATTATTGTAATTTGTTTGATTGTTGATTTCATTAAATGTCATCCAATAGGTCACTTGATTTTTATAACGTTCGAAACATACTTCTGCAAATCGAACGAAGAAATCAATCATTTTTCGATTGCGCCAGCCGCCGTATTCTTCAACAAGATGATACGGCATCTCAAAATGCGACAAAGTAATCACAGGCTCTATGCCGTATTTATGACATTCATTGAATAAATCCTCATAAAAACGAAGCCCTTCTTCATTTGGTTCTGCTTCATCTCCATTTGGAAAAATCCTTGACCAAGCAATCGATGTGCGAAAACACTTTAATCCTAGTTCTGCGAATAATTTAACATCTTCTTTGTACCGGTGATAAAAATCGATTGCTTCATGATTTGGATAATAATTACCTTCAATTACACCGTCTGTGATTTTTCGGGGAATACCATTTGCGCCAGCGGTCATGACATCAGCAACACTGATCCCTTTGTTTCCTTCTTGCCAGCCGCCTTCTAATTGATGGGCTGCGACAGCTCCGCCCCATAAAAAATCTTTTCTTAAGCTACTCATTTCGCCACTTCCTTTACTTTAAATCTTGCTTTCGTTTACTCCTTCTGCTGCTTCCACAGCTTCTGCACCTGTAACCGGCACTTCCGGAGCTTCGGTCGTTCCCATTTCTTCTACTTCATCCAATGTCATATCGTTTTCTTGTGCGTAGTTCAATTCATCTATTTTCTTCACAAATGGCAGGTAAATGAAGAAGCCGATCGTTAGTACAAATACTTGTAAAAGCGCTGCTTGCCAACCTCCAACCAAAAATCCAGAAATGATCGGCGGGGTCGTCCAAGGTACTTGGACTGCCGTGAACAGCGGAACAAGCCCTGTATATAATGCAAAATAAGTGATCAAACCAGAAACGATTGGTGTCAAGATAAATGGAATCGCCATGATTGGGTTCATAACGATTGGTGCTGCAAAAATAATCGGTTCATTGATGTTGAAAACAGCTGGTGCAACGGATAATCGGCCTAATTGTTTGAACTGGGCTGATTTCGAGAAAAAGACCATATACATTACTACGCCGATCGTCATCCCAGCACCTGTAACTGTCATAAATTGGTCAAGGAACTGCTGGGTAACGATATGTCCGCCATTTGCAACAGTCAATTCTCTTCCAGAATCCAAAATTTGTGTGTTCGCTAATGAATTTGCTTGCAAGATCGGACCCATGATCCCGCCGACGATCGTTGAACCATGCACCCCGAAAAACCATAGGAAAGGAACTAAGAATCCTAACATGACGGCTCCGCCTAGCGAATCGGTCACTCCTTGGATTGGGCTTTAGATCACTTCATAGATCCATTCCACAAATGTCGTATGGAATACTACATCAAATAAAATATAAATAAGCATCGCTGCTGTAATCAATACAGCGGCAGGAATAAGTGCGGTAAAAGAGTTCGCTACATTATCTGGCACTTGCTCAGGCAGCTTGATCCGAATATCTCGTTTTAAAAACCATACATAGCCCCAGCCGACAAACAGTCCAACAAAAATGGCGCTGATCATTCCTTGACCGCCAGTCCATGTTTTATCGATGATATTTCCGATCGTGATACCAGACTCAGGATCTGTGACATCAGAACTCATTGTCAGCAAAAAAATCACCAAACTGATCATTCCAGCTGGAAGACCCTCAAAACCTTCTGCTTTTACATAAGAATATGCAATGCCCATTACTGCAAAAATCGCCATGATTGCAAAAGATGCGCCATATGCTTGGTTAAAATAAATACCTAATCCAGAATTAGTGACCCATTCTGAAATGATCGGGACTGGGAAATTTGCTAACAGCAGAAAAACTGACCCTACGATCGTAAAGGGCATCGTGTACAGCATCCCATTCCGCAGTGCCGTGATTGGTTTCGTGTTTACAAATGTTAAAACGGAGGGTAAAACTTTATTGTTGATCCATTCGTTCATCTTCATTCTCTCCTTTTCTATTTTGTAGGCTCTTTCCAAAAAAATAAATGCAGTCGAAACTTTTTTGTATCCGTTTACATCTTTACTATATCTCATTATTCTTCTGACAAACATATTTGGCTGTTCAAGAAAAACATGTTCCAACGAAAAAAACAAAAAAGTGAAAGTTTCACACCTATTTCTTCCAAAATCAAGAAAAAAGCAGCAAATTACCGCTGATTTGCTGCTTTCTAAAAATATTTTCTTCCATTGAGCTAGCCATTCGTCTGATTATTTATCCGCTCATCTAATACTTGGCTGGCTTTTTGTCCCAAAATCTCCAGGAGAGCGATTACTGGAACTTGTGTCGTCAAATTAAGAGAAGTATCTTTCCCGCGAGCTTCCGGCATATAATAAGAAATATTATAATCCGCTAAGCGTGAAATCGTGGACGTTTCATCATTTGTCAAACTTAAAACAGCAGCGCCATTTCTTTTGAGCGTTTCCGTTTTCTCGATTATCACATCGGTTTCTCCTGATACAGACAAAATAATGGCAAGTGTTGTTGTCAACCCCCGTGAAGGAACGGGTTCAAAAGGATCAGTAATACTGTATGCATTTAGTCCAAGATTGACAAAATAGCGGCTGCCGTAGCTTCCTAAAACACCACTTGTGCCAATGCCGATAAAAGAAACATGATTAGCTGAAACGATCATATCCACTGCATTTTGAATCACTTTCTGGTAACTATCATTATTTATTCTTTTCAAAAAATGATCGATCTGAACTGTTGCATCATAATATTGTTCTAATGCTTTTTCTTTTTCCTGAAGCTCGTTTTTCTTAAGTACATATTTCAGTTCTGAAAATCCCTGAAAGCCCAGCTTGGTACAGCATCTCAAAATCGTTGAAGTCGAGACATGACAAGATTCGGAAAGCTGGCGGATCGTTAAAGAAGGAATTTCTGCTGTGTGGGTCAAAAGATAGTCATACACCAACATTTCTAATTCATTCAGCTGCTTGATCTTTTCTGCTTCGAACAAACTACCACCTCCTGATTCATTGACTTTAATTATAGCAAATATAGAAATAACAAAACTAGTATTTATATTTTATATCGTCGTTATTAAAAAGGACCTTTTCGTGAATAAGACATAACGAATTATCTTATTTAAACAAAAAAGGCGCGAGCAAGAGAAGCTCGCGTCTTTTGACCGGATATCAATTGTTGGTTTTTATATAGAAAGAATACCTAATCCTGCACCAATATGCTTACCTGCCAGCAGCTGTTTTTTTGCTTGCCGCTGCAAACTCGTTTTTTCAGGGTAATCCTGAATTTGAGCATCTGCACGTTTAAAAATCCACGGAACGCCGCTGTCATTCGTTTCGTCCACTGTCAAAAGCTCATAATTGTCAGCAAAACGTCTGATTTTTGATTCAGGTTTGAGCCATGTTGAAAGATTCGGCGACAACAACCATGTATCAGTATAGATGGCTTGATATTGATATCTTGGGAAATACAGTCGAAAAAAAACAGCCGCTTGATGGTAACTGTTTGTGATTTTTTCTGGTGACAAATCAGCATCTGAAGGAATATGTACTGATAAGCTTTCTTTTCCTGCCAATTCTGCTTTTTTGTCATTTTGCGGAAATTTCGTCAATTCATATTCTAATTCACCGATTCGAAAAATCAGTCCGCTGATTTGACGCCAAATCCAGAAACCGCGATTAAACTGATAAACTGCTGCTGCTTCATAGTATTCTTGGATAAATCGCGAAAATGCCTTCATTGTATCGATATAGATTTCTTTTGGGATATTCAATGGCCGATAGATTTTTTCCCAACTCAAAGATGCAGCATATAAATAAATCGCTAATGCTGTAAAGTTATCTTCTTGATATTTTTCATCTAATTCTTTTGCCGCATTTTTTGCTGTGCGAGCGTCAAGAAGTTTGCGACCCCAATGCTCAAAATATTCAGCAGGAATCGTCTTTGCTTTTTTCTGTACGTGTTCAGCAACGACTTCAGGAAGTTCGATCGATTCTGTTAATTTCGTTAATTCATTGATGATTTTTTCCATATATTTTCTCCTATTTTTAACAAACCATTTAGATAAACGACAGTAATTCCACTTGCAAAAAGACAACGTTTTCAAAAAACTTTTTGCTTTCATCTCGATTTTCTTTAAGTACGATTCCTATTAATTATATAACTGCATCAATAATAACACAATTGATTTTATTTTTTAAAATAACAAAAAAATCTTTATATTTAAAAAATGGATTTTTTTCAGCATTTTTACTTGGGAGCCTTTACTTTCTGAACTAGTCTGCTTCCAATCTTTTTTTCAAAAAATGTTTTTTTATTTCTTTTTTAAAAAAATAAAATGCTCATTCCAGGCTTTTAACCGCAAGTTCACAGACACTATATATTGTGTCTCCATTCCTTATAACACTAAAAAACCACAAAATCTAGACTTTAATTATAAAAAAACAAGAGTAGAATAAAGTTTAGATTTTAGAGATTGGATGTGTTTTTTTTGAAACTTACAGTATTTTGCGGCTCCCGTTTTGGTGATAAAGAAAGTTACAGATTTATTGCCCAAACGTTAGGAAAATATATGGCACAAGAAGAAATTGAACTGGTTTACGGCGGTTCTAATTCTGGCATTATGGGAACAATCAGTAAAACGGTCATGGAAAACAATGGAAAAGTCACAGGAATTTATCCTGTGGGTCTTTTTGATGAAGAATTTCCTGAAACAGATGTCACAACTTTTATCCCAACCCAAACGATCGACGAAAGAAAGGTTTTGTTGTTTGAAAAAGGAGATGCTGTTTTGATCTTCCCTGGTGGTTTAGGAACATTAGAAGAATTTTCACAACTGCTTTCTTGGATCGCCATTGGTCTTTCTCCGGATAAACCGATCGGGATCTTGAACGTCGGCGGCTATTATACTGGATTAGAAACCCTATTGAATACTTTTGCTGAAGAAGGATTTATGGATAAAAAATGGTTGGATCGCGTGTTCTTTTCAAACAATCCGTTAGAGCTTGTGGATCTTCTGCAAGCCGAAACAAATGACAACCTTACACTATTGAAGGAGGCAAAATAATGAGTCGAATCTATCTAGCAGGACCGTTTTTTTCAAAGGAGCAAATCGAGCGGATAAGCCGCATTGAAAAAGCATTGACGGAAAATACAACAGTAACAAGCTTTTATTCTCCAAGAGAGCATCAAGAGACCAATTATGACATGTTCAGCGCTGGCTGGGCGCAAGAAATTTATGAATTGGATATGAAAGAATTAACAGAGGCGGATGCCGTTGCAGCAATTTTAGACTTTGAGCATCAATCCACGGATCCAGGAACCGCGTACGAATTGGGCGCTGCTGCGATGATGAACAAACCTGTCATCGTTGTCCAAGAAGAAACATTCCCGACGAATTTGATGATTACTCAAAGTCTGCATGCTTACTTGAAAACAGCAGAAGAGTTGAAAAACTATGATTTCGACAAACTGCCTGCTAAAAATTACCAGGGTGAATACCTGTAAAAATAACAGCTTTATTAAACCATTTTTTCCAGCGCGTATATGAATAGCAAAAATGTGCTTCTTGTCAGTAATTTTCGGAATCGAATATTTTGACGTATCTTTTTCTTAAACATAAAATAAAGAAAAAATATTCTGGAGGAATTCACATGAACATTGCTATTATCGGCGCCACTGGAAATGCTGGTTCACATATTTTGAAAGAAGCACAAGATCGTCAAATCGATGCAACAGCTATCGTCCGCTCTCCGGAAAAACTGCCAGCAGATGTTCCTTATTTTCAAAAAGATCTTTACCAACTGACAAAAGAAGATTTAGCACCTTTTGATGTCGTTATTGATGCTTTCAATGCGCCGCAAGGTAAAGAAGAAATGCATAAAACTTCGATCGATCATCTCTTATCGATCTTACATGGCACTCAAACACGCTTATTGGTCGTTGGCGGGGCTTCCTCGTTATTCTTGGATGAAGAGAAGCATACGAGAATGATCGACAATGTGCCTGAAAATGCGCCCTTCTATCCTACTGCCTACAATATGTCACAAGCATTGCTTGATTTGAAAAATGTCAAAGATGTTTATTGGACTTATTTGAGTCCGGCTGCTTCTTTTGATCCAAATGGCGAACGGACAGGCGATTATCAAATAAGTGACGATCGTTTACTTAAGAATGCTTCTGGTGAAAGTTATATCAGTATGGCTGATTACGCTATTGCTATGATGGACGAGGCAGAAAACAATACACATTGCCAAGAACATATCAGTGTGGTGAGTCTGTAAATAAAAAGGAGCAGTTTCTTCAGTAAAAAAACAAAAAACCGGAAAACATACATAGATGTTTTCCGGTTTTTTCTTGAATTGTTTTTTCAGCTGACTCTCGGCGTTAAGCTTTATCCAGAAAAAATGTGAAAAGCCATTTTCTCTGGATAAAGAGTCTTAACGCTCAAGTCAAGGTGCTTTGCTCACGACCTCTAGATTGAAAACAACTCTGTCGCCTCATCTGGATCTGTATCATACACTTCAAAGGCTTCGCCGACACCTTTATCTTTTTCTCGCAAAACATTTTCCATGGTTAGATGTGCTAATTCTTTCAGATTATTTTCTCGGCTCAAATGCCCTAAATAGATGCGTTTTGTCCGATCACCAATAACATCTGTCATAACTAAAGCACCATCTTCATTGGATAAATGACCGCGGTCGCCTAAGATACGCTGCTTCAGATTCCATGGATAAGGGCCCATTCGCAGCATTTCCAAGTCATGATTACTTTCCATCAAATAACCATCAGCATTTTTGATCGTACCGCGCATATAGTCGCTGCAGTAACCTGTGTCTGTCAGCATCACGAATGATCGATTATCTTTATAGAAACGGTAAAACTGTGGTGCTGCTGCATCATGGGAAACACCAAAGCTTTCGATATCTAAATCGCCAAACGTTTGGACTTTGCCCATTTCGAAAAGATGCTTTTGCTCAACTGGGACATTGCCGATCATTGTATCCATCGCTTCCCACGTTTTTTCGTTGGCATAGACATCTAGTTTATATTTTCGTGCAAGAACGCCTACTCCATGGATATGATCGCGATGCTCGTGGGTAACCAAGATCCCATCTAATTGATCTGGTGTCCGGTCGATCTGAGCCATGAGAGAAGTGATTTTTTTCCCGCTTAATCCTGCATCAACCAGCAATTTTTTTTTGCCGGTTTCGATGTAAAGCGAGTTTCCAGAACTTCCGCTGGCAAGGATACTGATTTTAAAAGCTGCATTTTCTTCAGCCATTGTAACTAAGACTTCCCTTCTTACATCATTCAACATTTTTACATTATACGATTATTTTTATTGATCTTCCACTTTTGGTACTGCATTATTTGTGATGATCGTATTATTCAATGCGTTGACAGTCTCAACTTGAACACTTTTATCGCTGGTTTCGATGGCAATATACCATACCGGGACGTAGACATTTTTTTCTCTTACTTTCAAAATACGCGTATACGCAAGTTTTCTCCAAAGAATCTTGGAACCGCTGGAAATCTTATTGTTGATATACAACGTCTTGACAGCATCTTCTTCCGAGTATAGGTCCATCTTTTCCCGTAACTGTTCGATATGAGACAAATGTGTTTGGGAATACTTCGTGACTTTTAGCTTATCATCGCTGTTGTCGATCGTCAGTGTCAATTTGGATGTATCATCATGGAACGGAATCCCTTCATATTGCTGGCTGGCTTCTATTTCTGGAAACTCGTTGTCCAATGAAGAAAATTGCGGCGTGTATACATATTCCCTGCCAAATAAAACATTGTCGCTGTTTCGTAAAAATTTATTCAGATCGTCCTTCACATTTTCTGGATCGATCATATAGCGTGCTGATTCTGTAGAAGACAACTCGTTCGTCAATACATTATCATGGACACTTACCCCATTTTTCAACACGCCGCTTGAATTATCATCTTGCGTTTTTCGATAATCCACTAGTGATTCATAAATGCTTGTTTGTTCTGCACTAAGGTAATAACCTTGTCTTATTTCTGTGGAAAGTTTTCCTTCATACGTAATATCATCACTCGTCAAACGCTGTTGGATCGATTCTGTCTGGTCATAACGAATAACATTGTTTTCTTGGTTCACAGCTTCATGATAGATGCTGAATAAAAAGATATTCAGTCCTAAGAAGGCAATGAAGAAGATCCATTCGATTTTCTTAAAATCCATCTATTCAGCCTCCATTTCTGGAAGTTTGTCTAACAGTTCATTTGCAGAGAACCAATTATTATTGTATTTTACATACCATTCTGGAAGCAGATCAACGACTCGATTCGTTTCTTTGATATTCTGCCATGTATAGCCGATCACGACTGAATGGATCGCTTCTTTTTTTGCCCCTTTATCAATCAGCTGCTGAATGATATCCGACGTACTTGGAAGTTCCACTTCTTCATCAGAAGGTATCGGAACTTGGATGGTATTCAAACTTGTCTGGATATTGACTTTTGATTCATTTTCAACCGCTACACGAACCTTGCCTTTATTTTCTGTTCCAAAAACAGGGAAACCTTCAATAAATATCCGGTAATCGATCTGTGTATTCTCTCGGTCAAAATAACGAAGATTGCCTAGCGCGCTGCCTAATCTGCTGATATAAGCCGATGTTTCGCTGTAAAAGTCTTTCCCGATTTCATCCTGCGGCAATGTACCGCCAAAATCAACTTCCTGTGTTTCTGACTTGATTGTCAAAGACTCATTATTCCCGTAAAAAACAAGTTCATTGCTTTCGTCATTATTCATTACTTCATCTGGTGATTGGAAGAAAGAATTTCGGAATAAGGTATAGGTCTGCTGCGAAAGGATATAACTGTATTTTTTCAGTTTTACCGATTTTTCGGTATCATATTGCCGTTTCAAAAGCGAATCGGTTTGACTCATAGCGATCCACTTGTTGTTTCCAGTGTCCATTTCTTTTTTGATGGTTGTCCAATCTAATACAAGATTCGCTTCATAGATCGTATGATGCGCAAAATTGAAAAATCGGAGTTTATTCTCTTTTTCATCAAATTGGACACGGGTAAAGTATTCTGCCGTTCCTTCTTTAGGTAATCCAGAAAGATCTATTCCCAGGTCAAAAGCAGTTTTGTATTCACTAATCAAAAATGGTGCGACATAGCTCAATTCAAATCCGTCCGTGATATCCAAACGTTCATTAAAAGCATTTTGGTCTCCCGATACTGTTTCTGTCAGCTTTCCAAATCTTGCTTGAGTAATATGGTTTTGCAAACGAGTGATCAGGTTCTCGCTATTTGTTTCCTGGATCTTACCGCCTTTGTGTTGCGTCACACGCAATGGCAGAAAAATCTCGGAAGTACTTCGATTGCTTTGCGTATCTGAGATCATTTGCGAATTTGATTCATCCACATCGATCGTTTTTTTGCTCGCTGGACTTAGCCAAATCACATAGGAGAAATAAAGACTAAGGATGATCATAGCAATCAATCCGATGCGGACGACTTTTTCTGATATTCTCATTCCCACCATTCCTCCTCATAAGGTTCATATGGCAAGGAGATATAGAAAGTAGAGCCTTGCCCTTCTTTGCTTTCAGCCCAGATCGAGCCGCCGTGCGATTTGATCACTTCTTTAGAGATTGCTAACCCTAAACCTGTTCCGCCTTGCGCTCTTGCCCGTGCCTTGTCCACTCGGTAAAAACGTTCGAATACACGATTAAGGTCTTTTTTCGGAATCCCCAGACCTTGGTCGCTGATACTCAAAACGATGTTATTATGTGTTTCTAAAAGACGACAAGTAATTGTTCCGCCATCTGGTGAATATTTGATTGCATTATTCATGATATTATCGATCACTTGGATGATTTTATCTGTGTCGATTTCTACCCATAGATCTCTTTGGGTAAATTCTCTGACGATCTTATATTTCTTTTCTTGATTGACGACCATCATATCAAAGCGATCCAATACAAAATTGATCAACTCATTGAAATTCACATATTCCAGCTGAAGCGGTGTGTTCCCAGCATCCATTCTGGAAAGACTAAGCAGATCATTAATCATGCGGATCATGCGGTCTGTTTCATCTAACGTGACTTTCAAAAAGTTGGGGGCGATTTCTTCTTCTCTCCAAGCGCCTTCGCTCAATGCTTCGATATAACTTCGCATACTCGTTAATGGCGTACGCAATTCATGAGAAACATTTGAAACAAATTCGCGACGGTCGCGTTCGTTTTTCTCTTGTTCCGTTACATCATGCAAAACAGCTACTAGACCGCTGATAAAACCTGATTCGCGACGGATCATCGAAAAATCGACGCGCAAGATCATCTGCGTATTTTCGGTTTCGTCCGAGCGGTCTAAAATCATTTCGCTTGGATTTTCCAACAGTTTGCGCAGGGTGTATTCTTCTTCAATATCTAAAAGTGTTAAAATCGATTGTCCAATTGCTTCTTCATTTTTCACATCTAAAAGGGAAAGAGCCATATCGTTGATGGTAATGACTTTTCCTCGGCGGTCAGTAGCGACGACACCATCTGTCATATGAGAAAGTACGCTGTCTAACCGGTTTCTTTCTGCTTCCATCGTGTCTTGCGCTTCTTCGATTCTTTCTGCCAGCTGATTAAATGTATCTGCCAGTTGTCCAAGTTCATCTTGTCCGTGGACTTTGACTTTTCTGCTGTAGTCTCCTCTTGCGATTCGGATTGCTTGCTCCCTCATCTCACCAATTGGCTGGGTGATGGACCTTGCAATCAAGACAGCAACGATAATTGAGATAAATGCAGCAATCAATGAAGCGGTGAAGAAAATAAATGCAGTATTATTGATTTCTCCATATTTCTGTTCGATATTGCTTCTGACGTAAAGAGCCCCGATAACGGCATCACCGGTCGGGGACAAGATAGGTTGGACATTGATATTTACTCGGTTGCCATTTTTATCTAAAGCGACATATCTTTTCGTTGTAAAATCATTGATATCCGCATAATCATTCTTCTTGCCCACGGAGTTCTGCTCACTTACATCCGTTGTTCCTCGAATGATCCCTCTTTCATCAACCACTCGAATCTCGAGGATATCGCTGGATTTGCTGTTTTCGATAAATCGTTTGATATTTGCGTTGACTTCTTCTGCTTCATTGCTGTCTTTGCGATTAAGTTCCGGAGAGACCGTCGCAGCCAATGAAACAACGGTTTGGTTCATATCTTTGATAAACGTATCGATTGTCGAACGCTCAAGGCCTCGTATAAAATACGCGCCAATGATTTCGATCGAGATCAACAAAATCAAGATAAACGTAATGGCGATCTTGAAATTGACCGATCGAAAAAAGCGGACTTTTTTCTTCATTCCATTACTCCTGTTCCGGGTTGCGCAAATAATAACCTACCCCGCGGCGCGTGACCAAATAGCTTGGGTGGCTTGGGTTGTCTTCGATTTTTTCACGAAGACGTCTTACAGTTACGTCAACTGTTCGTACATCACCGAAATAATCATAGCCCCATACTGTCTGCAGCAAATGTTCCCGTGTCATTACTTGACCAAGATGTTTTGCTAAATAAAACAATAATTCAAACTCACGGTGAGTCAATTCGATTGTTTCTCCTCGTTTGGTGACCATGTATGCATCAGGATGGATCGTCAAATCACCAATGTTCAATTCTGATGGCGCTGCTTCTTCTGTTTCTTTCGCTGCTGCAGCTCCGCGTCGCAGATTTGCTTTGACACGTGCAACTAATTCACGGTTTGAAAAAGGTTTTGTCACATAATCATCTGCGCCTAGTTCCAAGCCTAATACTTTATCGATTTCGGAATCTTTGGCCGTGACCATAATAATCGGCATATCATATGTTTTGCGGACTTCCCGCGCGACTTCTAAGCCGTCCATTTTCGGCAGCATCAAATCTAATAAAATCAAATCCGGTACAACTTCTTCAACTCTTTCTAAGGCTTCTTCGCCATCGTAAGCAGTGTAAACGTCATATCCTTCTTTTGCTAAGTTAAATTTGACAATATCTGAAATCGGCTTCTCATCATCGACAACTAAAATTTTCTTCATAAAGAGCCACCTCTTCTTTTATTCTTGTCCATACTTTTTCATTATACCGTATTTCGGGTTCTGTTTCATCTTTGCATTTTGAAAGCAATGAAAAGTTAAAGAACAGAAGCTGATGTTCGAATGGAAAACCTTTCTTAAAACAGTTTTTCCAATGACTTTCAACTTCTGTTCTATGAGCTAGCGTGTTGTTTCTATTTTTTCTTTATTTTTCCAAAATTTGAATCCCTAATCCTAGCAGACCTGGGCCTGTGTGGACGACCAGAGCTGGCGAGATTTGACCGAAATAGATTTTTTCCGCTCCAGGAAATTCTTTTCGCATACGTTCTTCCATTTCTCTAGCTTCAACTTCTGCATGCCCATGCGCTACTGCAAGATTGTATGATTTAGCAGAACCAATAAACTCTTTGACCAAGTTCATCGCTTTATCTAAACTCTTTTTGCGTCCTCGCGCTTTCGCCACAGTATAATAGATACCTTCATCATTACAAGAAATAATCGGATTCAATTTTAATGCTGTTCCTAAAATCGAAGCAACAAGCCCGATTCGTCCGCCTTTTTGCAAGTATTCTAATGTCGCTACATTGAAAAACACTTTATTTTGAGGGACATGTTTTTCAAGATTAGTTTTCAATGATTCCCAATCCATGCCTTCTTCCAACCATTCTGCGGCTTGAATCGCGGAGAACCCAGCGCCGATACCGATATTTTTTGTATCCAGCACATAAGTTTCCAGACCTTCATACTGCTCACCAAGAAGACGAACAACATTATAAGTACCGCTAAGTCCGCTGGAGATGGTTACAGCAAGGATTTTTTCATAACCTTGTTTTTTTATTTCGTCAAAGATTTCCGTGATTGCTTCTCCATCTGGCAAAGAAGTGCTTGGAATCTCTTGCGGTAATTTTTCGTAGATTTCTTCTGGGGTGATATCTACTTTGTCCGTATATACTCGGTCTTTATAAATGATTTTTAACGGGATCATAAACATTTGATGTTTTTCCATCAATTCTTGTGGGACATCTGTTCCAGAATCTACTAAAATAGCTATTTTTTCTTTATTCATGGTGTTCCTCCTTCAATTCTGCCAAATAGATTTTTTCTAATTCAATCGTTCTTTCTGCTAATAACCTCATCGCAAAAGATAAAGTTGCGGTCTTTACTGCAACATATTCTATGGGAATTGCTTGATCTAATATATAGGGATGTGCTTTTTCTTGTGCTAGACAACTGACCAATTTGACCGCTGATTCTTGTTCTTCACAGAAAAGATCATAGGCTTCTCGAATGCCCACTGCTTTTCCTTGAAACAAGATACCTTCTTTGATTTCGGGAATCGTCAAGACTTGCTTCAACGATGTGATCGCTATCAAAAAAGCAACATGCTGTCGGTCGTATTTTTTTTTCGTCGGCGCGGGGATCAAACCTAGTTTCACATAGTTGTTGACCATTGAAGAAGTCAGAAGCGGATGCTTCTCTCCTTGGATCACTGGCGACAAATAACGATCAATCAGTGTGATGACCTGATCCATATATAATTCCAAATCTGGGAGTTCTTCCCATCTGGGCAAACGAAAAGATTCTAGTTCAGCGCCCCATTCTTTCAGCTGCTGTTTTATTTTCTCCATTTCCTCGCCTCGCTTTTAGTTTCATTAATATCGTAACAAAGTTTCTAAGATTGTGCAAACTAGTTATCGAAACTAGATGTAAAATCAAAGAAAAAACCGATGACGAACGCAGCATGTTCATCACCGGTCTTTTCTATTTATGGGGAAGGAGTTAAAAAATGAAAAAGCGTTTAGGGTTGTTCTAAAAAGAACATTCATTAGTTGGTATACTTATATACTACTGAGAAATTATGAATAATCCTTGAAGGAATTTCTGTTAACTTGTAAATTTTTTACAGCTTTTCTTTGGGCATTTCTTGCATTTTGAAATGCTTAGTGCTAATATGAAAAAGTAATTTTGATGGGCCGTTAGCTCAGTTGGTAGAGCAGCTGACTCTTAATCAGCGGGTCGCGGGTTCGAGCCCCTCACGGCCCATTGGGTGCCAAACCCACGAGACTAGTACTCCCTTGGCGTCTTCGGACGTTTGGAAAAGGGAGTGCGTAGTCTCATTTTTTTGTTTTCGGACAGGATTCCACTTTTTCAATATTTGATGATTAACATTTTTCGTACCAATCAATTTTGTCATTTAGTTTATTAAGAGTTATCCCCAGAATCTTGTATCGTTCTTCTAATCGATTCCGTTCCTCAATCAAAATCTCTTTTCTCGCGGCTGCAGTCGCATCCCCTTCTGGAAAAAGTTTCGTATACTCTATCAAAGATTCAATAGAAAGACCTGCTGTCCGCATGCATTTAATGAAGTCGATCCAGGTTAAGTCATCTTCTCCATAATCTCGCACACCGCCATTTTTTCTTTTTACCGGAGGGATTAGCCCGATTCTTTCGTAATAACGTAGTGTAACCGGAGTTAATTCTGAAATTCTTGCTGCTTCTGAAATATTCATACTCAAAATCTCACCCTTCTAGTTTAGACTCTTATCATAAATCTCGACTTGCTTTTTACTTAATAAATAATGATAGATCATTATTGATATGATACTCAATAGTAGAAATCCAATCGCTCCAATCAAGATATGTCTTGTACTAAAAGCGACGATAAACATACCGCAAATCGATGTACCTATTGTCGTTCCAAGATTTGCCGCTGTTAAAAATAAACCATTTGAAAATTCAAGTGCGTCTTTACCTGCTTTTGTAATAATATACTGATTCACATTTCCAACGACTCCAGCTAACATTCCCAGCAAAAGTATAAGAATGAAAGTTATAACCTCCCGATGTCCCAAGAAGAATAAAAGTAAATAAGTGAGAATCAACGTAACTGGCAAGATGGCAATAGTTGCTTTTGCGAAAGATGTTAGAATTTTACCAGCTACGATATTCCCCAACATATTAGTTAGACCATAAAGAAATAATATTATACTAACTGTATAAGCAGAAGCTGCCATAACAGAAGCGAGATAATCAGAAATGTAACTAAAAAAACCGAATACTCCTGCATTAAGTAAAATAACTGTGATGATTGAGACAAGCATCACAGGTTTCTTAATAATCCCTATCTGTTTTCCATAAGATTTTATTTCTTTAGTTGGGATTGCAGGAATTAAGAAAAAAGTTGCTAATAAAATGATTGTGTTTACTAGTGTAAGAAAAGCCATAGCTGTTTGAAATGAGTATGTTGTTGCTAAAACATTGATAATTGGAACACCTATTACCATGCCTGCAGAAACACCAATAAAAATCTTCGATACAGCTTTTGCAGCTTCCCTCGGTTCAACGGAAACTGCTGCGATTGTAAAAGCCATAGAAACATAAACTGGTTGAAAAATCGCGGATACAATTCTTGCTGCAAGAAGAATGTTAAAGTTATGTGTGTACACAGAAATAAGATTACCTGCAACAAAAACACTAAGAGAAAGGATCATAACTTTTCTTCTATCAAACCTCGAAAACACCAATGGAGTAATCAATCCAGAAATAGCTACTGTTAGAGCAAATCCACTCACCAGCAGTCCTGCAGTAGGGACAGCTACATTGAAATGTTCTACCACTAAAGGAAGTATACCAATGATACCGATTTCAGTATTTATTATACCAAAAACACCAACTATTAAAATTAACAATACTATATTTCTTTTCACTCTTTCTTTCATTAGCGCTCTCCTTTTCTAACCTTTGATATATTTATGTTACTTGTTAACCTTAAGATTAAGTCAAGGGGAAACTTTTCTTTTCAAACGAATAAAATTTTATCGTGAAACAGAAAAAGCTACCAATTTTACTTGGTAGCTTTGCTGTGGAAAAACATTATCCTTAGTATTTTGTCTCTTTTTCTTTTTAAATGAAAGTAGAAATTATAAGTTTGTCATGATGCTATCAACACAAGCGTTCTTTTTTATTTCCATCTTTCAACTTTGTCTTGATTTTCTTTGATCCACTCTTTTGCAGCTTCTTGCGGATCTTTGCCATTATTGATGGCTAGCATGACTTTTTCCATGTCTTTTTCGTCCCAATGGAAATTATCTAATACTTTGTAAGCATCTGGCGCATCTTCTTTAAGATCTTTTCTTACTATCGTATGGATTTTTTCTTCTTTGCCCATACCGTTCTTCGGATCAGCTAAATATTTCAAATCATATTTTGCGAACATCCAATGTGGCGACCAGCCTGTAATAACAATTGGCTCTTTCTTTTTGATAGCTTGGCCTAGCGCTACAGTCATTGCACCTGAAGAAGAAGTTTCCACGGACCAGTTTTTCAGATTGTCATAAGTACCGATCGTGTTTTCAGCAGCTTTCACTACGCCTGCACCTGGCTCGATCCCAGTGATTTTTTGTCCAGCTTCATCCGTTAAATCTTCAATAGAATCCACATCCATATAGGAAGGAACAGCAATACCTACTTTCGCACCTTCTAAATTGGCCCCTAAATCTGTTACTTCATTTTTATATTTATCATATTGCGAGCCATGGGTTTTTGGCAGCCAGGCTGCGACCATTCCGTCAGACTCGCCCTTTGCTACAGATTCCCACATAATCGAATTATCTAATGGTGTAAGATTTACTTTATAACCCATTTCTTTTAACACTTCTCCGACAACATTGGTCGAAGCAACTTCTGTATCCCATTCTACGTAAGACAAATTGATTGTTTTATCTGCTTTATCAGAAAAAACAGTACCTGCGCCGATTGCACCAATCAAAACAACGATTGCAGCTGCAGCAAGATAGATACGTTGTTTTTTAGAAACACGTTGCGCTTTTTTTACACGCGGCTGATTCAAATGTTGAGTAAAACGGTCAATGATGATTGCCAAAATAACCAATGCCACACCATTAACAAAGCCATTACCGACTTGTGCGCGTTGTAAAGCTGAAAGCACACCTCTACCTAAACCGGGCGCCCCGATCATTGAAGCAATAACAACCATGGATAAGGAAAGCATCGTTGTTTGATTGATCCCAGCCATAATCGTTCCTTTAGCTAACGGCAACTCTAATTTGAACAACTTCTGCCAGCTAGTACCGCCGAAAGAATCAGAAGCTTCAACCAGTTCTTTTGGCACTTGGCGAATACCTAGATTAGCAAAACGAACAGTTGGCGGCAATGCGAAAATCACTGAGGCAAAGACACCAGGAACCATTCCGATCCCAAAAAATGCGACTGCTGGAATCAAATAAACAAATCCAGGCATTGTTTGCATAAAGTCAAGAATTGGTTTGATAATGTTTTGTGCGCGATCATTTTTTGCCATTAATATCCCTAACGGCACGCCGATCACGATTGAAATCACACTTGATAACAATACAAGTGTTACAGTACTCATCAAGTCATTCCATAATCCTTGATTATAGATAAACCATAATCCGACCAACGTAAAGATCGTCAATCCAGGACGTTTTTTTGAAATAAAGAATGCTATAACACCCATCAATAAAATGAAGATTGGCGCTGGAATCAGCAGCAGTAAATTCGTAATGCCATCCATGACATGTTGCCCAATCGTTTGAAGAAAAGAAAACAATCCAGCAAATGTCGTTGTCAGCCAATCGGTTAATTTTTCGACTCCATCTGCAATTGGTAAGCGGTAGTTTAATAAATTATTCATGTTCGGTCACCTCACTTGTTTCTGCCAAAGCTTCTAGAACGCTGCCTCGGATAACGACCCCTTTTAATTTTTCACCGTCAACTACAGCTAATGGTGTCGGCGAGTCATAAATCACATTGAAAATATCATTGACTAGCATATCTTTGTCGATCACCGTTACATTCTCATCGATGAAATCAGCAAGCGGGCGTTTTTGTTTTCTGGCTTCCAGTGCTGCTTCCGCAGTGATGATCCCTTTCAAATGACGTTTTTTATCAACGACCATCAACATGCTGACCTCTTCTTTACGCATTTTTGTCAAGGCAACATTTGGTCCATCTATTTCAAGTGTCGCTGTCAACGCTGGAACCATGATATTTTGCGCCGTCAATACTTTCGAACGGTCAACTTCTTCAACGAATTCTCGGACATATTCATTTGCCGGGTTCGTCAATATTTCTTCACCAGTTCCGATCTGCATGATTTGTCCATCTTTCATCAAAGCAATCCGGTCACCGATTCGAAGTGCCTCATTTAAATCATGTGTAATAAAAATGATCGTTTTTTGAACAGTCGCTTGCAGCTCAAGCAGTTCATCTTGCATTTCTCTTCGAATCAACGGATCTAACGCAGAAAATGCTTCGTCCATCAATAAGATTTCTGGATCATTTGCTAACGCTCTGGCTAAACCAACACGTTGCTGCATTCCTCCAGAAAGCTGATTTGGAAGCTGATCTTTAAATGAAAGCAATCCTGAATTTTCCAGCGCTTGCTCTGCTTTTTTGGTTCTTTCTTCTTTTGGCACTCCACGAACTTCTAATCCATATTCTGTATTTTCTAAAATCGTCCGATGGGGAAATAAACCAAAATTTTGAAATACCATGTTTATTTTATGTCTGCGGACTTCTCTCAGTTCTTCTTTACTTAACTTCGCAATATCTTTGCCATCAATATAGATATCGCCAGAAGTTGGTTCGATCAATCGATTCAATAATCGGATCAATGTTGATTTCCCACTTCCGGAAAGCCCCATGATTACGAAAATCTCGCCTTCTTCTACATCAAAGTTCACATCGTAAACACCGACTGTTGCTCCTGTTTTTTTCAAAATGTCTGTTTTGGACTGTCTATCCTTGATCATTTCAAGAGCAGTTTGCGTTTTTTTGCCGAAAATCTTTGTTAAATTTTTTACTTCAAGTTTCCTCAAAACGATTCTCCTTTTCTCTTTTTATGTATTTTCATTTTACTTTCTGAAAAAAGTGACTACACTAGGGTAACATCGTGTGGTCACTTTGTCAAAAAAGAAAAAGAGGAAAATGACACCAGTTATGTCATTTTCCTCTTTTTGTCTAAAAAGTGTTTTCCCTTAGCTGTGCAAGGCCTGCCGCAATGAAAAGTGTTCAATTTCTACTATAAAAAAACATGAAAAAATTTATTTTTTGCAGTAAACAACTGGGATTTCTTATTGACGATGCAAGAAACTGAACGGTTCATTCACGACCTCTACTTAAACGGTGTTCAAAAGCTAGCTCTTTCGGCGATAAGCTTTTTTACTGGGAAATATGAAAAGCTATTTCCCAGTAAAAAAGAGTCTTATCGCTCAGAGCTGAACAGCTTTTTCACAACCTCTACACTTCCGGATAAAAAAAGTTATTCATCCGCTGCAACGTATACTCATTTCCGATAAAATGCACAGTATCCCCTTCGCTCAATTTAGCATACGGACCTGGTGAAACAAGCAATTCTTCTTCGTGGGAAATCGCAATAACGGTTGCTCCTGTTTCTTGCCAAATATTCAACTCGCTAATAGAACGATCTAAATGTTTGGCATGTTTGGTCAGTTGAAGCTCAAACGGCAGCAGCGGATTCATTTTGTGGATCCGCTTGGTTTGATTGACAAGCTGGTCTAGCAGCTGTGAAAAATTATCCAATTCTTCCTTTTGCTTTTCCACACTTTCCATAATCTCTGCTTTGGTTTCCTGGATCGATTGGACATCTTGATATTGCAGCAGGAATTCTTTTGCTTTTTCTTTGGAAGAAACAAAAGCCCCGCTTCCATGGCGCACTTCCATGATACCCAAATCTACTAATACATTGATTGCTTTTCTGGTCGTTTCCGGAGAAGCGTTATATGTACTTGCTAAAGTGGAACGTGCATGGATTTTTTCGCCTACTTTATATCTGTTTTCAACGATTCGCTCTGCTAAATCTACGGCAATCTGCTGGTAGCGTGGGCGAACGATCTTCTTTTTCCCAGCCATTTTATTCCTCTTTCCTTTTTTTCTTCATCTTACTATGCCCTGACAAAATAAGCAAAAGAGGGCGCTAAAAAACAGCGCCCGATGGTTTACTTTTCTGTTTATTTTATTTACTAGCTTTTTTCACAGGACAAGACGTTTTGCACTCATCACAAGATTTACCTGATTTTAAACGTTTATACACAATGAAACCTGCACTTCCAAATATCAGAATACTTAATAAAAATGTAGCCATCTCATTTCTCCCCTTCTAAAGAAAGTACCGGATACTTTGTCTTCACTCTTTTCGGCTTGCGGAACAAAGCATAAATCACACCAATCGTTAATAGACCAGCAAGATACGTACTCATCACGATAGAACCGCCTTCTAATAAATGCCCAAATTGATAAAGGATAAAACTAACAAGATAAGCCAGACCACATTGATAACCAATAGCGATCCACGTCCATTTGCTGGCATTCATTTCTCGATGTATGGCGCCAATTGCTGCGAAACAAGGTGCACAAAGCAAATTAAACGCTAATAATGCGTAAGCCGCTGCTGGTGTGTAGGTCTGTTGCAGCGTTTGCCAAATTTCACGGCCATTTTCAGACACTTCGCTCTGCCCAAATAAGATACCAAATGTGCCGATAATATTTTCTTTAGCAACTAAACCAGTAATTGCTGCCACTGTTCCTTGCCAATTCCCCCACCCCAGCGGTTGAAAAAGAACGGCGGCTATTCGCCCAAAAAAGGCTAAGATACTTTGATTTTCTGAAACAGCTTCCCCAACAAAATTATAAGAAGAGCTAAACCAGATAACGATACTCGAAACAAAAATAATTGTTCCAGCTTTTTTGACAAACGATTTGCTTCGATCATAGGTTTGACGCAAAATCGCAGACCACTGCGGCAAATGATAGGTTGGCAATTCCATAATAAAAGGTGTTGTATCACCAGAAAATAAACGTGTTTTTTTCAAACTGATCCCTGATAAAATAATAGCTGTCATTCCCAGGAAATAAGCAGATGGCGCTACCCAAGAACGATGCGGGAAAAATGCACCTGCTACTAAAGCGATGATTGGCAGCTTTGCAGAACAAGGCATAAATGTGGTCACCATGATCGTCAACCGCCGATCTTGTTCATTTTCAATCGTTCGGCTGGCCATGACACCTGGAACACCGCAACCTGTAGCAATCAGCATCGGAATAAAAGATTTTCCAGAGAGGCCAAATTTTCTGAAAAGACGATCCATAACAAACGCGATTCTTGCCATGTAGCCGCAATCTTCTAAAAAGCTCAAACACAAAAACAAGACGATCAATTGCGGTAAGAAACCTAAAACTGCTCCAACGCCAGCAATGATCCCATTTAAGATCAATTGCTGCATCCAATCAGCTACTTGCCATTGCGCTAAAAGATGACCAACTTTTTCTGGGATCCAGGCCCCGAACACCGTATCATTGATCCAATCTGTCCCCATGGTTCCTACTGTTTGAATAGCAAGATAATAAATCAGCCACATAACAAACGCGAAAAGTGGTAAAGCCAGCCAGCGATTCGTTGCGATTTGGTCGATTTTGTCGCTCATCGACAATTGAAAAGAATCATTGGATACTACACACAACGCACATAACTGCGTGATAAATTCATAACGTTCGTTTACGAGGACCGTTTCACTGTCATCTTCAAAGATTTTTTCTGTCAGCTGGATCAGTTGTTCGATCTCTTTTTCTTGAGAAGCAGAAGCACCATATTCTTCCATCGCTTTTTGATCTCGTTCAAAATACTTCATTGCATACCAGCGTTTTTTGCTGCTTTTTTCTGCTAATATGTCTTCGATTTCATGCAAAGCAGCTTCTAAACGTGCATCGTACGCACAAGGTTCAGGAAGCTCTGGGGAGTTTTTTGAAGCTGCAATCATTTTTTCAATTAGTTTTTCTGTGCCTTGTTTTTTTAGTGCGCTGATAGGCAAAACAGGAACGCCAAGCCCATAAGAAAGCTTTTCTAAATTGATTTTCTTTCCTTCTTTTTTTATCACATCCATCATATTCAACCCAATGATCATCGGAATCCCTAAATCAAGCAATTGGGTGGTTAAGTAAAGATTTCTTTCTATATTTGAGGCATCGATGATGTTGATGATCAATTCAGGTTTTTCATGGACCAAATAATCTCTGGCAATCACTTCTTCCGGTGTATAAGGTGAAAGCGAATAGATACCAGGCAAGTCTTGGATATAGATATCTGGGTGCTTTTTCAGTAATCCTTCTTTTTTTTCTACTGTTACGCCCGGCCAATTCCCTACATATTGATTCGATCCAGTCAATAGATTGAACAAACTGGTTTTTCCGCTGTTGGGGTTGCCAACTAATGCGATATTCATCCTTGTTCCTCCCTTTGCACGAGGATCAGTTCCGCTTCTGTTTTTCGAAGTGTCAACTCGTATCCCCGAACTGTCAATTCGATTGGATCACCTAAAGGAGCAAGCTTGCGGATCGATACTTGGACATTTCTCGTAAGCCCCATATCCATCAGCCTTCTTTTCACTGCACCTTGACCATGGACAGCGACCACCGTTCCGCTTTCTCCTGCTTTCAATTGTTCTAGAGAAGCCCAGCTTTCAGCAGAAGTTTGGGTTTTTTGGATAAAGATTTGGCTTAACAGCTCACGGCTGACAGCTACGCGCTGACTTTTCACTAATAAAATAGCGTTCTCTCCTGACATATTCACTACTACAACTTTGCTTCCTGGTGTTACCCCGATATTTTGTAAATGTCTTTTCACATTTTCTTCCGTACAGATTTTTTCTACATGGTAAACTAAATGTTGTTTTGCTTGTGCTAAAGTTTGCATACAGACCCCTCACTTGTGAAATCATTCTTGCAACGAACGGACTATGATATTTACTGGTTATTTCCTATAATAACTACGATATTGAGAATCATTCTCACATAGGATACTGCCCCCGCTAATGAATGTCAACAGACCTTGTGATTCAATGAGCGAAACCTCACTATTTTTGCTCTAAAAATGAGAAAAAATAAATTAAAAATAGTTTTCCACAACTTTTCAACAGCCGAAACTTTTATTTCTCCGCTCAGCGTCTGCTTTCACTTCTTTTTCAAAAACACAAAATTTAGTATTCCACAATTTCCACAACACCATATGTAGTGTTTTATGATTGACTTTTTCATTCAGAGTTTTATACTAGTCTTTGTAGAAAACTTGTAGAAGGAGGACTCTCCCATGAACGTAAAAATCTTCTCTAAAAATAATTGTATGCAATGTAAAATGGTCAAACGTTTTTTAACTGAAAATCACATCGATTTCGAAGAAGTGAACATCGATGAACAACCCGCCGCTATTGATTGGCTGAAAGATCAAGGTTTCCAAAGTGTCCCAGTAATTACTTCAGACGCTGAAACTGTTATTGGCTTCCGCCCAGATCAACTTCGTAAACTTGCTAGCTAAAGAAAACTAAAGCAGTACAAAAATGATTGGATTTGAAGGCTTTTGCCCCAAATCCTTTTTTTAAAGTATTGGCTTTTTCTTCTTTTCATTCAGCTGTTATTCTCATTATTATATAAAAAAGTCGTGCCAAGAGGATTTTAACTAGAACTCTTGCACTATGAAAGGTTGAGTACATTATGAGCCTCAAAGAGTTAAAAGATGTAAGCTATTTTAAACTGAACAATGAAATCAATCGACCTGTCAACGGACAGATTCCTTTAAATAAAGATAAAGATGCGTTGGCTGCCTTCTTTAAAGAAAATGTTGAGCCGAACACACTGACTTTTTCTTCGCCAAAAGAAAAAATCGATTATCTGATCAAACATGATTATTTGGAGGAAGAATTCATCCAATTATATTCTGACCGTTTTATCGAGAAACTTTATCATTTCTTGGACGAGCAGCATTTTGAATTCAAATCTTTCATGGCGGCTTATAAATTCTATTCGCAATATGCGTTGAAAACAAATGATGGTACAGCTTATCTTGAAACTTATGAAGATCGTGTGGCCTTCAATGCGCTTTATTTTGCGAACGGAAATGAAGAATTGGCTTTAGCTTTAGCGGACGAAATGATCCATCAGCGTTACCAGCCTGCTACACCTTCTTTCTTGAATGCTGGACGTAAACGCCGGGGTGAACTTGTTTCTTGTTTCCTGATTCAAGTGACAGATGACATGAATTCGATCGGACGCTCGATCAACTCTGCTTTACAGCTTTCACGAATCGGCGGCGGTGTTGGGATCACTTTATCCAATCTTCGCGAAGCCGGCGCACCAATCAAAGGATATGAAGGAGCTGCCAGCGGTGTTGTTCCTGTAATGAAATTATTCGAAGACAGCTTCAGCTATTCTAACCAGCTTGGCCAACGTCAAGGTGCCGGAGTTGTTTACCTAAATGTTTTCCACCCAGATATCATTTCATTCCTTTCTGCTAAAAAAGAAAATGCAGATGAAAAAATCCGGGTGAAAACTTTGTCTCTTGGAGTACTTGTACCAGATAAATTCTATGAATTGACACGTAAAAATGAAGAAATGTACCTATTCAGCCCTTATAGTGTGGAAAAAGAATACGGTGTACCATATTCTTATGTCGATATCACAAAAGAATATGACAACATGGTCGCAAATCCAAATATCCGCAAACAAAAAATCAAAGCACGTGATCTAGAAAACGAAATTTCTAAATTACAGCAAGAATCTGGTTATCCTTATATCGTGAACGTTGACACAGCAAACCGTGCCAACCCGATTGACGGAAAA
Source organism: Enterococcus sp. DIV0210g (assembly GCF_050559705.1). Lineage (NCBI taxonomy): Bacteria > Bacillati > Bacillota > Bacilli > Lactobacillales > Enterococcaceae > Enterococcus > Enterococcus sp. DIV0210g. The sequence goes on along the minus strand of NZ_CP187903.1, from coordinate 403,272 downwards.
ATCATCATGAGCAACTTGTGTTCAGAGATTCTTCAAGTCCAAACACCTTCTGTCATCAATGGAAAACAAGAATACGAAGAACTTGGTACAGACATTTCATGTAATCTTGGTTCAACGAACATCGTCAACTTGATGGACAGTCCAGATTTTGGAAGATCTGTTCGTACGATGACACGCGCGTTGACATATATCACAGATGCTTCTGAAATCGATGTTGTTCCTCCTATCCAAAACGGCAATCGTTTGAATCATACGATTGGTTTAGGCGCCATGGGACTGCATACTTATTTTGCAAAACAACAAATGGCATACGGATCAGAAGATTCTATCGATTTTACTAATGTTTATTTCATGTTGTTGAACTACTGGACATTAGTAGAAAGCAACAATATCGCTCGCGAAAGAAAACAAGTTTTCCATAACTTTGAAAAATCAGATTATGCAAACGGCACTTATTTTGACAAGTATGTCAGCGGCCAATATCAGCCGAAATCAGAAAAAGTCAAAAATCTTTTTGAAGGAATCTTTATTCCAACAGCAGAAGATTGGGAAGAATTAAAACAAGCAATCATGAAAGACGGTCTTTACCATCAAAATCGTCTAGCAGTAGCGCCAAACGGATCAATCTCTTATATCAATGATACAAGTGCAAGTATCCACCCAATCACACGTATGATCGAAGAACGTCAAGAAAAGAAAATCGGTAAAATCTATTACCCTGCTCCTTACTTGTCAAACGAAACGATCCCTTACTATACTTCTGCTTACGATATGGATATGCGTAAAGTGATCGACATTTATGCCGCAGCACAAGAACACGTGGACCAAGGAATGAGTTTGACATTGTTCATGCGTTCAGAGATTCCTGAAGGCCTTTATGAATGGAAAACAAACTCAAAACAATCCACACGTGATTTGAACATCTTGAGACATTATGCTTTCCATAAAGGGATCAAATCGATTTATTATGTTCGTACCTTTACAGATGATGCGGAAGAAATCGGCAGCAACCAATGTGAAAGTTGTGTCATCTAAATCAGCTCGTCACTTTTTGAACGTCTATCTCTCAGGAATAAAAGGAGAATCTTTATGTCAGAAACTTACTATGAAGCTATAAACTGGAATGAAATCGAGGATATCATCGATAAATCGACGTGGGAAAAACTAACAGAACAATTTTGGTTAGACACACGTATTCCTTTATCAAACGACTTAGATGATTGGCGCACTCTTTCTGATCTTGAAAAAGAGATCGTAGGACATGTCTTCGGCGGACTTACTTTATTGGATACGGTGCAGTCAGAAAGCGGAATGGAACGTTTGCGTGCAGATGTTCGTACACCGCATGAAGAAGCTGTTTTGAATAATATCCAATTTATGGAATCTGTTCATGCCAAAAGCTATTCTTCTATTTTCAGCACATTGAATACCAAAGCAGAAATCGAAGAAATCTTTGAATGGACGAACACCAATCCATACTTGCAGAAAAAAGCAGAACGGATCAATGAAATCTATAAAAATGGTTCACCATTAGAGAAAAAAATCGCCAGCGTCTTTTTAGAAACATTCTTGTTTTATTCTGGCTTTTACACACCGCTTTATTATCTAGGAAATAACAAACTGGCAAACGTCGCTGAAATCATCAAATTGATCATTCGCGATGAATCTGTCCACGGCACATATATCGGCTACAAATTCCAATTAGGCTATAACGAATTGCCTGAAGAAGAACAAGAAGCGTTGAAAGACTGGATGTATAATTTGCTGTATGAGTTATATGAAAATGAAGAACGCTATACAGAAGAATTGTATGATGCAGTCGGCTGGACGGAAGAAGTAAAAACATTCTTGCGTTACAATGCCAATAAAGCATTGATGAATCTAGGGATGGATCCGCTATTCCCTGACTCTGCTAATGATGTCAATCCAATCGTTATGAACGGTATCTCAACAGGTACAAGCAACCATGACTTCTTCTCACAAGTAGGAAACGGCTACTTGCTTGGGAATGTAGAAGCAATGAATGATGATGATTATTTGATTGGTTTAGAATAAAACAGAAGCCCCTCCGCTTTAAAAGCGGAGGGGCTTTTTTTTAAATCAGTTCATTTTTCTTCTCTTGCTTTTCCGGCTGGATGATCGCCGTTTCTTTTCTCAACAAATAGATTTTTCGAATATTCAAAGTCAACGTTTTGATTACTGCATAAACAGGGATACAGATCAGCATACCAATGATCCCGGCAACACTTCCTGCCCCAATCAAAACCAAAATGATCGTTAATGGATGGATGTTTAATGATTTTCCGAATAACAGCGGTTTGATCAGGTTTCCGTCTAGCTGCTGGATGACCAAGATCGATAACGCCATGTAGAGTGCTTGCCACGGTGACACAAATAACCCCACCGCCACAGCCGGAACTGCACCGATAAATGGTCCTACATAAGGAATGATATTCGTGACCGCACAAAAAACTGCTAATAAAAGGCTATATGGCTGTCCAAAAATCGTCATGGCAATAAAGCTCAAAATCCCAATGATAAATGCATCTAAAACGGTACTGCTGATATAAGCAGAAAGAGTTTCATTCAATTCCCGCACGGTTTGGCGCAGCTCACCGCGAATACGCTGTGGAAAAAATGGCGATAACGCATCAATAAATTTATGCCCATCTTTGAACATAAAAAGTAAAATAAACGGTACGGTGAAAAGAAGGACCAAAAATTTCATCATCGCTCCGACAATACGCGATAACCCTGAAGTAACACTTACGATTGCCAAATTGATCAAATTGCTGATCGATAAATTTGCATTAGCTAACTGTTCTTCCAGATTAAATCCTCGCAAGTCTTCTCGTTGTGCCAGTTCGTTCAGCCATTTGCTGGTCTCTTCTGCATAAGCAGGAAGACTTTGGGTCAGCTGGATTGCTTGCTCTGCCAATTGAGGTACGACATTCATCGCCATTAGTATGATAATGATCAGTAACACAGCAAACGAAATCAAAAAACCTAAAACGCGCGGTACTTTTCTTTTTTCCAAAAAAACAACGATTGGATCAAACATGTAGTAAAGAAATCCTGCGACTAGCAATGGTAAGAAAATCGCTGAAAGCATAGTCAAGATTGGGCTGAAAAGATGCGGCATCTGTAAGATAAAATAGACACCAACAATGGTCAAAACTAATTCTGCTGTCCAAAAAAACAACTTCGACTGTTTAAAACGTGACTGCATAAATCTCCTCCAACTTTTGATACTTTTATTTTACCATTTCTAAAATCATTCTCGCACCTTTTATGATAAACTTACAGAAAAAACGGCGATTGGAGAATAGAGAAAAATGATTCTTTTTTATCAACTTTTGCTTGGTTTTATCATTAGCCTCATTGTCAGTCTTGCTGCTGTTTTGACCAAAACACTTTCCTTTTCAGGCGGGATTGCTGCTCTAATTTTAGGAACGACCATCATCGGCACTGGCCCTTGGTACAGCGTTTTGCTCGCTGGCGCTCTTTTTTTCAGTTCAGGTATGATTTCATTAAGCAAAAAAAGATTGACTCGTTCTCCTCAACTTACGGAAACGAGAAATCATAAACAAGTTTTGGCAAATTTGCTGCCAGGGGTGTGCAGTCTGCTTTTCTTTTTCCAAACACAGAATGAATTGTTTTTGATGGGCTATGCGGCGAGTATTTCCAGCGCTGCCGCGGATACTTGGGCTTCTGAGATTGGTACCCTAAGCAAAAAAGTCCCCCGTTCCATTCTCACTTTTCGAACGATGCCTACCGGAATATCCGGCGGCATCAGTATTTTAGGTACATTTGCCTCCATCTGCGGTGCTGGTTTTCTATCTGGCTTATTTTATCTGCTGTATTCTCTTTCTTTATTTCATTTAGCTGCCGCTCATTATTTCTGGCTTCCGTTCTTATTAGGTATCCTTGGTTCCTTGATCGATAGTCTTTTAGGCGCTGTTTTCCAAGTCATTTACCGTTGTCAAATTTGCGGAGAACTGACTGAAAAAAGGAGCCATCATCAAACAGAAACAAAAAAAGTGCAGGGCTGAGCTGGTTTACGAATAATTGGACGAACTTTTTTGCGACTAGCTTAGTGACTTTATTCAGCTGGATAATTGGTTCTTTTTATTTTTAATAAGTAGAAAAAAACGAACAAATGGGGGTTATAAAAAATTTTCCATTCGTTCGTTTTTTGATTGTATACTCAAGATATTGTTACTAATCTGAGCTTTATTATATTTTTATAAACAGATAACTCCTCAATCACTTCTGTATAAGTCACGCCTCTTGGCAAATCGATCGTATAGATATTTGTGTAGATTTGATAATCTTCAACAAACTTCACATCGAAATTCACATTTTCGATGGTGATTTTTTTTGATTCAAAGTATTCTGTCAAAAAATCCTTGGTTTCTTTTCGATGGATATATTGAATCTCCAATTTTTTCATCGTCGGTACGTGGATCACTTTTTTCACTAAAGTCAAGGCGGCTAAAACACCGAGGAAGCTTGTGATAGCAATTGGATAAAACCCCATTCCAATCGCGATCCCCAACCCAGCACTCGCCCATAATGACGCGGCTGTTGTTAACCCAGTGACAGAACGCTTCGTGACAATGATCGTACCCGCACCAAGAAAACCAATACCGCTGACTACTTGCGCAATTAATCGCGCTTCATCAGAACGGATCACTCCAGCTAAATCTGGATGATTGATGGCGTCTCGCATCGCACTGCTGGCAATTTCTGACTGGATCAAAGCAATGATACATGCACCCATACAAACCAAAATATGTGTTCGCATACCGGCCGGACGATTTTTATATTGTCGTTCAAAACCAATTACACCGCCAAACAGCATGGCAATACTTAACCTTAAAATAATTTCTGGAATCGTTAAAACCATATCTACCATGGACCTCACCTCTTAAATTACTATACCATGGCCGAACATGACAAACAAAAAATAGCTTTATACTATTGAAAGTTAAAAAACAACAAAAAAAGAACCCATAAAGCATCTTTCATGTTTTATGGATTCTTTTAATATGGATTCTTTTAATCGAAATCACTCATTATGGTTCGTTGGTCAGTATCCAATGAACTGTACTCGAATATTCTATGTTGTCTTTGGCTTCCGTTGCTGAAAGTCGCAACGCCACCCCAGACATTTTATTTTGACTCTCTTCACCAAATTGAACAGACCATTTGCGTTCTTCTTGTTTAGAATTTGTCAGTTGCGCCAACGGAACGGCAACCCCTGGCTCTAACTGCCAATTATTCCCATTTAAAATCTGCGAACCCGAACTGCCAGAAAATTGAAGATCAGAAAGAGAAAGCTGGCTCGTGATTTCATGATTACCTGCTTTGAAGGGACGCTCAAGCATTGCTGAAAGACGCCAACTGCTTTCCGTCTCATTTTCTAAGACTTTTGGCAAAGTAATCGTCATTTTATCTTGTGTTTTTTCTGCGTAAGCAAGTGTTGTCATTTTATTTAATTGACCAAAAGAAAAGTCAATCGTGCTTATCTTAGGCATTTCTCTTGTGTAATACAATGTGATTACTTGACCATTTGCATTGAACGAACCTGTCAAACTCCCATTTACCCGCGAATAGACATAGCCTTCGAAAATATGTTGCGGCTCTTTAAGATCAATCGAATAAGAATCATCGATATATCCTTCTAAAACAGCTGTGTCCCCTAATATTTTATTGCTGCCTTCTTCTAAATGCATCACAGTTATATTTCCGCCGCGACTATTGTAATAAAAATTAACAGTTTGCTTTTCTTCCGTAAATGTCCCTGTGATTTCTTGTTCCTCTGTATTCATTCCGTTGACTGTTGCATAACGATATTTATAATTGTCATTTTTTTCTGGACTAGCTCGAAAACCTCCACCTATTATACCAGTGAGTTCTTTACTGCCAAATGTATTACCTGTAGCACTATCAATATGATTGACTTGAACTGACGCAGGTATAACTGTGACAGTTGCTGTCTCCGTCCGCAGAAGATCTCCATTTGCTTCATGAGAAGTATAGACAATCGGATACGTTCCTGCAACATTGGTATTTACTGTTCCGCTTGTCTGAATCCGCGTGGTTGAATAAGGAATATTGATACCCGTTTTTGTTGAAGCTGATACGAAATTATCTTGCGGCGACCAATTGCTGCCAGCAGTTATTTGCGAATCTTTAACGACCAATTCTGATTTATCTTCACTAACAGTTACAACAGCTCGCTGTGTTTGAAGGATATTTCCACTTGCATCATACGAATTATAATGAATAGTGTATGTTCCTGGTGTGTTCGTATCAACAGTGCCGCTAGTGCGGATCCGTGTTGTTGAATAAGGGATATTTGCTCCATTTTTTTCGGTAGCTGATACAAAATTGTCTTGCGGATTCCACGTGTCTCCTTTGTAAATCTGTGAACTTATAACATTCAAGGTCGATTTATCTTCTTTGACAGTCACAGGAAAATCAACCCGATATCCATAATAATCAAATTGTGCTGTGTATCTCCCTGGTTTTGTCCAATCGACATTCTCTTGGATTAATTTTACATCTGTATGAAAAAGGCGTTCGCCAAAAAAACCCGTTCCGCTTATAAAATTTTTTGAAGCATCTAAAGATTCATTTTGATAATGTTCCGTTCCTTGTGCAGAGATGATTGGATTACGCGTTTTCACTTGAAAAAAACGACTTAAATCCAAATCAACACTTGCTGCTGTACCAACGAGACGTAAATTACTGCCGGGCGAAGAAACCCCCACAGCTAATGGATATCGATATTCCCATAGAAATAGATAACTTTCTATATTTTCAAACGTAAAAATAGTAGAAGTTTGATTGTTATAATCAAAATTTTTCAAGCGGCGAAACTGTGCAGTAATTCCAGTATTTGATAGTACAAGGGACGCTTCAATGTCATTCGTTCGATTTGTTCCTATAACTTTTTGACTATGATTTTCGATATGCGGATTATACAAAGCAGCGATATCTGCTGTCACTATAGTATATGATCCGCCCGTGTCCCAACTATGAGGAAACGAACGACTGTTATTCTTAATTTGTCCGAAAGTACTTGTTAAACTGCCAACCTGGGGAAATATATTTGCTTGTCCATTTGAAGTGACATGTTGATTTTCAAACATCTCTTTCCAAAGGTATTGTGGGTTGCCAAGCCGATACTGCGGCCATTCTCCAATTTTATTTAAAAAAAAGTCGGTAAAATGAGCAGTAACTGTAGCATTCGCAAAAGGAGTGATCTCTTCCATCTGTTTTTCTTCTCTACTCAAATCTTCAACGATTGTCTCGGTTTTTTCGACATCTGTTTCTGTTGTTTCAGAACTTTCTTCCGTTTCGTTTTTGTCAGTATCAACAACTTCAGCAGATAACGTTTCAGCAATTACGCTTGCGCAAGGATAAAAAACATGAAAACAGAGAATTACAATGAGAAGACCAATTAAAACTTTTTTCATTCCGGTTCTCCTTTCTTTCTATTTATAACAAATATCAGACAAAGAATCCCTAAAAAAAGATAGCTGTTTTGTTTCATTTCTCCTGTTTTAGGCAAGTGAGCTGTTTTTCCATCAGCTTGATTCGTATCATTTGTTATAGAAAGTTCTGCTTCTCTTTCCTGGTCTTCCCCCTCAAACGTAATCCCAACAGACGTATTTCCAGCGTTTCCAGCAGGATATTCTGCTGCAGCTGTATCATTTCCAAATAAAAAGGATACTAACACTAGGAGATACCACCACTTATGATGTTTTTTTCTCATAAATCTGCCCCTTTCGATGTCTGTACAGAAACAAGAATATCAACCAAAAAAGCAATAGGGCACCGATCATGCTTCCAAGCAATAGCCACAAAGCATGATCTTCCGTAGTTTCTTGGATCGTTGTTTCGTTCAATTGTCTCGCGGCTTCCTTTTCAATCACGAAATCCGTTTCTAAAGAAAATTTTTGCCCATTTGCGGTCCCTGAAACTTTGCAATGATAATTTCCTGCTTTAAAGTGGCGGGTATCGAGATTGATCCCATAATTAAAATTTGAATTTGGTGCCATACGTAATTGTTTTGACGTTGCTGCATATACTGGGTCTTTTTCACCTTTTCGATACACTTCTGCTTTTACATTCAGCTCTTTGATCAAAACGGCTGCTTCATTTTGTAAATTGATTCGAATGTAATTTTGTAAAGATTCCTGATCTATGTAAACATGATTCAGTTTCATTGATGGCGCAGGAAACTCATCTGCTTCTCTTAGCCGTACCGCAATTGCATAAGCATAATTGCTTTTTAAGCCAGAAAAACTTCCTTCTTCATCTGGGGTACGAAAATAAAAACCACCGATCAGCTCTCCTTCAAACGGATCTTCTGGCACATTGATCGTCAAAGAGACTTCTTTGGCACTGTTTGCAGGTATTGTTATCTTACTGTCAGATAACACAGAGAAACGAGAGATATCTGTTTTTAAACTCGTGTCTTTATTTTCTTCCGTATAGATTGTTGCACCTGCATCATTCGTCATACTTGTATTGAAAGATGCCTCGACAGTGATTTCTTCTTCATTTGGATTGTTCACCCGTACTTTCAGTATTTTTTCTTCTCCTGGCGAAACAAGCAAGTCAAAATAGTTAGACTGCGATTCCCCCGTTTCCGGATCTAGCGGTGTGACCGAAAATTCTTCTGCTGCCTGAGCAGGAAAACTAAAGAACAAAATACTTAGAAATATAATTGGTATCCATAAAAACTTTTTCATGATAAATAAGTCCTCATTCTTTCTAAAATAAACAGGCTGTGAGAAAGCCGATAACTTTTATCACAGCCTGACTATTTTAAGGCTGAGCAGTCAATGTCCAAGAAAGCGAACTGCTGTAAGTTCCAGTATTTTTGACACTTGTACTTGGTACAACTAATTTCACGCCATTGGTATGCGTTTTTTCTTCATTTAATTGCCCCAATGCCAATGACCAGCTGCCAATCCCTTGCACAGTATTCGCAGAAGCAATCACTTGTTCTTGCCCTGGAATCAAAACAATTTCTCCTGATGCAGCTTCTGGTGCTTTATCTGCTGTATGATCGCCACCAATTGCATAGTTCAAGTTTTCTAAACTCAAACGAGCAGCTAATTCATGTCCGTCATTTGTTAATGGTGCATCCAATTTTGCTGATAACGTCCATCCAGTTCGATCTGTCCCTCGGCTGTCATTCGTTGCAACAAAAGGTACAATCGAACGCTCACCGTTATTTACAGTATCCGCTTCTGCGTAAAAAGTCGTCGTATTTTTAGAACCTTCGCCAAAATTGAAATCAGAGACATAACTCAAATGCAACCCATCAACTGGCGGATTTGGATTTGGATCTTCTGGATCGATTCCTGGCTCTTCTGGATTCTCTGGATCTACGATTGGCGGGATTGGATTTTCTGGGTCAACAGCGTCATTATTGAACGCAACTGCGGCATCTGTTGTTGCTGAAATGCCATCTGGATAAGATGTCGCAAAAACTTTCCCCCCTGTTAGTGATAACAGCATCACCGTAGCGGCACTAATAAAGATTTGTTTCTTCATTTGTTATTCTTCCTTTCAAAAATAAAATATAGTAGTTATTTCGCACATCATTATTCTACAAGGATTTTTTGGGGCGTCCTGTGTAAATCATTATTTTTTAGCAACCGCTAAACATAATTGTGGTATTTAATTTTTAATAGATAAATAAAAAAACAAAAAACAAAAAGAATCTTTTTTCTGTTTTCCTATAATTTAATAAACCCTATTTTTTTCTCATTCAGTTTTCCATACTGCAATAAAACCCATTCTTTTTTGTTTTATATAATAAAAAAAAGCACTGACACTCAAATAATTGAGGTCAATGCTTCTTATTTTTCAATAATTAATCAGCTACTCGTTCAAAGTTGAAAACAAGATCATACGTTTGACTTACGCCTTCTGTTGGAATTTGAGTGAAGTCGAAACTGTCTCCTAATTTACCAGTCATGCTGAATGTTTTTTCTTCTTGTGTTTCTGTCGGTTGTCCACCAACGATATTTCCTGCTAGTGACATCAATTCTGTACGTGCGCTGATGAAAGTATCATCTGCGTGACGCAAGTTGACTGTTGTACTTTCTGAAGATAGATCCAATACTGTTCCGCCAAATAAAGCATTTTCTGTCCCGCGAGAAGCAAAGTTGTCAACCGATACCTTTACACCTTCTGCTGAACGGTTTTTGATCGTATATGTAGGTGAGATAACATTACCATTACTTGCTTCACTTGCCGCAAAGGAAACAGAACTTGGGATATCGACTTTGATCCATTGATCGTCTGGGATCTCTGGGTTCTCTTCTTCTCCCTCGTCTGGATTCTCTGGATCAAATTCCTTGATTTGACCAGTTACCGGTACGGTTGCACTTTCTTGACCTTGGATTGTTTCTGCATTAACAAGGACGGATGAAAGCATTGTAACTCCTAATACACTTAAAATTGCAAGACTAATTTTTTTCATTGTTTTCCCTCTTTCTTTTCATAAGAATAATTGTAATTATTAAAACACCCAAAAGTATTGGTGTGATTCCCGCATAAGTATTTAATTTAGGTAATAAATCTCCCGCAGTATTTTCTGAAGGAAGGATTTTCCCCATTACTTCGATACCGACATTGATCGAGTCTGATTCTTCGTGGATCGTCAGCTGATTCAATAAAATGAGATAGTTCATGATAGCTTCCATTTTCAGCTCTCCACATAGATATTGACGTTTACTGAATTCTCCGAAAGCATTCGCTGCCCCGATTCATCGTAGATTTTCACACGTGCCACTGCTTGATGGTTTCCAGCAGACAATTCATTTGTTAATTTTCCGTATTCGATATATTGTTCTGGTTTTAAATAACCAGAATCATACAACAGTTTTTTCTCTTCTTTTGTATAGACAGCAACTTGCATCAAATGCTTATTGCTTTTTGGATTAACAATTCCGATCAAACCAGGTGTCTTTGAATCTTTGAAATTCCATTCTGTATTCAATTCCAAAGCAAACGAATTTCCATCAGCTTCTTTTTGCAATTCTTCTTCCAATTCTTTTTTTGTTTTATTTTTTTTATATACACCGTCTTGAACATCGCTGCCAATTACGATTGTTTGCGTGTCGCTTGGTTTTACATGCTGGAGATAAAAATAACCGCAACCTAAGGCAAACAAACCAGTTAAAATCAATGCTATCAATCGTTTTTTCTTGTCATTCTGCTTTTTTTTCAATAGAATCCCCACTTTCTTTGAATGTAAATTGGAAAGAATAAGCAAATTGTTTTTCTTCTGAAGTTTCCGCAAAATAATCCCCAGTCAATGCAAATTGAAGAGTATTTCCTTCGTCTAGTCGTCCGACATTATTCCTTTGTCCAGCTAAATTAATTTCTTTATCTGACGTTTTTAATTTGAGCGCGATTCCTTCTGTCCCTTGAACAACTTCTTCCACTAATGGCAATGGATTTTCACTCGTATCTGCAACTTCTTCTAATGCTATTTCAATTGGAAATCCCGACAGATTTTTTATTTGATACTCTTTTGATTTGATGTTTTCTGCGGAAGCATTGTTGCTGAATTCCAAGTTTAAAGGGATTTCGATTTTCAATGGCTGATAACTTAGTTCTACTGTGATCTCCGCACTGTAATTTGTATCTTCATAATCGTTATATTGAAAAACAGCTTGTTCGTTCTTCAACGTGCCATCTCCATTAAGTTCCATATCCCAGATAATTTCGTTATTTTCAATTCGAAAATCAACATCTCCAGTTTTCGGAAAATAATTTTGATTATTTTTATCTTTCACCATATTCTCGATTTTAGCTTCTTTTCCTGCTGTGATTCTTTGAGAAGCTGAAAATGTTTGACCAGCAAAATTCCAGCCGCGATCATTCATAAAATCGGAAGTGCTTCCCGCAAGATAATACCCTAAATCTTCTACCGCGGACAATGCACTCAGATCCGTTAATTGGTTTCCGCTTAGGTCAACATATTCCAAAGAACCATTTTCTGCGATTTGCGCAAATCGAGACAGCAAATCATTCGTTACTGTTTCTGGATTTTCACTTAAATCGATTCTTTTCAATTTAGTTAATCGTGCTGCGGAAATAAAATCAAAGTCGGTATTGTTCATTTTTTTCATTCGGAGAATCTCTAAATTCTCGGGTAGTTCCGAAGTTGAAGTTTGTTTGATTTCCGTTTCGCTGACATCCAAATAATTCAGATTTGTCAAATAACGCGTTGCTCCTAAATATAGCTGATCTTTATTTTTTGATAAGTCAAGATGCGTCAGCTTTGTCAAATACTGGGTGACTAGCAATGTAAAACTATTCCCGATTTCTTGATTCTTCAAAACCAGTTTTTGCAAATTAACTGCATATTGCAAACCTCGGACATCTTTGATTCTTTCGCCATTTTCTCCAGCATCATATTCTAGTGTCTCCAAACTTTGCATCGCATAATCCGTTATTTCCTGATCTTCACTGAGAGCCAATGTTTTTTTGATTTGTTGTTCCAATACCGGATCAGTAATATTGATTACCCCAGCATAGATATAATCGACATCTAACACTTCACCTTCTGCAGGCGTTCGTATTCTTTCAGGCGGATCGTCAATCAAGCCATACTCGCTGATTTCAGGAACTTGCGGCAATGTAAAATTCGTGTCAGCGGCTCGAATATGCAAGGCAGATGGTTTTAACACATCATTATTGATTCCCTTATAGTTGAGCTGCACATAACTCAAGCCATTATCAATTGCTTTATCTACGTAATGAATCGTTTCTTCTGATGCTTTTCGCTGGATGGTTCCGCTAAATATTTCGCGAACAGGTTTTGACTCTTCAAATAGTACATTTCTTGTATTGATTGACTCGCCGACATACCCATGCATTTCTTGTACGATCCCGTAGTCTGTTGTTTTTTGTTCTAGCGTTTCACGGTCGATTTCTGTCAAGATCCCTCTTAAGGATAATTTTTGGGCAAAAGGAGAAGTAGGCTTACTTAATTCAGATGTATATTCTACTTTAAAATTCAAGCTTCCTGGATTAGTGCCATGCGGATTAGGTAATCCATAAATATCTTGGCTTAAATTTATCTGAAAAACATTATCGATATCACTACCAATTCGAGCCTTAATGCCATCCCCGATATATGTAATATCTCCTCCATTTGTTTCTAATCGGCTGCCATCATAAGAGTAGAACGGCATGTCAAAATCCCATGTTTCACCATCAGGATTGACTATTATTCGTTCAAATTTATTCAATGGATCAAATTTTTGATCATTGGTATTTGTTTGTCTTGCATTGATTCTAGTACCTATGTTGATACCTGTTGCAAATGATCGATCTGCTGATGCTGATGGAATTCCCTTAGCAATATTTTCAGCCATCTTTTTTAGCGGACGAAAATCAGATACTTTTGAATTTGGCAGTTCCAGCCGGCGTAAATTCTCCAGATTACTTAAAGGGGTTAAATCATCTATGTCATAGTCATTATTATTTACTGTACCAAATGATAAATAAAATAAATTTTCTGCATATTGAAGCCCTTCCAGTGAGTCTATTTTTCCGTAGAGATTCCAATCAATGACAATGTAACAAGTTTTTTAGCTGTTTTCTTTGCTGCTGTACTCTTTTTCATTTGTTAACTCCTTTTCCAATAATTTTTTTAAATTTTTTTGAACAGCGATAAACATCGCGTGTTCTTGGTCAATCTTTTTTACTTTTGCTGTTGAAGAATTCGGATTAGCGAAGAAGAGCTTTGGCAGCAATTCCACTTGATTACCCGTTTTTTCATATTTCATAAACGGGCTATGCAAATTATCTACATGCAAAACGCCAAAACCTTCTTTTTCAAAATAAGTATGTCTTGTTATGCTGTACATTTTCTCCCCCTTTTATGTATTTATTATTTACTTGCATACAGCTTTTTGTTGCCTCTAACAAACCTAACTATAAACATGCTGCTGACAAATAAATGTTTCCTTAAAGCAGTTCTTTTTAACGGCATTCAGCCACAGAAGAATATTCCCCCATTTTTGATATTCTTCTAGCTTTTTGCTATTAAAAATTTTTAAGTACTGCTTTTATCGACCCAATCCTCCTTTTATTTGAAATAGTGCTAGGTACATAACACACCACAAACTTAACGCTTTCTACTTTTTATCGGAATGAATACGATCTTTTTTTCATTAAAGTTTAAGCGCTGTCGTTATTTTTATTTTTAAAAAATTAAAAAACTGACGTTACTAAAACAACATCTAAAATAGAAACCGTTTCATATCAATGTTGTTACTGCAATATATAAGGCATTCCTCCTTAAAAATAACATCGTTATCAAAAAACCTTCATCTATTGTCTTCGCACACATTATTTATTCTGTTAAAAATTTTTTTCCAAAGAAAAAAACTAAAAATTATAACAATATTCTCATTGGTACAATTCTAATAAGCTAAGATTTATAGAAAGGAGTTCCATATATGAAAGTATTCTTATCCACGAAACATCAGGTCCAGTTGGAAATCATGGAGATTTTTTTAGAACAGCAGCAGTCTTCACTAGAAGAACTTGAAGAAACTACAGGAGCCTCGAAGCAAACGATTTTACGATATATAGAAGAATTAGAGCAGATGACTGATTTTTTCCAAATCCAAAAAAAGAAGAGTGAACTCTACTTATTGAAAAATAATCGCATCAATTACAGTGCAATCTATCATTATTTTTATCAGCATTCCCTTCAATTCAAATTATTGGAACTTGTTTTGCTTCAACCATTTTTATCTACGACAGATATTTTAGATCAGTTAGATATCAGCAAATCACAATTTAGAAGAATCAAAAAACAATTGTCAGAATGTTTGGAATATTACGGCGTCACTTTGACGGATTCGCCGTTTCATTTCACAGGTGAATTCAGTAAACTGTGCAATTTTTTTGTCACTTTTATTACCGAAAAATATTTTTCTTTGAAAGAATTTATTAACGAGGAAGAGGCGCCTTTGATTGAGCAAATCGTTCAAGGATTTTCTAATCTTCCCCATCTTTCTGGTTTTCAAGACTATCAAAGACTTAAAGTTTGGATTTGGGTGGTTATAAAAATGAGTTCCCATTTCCCACGTCTCGTCACAACGACTGAATTTCTTGATTTCGATAATTACCAAATCGTTATCAATAATCAAAAATTCGAACATGTTTTCAAGATTCCTTATACTGGGTTCGTTCATTCAACATTGTCAAAATTGCATTATATGTTGAAGAAACCTATACTCTCCCCCGAAATGAATTTGAAAAAAGATGCACTGAATCATTTGTATAAACGACTGTATGAATTGTTCGGCAACCAAACATTCAAAGAAGTTCCTATGGTTTTCGATACATCGTTATCTCTATATCAAGGAAGAAGCCATATACTCAATCACGCGAAAAAGCGGTTTGTTTTTGAGTTTTTCAAACAAAATGGCAGCTTTTCTTCTCTCATCTCGCAGCAGCTCAAGAAAGAACTAACTGTTTTTAGAGGTGTTCTGAGAGACGATGATCTATTTTTTGATTTATTGTATTTGATGCTGACCCATGATCCTGTGTTAACGAACCTGATCATCAAGAACCAGCAGAAAAAAACAGTTGGGATCTTGTATACTTTTGATGAAGAACATAGCAACATGCTCGCAAAACGTTTCGAACATATTTTTGAGGATTATTTGACTTTTGAAGTTATTGATTTCCATACTTCAGAATCGGTAGAAGAAAAATTAGATAACTATGATTTTTGTCTGACCAATTTTCCAACGCTTAATAAAAAGAACTGTATTGTTTCTGATATCTTTCCCACAGATAAAGATATCCAATATTTGAATCATCTATTTCAACAATCGATTTTGAAAGAACTGTTGGAGGACCTAAAGAAACCTTTACCTGTCCATCAACAAAAACCACCTTCATTTGCTTGAACGAAGGTGGTTTTTCTATTTGATATTCTATTCATTCGTCAACTGATATAACACAGCTTTCATTTGCATCCATTCAGTCATCGTAGGGATATAAGACAGTCGCATGATTCGACAGGAAGGATTTTTGATAAATGGAAGTTCATAGTTGCATACAACTAAATCTGTTTGTTTTTCTTTGATTACTTTTTCTGTCACCATCCCATGCAGATGATATTCTGTTTGAACATGTTCAGGAATCATCATTTTGCTGGAATGCACAAGATATTCATCGTAGCCGGATTCTCCTTGGAAAGAAAAGAGAACATGCGGCTTTTTTTGTTTTTCCCTATCAAAAATAGAAAAAGACAACATCGTTAGACTAACTGCTACATCTTCTGGATACGTGACGGGAAAGACGGGTGCTGATTTTTTCAGGTACTCATACCATAAGATGAAAAGTTCTCTTTGGGTACTTTTGATAAAGTTTTTTAACGGATAAGAAACCTTTTCAAATAATGGCGATAGCTGACTCAAAGAAGAAAGATTGATCAAAAAAGCTCTGATTTTTTCCAATTCTTTGGTATCTATTTTTTTTCCTCCAAAAAACATCTCTAAAAATGCTTGTTTCTCCTCAATGATTTCTATTGGTTCTTCTCTAGTATAAACATAGTCTTCTGTTTCATTGTCCTTCTGATCAATTGGATCAGAATAAGAAATACAATGCAAGCAAACTTGGTACATCCAGACTGCTTCTTCTATTGCGTTTTTTCGTTGGGAAAAATTCGGTGCAAATAATTTATAAAAAACTTGGTAAAAACGTTGGAAACTTTTCTTTGCTACAATCTTCTGCTGGACGCTTTCCTCTATCGAAATAAACTGTTTTGAAAACATTCGTTCTTTGATGACCATGATCCAAATCGTGGCACGAAAATAACTGTAATGCAATTTTGGCAGTTTTGCTTTTTTAGCGGAACGAAGAAGATGGATATATGTACGGCTTTCTGTATCATTTATGTTATACATCACACAATAATCTCTAAAATCCGAATAAAATGAAAAAAGAAAAAAACGGATATCAGTTTCTCTTCCTGTGAACTGCAGATCCACGGGAGAGATTGCGATTTGATACTCTTTTAATACCTGATTCATGTGATGGATCGTTTTTCTTAAAGTTGATTCTGAGATAAATAACTGTTCCATTGCTTGAAGAAAAGAAAAGTTTCGTTGTCGAAAAATGTTATCGATGAGTTGAAAAGAAAGTGACTGTTTCGCTAGATCCATAATACAAAAATCAATCGAACTCCATTCTGGATAAGTAAACGTAACACCTTCTCTTTCTTGATATTTGATAACAAAGTTTTCTGGCATTTTTAGATTCAGCGATTTGATATCGCTGCGCAAAGTCGGTGCAGAACAAGATAATTCGCGGGATAATTCTGTGATTGAGACGGATGAATGTACTTTTTTCAAGTAATTCAGCAATCTCATTTGCCGTTTATATTGTTTATCTGTCTGCATAACGAAAAAAAGATTTTCCATCTTTCTCCTTCCCCTCCTCTATCTAATTAAATCAATGTTTTTTTATGCGGAATAATACATGCTGCTTTTTCAATCACTTGGATATTGTCATACATGTCCATGACCTCTTGATAAATCTCTGTATCTAGATCACTCACGATGATTTTTTGAAATGTTTTTCCTGTTAATGAAGAAACAAAGCGAACATAATAAACAGCTAACATTTCTTCTAAAATAAAGTCATTTTCATCTATACCTTCTAAAAACCTCGCGGGCAAATGGCCTTCATACAAATGTTCTGCCTTGATAGTCGATGTTTCCAAACCCAACTGCTCATATAAATCGTGTGGTTTCTTATCCATATCTGTGATGATTATTGATTGAAAATCTTGTTTTCTAAAGTCTTCTTTTTTGTCAAACGTATAATAAATATTACAATCCTTAAAATTCATTTTGTTAAATGCAACCCACCTTGTTTAAAGTCATTATTATTTACATAACAGCTAACTTATAAAAACAGAAGAAATACAATATTTTAGTTTCTTGTAATGTTTCTATGAAAGCATTTTTATTTAAAAGAATAAATTTACACATAACTTAGATAGTGTTAGTATACATTGACGCAACTACTTGATTTTCTCATCTTTTTTTTAAAATCTTCAATTAAAAGAGAACGAAAGAAGGAAAAAATATGATCAATCATTTTATTTCAGCCGCAAATACTCATAAATTAGAGATTTTGCGGGAATTGATCAATTCGGACCAAACCTTACATGAACTAGCAGAAACTTTGGATATTTCTACAAATACGGTAAAGAGATATATCAATGAGCTCAATAAAGAATTAGCTGATTTTTCTGTCCATCATATCCAAAAAAATGAGGATCACCGCTATCGGCTTGCTGGCGATAAACAGACAGCTTGGGAAACTTATTCAAAATCTCTGTATTTTTACGGTCTTTCTTCCCTCACTTTTCAGCTTTGTCAATTATTTATAAGTCACAAACACTTAACCTTAACTAAAATTTGCGAGGAGCTCCATACAAGTGTTTCGCATGCTTACCGAATCATCGGAAAATTGAATACATGTTTATCGGCTTTTCAGATCCAGATTACTTCGAATTCAGAGGCTGTCTATTATTTCAAAGGAAAGGAACTAAATATCCGAATTTTCTTGTTTCACTTTATTTCTCAATGTATACCTTCTGATGTTTGGCTTTTTCCAATTGTTGATAGACAAGAAGTTCAGCAGAAAATAGCTGCTGTTTTCGATACTTCAGTGATGAGTACGTCTACTTACCATAACCTTGTCTGCTTTCTTTCGATCATAAAAAATCGAGTTTCCGGAAAACGTTTCTTACCAAAAATCAATGCGCTGCATCAAGGCATATTTGACTACTATGCCTTTCTTTCGTATGATCAAGTCAGTCAATTATTGCCGGAACAACTTGATAAAAAACATTTGCAAAAAGAATATTTTTATCTGAATTTTTTTATTCGTATCTTTATCCCTAGTGTAATCAACGAAACCAACTTTATCGAACTTGGAAAGCAGATCCATGAATCTCGTAATCCGTTAACCACTTTTTTCAATGGGATGCTGACCGATTGGAAGAACCAGTTTGCGCCGCAGATTCCTGATAATCAGTATTATTATTTTGTTTATAATGCAACCCTTATTTATAATTTGTCGATTCTTATCTATATTGATTTGTTATTTACTTGGGACTTGAATTATTTTTCTGCTACTTTTATCAAAAACGCCGATCATTTCTTAATGGAAAAAATCAATGCTTTAGTGGATCGGCATGTGAAAGAATGCCAAACAAAGGATTTGGATAAAGACTTTTTCTACCAGCATCAGTTTTCTTATCTTTGCAATCTGTTATATATAGAAACAAAAATGCTGTCCTCTCCAGTTGTGACAATCCATGTTTCTTTTTTTAAAGATTATCATGCGATCGAATTTATCAAAAGTAAGATCTATTCTATCTACAATAACAAAATGATCCAATTTACACATAGCCCAATTCTTGCTGATCTTGTCATTACTGACAAATATGAATTAGCAACGGTTGCTGGTGAACATCTGGCCATCAATAATTTTTTGGAACCTTCAGAATGGAAGATGATTTTATCGAAAATCAACCAGCAGATCGTCGAAAAAATGGATCATGCTCAATAAAAAACTCCGCGATTCATAGTAGCGAATCGCGGAGTTTTTTAGTTTTCTGCAAGTTGCTGGTAAAGAGGGCTTAATTCTAATAATGCTTGACTGATTTTTTGCTCAACTTGTTCTACTTCTGTTGGACGGAAATAAAACTTGCCCAGCTGGAAGCTTCGATCTTCCAGCTGCTGATGGAGCGCTTGTTGTTTGTTAGGATTTTCCAGATACTCTTTTAAAGGAAGATGATCTTTGAATTCTGATTCTTGCTGCGGCCAAATATAGTAATCAGAAATATCTGTTTTTTTGCTCCATTCTGTCAGCTGTTTTAATAAAGCATTGTATGTTTCTACTGTTCCATTTCTTTTTTCACTTTTATAGTGTTGGAACATCAAATAGATTTGCAATTGCTTCTTGTTCAATAAAACAGCTAAGCAGGCATTTTCGTTCTGTCTGTCATCACTGCGATAAGCACTCCAAAAGTGATTTCTCAAATTCCAGCCGTTCGTCCAGCTTTCGATTTTAGGTTTTGTGATGTTCAAACTTTCAGATACTGACTCGTTGGCTAAAAGCTGCATTTCTTTCCATTTCGTCCAATGCTTTTTATATAAGGTTTTGATTTGTTCGATCTCAGCTTCTGTACGCTGCTCTTTTAATTTTTTGAAGGTAAATTCTTCTTGATCAAATAATTCATAGTCTGCTTTCGTCAAATCCATTTCGTACGCGTGTGCTCCTCTGTAGTTTTTATTTCTTATCTTACTGCTGCTTCTTTACTTGTTCAATAGCTGGTTATGTAAAAAACACTTATCTGGATCGATCAACTGATCCAGACAAGTGTTTTTAAAAGTTTATTTTAATACATCATTCAATGCTTCGCTCATTGTTGGATGAGAATAAATATGGTCACGCAGCATTGTATATGGCAAGTTGCCTTTCATTGCTAAAGCAATCAAGTTGATGACTTCATGAGATTCTTCTGCATAGATACTTGCTCCTAAGATTTGTTCTGTTGTTGGATCAACCAACACTTTGAACATTCCTTTTGGATCTTCGAGTACTTGCGCTTTTGGCACGCCGCCGGTCATGAATTTGAATAGTTTGTAGTCTACACCTTGACGTTTTGCTTCTTTTTCAGTCAGTCCGACATTTGATAATGGCGGAGTGATAAAGACACTGTAAGGTACTACTTTACGATCAGAGATTCTTCTTGAACCGTCTCCTTGCAATTGACTCATAATGATTCGGTAATCATCTAAAGAGATATACGTAAATTGTAATCCGCCTTTGACATCTCCAATTGCCCACACGTTTTCTGCGCCTGTTTTTAATTGATCGTCTATGATAATACTGCCGCGTGCGTCTACTTCGACATTTGTGTTTTCTAGTCCTAAGTTTTCTGTATTTGGTTTTCTTCCTGTAGCAGCAAGGATTTTCGCAGCTTTCACAGTTTTAGCTTCGCCGTTTTCAGTATAGGCTACTTGGACAAAATCTTCTCCATCTGTAACTTCATCTACTGAAATGCCTAAATGGAATTCGATTCCTTTGTCTGTTAAATCTTTGTAGATCATTTCAGCAATATCGTCGTCTTCACGAGCAATAAAGTTAGGATTTGCATCTAAAACAGTGACTTTTGTACCATAGCTTGCAAACATAGAAGCAAATTCCAAGCCAATGTAACCCGCTCCGATGATTACTAATGATTCAGGAAGCGTTGTTTGATCCATTGCACTTGTAGAATCTAATAAGTAGCGGCTTTCGCGTAATCCTTGGATTGGCAAAATAACAGAAGTTGCTCCTGTATTGATGAAAATACGTTCTCCTTCTACTTGAGTTGTTGTGCCATCAGGTAATGTTACTTCTAATACATGGTCAGAAACAAATTTTGCCGTTCCGTCCATCACCGTTCCAGTTTCTTCATCGGCAATCATGTGATAGTTTTTGTTACGCAACATGCCTGTTAATTTTTCTTTGTGTTCGACTGCATCTGTAAAGTCAAGTTTTCTTTCACCATTGATAATCAATGATTTTGAAGGAATACAGCCGACATTGATACAAGTTCCTCCATACATGCGTTGTGATTTTTCGATCACTAATACGGATTCACCTTTAGATGCTAGGTTTTTTGCTAATGTTTTACCGCCTTTACCAAAGCCGATAACAATATTTTTATATTTTTCCATGAGACTGCCTCCTATTTTTGTACCGTTCGGTAGGTACATTTAGTATACAACAGAACACGAAAGAAACAAAACTTTTTGCTTCTTTCGTGTATTCGTTTTTGATTATTCTTACTGATTTTCGATCCATTCCATTTTGTTCAATACAGGATTCAAGATTTCAGTCATTGTTGGATGCGTATAGATATGATCTCTCAATATTTCATAGTCTGCGCCTAATTTGATGGAGACAGAAAGCAAGTTGATCATTTCAGGAGATTCACGGCAGAATAATTCTGCACCAACGACTTTATGGTCTTCATTGACCAGGATCTTGACCATTCCACGAGGATCGTCGTAGATTCTTCCTTTTGGCAAAGCAGCGATTTTCATTTGTGATTTACCATAAGGACGGCCAGTTTTTTGAAGTTCTGCTTCACTTAAGCCTACTCTAGAATAAGGCGGGTTCAAAAATGCCGTTGTTGCAAAATCGACTTGCTGATCAAGTGTATGAGAACCATCACCATATAACTGATTTTCAATGATTCGTGCATCATCTTGAGAAATATAAGTAAATTGCGGTCCGCCTTTGACGTCACCAACTGCCCAGATTTTTTCAGCAGTTGTTTTTAATACGCGATCAACGATTATCCCACGTTCGTTATATTGGACAGAAGTATTTTCCAAACCTAGTCCGTAGACATTTGGTTTTCTGCCAGCAGCTACTAAAATCAAATCAGCTTCTATATTTTGTGTCGTTCCTTCAGCTGTAAGCGTCACAACAGCATGAGTTGCTTTATCTTCTATTTTTTCAATTGCAGCAGAATGGATTCGTTTGATTTTATCTTGATCGAAACTTTTGGCGATTTCCACTGCGATATCAGGATCGGCTTGAGGAAGCAATGTTTTTCTTTGATCAATAACTGTTACTTCACTGCCGAAATTTCGATAAATAGAGGCAAATTCCAACCCAATATAGCCGCCGCCGATGATCACAAGTTTCTCAGGCAATTCTTTTTGTTCCATCAGTTCTGTACTGTTTACGACAAAAGGGCTGTCGATACCAGGAATAGCCGGCATATTCGGCTGGCTGCCCGTATTGATAAAAATCCGATCACCTGTGATTTCTTCGGTTTCACCGTTTTTCATGGTTACAAGAATCTGTTCATCATTTTGAAAAACAGCTTGTCCATTGATAACATCGATTCGTTCTTTGTCTGCTAGATTATGCAGATTCATTTCTCTCAAATCACTTGTTAATTCATTTTTTCGGCTGATTGCTTGGCGATAGTTGAATGATTTGCTGCCAACGATGCGCTGTTGTGAGGCTAGATAAAGATTTTTTGACGGAATACAGGCTTGATTGATGCATGTTCCGCCATAATTGTGGTCATCTTTTTCTATGAGTATAACTGTTTCGCCTTTTGCTGCCATTTTGACTGCTAACGTTTTGGCTGCCTTCCCAAAACCGATAAAAACGTTTTGTGCTTGTTTCATATCCGCGCACTCCTTATAAATTTTTGATTAACCTCTTCCACCTTGGAATGAAGGATACAATGTCATACCGCCGTCAACAAACAATGTGATACCAGTGACATAGCTTGATTCGTCTGAAGCAAGCCATGCTGCAACTGCTGCGACTTCTTCTGGTTTACCGATTCTTTGCATAGGGATCATACTTGTTGTTGTTTCCAATTTTTCAGGATCAGAGAATTTTTCTGCGTTGATGGGTGTATTGATTGCGCCAGGTCCGATTGCATTTACACGGATATTTCTTGCTGCATATTCCATGGCTACTGTTTGGGTAAATAATTTCACGCCGCCTTTTGAAGCTGCATAGTGAGCAAATGTAGGCCAAGGGATTTGTTCATGGACAGAAGACATGTTGATGATGTTTCCTTTGACGTCATTTTTAACAAAATAAGCTAATGCTGCTTTTGTACCAAGAAATACGCCTGTTAAGTTTACGTTGAGGACTTTTTCCCAATCTTCTAAAGAAAGTTCATGCGTTTCATGCTGGTTTTCCATTCCGGCGTTATTGACCCAAACATCTAGTTGTCCGTACGTTTCGACAGCTGCATCCAGTAAGGTTTGGGCGCCATTTTCTGAACCTAGATCTGCTTGGACAGCGATTGCTTGGCCGCCGTTTTTGATAACTGCTGCAACAGCTTCGTCGGCTCCTTTACTGTCAGAATGATAATTGATGACAACATTCATTTTTTCTTTACCGAAACGTTCAGCGATTGCTGTTCCGATCCCTTTTGAGCCGCCAGTAACAACGGCAGTTTTGCCTGTCAATTCTGTATACATCCTAAATTCCTCCTATTTTTTAAACTGTTTATTTTTTTATTGATAGTAAAAAATCTGGTACACTCCAGTCGCACAATCAACACTCATAAACAGATTTTTTGATATTCATTAATAAATAAAATTGTTATTTTTTATCTTTTGTTAGATACACTTTTTATTATAGAGATTATCATATAAATGGAAAGCAATTCGACCTGAAAAGGCTCCGCTTACGCTATTAGACAGTTTTGCAAAAAAGCCTTGAGCGAAAAACAGATAACCGTTTTTTGACCAAGACTTTTTATTGATGTTGTGTTTTCTCTGAAAGAAGCGGTATTGTTAAAGCATTTCATTTGAAATGAAAGACGACATGTTTAGTTTTCTTCTTTTTTCTTTTTGTTTTTGGCTAAGAAAATGAACAGAATCAAAATCAAAAGAACCAAAAGTCCAATAATGAAATACAATAGATAGTTTTGTTCTTTTTTGACTGTGAAGACTTTATTGTTTACTTTTTCGGCTGCTTCTTTGGTGATTTCAAACTCATCTGTAAATGTCCAATGATGGTTTTCTTTGTCATCGACAGCGATTTCTAAACGATATTTTCCAGCTTCCAGCGGTTTTGTATGACCAGCTTCGCCATTAAAAAGCTGTACATCCACAGTAGAATCAGGGGCGATTCCGCCATCCTTGACTTCTCTTGTGATGACTGGTTCTTCTTCGCCTTCTTTATAGATTTTTCCTACAAGATGTGCGTTGCTGATATTCATTGGCTGGGTATTTTTCAAGGTAGCGATCAGCCCTGCATTTCGTGCAATCGACTTCGCTTCGATCCCTTCGTAGGTCAAATCTGGTTCGACTTTTGTATCATTTTGAGAAAGCATTAGGCCAACCACATAGGCATATTCACTAAAAATCGCTTGATCACTTTCTTCTTTTTCTTCTGTGAAATCTTTTTTGACTTGGATACCGCCTAATAAAATACCATCCCATTTTTCTTTAGGAACGTTGATCTCGATTGAAACAAGCCCCGCTTTTTTTGCTGGAATCTTGATTGTTTCAGGATAAGAGACATAATTTGAGATTGGCAGATTATTTACTGATTTGTCAGGAAGGTCTTTTACGCCATAATCAATGGTCACATTTCCTGTTGTTTGTGCTGTATTTACACTGATATCGTATGTTTGTTCTTTATCAGAATAATTGTTTACTTGCAATTGGATCGTTTCTTTTTGTCCTGGTGACACGCGTAAATCATAGAAACTCTTTTCTTTGTCTATCTGGTTATCTGGTAAAATTGCTTTTACGCTGTAGTCAGCTCCGCCGGTTTCTGCTTCTTCACCAAAAATCGTTTGTGATGGATAAATAAATGCAATAAGTGCGAATAAAACAATAAATACGTTCGTCTTTTTCATATAAAATACCTCTTTCTTTCAGGATAAAAAGGAGCAAGGAGCCGCGGCATAGACCGCAGCTCCGCTTCCTTTACAACATTAAACTGCTGCTGTTGCTGTGTATGTGATTGTTCCGTTGTACGTTTTTACTTCCAAGTTGTTATTGGCAATTGTTAAAACTGGGTTGTTCAATGTGTAATCTTTTGTTCCGACTGGTGTTGTTGCATTTTCAGTGACTACTGTTCCTGGTGCAGCTAAAACTTCTGTACCGTCGATTGTCAAAGATGTGCCAATACCGTCAAGTTGTGTAGCAGATGCGTCGATTTTCCAAGCGCCTGCTTCTACTGCGTTATCCCAAGCTGCTGTTGCTGCATCTACTAAAGCTTGGTCGGCTCCTGCTGTTGCAGCTGTAGCGATTTGTGCTTTAGCATCTGTGATACTTTGTGCTGTAGGACGTGTGTCTTTGATTTGCAATGCTGCGTCAAATGTTCCGTCAAATGTTGCATTTGTATCTGCAATGCTGTCTAAGCTGTGTGTACCAAAGTCGATATTTGGTACATTTTTGAATGTAAATGCACCTGGATCACTTGGTAGTTGTGTTGTTGGATCTACTGTGTAATCTGTGATTTCCAAAGTTGTTGTTCCTGGATCACTTTGTACGTTCAATTCTGCTGCCATTGCTGGTGTTGATACTGTTAAAATTGTTGCTCCTGCTAATAATCCACCTAATACTCGTAATTTCATTTTAAATTCCTCCATTTTTTTACCTGATTTTATTAAGTCAAATTGGCATTGATTAAGCGCCAATGGCTTGTCGTTTGATAGTTGCCGACTGGATTTCCTTTGCCGTATGCTAAAGATATTTTTTCTTTAGGAATATGGTAAACGACCCAGCCTCTGTTTTTTTGTCCAGTTGAGGTAATGACTGTAGCGTATTCGCCTGTATCAAAATCTTCTTGATACGTTTTTCCAGTCAATCCTGATGCTGCATCGGTTGAAGCTGTTTCGAAGGTTCCTTTGCCTAGATTCAAGACGGCCTCTTTTAGTTTTCCTCCGTCTTCTTCTTTGAAGGATTCGATCTGCAGCTGTAATTCCCAATCTGTCGGGTTTTTTCTTGCATCCAAGATACGGATCGTCAAATCATTTTCTGCTTGGTGTTTTCTGTTTGTTTCTGTATCTTGATGCGTCCCAAAATACAAATCATTGATTTCATAGATTCTTGGTACATCTTCATCTAACGGAACAATCGTTAACGCGCTTCGCCCAGTACCGCTGTCCGCTATGTCCGCTTTTACCTCTGGTGCGAATAAAAATGTGCCTGCTGTTCCCAGAGTTAAGAAAAGTAAAAAGTATAAAAAGTTATTTTTCATCTTTCTTCTCCTTTTGACGTCGAAAAATCAAAAGAACGAGTACAATCAATGCGAGGCCTAGGAGCAGCCACCAAATAGTTGCTGCTTCATTGGTTTTTGGGAACATATCTATCAAGCTTTCTTTTACACCTTGCAGGTCAAACCACCCGCCAGATTTTCCAGCTTC
Source organism: Enterococcus sp. DIV0210g (assembly GCF_050559705.1). NCBI lineage: Bacteria > Bacillati > Bacillota > Bacilli > Lactobacillales > Enterococcaceae > Enterococcus > Enterococcus sp. DIV0210g. The sequence goes on along the minus strand of NZ_CP187903.1, from coordinate 376,262 downwards.
CTCATGTGTGATCGAAAGATAATCTTTCGTGTCGAGGTATGCTTTTGAGGAAGGTGTTTCTGCGGCATAGATTTTTTGTGAAAGTCCCATTAAAAACATTGCTGTCAAACCTGCCGCAACGATTGTTCTTTTGACCTTTTCCACTAAAACCACCTCCTTAAATGAATTGTCATGGTGCATCACTGATTGTCCAAGTAATCGTTCCTTTGTACTGACCTGTATCATTTTGATCGGATAACGAAAGTAATAATCCTTCCGATGATGAATACGCATGTGTTTCATTCAAAGATAACTGCTGATTTGCTAATGGCTGTTCTGTACCAGAATCTTTGAAAGTGAAATTCTCTTTGCTGATCACTGTCCCTTTTTCATTCACGATATCGGTAGCCGAAGCAACGATTTTGGCTGTACTGTTATCTTGTGTTGTATCTCTGCCTTTGATCGTCATGTCTTGCAGACGGTTTTGAGCTGTTTTTTCGTCTGGCAGCTGCGTTTTATCAAAGGACCAGTCATAGTTTTCTGTCACGATCTCAAATCCTTTGTAACCAGCTACGTTGAACGTAATCGTCTCTTCATCACTCAATCCATTTGCATCCGTGATTTTCAAAACAGCAATATTTTCGCCTCGATGATAAAATCCGCTGCTTAAAAGATCGATTTTTCCAGTGTCGCTCCATTGCTGATTGGTTGCAATTGCATCAGCCAGAGTTCCTTTACCAGCACTTTTACCATTGATTGTTATTTCGTAGTTTAGTTCATTTGACGCAGCATCTAGATCTTCATAATCAAATTGAAGTCCGAAAGTGTCCACGAAATCGGTTAGCTGATCACTCGGAGCAGCTGCCAGACGTTTGATATTTGGCGCTATCGGTGCATTTTTTATCCAAAAATAAATCGAAGTACTTTCGACACTCGTTTCAGTTGTATCTGTGCCGTATTTTCCTGTCAACTGGCTGTAAAAAGAAGTTTGATGATCGCCAGACGATTTTTTCGTTGGCAGATTTGTTGTAAAAGTTACTTTTTGGCCTTTGTTGATTGTCACCCCACTTAAAGAAAGAGCGATATTTCCATTTGGATCGATTGTTGCAGATGTTTCTTGTAAAACACCGTCGTCGATTTTATACGAAACTTTTATCGTTCCATCTACCGGGATGTCGTAATATGTTGGGTCGACTTTTCCTGTCCATTTTGAAAGAGAAAATGTTCGCTCACTTTCTTTTAAATGAAAAACTGTTTCAAAATTTGCTGGTGATGCACTTGTAATATATTTATCTGTTAGCGGGGTATCTTTTCCTGTTTGAACAGATTGGTTATTTGTATCTTTGACATCATTGATCAAATCCAATTGCGCATCTGATGGCGTTTCAGTAAAGACAAAATCCGTCGTTCCTTGCGCGCTCCCATTTGCTGCTGTAAATCCCCAATACGCTTGGTTGTTGTTACTTGCTAATGCAAGGTTGGTACGCAGCTCAGATTCACCGATAGTTACCGGCGTTGTTTGAGAACCATTTGCAGGATTGACCAAATAATAAGTCATACCCGCTCCGACTGTATAATTAAAACGAAATTCATACCAGCCGCTGCTGATTCCTGAAAGGGATTGGACACCTTCAACATTTGGAGAACTATAATGCCGGACTCGCGCATTTCGTACAACAGCTGGGAAAGCAGTCCAACCACTAGTGTCTCCAGCATTATCTTTTAGCGGAACATACGTATTCGGGTTACCAGGAAAAGAATACGCCATATGCGCTGCTTCCGAATCAGTTACACCCGTTCCAATATCAAAGGCATGTCCGCCGGTACTATCCAACGCATTTGCCTGGGTATTGCTCAAGCTGGCTTTCATATCAAATTCGACAGCTACTGAATTTTGGACAGCTTCGCTTTGAGGGCCTTTGTTTCGTCCATTATTGGTTCCATAAACACCTAAGTTCTGTCCATCACTGCTTCTTTGCGCTTGAGTGATTGCAGTTGTTTTTCGAGAATCATTGTGCATGACAAAAGCTAATCCATCTGAATTGGCTTTATCAAATTTGATATATGTGCGTCCTTTGAAATTTGAATTGAAATTCAATTTACTGGATTCATTTGACCAAATCGAAAGCCAGTTTTTACTTCCGGAAAGTTCAACCATATCGTAAGGACGATTATCATTTGTTCCGTCAACTGGATTTTGCGGCTTAACTGCTCCAGATCCTTGACCACCGTTTTGGTTCACTTCTGCAAAAAGTCCTGTTAGTTTTTTTGCTCCAAAAGGAATGGAAGAGAGCCCAGCGCCTGTTAAACTTTGGGGAATGACGCTTCTGGCCGATCTTGACGAAACAGCTGCTTTTTGTTTTTCTGCTTTCGTTTCCGCAGTTGTTTCTTTGGCTGCTTCACTCGTTGTTTCCGAGGTTTCAGCAATTTGGTCATTTTCAGAACTGTTTGTCTCTGTTTCGGTGTCATTTGAACCGCTAACAGATGAAACAGTACTTTCTGATGCGCTTTCTGTTTGATTTTCTGTTGAAGTTTCAACAACCGATTCTTCTGTTTCATTGGGGAAGTCAATGGAATAAGTAACATTTTCCGAATCGCCGATAGGAACTATTTTTTCTGGTTCACTGTCTTGCTGCTCGCTTAATCTTGTCCAAAGTTTCAACGTGTAGTTTCCAGCATCTTCTGGTATTTTCGTTTGAAAATGGATCGTTGCTTGATCCTCTGTATTTGTGTGACTGCCGATTCCTATCCAATCATCTTTCAATCCTTCAAGCGTTTGATCCTCTTCTCCGAAATCAACAACTGCAGTTTGATCATTTTTATCCGTCAGTTTAAATTGCATCTGGCGCAATACTTCTGGATCAGCAATTTTTTTGAATTTCAGTGTCCAATTGACGATCTTGTTTTCTCTATCGGCTTGATAAGATAATTCAGATTCTGCTTCTGGGCTTTTAACAGCCGGAAATACTGCACTGTCTGCAGCTGTTTCCGCAGCAACTGTTACTCCGGCCTCTAAACCGATTGAACCTGCCAGCATAGCAGACATCACTAAATGCAGAACGTTTTTGGAAGAACGCAGCATATTTGCTCCACTCCTTTCAATAATTTTCTAACTAACTTACTTACAAAAAGTAACCAAACGTGATTACAGAATGAATTATGCAGTGTCTAGACACCTCCCGTCAATTTCTTTTTTTCACTTACCGAAAAGAAAAAAAGAGATTACGTTGTTATTCAATATTCCGAACATTGATAATCGAATTAATTAAAAAAATCACAAATAAAGCGTTTATAAAAAAATACAACAGTTATAAAAACAAAAAAGACAAGAAAAAGCGAATTTGCTTTTTCTTGTCTTTTTTTCCTAAATGCAATTATATCGAGAAAATAAGGAGAAAAACGAGTAGAAATACCCGATAACCTATGTCTATCAGCGAATAAAGACATCCTTTTTTTCTCTTCTTATTCTGCCTTTAATGTGTTTGAATAAACATATTTCTTCTCTAATCGTGTAAATGTTTCTTTCAAAATCGTCAAATCTTGTGTTGCTTTCAATAAGACGATACTACCTTGGATTTGCGAGATGATCATTCGTGCTTCATCTTGAGCTTCTTCAAAGTTCAAATACGCTTCTGAATCCAATTCAATCAATTTGGCAGCTAAAACATTGATCCATTCCGTCATGAAATCTTCCAAGACTTCACGGAACTCTTCGTCTTCCATCGATAGTTCAATAATCAGATTGCCGATTGGACAGCCATAATAGTGCGATTGACTATTATGAAATGAATAAAACCAATTCAGCATGTCTAAAAAATCTTTCTCTGGCTCAACACTTGGCGCTAAAATATCTGTAAACAATTCTGTACGCCATTCTTCGATATTTGCCTGGATCACAGCCAAACCAATACTTTTCTTCGAATCAAAATAATAATAAAGCTGACCTTTTCCTGCATCTGCATCAATTAAAATGTCTCGAATCGAAGTATTGTTGTATCCATTTTTGTATATCAATTCTCTGGCACTTTGCAATAACTTTTGTTTAGATCCCATGGTAGTAATCCCCCCTTTCATTGAGAAAAACTGAAAATGCTAGGGCGAGTATAACAAAACAAAAAATATACGTCAATATAGAGGTTATATGCAAGTCAAACTGCTCATAACCTCTACCGCTCATGCACACTTGTGAAGCGCTATTCAAAAAAATGCTTTGTCTATTCATACTAGCCAAAATCGTTGCGCTTCTAAATAACTATTGGGTATTTAAAATACCCAATAGTTCCCCAAAAATTTTTCAACACAAAAATTCTTTCTACTATATATTTCTAGACAAATCACGTTGATTGTCTATTTAGCAATGAAATGATTATAGTTTACTATCCAAAACTTGTTTCAAACGATCTTTTATTTGCACACCGACAAAACGGTCTGCAATAGCACCATCTTTCTTCACAAGCAATGTTGGAATACTCATCACACCGAATGCTTGTGCTAGTTCTGGTTGTTCATCTACGTTCACTTTCGCGATCGTTACTTCATTATTTGGATATTCTGAAGCTAAATCATCTAAAATCGGGCTTTGCATTTTACAAGGACCACACCATGATGCCCAGAAATCAATCAAAACTACGCCTTTATCTGTTTTTTCGTTAAAATTTTCTTTAGTCAATGTTTGGATCATTCTTTTTTCCTCCAATTTTTTCAGTAAATATGTAGCTCTGAGCGGCTCGTCTTTCATCGATCGGCCGCCCAGTCGAATAACTATTAATATAGAAGAAAAGTTTTCTTCAATCTATTATTTGCTTAATTTTTCAAGTGTTTCAGCTGTTGTCAATACTTCGTCTGCGATGAATCCAAAGTTTGTCAATGCTGCATTGTAAGCATCTTTACCAGGAGCGCCGATAGCATCTGTAGCAACAACTACTTTGAAGCCGTCTTCGACTAATTCACGCATATGTGAGTCAACACATAGGTTCGCATTCATACCAGCTAAAATCACAGTATCAATACCATTTTTTCTTAATTGTAATGCTAAGTCATTACTTTCTGGACCAAAGATTTTGTGTGGTGATGTGATGATTGTATTTTCATCTAACATTGGTTTGATTTCTTCGATGAAATCAGCACCTGATCCTTCAGCAACTTCACTGTATTGGTTTGGACGAGCAAACATACCTTGTTCGATCATCATTTTTTCGCCAGCACCGCCAAATTCCCATTTGTGGTCATGAGGATAGAAGTAATGTGGTGAGATAAATACTTTAAATCCACGTTCTTTTGCTTCTTTCAAAAGAGTAGTCAAGTTATCGATAGTGTTTACTTCTTCTAAAATGTCTTTTGTCAGACCATAGCCTCCACCAGCGGGTTTCAAGAATTCTACTTGAGGGTCAGTAACAACGATAGCTACATTTTTATTTTCAAACATTTTATATTCCTCCTTTTATTTACATACCGGTCGGTACAAAAAGAATATACCACGTTTTTCCAATAAGGTAAAATATGTTGCTCACCTTTTTAGAAAAAAATCTCAAATCCATTGTAAACGTTGATCCCTAGCACTAATAAGACAATCACTAAGTATGTGTTTCGAACAAAACCAGACGAAACATGGTCGCTGATTAATGCTCCCGAGACGCCTCCAATCACAGCTGCTGGAACAATAAACCAGAGCATCGACAAATCATAATTGGCTAATTCTCCAGATGTAGTGATTGCCAAGATCTTTGTGAGCTGTGAAAAGAAAATGACCGTGATAGAGTATGCAGCTGCTTCTTTGATGGGAACAGAAAACAGTAAAATCAGTAAAGCAAGATTCATCGGTCCTCCCCCGATGCCTAACAAACTCCCAATGAATCCTAGGATCAATCCGCTGATGACATACCAGCTGACGTTTTTCAAATGATAAGAAGGTTTGTTTTTTACTCCATAGATCAAAGACAACAGCAGCAAAATGAACATCGTGACGATTTGTAAAAGATTGACACTCTCAGCAGTCATGATGCCTAAGAGATACTCAAAGGCAGCATTCCCTAAATATCCTCCGACGATCGAGCCAAAAGAAAGCCATAGTGCCAAACTCCATTTGAATGTCGGACCGCTTTTAAGGTGAAAAGCGGTCGAGACCATAGCTGTAATAAAAACAGCAGTAGTTGAATAAAAAGAAATCTCTTCAATTGTATGCAGTTGGAAAAAGTCCAGCGCCGGTTTGATGATGACGCCGCCGCCCATCCCAGAAATAGATCCGAATGTATTGGCTAATAAGATGATCAGAAAATAAATAAAACCAGTTCGCATCAGCATTCCTCCTATTCGTGTATCGATTTAACGGCTTGCTTGATTTTTGTGTGTTCTATTTCTTGAAGGATTTGGTCGATTTTAGCAGTGTCATATTCATATTCCACTCCTAAAAAGATATATATTTTTGCTGACTGCTGTTCTGGGAATTTTTTACGTTGGATTGTCAGCACCAGATCATACTGCTCTCTTTTATCATACGCAGTAATTTCCAAATTCAATTTTTTAGAAAAGCGGCTTTCCATCAGTTTAAGTACTGCATGACCAACGGAACGTTCAAATGGAAGATCCAAACCAACTTTTATTTTTTCAGAATAGACCAGTTGGATATTGCTGATCAGTACGGAATAACGATAAAACAGATAAGGGATAAGATCTTCTTTTCCTGTAAGGCTAATTTGATATTGCTGTAAAATGATTCCTGTTTGCTGTACTAGTCTCTTGGCTCTGTCAGTTGCTTCTTTATTGATATACTCTTCAATCAATGTATGGAAACGTTCCGAGTTGAAGGCATGGAAAAACGTATCAAATGTAGAAAAACCTAATAATATTTGAAACAAAGAAATCTTACTTTCTGCTAACAATTCTGCATCGATCTCTCCTGGCACCATCTGCTCAATCTCACTGGAAAACAACTGGATGATATCCAAAAAAAGCGGCGGCATTTTTTCCAGCAGCTGTTCCGTAATTGTTTGGCTCGGTAAAATGAAATTCGCAAATAAAAATATCGCTAACAGCTTTCTTGAAGATTCGGTGCTTTTTTCCGCTAAAACAATCTCGTTTTCTTCAAAGAAAATCGATAATTTTTCAGCTTCGATCAATTCAAATTCTTCGCCTTCTCTTGTTTCTAAATAATATCCTTGCGCATCTCGGTGTGCATTGATAAAAACCCAAAGCTGGATTTTCAAAACAGAGAAATCTTCCAAAGATGTCCCAAATTTATCAATGATTTTTTCAGACAAATCTTTTGCCGGCGGAATCGAAAAATAATCTCGAATCATATAACAAGGCATAACTGCTGTAAATAAAGAATAAAAGAAATAACGGGTCTGCCTTTCTGAACCAATGAATTTACCGCTTTTGATGCCTAGATTTTTTGCATTCATCAGTTGATTCAGCTCTTTCGTTTTTCTAAACAAAGTTGCCCGGCTGATCAGCAGATTATCGATTGCATCATCTGCGGTGGTTTCCCCATTTAGAAATAGATAAAGAAGCAGCTGATATTTTTTTGATTGAGAATATAAAGGAAACAATAATTCAATAAGACTGATACTTCCATCTGAATCCAGCTCGATTTTTTCTTTCACCAAAGCCAATTTGATTTCTAAATTACTGTGATAAAAATCATCGATCAAACTAGAGACGGCCTCCTTGATCGTATTTCGATCTGCGCCAAGCTGTTGACTCGCTTGTGCAATCGTTGTTTTCCCACCACTCTGAATAATATATTTCAGCAAAGCTGCTTTTCGTCTTTCTGAGGCATCCAGCAAATCCAATAATTCCATTTTTTTCATCCCTTTATTTTTATTTGCTTATCACTAATTTAACAGGTAAACAAAAAAAGCGCTCTCTTTGTGCATTTTTTTCTTAAATATACAAGAAAAAGCCGACGGAAAATCGTATTTGCTGATTTTTCGCCGGCTTTATTTTTTTAGAAGCAAGATTATCTAAATCATTATTTGCGTTCGATAGTGACATCACCGGTAATCAAACCGCTGTCGCCGGATAGTCGTAAACTATAGTAGCTTTTATCAAAAGAAAATTTGATATTTTTATCTAAATAATGTTCTGCGCTCTTGTTGATCCAGACAGTGCCTAAGCTTGTTTCTAATGGAATATCGTAAGAAGAAGTGTCATATCCTGTTGACTCTTTGCCTAAAAGGATCAATTTGAAAACAAAGTCAAGACCACAACTATATCCTTTAGAACTAAAAATGCTGTCGCCATTTTCGTAATCTAAGAAAATTTTGTCCCCTTCAGCTAGTTTCTTTTCGATCATTTGTTTTGCATCTTCTGTAATTTCCAATTTCATTTGTCAGCACCCTTTCTTTACCGTTCGGTAGGTACACAATAACAAGATTTCTCATGATTGTAAATTATTTTGCTCATTTTCAATTAATTTCCATTTTTTTACAAAACTTTTCACTTCTACACATAGCCGAGGCCGCACTCTTTTTCTACCTAAAATAGGTAAAACGCTTGTTTACACTTCATTATTATTTAGTTTAACTCGCTTTCAGTCAATTTCATTTTTTCTCCACTTTCAAGAATAAGAGATATTTATTTTCGTTCGAAAGCGAGAAGAGAAGAAAGAATCATAACGATCAAATGGTTTTATTGTTATAATAGGTAAAAAGGAGGTTGATAATATGATTATCACAACGACAAACAGTATTGAGGGTCAAACAGTTACTGAATACAAAGGTATCGTGTTCGGTGAAGTCATCACTGGGATCAACATCATCAAAGATATTGGTGCAGGATTGCGTAACGTATTCGGCGGCCGCTCAAAAAATTATGAAGATGAATTGATGAAAGCTCGTAACGAAGCACTTGGCGAAATGGAAGAACGCGCTGCTGCTTTAGGTGCTACCGCAGTTATCGGTATGAAAATGGATTATGAAGTTTTAGGCAGTGACAACGGTATGCTGATGGTCACTTGCAGCGGTACAGCAGTTGTTACGCGATAAAAAGAAAAGCAGTCTTTGACACAATAAATGTATAATAGGAAGAAAACCGAAAAGCATATCTAACCTGCTTTTCGGTTTTCTTCCTATATATAAAAGTTATTTGTTGGTGATAGCTTTGCAATAGACCGACATTTTACGATCGAATCGGTCATTCGCTTCTCCGATTTTTTGATAGCCAAGCTTTTCATAAAAATCAACAAGCTGAGTTACGATATAGATTTTTTCAAATCCTTGTTTTTTCAATTCTTTTTCTGCGTAAGAAACAATTTTTTCACTGAGATTCTGTCCTCTAAAAGCTGGATCGACATAAACCGTAGCAATATACGGCTGATAATCGATGGTATCAACGATGTCATGTTTGACGATTGAGCAAAAGCCAGCCAATCGATCTTTTTCTTCTACTATAATAACAGCTTCCCAATCGGCAAATTTTCCTTGCCGCATATTTTTTGCTAGATAGTCCGCTGCTGCCCAATCTTTTTCAGCAATTTTTTCTGCATAGTCAAGCCAATTTGAAGAATCTTTTCTGAGTACTTCTATCTTCATTCTTCTTCCTCCTCTACGTATTCAAGCAAGTCTTTTGGTTGACAGTCTAATACTTTACATAACGCATTCAATGTCGAAAAACGTATTGCTTTTGCTTTTCCATTTTTTAAAATAGAGATATTTGCCATAGTGATACCGACTTTTTCAGACAATTCTGTGACACTCATCTTCCTTTTTGCCAGCATCAAATCGATATTAACCTTGATTGCCATTTTTTCACCGCCTAAACTGACAGATCATTTTCATTTTTGATAGATATCGCATTTCTTAAAAGTTTTTCGATCGTTGCTGCAAAAGCTCCTGCAACTAAAGGTATCATAGTTATCCCTAATCCTATCACCATGATCCCTGGTGCATCTTCTCCATCTGCGATTCGATAAGCCATTGGCAATATTCCTAACAATATCGGAAAAATAACCAAGATCGTGTTTTTGATTTTTCGTACGATTTTCAATGAATCATTAGAAAAAGCCAAATCTTTGTCAATCAATTTCAGCAAACGATATATTTGATACAATCCAAAGAATATCAGAAAACTTGTTATGTATAACGCTGCTCCGCAAAGTATTTTTTCTCCATATAAAGTTGTGTTTTCAGCAGAATTATTCAAACCCATTGCCAGCATAAAGTCAAAAAAAGCGACCATAGCTGCTAACAACCCTATTGCTGCTTTTAAAAAAAGTGTTGTTTGTTTCATCTTTTTATCTCTCCTCTCAAAAAAAATATAGCATACTTTTTATCGAAAAACGATAAAAAAATATCGAAATACAATATTTCTTTACTTTTTATTAAACACCTTCTTATTTTGCGAGACAAATTGATTGCCAAACTATACGAGTGTCAGTATACTAGGTACATAAATTAACTTACTTTTTGTAAGTGATAATCTTAGGAGGTACATAATGGACACACAAATTAGAGGAATTCACCACGTAACTGCAATGACATCAAGCGCTGAAAAAATCTACCGCTTTTTTACTGATATTTTAGGTTTACGTTTAATCAAAAAAACAGTTAACCAAGACGACATAGCTACTTATCATCTTTTCTTTACAGATGACACTGGTGCAGCTGGTACAGACATGACATTTTTTGACTTCCCAAATATCGTAAAAGGAACAAAAGGAACAAATTCGATTTCTCGTACGTCCTTCCGCGTTCCTAGTGACGCTGCTTTAGATTTCTGGGTTGAGCGTTTCGAAGAACACAATATCGAACATAGTCAAGTAATGGAACGTTTCGGCAAAAAATATTTGGAATTCGAAGACTTTGATGAACAACGTTATCAATTGATTTCAGATGAAAACAATACAGGCGTTGAAGCAGGTCTTCCTTGGAAAAATAGTAATGTTCCGGCAGAATTTTCATTATTAGGCTTAGGCCCAGTATTTGTTACCGTTGAAGATTTCGACCACATGAAACGTGTACTTGAAGATGTTTTAGGCTTTAAAGAAACTGATGCAGACGGCGCGTTCCACTTATTCGAAATTGCTGAAGGCGGAAATGGTGCAAGCATCATTGTTGAATTCAGAGATGATCTGCCCTATGCTCGAGAAGGATACGGAAACGTCCACCATCTTGCATTACGTGTAAAAGATCGCGAAGCTTTAGAAGAATGGGTCGATAAAATCAGCCAATTGCAATTCCCTAATTCTGGATTTGTTGAACGATTCTATTTTGAATCTGAATACTTCTTGGCAGCAAAACATGTACTATTTGAATTAGCAACTGACGGTCCTGGCTTCTTGCTAGATGAAACCTATGAAACAGCTGGGGAAAAATTATCTTTACCACCATTCTTAGAACCTAAACGTCAAGAAATCGAAGACTATGTACGTCCTTTCGATACTTCAGACGCCAACAAAAAACGTCAATAAAACCAATCGAATAATAAAAGTTGGACGGGAATTTTTCAATAGATTTCTGTCCAATTTTCTTATTCAGAACTACACAGAAATACTTTTTTTATTTTTATGTTAGGAGGACTTTTATGTTTCATTATCAAGCGGATCAATTAACTGATAAACAGCATTACAAATTTCTTACAGGCAGCGTGATTCCTCGCCCTATCGCTTGGATAACGACACAAAATAAAGAATCAGAAATCATCAATGCTGCGCCGTTCAGCTATTTTACTGTTATTTCTAAATTGCCTCCTTTGATCAGCGTATCAATCAATCGAAAAAACGGTGAATTAAAAGATACAGCTAGAAATCTTTTAGTTGCTAACGAAGCAGTGGTACACATCGTGGATGAACAATTGGTCAAACAAATGAATGAAACAGCTGCTTCGCTTTCCTCAGAAGAAAGTGAACTGCAATTGATTCCTGCAACACTTGCAAAAAGCAGCAGCGTAACTGTACCAGCAATCAAAGAAGCACTGATCCGCTTTGAAACTGTTCTCTATCAATATGTACCTATAAAAGATCCAGCTGGTACAATTATCAGCGATTTATTTATCTTAGAAATCAAAGAGTATTTTTTTGATGAAAAGGTCTTTGATCCAGAAAAAGAATATGTTTTACCAGAAAAATTAAAACCAGTATCACGTTTAGCTGGCAATTTTTATGGTACGTTAGGAAACACCTTTGAAGAGATTCGACCAAAATAACACTATCATTTAGGAGGCTATTATGAATTATTATTATGACGAAAAACCAAACAGCAGCAAAAACTTGCTTCTCCTTCACGGAACTGGCGGAGATGAATATTCTTTAGTTGATATTGCCCATTATCTAGATGACACTAGCCGCATTCTTTCTTTTCGAGGCAATATCCAAGAAAATGGAATGAACCGATACTTTAAACGTAATGGCTTAAACCAGTTCGATATTGAAAGTTTGGAAGAAGAAACCGATCTTCTTTATGAAGAAATCAAAAAAATCAGTGCTGAAAAAAACGTTCCTTTAGAAAGCTGGATCTTGGTCGGCTATTCTAATGGTGCGAATATTGGGGCTCACCTGCTTTTAGAACGCGAAACTGAATTAACAAAAGGAATTTTTTTCCATCCTATTTCTTTAGGTGTCCATACAAAAGAAACACTATTAAGTGATAAAAAAGTCTGGATTTCTTATGGAGAAAACGATCCAATCGTCAACCAGCCTGATTTTGAAGAATTGATTACTGCGTTTTATGAACGTGATGCTGACGTGACAGTTGCAAAAACACCAATGGGGCATCAAATCATTCAAGAAGAAGTAGATGCTGCCAAAGACTGGCTTAATGACCAAGACTAAGCAGACTTCCCTTGAAAAAGCGTTTTTCAGCTTTTTTAAGGGATTTTTTTGTATACAAAAAAGCACCTACCGATTGATTTCAGTAGATGCTTTTACAGAGAACTGCTTGCGTCCATCAGAAGGTTCACTCCTTAAGCCGATTTTTTAAGTTCTTGGACTGCTTGCTCGATTGTAACGCCTGTAGCAAAATGATTTGAATTGTTTTTGTTAAAAACGACAAACATATTCATTTTTGTATCCAGTGTTACTCGATATTCTAATTCTTTGTTATAGAATGTCATAGGGCATTCTCCTTTCTGTGTTTTCTTTTGAAAGGCAACGATAACGTTAATAACGAAATTCCATTTATTATTATAGCATGGCAGATAAATAATAGCTAATTAAGTGTTTTATAAGAAAAAAGGAACTGATCCATAACGGTCAGTTCCTTTTCGTTTTATTTACTATTGTTCGTTTACGCGTTCATGATCCACATAAATCCAAGGAAAATAAAGAATAAGATGTACATGATCGGCGAAACTTCTTTGCCGCGTTTTGCTGCTAACATCGTGATTGGATAAAAGATAAAACCAAGAGCAATCCCATCCGAAATACTATAGGTCAACGGCATCCCCAACAAAATCAAGAATGAAGGAATAGCTGTTTCCATTTCTTCCCATTTGATTTGTCGAAGTGATTGTGCCATCAAAACACCCACGATGATCAAAGCAGGCGCTGTTACTTGGGAAGTAACTACAGATAGCAAGGGTGAGAAGAATAATCCAAACAAGAAGAAAATCCCTGTCACAACAGCTGTCAAACCAGAACGACCGCCAACTGCGATCCCTGCTGATGATTCTACATATGCGCCTACTGGTGAAGTCCCAAGCAGTGAACCAGCCAACATTGCTGTTGAATCAGAAGCTAATGCGCGGCCAACCCGAGGCATTTTATTGTCTTCCATGAATCCAGCTTGGTTTGCCAAGCCTACTAACGTTCCTGCTGTATCAAAGAATGTAACTAGCAAGAATGTTAAAACGACTACCCACATCTGTACCGTATTGATATCCCCTAGATGATTCAATGCAACAAGGAATGTCGGTTTCATACTTGGTGCACTTGAAATGATCGTATCAGGCATTTCTATCAAACCTGTAACTAAACCTAACACTGTAGTTGCCGCCATGCTAATAAAGATACCGCCCGGCACACGACGCACCATCAAAATTGCTGTTACAACAAGTCCGAAAATCGTCAGCCAAGTAGTAGGAACACTCAATGAACCTATCCCTACTAATGTTGAATCATTTGCAACGATCAATCCGCCTTCACTCAAGCCAAGAAAAGCAATAAACAGACCAATACCGCCTGAAATCGCATGTTTAAGGTCTTCAGGAATCGCATTGATGATCATTTCACGTAATTTGAAAATCGTGATTACGATAAAAATCAGCGAAGCAACAAAAACTCCTGCTAATGCTGTTTGCCATGGAATCCCCATGCCGATACAAACAGAATAAGCAAAAAACGCATTGACACCTAATGCTGGCGCAGAAGCAATCGGATATTTTGCTAGCACACCCATTAAAATACAGCCTAGCGCACTTGATAATGCGGTTGCTGTGAAAACAGCACCTTCATCCATACCTGTGGCACCAAGAACTGTTGGATTTACAAATAAAATGTATGCCATTGAGATAAATGTCGTAAACCCAGCTAAGATTTCCCGATTGATCGTCGTGCCTAATTTTTCAATGTCGAAATAGGAAACCAATTTTTCCTTCATTTCTTTATCCTCCTAAAATCCGAACAATAAACCATTCGTCAAAATTCATCTTTTCATCAAGACAACGGAACTTATCATATAATAAATCTCAAAATAAGTAAATAACATACGGGGGAAATTTCCTATTTTATCTGACGTCTTCTTGTGTATTTTCATGGTAATCCTCACTAAAAGAAACTGTCAATAAAACTGTTTCTTCGCCCTTTATTCTGAAAATAAAAAATCATTTCAAAAAAACTTTTCTTATACATTCTTTTTTTAAAAACTTACCACAGCGTCTTAGTTCAAAAATAAGAACAAAACCTTTACTATTAAATAAACAATGTTTTTAAAACTACCAAAGAACGAACTAAAAGGAGGAAAAATCATGAGTTATTCACCTGGCGCGTTACTTGAAGCAGTCCAAAACAATCAAATCGAAACAGTACAGGCTATTTTAAAAACAGATTTTCCCATCGATGAAACCAATCATCGTGGAGAAACACCTTTGCTGGCAGCTGTGCATAACAATCAAATTTCTATTGCAAAAGAACTGATTGACAGCGGAGCAGATATCAATAAACAAGACCATATCAAAGACAGCCCTTACCTCTACGCGAGTGCTCAAGGCAAAAATGAGATCTTATCTTACATGTTGGAAAAAGGAACAGCTGACCAAACCGTTTATAATCGTTTTGGCGGAAACGCACTGATCCCAGCCGCAGAAAAAGGTCATTTAGATAATGTGAAATTACTTTTAGCAGACGGTTCAGTAGATATCGACCACCAAAATAATTACGGGTACACTGCATTGATCGAAACAGTTGCTTTGCGGGACGGCTCTCCTCTTTATCAAAAAATCGCAACTGAATTGCTAGCTGCTGGTGCAGATAAAGAACTCAGAGATAACGACGGGAAAACCGCTTTAGATTATGCAAAAGAATTAAATTATCCAGAAATGCAGAAACTGTTAGAAAACACTTAGTTCACAAGAAAAAAGCAGCGCCAGAAAGTCCACTAAAACTTCCTGCCGCTGCTTTATTTACATTTCGTTGAACAACTAATAACTGATCATTCTTTTAAAACAAGTTTCTTCTCTTCTAAATGATAAATTTCGTCCGCAGTTCGGCGAACAAAATAAGGATCGTGAGAAGTAAATACAACTGTACCCGGATAAGCCTGAATCAGCATTTCTAATGCTTCCATCGTCGGCAGATCAATAAAGTTCGTTGGTTCATCAAGAATCAAAACATTCGATGGTCTTACAAACAGCAGCGCGATTGAAATTCGCGTTGCTTCTCCTCCACTCAATACGTGCATCGATTTTAAAATCTCACTTTGAGAAAACCCCAGATTATTCAAAAGGCTGCGAACAACTTGCTCACTATACTCTGTTTGCTTCATCAGATAACTCAAAATGGTTTCTTCTGCTTTTATCTTATAATCCATTTGCTGATATGTCGCAAACACAACCTTAGGAGAAATAACGATTCCTTCACCATAAGACAAAATATGTTCAAGTAAACTTGATTTTCCAATACCATTTTCGCCGACGATTGCGATTTTCTTTTCCAAAGAAAATTGAAAATCTGCATTTTCCAGTAAGACTTTTTCTCCTTTTTGCAGAAAGACACTTTCTCCTCGGATAGGAAACTTATTGTGGATTTCCACTGAACGCGGTTTTGGAAAGTAAATCTTTGTTTCTTTTTCTATGCCAGAAACTTCCGTAAGCTGAGTCAATCGTTTTTCAATCGCTTTGGCTGTTTTTTGGACATTTTTTTGAACAGTATCTTTTTGTTTAGAGGAAGAAAGACGATCTGGACGAATATTTTGCTTCTTCTTTTTAGCGGAGACCTGAGCCATTTTTTCCGCTTGCTCTTTTTTCTTTTCTGCTGCTTGCTCTAAACGCCGCTTCTCTTTTACATACACAGCTTCTTTTCGTTCATTTTCCAGTTTTTCTAATGCGATCTGCTTTTTATAATCGTCGTAATTTCCAACAAATTCTCGCACTCGTCCATCTTTGACTTCCCATATCTTAGTCGCTAATTGGTTCAAAAAGTAGCGGTCATGACTAACAAAAAGAAGCGTACCATAATAATATCGTAATTCTTCTGCTAGTTTTTTGACGCTAGCTGCATCTAAATGGGTAGTTGGCTCATCCAGCAGCAAGCCTGTTTGATAAACCGATAATGTTTGGACCAAACGATATTTCGCTTCTTCACCACCGCTTAACGTGTCTTTGTCATTTTTAGGTACTTTTAGTTGTCCCATCAACTCCCAATCCAAAGAATCTGCTTGGTCCAGCTCGTCGATCTCAGCCACTTGTGAAAAATAGCTGAATTCTGTTTCTCTCTGGATTTTCCCTTGGCTAGGCTGGATTTTACCAGCAATCAGCTTGATCAATGTTGATTTTCCTTGTCCATTGCCGCCGATGATCCCGATTCGATCATTTTGATAAGCTGATAACTCTTGAATATCTAAAATATCTTTTGCACCAAAACTCATGGTGATGTTTTCTAATCTAACTGCTAATGTTTCCATATTTTCCGCTCCTTTACTTGCAAAAGCAAAAAGAGAGGTCAGATTTTTGTTATTTTAATCAAAAACAGGCTTACAAAAAACTGCATAAAGCAGCTTTCATAAGCCTGTTTTTATTAATTGATTTTACGAAAAAAGCCGACACTTATCCCTTGAAATCGCATATTACAAGACTTTTGAAAGTTTTATTTAATTACTTATTCAAAAGTTTCATACGTAATCTCATGGATGCAGTCATATCAGTTCTCCTTTTTCGTTATTTATTTTATCATATCATGACTTTTATCCGTTTTCAACATAAATCATGAATACGATTTTTTCAATTGCGTATTCATTGGTTTGATTTCACTTTTTTGGTAAAGAACACCAAAATTTTCCATATAAAAACGGTCACTAACTTTTTCTAACATATTTTTGATACCAGAAATAGCTTCCTTGGGTGTAGAACCTTGAACTATCCATAGCACTGGCACTTGATAAAGTGGTGCTTCTGGCGAAGAAATATCTTGCTGGAACAAATCAGTCAGGCGGTCAATAAATGTTTTCAACAGTCCTGTGACATCCCACCAATAAATCGGCGTACCAATCACCAAAAGATCCGCATGTGCGATAGTCTCTATTACTTGCTTAAACTCATCGTATTCACTGCTTTGTCCCAACTGATGGATTTGATAATCCACCAGATGCAGGGTCTCATATTCAAGTCCTTCCATTACTTTCGCTGCCCATTTCGTTGTGATACCTTCTTTGTTTGGACTCGCATTGAGGAAAATACATTTCACTGCTGTGCACCTCCGCTAAGCGTACTGCTCACGCTATACTTTTCGATAACGCCGCATCCCTACGATATTTATCATTGTGAAAACTACGATAAATAAAAACAATATCAACAAATCCAGCCAAATGTCTGCTAATCCTTGACCTTTCAAAATAACATTCGATAAAGCATCACCAGCGTATTTCAAAGGAAAGATATAGCTTATTTCTTTGACCCAATCTGCCATTGTTTCTAACGGGATAAGTCCTGAGAAAAAAATCTGCGGAACGACGATCACTGGAATAAATTGTACCATTTGAAATTCCGAATTTGCAAATGTCGATACAAAAATCCCCATTGACAACGCCACTAAAGCTAACAATATCGCAGTTACTAATACCCAGCCGATATTGCCTGCGATTTCTAGATCCAATACAAAAATAGAAAAAGCAACGATCAAGACTGTTTGAATG
The DNA here is from genome assembly GCF_050559705.1 of Enterococcus sp. DIV0210g. Taxonomy (NCBI): domain Bacteria; kingdom Bacillati; phylum Bacillota; class Bacilli; order Lactobacillales; family Enterococcaceae; genus Enterococcus; species Enterococcus sp. DIV0210g. The sequence goes on along the minus strand of NZ_CP187903.1, from coordinate 358,005 downwards.
ATTGCAAATAAACCATAACCTGCTAAATATCCGAAAATCACTTCACTACGTTTGATCGGTGTAGCCAAAAGCCGTTCTAATGTTCCTGAAGTACGCTCTTTCAACAAGGCGATTCCTGAAACTAAAAAAACAAAGAAAAAGATGAAGAAGCCAATCAAAATCGGAAAGATCTTATCAAAAAATGTGCTGTTTCCATCACCATAAATATAGCTGTTTTGTATAGAGTAATCCTTCATTGCCAGCGGCTGTCCAGAAGTTTGTGCTGCCTTTTGGACTTCTTTAGTGAGTGTCTCTATCTTTACTCCTGTTAAAGCACTGCGAAATAGATTTTTGATTTGTGCTGTTTTACTTGGATCGGCATTTTCATAAGTAATATGGAATGCGTCATCTTTTAAAGTGATAAATGCGTCCAGTTCATCATTTTTTACTGTTTTTTCTATGTCTTCCTCTTTAGTATAGGACTTGATTGAAACATCATCAGAAGGCAATGCTTTTTTGACTTCTGCAGGAACCGTTTGATCTACTCCGATACGCACATCAGTATTTCCATTTGCATCAAACACGATGTTCATCAATGTCAAAATAAACATTGGCGCAATCAGCATCAAAGCTAAGGTTCGCTTGTCTCGGATCAATTCATGGATAACTCGCTGACAAACAGCATTTAATCGAATCATTTTGCTGACACCTCCGCCTTCAAGAAGACTTCTTCAATGCTTTCAGCAGAAAACCGTTCCTTTAATTCAGCAGGTGTGCCAAATGCGAAAAGCTGCCCTTCGATAATCAACCCAACAAAGTCACATCGCTCGGCTTCATCCATAACATGTGTCGTCACAATGATTGCTTTTTGTTCCTCTGCCAGCGCGCGCAGCTGCTTCCAGATCTCGATCCGTAGGCTAGGATCAATCCCAACAGTAGGCTCATCTAATAAAATAAATTCCGGATTTGAAAGAAGTGTCACAGCCAAAGACAATCGCCGTTTCATGCCTCCAGAAAAGCTTTTTACAGGTTGATCCAAAAAATCAGTTAAATTGACTAGTTCAGTATGTTTTTGGATAGCTTCTGTTAATTCTTTTCCTTTCATTCCCATCAAATGACCAAAAAAAACTAGATTTTCTTTAGCAGTAAGCCTTTCGTAGAGCGCATCGCTTTGGCCCATAAATCCGATTTTTTCTAAGACTTTCCGATTTGGCATGGGTGTGCCGAAAACCTTCGTTGTACCTTGGTCCAGCTTTTCCATTCCTAACAAACATTTGATTGTGGTCGTTTTTCCTGAACCACTGGGACCTATCAGTCCTAAAATCGTTCCTTCCTTAATTTCCAAAGAAACATCTTTCAGCACTTCCCTTTTCCCAAAAGATTTATGCGCATGTTGGATCGATGCAATATGCTGCGCCATTTTCCCACTCCCTTTGAAACTGTTTTGCTGTGCCTAAACCTATCAGGCGAACAAAACACTTTATTTAAATATACTATGGTTAGGCATAAGTATACCACAGAGAGCGGTTTCTCTAGCAGGAAGTACTTTTTGGGGAACTGTAAAAAGAGTTCAAATTTAATGTATTTTCTATCAGCTAAACTTGAAGTCAGTTACGCGCTTTATAGGTCCAAAAAAAGAGTTCAGCCTAATCCCGTCGCCTCCTCCTTTTGGCTTTCCGCCGCAGTTTCTGCATACGCCATCAATTGCTGATGAAAATTTTCAAGCAGCTGCTCCATTTGTTTTACTTTTTCTTCTAGTTGCTGATACTGTTCTAAATAAACACGAAAAGTCTCTTCTTGTGTGATTTGTTGATTCATTGAATTTATCCGGCGTGTTGCTTCTTGGATCTGCAAAGCTGCTTGCTGATAGATTTTCGCTTGTTCTTTAAGTTGTTCTGGTGTAAGTATGTTTTCACTTGCCATCGTTTTTTGCTCCTTTTTATTTTTAAATAAAACTATTACTGATTATTCCCAGTCAGAGCCACAATATCATTTGTTTTTTATAAAAATAGATTTAGTAGCCTATTCGTTTTATAAGTAGCAAAAACGTTACATAAATAAATACTGGATGCTTTCTAAAATTACTTTAGAAAACATCCAGTGTTTATTCGTGATTATCCAGAACAATATCGAACTCGATTCCGTATCTTTTTTCAATAAAACGGATCAGTTCAACATTCATTTTGTAATGATTTTTTGCCTCCAAAGATTTGAAGACTTGGAGTCCTTGCTTGATTTTTTCATTTCCTTTCGTGTTTCTTCTCAAACATTCCCAGATGCCGTTGATGATCAGCTTTAAACTCTTTTCGAAAAACATCTCTTCGCTCAAAGGATAGTTATTCATTTTTTCTAAGTATTTCCAGGCACTATTCAAGTTATGCATTTGTATAAAGTGGATGACTGCATTTGCCAACATTCGAAATCCTTCACTTTTCCCTTCGCCGGTTCCTCTATAATGACCGATTCCTCTGACTGCTTTTTCTAAAACAGATTCCAAAAATTCGGCATGGAAGGCATACATACAATTGTTGAAAAGGACTAATTCATAACGTGTCCATGTCTGGGCATTGATCAAGTAAGAATAAATTTCTGTACAAGTCACATTGAATTTTTTATTTTCCAGTTTTGCGATCAATAAATCACATAAACTAGCCATATGTACTCTTTTGGTTTGCTGTTCTGCTATTTCAATCGTCTGTTCAGAACAAAACGCTTGGATTCTTTTCAGTTCGTCGATATCTTTCGCAAAAAAAGCTTGTTTGATTTCTTTCATTATTTGATTGATCCAATTGACATTTTCAGGATAGTCAAACGTTTTGAGTTCATCATAATAGAGATTTACTTTTTGGAGCAAATAGGTCAGATTGCCGATACTGGTATCAGACTGTTCTTTTACAAAACGATGGTAGGTCGTGCGGCTGATTTTTTCTCCGCAGATTTGCTTGATCGTTAATCCTTTTTGTTTCCTTACATGGTCGATGGTTTCGCCAATATACATTTGTCATCTCCTTTGCGCTAAGCAAAATTTTTATTAAGTTATAATAATTATTCATGATAACTTAGTAAAAATCAAGCTCTTTCAAAAAGCCTAGCTGCACGGATTTTTTTCAAAAAAGAAAAAAAGAAATGATTTTCAGCGTATCTTGTTTATGAAAAGAGAAAACAGGCTCTGCTGTATGCAAAACCTGCTTACCTATTCCTTATTTTTTATTTTCCGCGGAAATGATCAGCATCATCGGACGTCTGAATTCATCTTTCATTCCTGGCAGATCCAGCATACTCTCTGGTGGTGCCGGCTCTACGACATGTATCAATCGAAAGCCGTTGCAAAGCAAACTCTCTAAGTAAGTGGTCAAGGTGCTATGATATTTCACTATTTGTTTATCGAGAAAATCCGCTGTTCTTTCTCCTTCATAGAAATAGTTATCTACTGGGAAAAATCGAATATTCCCTTCTTTATCATACGCCCAATTTTGAGAGCCTTGTGCTGTAAAAATCGGATGTTCTACTGAAAAAATCAGCTGCCCATCTGGCTTCAAATAGCGCTGGATTTTCTTGACGATTTCTTCAAAAGATTCCAGATAATGAAAAGCAAGCGAACTGATAACGACATCAAATTGATTTTCTTCAAAAGACGCATCTTCTATCGATTCATGAAGATACGAAACGTTCTCAAACTTAGTCTTCTCTCTGGCAACAGCCAGCATTTTTTCGGAAATATCGACACCTACTACTTTCTCTGCGCCATTTTCAGCTGCGTAAATGCAGTGCCAGCCATAACCACAGCCCAAGTCGAGTACCTGTTTGCCCTTAAAATCAGGAAGCAGCTGCTGCAGCGTTTGCCATTCTCCAGCACCTTCTAAACCTTGCTTGCTTCGTGTCATTTGGCTGTAACTTTCAAAAAAATCTTCGTTGTCATAAATCGGCTTTTTCATAAAGTTTTCTCCTTGTTTTACCAACGTTTTATTCTAAAAAACGATTCTGAGAGAGTTAATCTTTCATGGGCTTATTATACCCTTTTTCACCGAACGGCTGCAGTTTTTCAAGCCACAATTTCTTCAACTTTTTCAATTCGTCTTTCATATTCGTGACATCATCAGTTTTCTTTTCCCATAAAACCTCAAAAGAAAAAGCAGCTTCTCCATATTGATTCCACTCTTTTTGCAGTTCGCTGTTGACGAAGAAGTTTTCATTCAAATTCAATTTGTAGTAATTCCAACGATTTTTCGTATTAGGAACAGTTTCGATAAAGATTTTTCCATTTTCATTATTTTTTATCTGGATCACGCCGTAATAAGTCGGCATTTCTCTGTAAGCTTGTAGCAGCTCTCTTTTTCGTTTGATATCCATTTTATTTCTCCTTTACGTTTCGCGCCAATAAGAACGTCCATCTACCGTGCGGCTAAGAAAACCGTAGTCAACCAGATATCTTCTAAGCAGGACATAATCCAAATAGATACTGCTTAGGATCTCATCCGTTTCTTTTGCTGTATAATGTCTGTCTTTTTCAAATTCTTCAATGATTCGATTCAATACAGTAATGACTTTCTTTTGTCCTCTTGGCAATTGCTTTAAGACAACTTTTCCTTGCGAAAAATCAAAATATTTTCGAATCGCTATATCATATTCTTCTTCTGTGATAAAGAAACGTTCATCGACTTTATTCATTTTATCGGGCACGGCTAATAGATTCTCTGAAGAACTTTTAGAAGCAAAAACCTGCTGATACATCGCCATATAAAATTTTGCTTGTTTGTATTTTTCTCTAAATGTAAATTTCTGATGCCGAACAGTTGAGGGAGTGATCCCCATTTCTTCTGCGATTTCTTTGTCTTTTTTTCCTTGGAGAAATGCTTCAAGCAATTTTTTCTGTACTTCTGTCAACGTGTTATATTTAGTGTCTGCATGAATCAGCTGATAGCCATTCCCTTGATGAATTTCTTGGATATGTTCCTTTATCTGTTTTTCAGGATTTTCGCCTTCATCTACAAAATTTTGTCCACAATAATTACAGACAAAACTATTTTTTTGTTTTTGATAACCTTTTTCTATTTGCTGTAATGTCCATTCAGAAATATTCATAGCCGCCCTCCTTGTTTATTAAAATTATAAACAGTTTATAAATTTTGTCAACAAAAAAACTGATGCAAAATTCTGCATCAGTCGTTTAGTTGTTTTTTCAGCTGTTTCTTTGTTCCGGCAGTGTCTTCTTTGAACGAAGTGTCCCTAAAATACTTGATAAAACAACCACAGCTAAGAAACCTAAAATACCAACGGTCAATGTTGTTTGTCCATATTCTCCTAATTTGCCTAAAATAAAGCCAGGAATCAAATAGTCTGTATCTGCAAAAGTCGAGGAAGCAAGCTGCAAATCCCCAAGAACTGGTAAAATCAGCAACGGTAGCCAGCTAATCAATAAGCCATTGAACGCCGAGCCCAAAACGGCACCCTTTCGTCCACCAGTCGAGTTGCCAAAAACACCAGCAGCTGCGCCGCAAAAGAAGTGTCCAACAACTCCAGGAATAATCACAGTAGTTTGCAGACCAATCATCGCAAACATAGACAACGTTCCTGTAAGAAAACTAACGAAAAAGCCGATCAATACAGCGTTGGGTGCATAAGGGAATATGATTGGCACATCCAAGGCTGGTTTGGAATCAGGAACAAGTTTCTTCGCAATCCCTTGAAAAGCAGGTACGATTTCTGCTAAAAGCATCCGTACACCTTGAAGCACAATCACAAATCCTGCAGTAAATGTTCCCGCTTGGATCAATGCAAAAATCACAGCATTATCTCCATTACTCAATTCTTGTGCTACATAACTTGGACCTGCTAGCAAAGTCAACGAAACATATACGATCGACATCAACAGCATGATCGAGATTGTTGAATCTCGTAAAAAGCTGAAACTTTTTGGTATTTTGATGTCTTCTGTCGATTTTTCTTTGTTTCCAAAAAACTTGCCGATCCAGCCACTAGCAGCATAACCAATATTCCCAGTATGCCCCATAGATACTTGATTGTTTCCAGTGATATTTTTCATAAAAGGCTGACAGAGGGCTGGTGTGATCGTCAGCAACGTTCCTTCGAAAATTCCACCAAGAAGAATCATTCCTAATGATGAACGAAATCCTGCACTAACTAAAATAACTGCTGTCAGACAAGAAACATACAGCATTGCCTGACCTGTCAAAAAGATGAATTTATAGCGAGTAAATCGAGCAAGAAGAATATTGACGATCATCCCTACAAACATAATCAATGCAGTGGGTGTACCAAATTCTTGCAAAGCAATTGCCACTACTGCTTCGTTACTGGGCACTACTCCTTGCGTATGCAGCGCTGTCTGAAACATCGCCGCAAATGGTGTGAGAGAATTACTGATTAAACCTGCTCCGCCAATCAATACTAAAAAGCCAACAAATGTTTTAAATGTACCTTGAATGATTTCAGAAAATTTCTTTTTTTGAAGTACCAAACCAACCAATGCAATCAGAGAAACAAGAATTGCAGGTTGGCTTACGATCGAAACAAACAGATTTAATAATGCGTCCATAAAAAGACCTCCCCTTCGTCAAGTTTGTTCTCAATGCGTTTCCAACAACAATTTGCCAATTTTCTCTTTTATCTCATCCATATCAATGATTGATTGAAGTAATACCAGCTTCTCTTCCGGTATCGCAGTCAAAGTATCCTTAAGCGTGTGTTCAATAAAGAAATAATCGGCCATATCGCCTGAAACACTGCCGACATCTGCATGACCAATCTCAAATTGTGATAAATCTTCACCTGCATCTTCTAACGCTTGTTTGATATTCATCTCCACCATGAAACTTGTCCCTAAGCCACTTTGACAAACTGCTAAAATTTTCATTTTATTCGTCTCCTTTTTGAATGATTGCTAAGATTTCTTTTTTCGTTGTTGCTTGAAGCAAATCCTTCAAGTTTTCTTTATTTGATAATAATTTCGTTAAGTTGGCTAATGCACGCAAATGCGCATCATTATCTATCGCAGCAAGACAAATAAATAATTTGATTGGATGTTTCGGGTCATCAATGAGATTTACTGATTCGTCTACCTTTAGTAAAGACATCCCTACTTGATTGACTCCTTCTTCTGGGCGTGCATGAGGTAATGCTGTGTATTCTCCAATGTGGATGAAAGCTCCATATTTTTTCACTCGATCAATCATGGCTTGTACGTATTCTTCCGTGATTTTGTTTGTTTTTTTCAACGGATCTGCCGCTAATCGGATCGCACTTTCCCAATCTTCTTGCCGCTCTGTCAATTGGATCATTTCTTCAGTTAAAAGTTCAGATAACATAGGTCGTCCAGCCTCGCTTTTTTCTAGTAGTCTATCCATTTTACGATTCAATACTGCATATAGTTTTTCTTCTGTCACGCCTTCTTTCAAAGTGATATACGGACTCAGCACCTGCAAAATCTCTTGGGGTGTTGGCAAAGTAAATCCTGGTACTAACCATTCTTTTTGGACTTGGCGGATCAGTTGATTTTTTTCTTTTTCGCTCATCAGCGGTCTCAGCAGATAAACAGATTTCCCTGTAAATTTTTCTTTTAGAGTAACCGTAGAAAAAATGATATCGTAGGATTCTTTTTCGATTTCTTGTAATTGATTAATGGAATTTGTGCCAGCAAAACATATGCCAGGAAACAGCTCTTGAAGTTCTCTTTTTACTATCAATGAAGAACTGACCCCATTCGGACAGACAATCACTGCTCTGATCTCTTTTTGAACTGGATCATTTTGTTTTTTTCGCATCTCTCCGCCAAAAAGGATCGTGACAAAACCAAGTTCGTCTTCAGAAAGAGTTTGTTCAGTCAGTTTTTCAAAAGGCAATAATGCTTTACGAGTCAGCTCGAAAAGTGAAAAATACTGTTGTTTGATTTGTTCAATCATGACATTTGGCATCTGAAATCCATAAGAAGCTCTAAAATAAGTCGGAACTAAATGATAAAACAGGTTCGTCAATAGTTCCCTGAAAGAATCAAATTCAATCGCCATTGATGCTTCCACTCGATAGATAACCTCCGCAGAACAGCCTAATAGAAAATCTAAATTTCTGTCTTTAGGATCCCCTTGAACTGTTGCTGCCAGACATAATGAAAAAAAACTCAGCTCTTTTTTTGAAATAGGTTCGGTGAGCCAATTCTCCAAAATAAATCGGCTTGCTTTCGCAACACTCAATTTCGATAATAATTTTTCATCTTTTAAACATTCAAGTTCTTTTTTATTGATCCGTTCTTTTGAAAAAGCAAGAAAATAAGCAAGTTCTTCCATTCTGCTTGGCGCAAGATTTAAATTCATCTTCTTTTCTGCTTCACTGATGATATCTCTAATCTGTGCATAGTAATCAATGGATACAGAAGCTAACCAAAATGCTAAGCCAAATTTTCCAGTCTCTGATTCTAACAGCTGAACGATTGCATTTTTCGCTTTTCTGCGAATCGAAAATTCTTTTCCTTTAAGAGTGAATCCTGTCTTTCTTGTGTAAAGAAGTTCGATACCTTCTTTTTTCAAATGACTGCGGATTTTCTTGATTTCTGCCAAAACAGTCCCTTTTGATAACTTCAAGAAATCTTGAAAATGAAAAATCGATAGTTTTTCTGTATTCGCATATACCAGTAAATAAATCAGCTGTTTTCTTTCCATCTCTGTATATACGATGTCATATCTAGAAAGATTCAGAAATTTTTCTGTCCAGAACACTGGTGTTATAGATTTTACAAAAAAAGTGTTCTCTGATTTTTGTGTGGTAAATTCTTTTAGTTCAATTTCAGCTTGCTCTATTGAACAGTTGAGTTTTTGTACCGCTTGATCAAGTGTTAGTTCTTTTCCGGAATATAGTTTCAGGAGATAACTTATTTTGTGGTCCACAGCGCTGTCCACCTCCTAGTTCAACTTTATTAGGAAAACGCTTTTAAAACAAGCGGTATTCGGTACAATTTTCAAATAGCCGGCCAACTTGATTGAACCGAACCAACAAAAAAGCCTGCTGGTAGGCAGGCTTGGGGTGATTAATTGGAATTAAACAGCGTGACTCTAAAACAGACGAGCACGAACACATGTCTATGATTTTTGGATTCATTCTAAACAGCATAGCTCTAAAACAGTTACGTTCTGGGGCGCATCAGGGTGTAGGTTTTGGACCCATTCTAAACAGCATACCTCTAAAACGAACTAACGAAACTTGACACAGATTTCATCGTTTTGGACCCATTCTAAACAGTATAGCTCTAAAACTCGAAATACGAACAGCGGTGTGAATGTTTTAGTTTTGGATCCATTCTAAACAGCATAGCTCTAAAACCCTGTTCCTGCGCCCATTTACTGAATACTTGTTTTGGACCCATTCTAAACAGCATAGCTCTAAAACCTCGCACAAAAAATATCAGCACAAGATTTCGTAATCGCGCTACTCCCTCATAGCAAAGTTTTGTCTAGAACGAATCAATTATTCACAGTTTACTTTTAACAACTATACCATGTTTTCTAGATTTAGAAAATAATCCTCATCTAAAATAAATTGCGGAAAATTATACACTTTTCTGGGTTCAATAAACAATACAGTAACGCCATTTAAAGAAATATACTCGGATAATTCTTTTAATTCTGGTTGCGTAAGGTATGAACATATATTACAAAACACAAGCAACTTCTTCTTTCCCAAATATTTATAGACTTGGATGATTTCTAATGTTTTTTCGAAGATCGTATCACTTTTTGTTTCGATTTTTACCCCAGACATTTTAAACAACTCTGTCAAAGTAATTTCTTTTTGTTCCAAGTCAAGTTCATGTTCCAATAATTCTACTTCAATCAGCTCACTGATTGCTGCAATTGATTTTTCTATTTCTGTCTTAACTTCAGGTTTTTCATTTATCTGCCCACTCAAATCTGCGTAAATCAATTTTATTACGGACGCAGAATTCAAGTCATAATCCAATATATCAGTAATCAAAAGCAGCTCTGAAGATTTGATTTCATTTTGTTTTTGATCAAATAACTTTAACTCATCTTTCTCTGGATAGGAATAAAACAACTTTATCAAATGAGCAAACATTGTTATATCTTCAACAACAAGAAATGTGGAAGAAGAGAATCGTATCGAACCATCTAGCAATGGAAAATTAAGATTCAGCATAATCGTCTCCTAAAAAAACAATTCTTGAATCTGTATTTCCAATGCTGAAATCCTGTTCTCCATTTAAATAAATCATTCTTGAAAACTGTTTTTCTGTCACTTTCAATAACGTGATCATACCTTTTTTAGGATTATTTTGCTTCAAACGAGCAACCATTGCATTGCTTGCCGTCCCATTTAATAAAAGCTTGCTGTAGACAGAAAACTGATGCATGATGAACCCTTCATTCAATAAAAATTTCCGGAATTTCCGGTAAGATTTCCTATCATCAGCCGTTTCTGTCGGCATATCAAACATCAATAACATTCTCATATAGCGATAACTCATATCCTGAATTCCGGGATCCTTTCTTCTTCATGGTTCAATACTTTTATCACTTTCTTCGTGTAATCCGTAACGATATTCGTCAAGAACATAGACTTGTTGTTATATAAATAATTATTTGAAAATAAACTAAACAACGCCCGTTTTATCACAGGAAACGAATTGGACTTGTTTTCATAGACGATTTGATCGATCAATATTCGGAATGGCTCCATCAAATCACTGGCTAAATTAAAATCATTAAATTGATTAGCATGTTTGAGCCCAAATTGTGTCATGCAACCATTCTTTACAATTTCTCGAGCAAATAAACTCATCAATAATGTATATCCATAATCCAAACCAGCATTGATTGGATTTTCTTGTTCACGAGAAAATGTTTGGCCAAACAGTGTGTTGAAATAAATTCTCGCCGCATGTCCTTCACGATTTGAGGGATCAAAAGTTTCGAGTCCTTCATTTAGTTTTAAAACAGCTAACGCTTTGTCATGATACTTTTGCGTGATTAAATATTGACTCTGATTAGTTATTTTTTGAGTAATAATCTCTGTTCAAACTAAAGCTTTTCTTTCATCTATCCATTTGATTTGTTTCGTTAATTGCAAGCTGCTATCATGACGACCATAGAAAGGCAGAAGCTTTGCAATCGGCTGTCTCTTATCATCGCAGAATAGCACCAGAACATTTTGATCTATCAACTTTTTTATAAGCATCGTCGTGATCGTTATATCTGTTGTTTCCAATAAAAGTACATCGATTTCCGATAAATGGATAATCTCATTTTGTGTAGCTGATTTATAAATCAAGTGATTATTTTTATAAGCTAGTTTTGAATGTGTGTTGATTACGATTGTTCGCCAACTCATTCAACAAACCTGTTTCTAGTCTCATATAAACCAGTAATTGATTGCTGGATGATCACACCTTCCAGTAGTTCTTTCACTCCTTTATATCGGCTGCGTGGTATAGTTACTCCAAAAAAATTGAAATCTGATGGCGCGCCCATCATGTTCAGCTGCATTAATGCTATGAAAGAACGAGCAGTATCTTTTATATCTGCTTGCTTATTCTTCTCGTAAGTTTCCAGAATCAATTTCAAGTTTTTCGGTACTAATGTATAGTTTTCGGCAAATACTCGAACATGATCCAATAATTCAGAAAAACTTTCTCGATTTTTTTCGATATATTCAAGACTTTCAGCACTCTTCTCATAGTTTTTTGCGTGATATAACAGACCTGCTAAAGAACGCGGCAAACACAGTTGATTTCCTTTTTGAGCCTCACTCGCGCTGGCAAGCATTCTTCTGCGTCCATTTTCTAATTCATAAAGAGTATATTTAGGTAATTTTAGCAACACTTCTGGTTGGATAAATCCTTTTTGTTCAAGAAACTTGATACTATTTTTTTCAAATGCCTCTTGTTCCATTACCGTTATTCCTACAATTGCTTTATTTATCTTTTCCTTTTTCTTGTGCATAATGGCTACTGAATAGGCAACGATTGGACTATCAAATCCTCCATATTTTACAGGATCCCAGCCATTTTTCCGAGAAATCAATTTCGCGGACGGTCCTTTTGGCTTGATTGTTTCATTTGAGAATGCACCCGTTTGGATCTCCGTTTTTTTCACAATATTCATTTGACGATATTCTAGAACCTTTTTGATTCTGGCAATGCTTTTTTCTTTGTCCCAAACGACTTCCCCGTTTTCATCAGAGATTTTCTTTTCCTCTGCGAAAAATTTCATGATATTACTATAAAAATATTTTTTTTCGGTAGCTTTTTCGTCTGAACGAAAATCCACTTTTTTATATTCACCATAAACAAATTCTGGTCTCAGCTTTGGATATACTTTTAATAATTTATTCGCGATCACACCGTTCAAATATGCGTCATGTGCATGATGGTAGTCATTTATTTCACGAACTTTATATAGTTTGAAATTTTTTCTAAACTGACTAGTCAATAGTGATTTCAACGTAATAATTTGTGTTTTTCGTTTTTTTTCTGTATTAAACCGCTGGTGCAAGATTCCTGCTACATGCTTAGTAAACAGATTGTTGTTCTAGGATTGAGGATAGTTCTTCTAGATGTATTTGATGCGGGATTACTCCGTTATCTATGGTGCGCTGTTTTCTTAAAAAACTCTCTTCTTCTATTTTTTCCAGAAAGTATTCGGCTCCTCGCGCACTACTTATCTCTTTCTTGATATATTTATAAAAATCTTCTTGCTTCGTTTTTCCATCAATGAATCCTGCGTAGCCATTTGCAGCTTCGTTTTTAAAAATCTCTGCGTATTTTTCTGGCAAGTTTTCTTTGATAAATAATTTGAATTTTTTTAAATCTGTTTTATGTTGGTCGTAACGTTCAATCATACTTGCAGAAAGTTTAGCATTAGTCGAAGAATCTTTGGTGGTCAATATTCCTGACAATTCCACCGCATCATACGTATTTTTAGCAGCGACGAACACATCGCTAAATTCATCACCGATCTTACCTAGTAACTCTTCTAGATTTGTATCGTACTCTTCTTTTGTCATCTGAAGATTCATATCTTCCTCTAATCCAAATGCTTTTTTGAACTTCCCTTGATTCCCTACGATCATTTTTACAAACTGGGCAAACGTACTATTGCTTTTTTCACTTGGAAAAAGAGACAAAATCCTCTCTGATTTTTTGGTTCGCGAGAAAGATCCATTCAAAATAACAGCTGCTTCTGCTGCATGTTTGTTATCTAACCATTCATTTTCTTCTAGAAATTGCTGATTATAGTTTTTGATAAATATTTTGAATGTCTCTTCAATCGAAGTATTTTGTGTATTCAACGTTCCTTCAATCAAAAAATGACCGCGAAATTTTAATATATGTGCCATTGCAAGATACACTAAACGAAGATCCGCTTTTTTCTTGGTGTCTGCTAAATATTTTCTCAAATGATAGATTGTTGGAAATTTTTCATGATACTCAGTTTCCTCTGTAATCGTCCCAAAAATTGGATACTTTTCTGTTTTTTTGTCTTCAATCGTCAAAAAACTTTCGTCTAATCTTTGAAAAAAATTTGTATCGATTTTTTGTATATCGTCACTAAATATTTCTTGCAGTATTAAAATTCTATTTCGGCGACGGGCAATCCGTCTTCTGTTAGTTCTCTTCAACCTGCGTTCTTGGGCTGTTTTTCCACTATCAAAAAGTCGAACGCCCCAAAAATTTTTTTTGATTGATTTTTTCTCTGTGTTTCCCAGGACAGTCATTTTTTTCTTGATCAAGTCATCGTTATCCTTTAACACAGCCCATCCGACAGAAGCGACCCCGATATCTAATGCAATTGTGTATTCTTGCTTCATGTTTCCTCCTTTTTCATTTACCAGATAAAATAACCAAACATAAACAGCAATATTAAAAAATATTTTTATTATGCTTGCATCTTTCAAAAAATTTGCTATAGTTAAATTATTGGAACTATTCAAAACAGCATAGCGAGTTAAAATAAGGCTTAGTCCGTTATCACCTATTTGGGGCACTGTTTCGGTGCTTTTTTTATTACGCAAAAAGCAAACGCTTTCTAAAACAACTTATTATAAATTTACCATGAAAAATTCAGTTGCTGTACTATTTTAAAACTTTTTCATTTCTTTATCTCGTATTTTTTATAATAACAACTTTATATATTAAGAAAACCAACAAACCCTCTCTTCAAAAATGAAGTGAGCATTTATCCTCCGTTAAAGATTTGTATCTATCAGCAAAAATGATATACTAAAAATAGAAAAGAGGCTATGCTCTCAACATAGCCCTCTTGCAGAAACGTTAAAAAGACGGTGACTACGATATAAATAGTATTTTAACCATCTAAACGCCGGTCAAAGTGTTAGATGGTTACTTTTTTGTCAATAATCAGTAAAACCAACATCGCAAAAGCGATCATCAGCTGAATTGCTTCAAAAGTTGACACGTGCCTGCTCCTTGAATGTACCATAAACACCTTTTAAAATAACATATAACAAAAAACCAACAAACCCACTTTTCAAAAGTGCTCGCTTGCTGGTTTTTTATTTAGTCTTCACAACGCAATATCACGGGTGCACCTTGTTCTTGTAATGCAGACACATGCATTTCTCCCCAACTGCATAATGCATCTAGGACACTGCTTAATGTTTCACCGTAATCACTTAAAGAATACACTACTTTTGGCGGAACTTGATGATAGGATGTTCGCAAAACAATGTTATCTGCTTCTAATTCTCGCAGTTGTTGAGTCAACATCTTTTGACTGATATTAGGGATTTTTCGTTTCAAATCGCTTGGGCGCAGCGAACCATGACGAAGATTGCACAAAATTATCGGCTTCCATTTACCGCCAATAACGTCCATTGTTGCTTCTACGCCGATATTATATGTTTTTTCGTTCATTTTTACCTCCAAAAAAGCTTTTATTATACAAAAGTTACTTTTTAGATACTATGATACAAAAAAGTAGGTACTATCCATTTGAACTTTTCTAGTATACAGTATATCTATTGAATTTCAAAGGAGGAAATAAACATGATTCATTCATTGAACGATAAAATCATATTAAATAATCAAACAAGCATTTCCGGTATGGGGTTAGGGGTCTTTCAAATTCCAGATGCTGAAACGGCAGAGGTTGTAAAAGAAGGGATTTTGAAGGGCTATCGTTTGATTGATACTGCACAGATATATGATAATGAAACTGGTACAGGTGTTGGGATCAAAGAAGGGCTCGAAACTGCGGGTCTTTCCCGTGACGAGTTATTTGTAACATCAAAAGTGTGGAACGCTCACTTGTCCTATGACGAAACGATTCGTGCGTTTGAAGAAAGTCTAGAACGCTTAGGCTTGGATTATCTGGATCTTTATTTGATCCACTGGCCTGGAGAAGATGCCTATTTAGAAGCTTGGCGCGCATTGGAAACATTGTATCGTGACGGAAAAATCAAAGCAATTGGCGTCAGCAATTTTCAAGTACACCATCTTGAAAAATTATTAGCAGAAACTGAGATCGTTCCTGTTATCAACCAGATTGAACTTCATCCAAAATTATCACAAAAAGAACTACGTGATTTTTGTGCCAAACATGATATCAAGATCCAAGCGTGGTCTCCTTTGATGCAAGGTCAGTTGTTAAATCATCCAGTTGTATTGGAAATCGCTGAAAAACATAACGTTTCTGCGGCTCAAGTCATCTTGCGCTGGGATGTACAGCAAGAAATCTTATTGGTTGTCAAATCAGTGAAGCCAGAACGGATGCAAAGCAATGCAGATATTTTCAATTTTGTACTTTCTAACGAAGAGATGACAGCTTTGAATAATTTAAATGAAGATTGGCGTGTCGGACCAAATCCTGATACTTTTGATTTTTAATAAATAGAATGGAGTGTGCAGCATGGAATTAGGTTTAAAACATAAAACTGCTCTAGTTACTGGTTCAACAAAAGGTATTGGAAAAGCAATCGCTATTGAATTAGCTAAAGAAGGCGCTGATGTTATCATCAATGGCCGCCAAGCATCTGTTGTTGACCAAGTGACAGCTGAACTTAAAGAACGTTTTCCGGACACAAATCCGCAAAGTGCGCCTTTTGATCTAGCTGATCCGAATGCCCGTGAAGCGTTATTTGCCCAATGTCCTAAAGTAGATATCTTGATCAATAACATGGGTATTTTTGAACCAATGGATTACATGGACATTACAGATGAAGTCTGGGAACGATTTTTCCATGTCAATGTTTTGTCTGGCAATGCTTTAGCAAAATTTTATTTACCTAAGATGCTGGAACAAGATTTTGGCCGTGTCATTTTTATTGCCAGCGAGGAAGCAATCATGCCTTCTGGAGAAATGGCGCAGTATAGTATGACAAAAACGATGAACCTCTCTTTAGCAAAAAGCTTATCTAAATTAACGGCAGGCTCTCAAGTGACTGTCAATACGATTATGCCCGGCTCTACGTTGACAGAAGGCGTACAAGAAATGTTGGAAAATATGTATGCCGATAGTGATATTCCCCAATCTGAATGGGAGCAGGATTTTATGAAAAACCATCGTCCTCTTTCTCAGATCCAACGATTGATCCGCCCAGAAGAAATCGGTCGTTTTGCAGCTTTTGTTTCCAGCCCCTATGCTTCTTCCTTTTCTGGTGCTGCATTGCGATTAGACGGCGGTTTGGTACCGACGATTTATTAAATTGAAAAAATTTTTGCTAAAAATGAGAACGCCGGATTTAAATTCCGGCGTTCTTTTTTTCTGTTTGGTCAGAAAGTGCAGTATTTTCTTCCTTCAAAAGCTTATTGTCATAAAATGTGATAAAGGGAAACCAGATAACAAAAGCGAGGAGCGCACACAAAATTGCTAAAACAGCCGCTTTCCAATCGCCTCCGCTCCCAATCAAAGCAGCGATTCCTACTGGTGACGGCCAAGGCAGTTGGGCGATCATCGGCTGAACAAATCCAAAACGAATAGCAAAATAGGCAAGTGACGCTGAAGCCATAGGAGCCAAAAAAAACGGAAAAGCTAAATAAGGATTGTAAACGATTGGCATACCAAAAATAATTGGTTCATTAATATTAAAAAGTCCAGGAATCAATGCAGCCTTCCCAAGTACCTTCAATTGTTTGGATTTCGCAAAAAAAGCAATAAAGAGAACCAACCCTAATGTGGCACCTGATCCGCCGATAGTGACATAAGAATTATTAAATTCGCCTGCTAAAGGATAGCTTGCGCCCGTTGCATTCTCTGCCATATTTGCTAAGACGACAGGAGCTAAAAAAGAAGTAATGATGTTTGCTCCGTGAATACCAACGATCCAAAGCGCATGGATAAAGAAATAAATCACTATCAGCCCCATCCAAGTATTGGTCAGATAGATGACTAAACTAAATGGCAGATAAAGAATATTGAAAATATCTGTTCCTAAGATGATCAAACTTCCATTAATAAGAGTAATTGCAAAAACAATAACAACTGTCGGAATCAGTGAAGAAAATGACTGTGAAACGCCAGGGGGAACACTAGCTGGCATTTTAATAACTAAGTGATGTTTGACGCAAAAACAATATAACTTTACTGCCAAAATCGCCACAATAATACCTGTAAAAATCCCTGATGTCCCCAATCGTTCAGCAAATGCACCCATTCGTATGCCATTTACCACGGTCTCTGTTTCATTGATTGAAGAAACTAAGCTGATTCGTCCATTTTCGACTATCAATTCTGGCACACACATAAAGAAAGCCAGCACCGATAATAACGCACCAGTTAACGGGTTGACATCGAGGTCTTGTTCTTTCTCTATAGACGTCAGCTCATAGGCAAAGGCTGCCGTGAAGTAAACTGCTAAGATGCCTAAAGTCATAGTATAGATAATTCTATATAAATCGCTTATTTTAAATAAACCCTCTAAAAATGGCAAATGCATTGGCAAGTTATCCAATACTAAAAACATTGAACCGACGATTGTAAATGGCAATGTCGCTACTCCAGCAGCCATGACCGCTCGAATGATTTTATACTGTGCAATTTTCTCTGCTGGTCCAGACAAATAATTTTGCAAGAATCGAAACATCGCTTCTCTCCTTTCTTAACAACTAAAAAACATCGTAAATACAAGAAATTTTTATATGTATTAAGCATATTACGTAAGCGATTACTTAACAAATGAAAAGTTCTGTTATCTTTAGTTAAAGAACAGACAACATTCATTAGATAAAAAAACACACATTATACATCACCTCTGAAAAAAATATGATTTAATACATTTAGCATAAAAGTTGATTCACTAAATGCTGATAAACACAAACATATTTTAAGGAATACTATGTAAAACAGTGAAAAGGAGCAAAAATGAAGAAGTTGGATGTCAGATACATAATCGGAGCATTTATGGTGATGTTTATTTTGAGAGGAATCATTTATTTCGTTTTAGAAGGGCGTCATTCATTTACTCTTTCCAGTATTTTCTATGAATATCCGCTTGGACTTATCGTGATGAATGAGCTGACAATTGGTAAAGGTTGGAAAAAGTTTAGATATTGGATAGTTACTTTTATGAGTTTTTATTTGCCATTAAAAGTAGTTGATTTCTTTGGTACAGAAAAAATAAGCTTAACAATCGGGTCCTATCTTATTGTCTTGGCTATCCTTTTTGCCGCTCAAGCTGCTGCTATTTTTTATCGAAAAAATGATCTAAAAATAACACATACATCTGAATAATTTTTGAAATAAAGCATCGAAAACCCTTATAAAGTATCGCTTTCATTTTATCGCTTATGGTACAATGAAAACGTAGAAAAGTGAAAAGATGGTGGCTAATCTCTTGAAAAAAGGGGTGATGCCTATGGTTCAGCGCTTTATCCCTAGAAGGGGGCGAGCACGTGTCAACTTTTGAAGCAATTCAACTGATGATCGCTTTTGCGACGTTGGTTTTGCTGATTATTGACCGCAAAGACCAAAAAAAGTAACCATCTAATCCACTTTGGCTAGTAATTAGATGGTTACAATATCAAACTAATAAAAGCTGCCGTCTTTTTAACGGTTCTGCATTGGGGCTATGTTGACGCATAGCCTCTTTTCTGTTTCTAGTATAGCATTTTTGCTGATTATTGACCAAAAAACCAAAAAATAATCATCTAACACTTTGACGAGGATAGATGGTTAAACCACTAAAACAAAGCTGCCGTCTTTTTAACGGTTCTGCATCGGGGCTATGTTGACGCATAGCCTCTTTTCTGTTTCTAGTATAGCATTTTGCTAAAAAATAGACAAATCGATCTGTTCTTTCTTTACTTATAGGTCTTCGTATCTTTCTACTTTCATTTTCAGCTGGTATTTCTTTCTTAAATCTGCTATTTTTTTCATCATTTCTGTCTGATGATGAAAATCAATCGCTTCTTGGTTTTTCCAGCGATCGATCAATAAAACAGATTCAGGATCTTCCATTGGAAAAAAATACTCATATCGTTCATTCCCTTCTTCTGCACATATATCAGCAATAATTCCGCTATCTGTCATTTCTTTGGCAAAATCTCTCGCACTGCCATTTTTTCCTGTGTATAAAATAGTAACTGTTATACTCATCCCGATTCCTCCTAAGTTTGTGTGCAAACCCTTTCTTAAAGTATACCATCTCTTTTTCTAACAAAAATATTTTTTGGTATTCTCTGCATAAAAAAACGAGATTGGCTTCGTTTCAGCCGATCTCGTTTTAAGTGATATTTTAAGCGTTTGCTGCTTCTCTTCTTTGTTCTTGAACTGCTGCTACTTTAACAAAAGGCATGTAGATCAGAACGGAAATAACTAAGTTTACTGCAGCTAGCACTCCGCCGGCAATACTGTTTGTAGCCAAGACACCACCGATAATAGGAGGTGTTACCCATGGCGGCATAACTGTTGCAGCTGGAACCAATCCTGTTGATGTTGCGAAATATGCCACACTTACCAAGACCATTGGCGTCAAGATAAATGGAATGAACATGATTGGATTCAGAACGATTGGCAACCCAAACATTGTTGGTTCATTGATGTTGAAGATACCTGGTGCAATCGATAAGTTTGTTACGACCATGTATGGTTTGTTTTTACGTCCAACTAGATAGATAGCTAGCAGCAGACCGATCGTTGCTCCTGTACCACCTAAGTTTACAAAACTGTCAAAGAAAGGTTTGTTTACGATAAATGGTGCTTCTTGTCCTGCTCCCAAAGCGCGAACGTTTGCTTCAATAGCTGGTGCATTGATTGTTTGCATCAAAGGATCGATCATATTGGCACCATGAAGACCAAAGAACCATAAGAATGGTGTAATGAAAGCAAGTAATAATGCTGATGGGTAAGAATTTGCAAGTCCCATAAATGGTTCTTGAACTGCAGTGTAGAATGCGCCCACGATATCGTCTACGCCAAATGCTGCGAAAATCGCTGCAATCAATGCAAAAATAGAAATAGTAATCATAGCAGGCAATAATGCTGCAAAAGCTTTAGCAACTGCTGGCGGTACTCCGTCAGGCATTTTGATGATCAATTTTTCGTTTCCGCTCAAACGTACAAAAATCTCTGTTGAAATAATCCCTACAATAATTGCAATGAATAATCCGTTTGAACTCATTCCTAAAGCTCCGCCTAATGCGAAGAATGAACCTAATGAGATAACGCCGGCAGATACGCCGTCTTTTTGGTAGCCATGTGCTAAATGATAAGCAAGCAAGAAAGCAATCAATACGGAAAGAATGGCAAACGTTCCGTTCCAAGCCGCAGCTCCAAATCCTTTCCATGCTTCACCGCCAAAAATCGAATTCATCAATTCTTGGAATCCAGGAATCGGCAAGTTATTGATCATAACAGCTAAAGCTCCTAGGATCATCAACGGCATACTGACCATAAATGAATCACGAATAGCGATCAGGTGGCGTTGTGCGCCGATTTTTGAAGCAACGGGTATAAAATGTTTTTCCATAAATGCAACAAATTTATCCATCTTTTCTTCCTCTTTTCTTTTTAAAAACTTTTATGCATCCACACGACGATATAAATCAATGATTTCTTTTGCTAAGTCTGTAAAGGCAATCGAAGTCATCAAGTGATCTTGACTGTGGACTGTTAATAATGTTACTTGTATATGGTTTCCTTGTGCTTCTTGTGTCAGCATCTCTGTTTGAGAATGGTGTGCTTGCACTAATGATTCTTCCGCATCAGCGATTTTTTGATCTGCTAATTCGAAATCCCCTTTTTTCGCAGCCGCAATCGCTTCCATTGCATCGCTTTTTGCATTGCCGCCATACATGATCAAACCCATGATTGCTTCTAAGTTTTGTTCTGTTTCCATCATTGTACCCTCCAATTATTTCATCAATTTTTCAGCTTGTTCCAATACTTTGGCACCGTTCATCATACCGTAATCTTGCATATTGATAACATCTAAAGGAATTCCTTTTGGTGCTAATTTTTGTTCAAATTGACCTTTCATGAAACGAACTTGAGGCCCTAAAAGTAAAACATCTACGTTTTTTGCTTCTAAGTTGTTGTCCGCATCTGAAGCAGATACTGCAAAGATATCAGCTTCCACTCCTTTTTCTTCCGCTGCTTTTTGCATTTTTGTTACTAATAAACTTGTACTCATTCCGGCAGAACATACTAACATGATTGTTTTTTTCGCCATATTCTCCACTCCTCTTCATTTGTTTTACACTTAATTATAATGCAAGAAGCGTGCCAAAAGTAAAACGCTTACGAATAGCGCTTTCAAAGCTTTTGCTCATCTTTTAGTGTGCGCACACTAAAAGAATAAAGTACGTAAGTTATATTTAGTGTGCAAAACACTTCACAAACTTGTGCACAAACACCATTTTCTTAGAAACCAAAAAAATTATGCTTAGAACAGCCCAGCTTTCCGTACTCTTTCTTAAGAAGAAGCAAAAATATTTCCTCAAATCCCCAGTTGATTCTCACTTCCATTGAGACAGTTGGAAATGAATGTTAGTATAAATTGAAAGGAGTGATTAAGTGGGAAAAATAATCCAATGGTTTAAAACACACGCAAGCAAGTTCAAGCTTATTTTTTTGCTTTCCGTGATCGTTATCATTGTTTTTGAAATCATGAATCTCGCAAAAAATGTCTCTGTTTCGCAGCTTGCACATATTTTTAAAGAGATTCCGTTACCTAATATTGGGTTAATGGCTGTTATTGGTCTTCTTTCGATACTGCCGATGCTCGGGTATGATTTTATTTTAAACAATATATTGGATCAGAAACCCAAAAAATCATATATTATCGAAACAAGCTGGTTAGTGAATACCTTGAACAATCTTGCTGGTTTTGGCGGATTTATTAGTGCAGGACTTCGATCTGAATTTTATGGGAAAAAGAATTCTGGTAAAGAAGTTGTCCAAGCATTGTCAAAAATATTGATTTTTACCATGTCTGGTTTGTCGATTTATGCGCTGCTTTCTTTCTTTTTGGTCATTTTCAATGATCATAATGAATATTTGCAGCAATATTGGATTTGGCTGATTGGCGGTGGTTTGTACTTTCCAATTGTTTTTTGTCTAAGTATTTTTGGAAAAGGAAATTATTTAGGCGGATTAAAAAGCAAACAGCGCCTTCAACTTGTTGCTGTTTCTTTCTTTGAATGGACAGGGGTGCTGATCAGTTTTATTTCAACTGGTCTTTTGATGGGTCTTCATTTAAGTATTCTTGACGTTCTTCCGCTATTTATCGCAGCAACTGTGATCGGTATCGTTTCGATGATCCCAGGAGAATTAGGAAGTTTTGACTTGATGATGATTATTGGTCTTTCAGTTTTGGGTATCCCAAAAGAAACAGTGATTGTTTGGCTGTTGCTTTTTCGTTTATTCTATTATATTGTGCCATTTTTCATTGGACTCGTTCTCTTCTTCAAGAATCTTGGCAGTACGATCAACAGCCGTTATAACGAGATACCGCTTAGCTTGATGAAAGAACTATCCCATAAATTGGAAGTTTTCTTTCTCTATTTTACAGGTACGATGCTGGTTTTATCTGCAACAATACCAGAAGCATTTATACGGTTGCCTTTCTTGCAGCACTTGAACCCGATTCATTCGAGAGTCATCGTTGTTTTTCCAGCAATCTTGCTGGGATTCTTGTTGATTATTGCTGGTCGCGGGATTAGTGCACGAGTGAAGCGCGCTTACTTGCCGACGATTTCTATCGTTTTCTTGACTTTTTTATATGCTTTTGCTGCTGGTTTTCGCGTTTCAACAGGTTTGTTTTTGGCTTTACTTCTTCTATTTGTTATCTTTTCAAAAGGAGAACTTTACCGCAAACAACTGGTTTATTCAGCAGAATGGATGACGATCGATGGGATTATCATTGGCGGACTTGCTATCTTGTATATCGCCATTGGTGTGTACAATCGTCCGAATATCCATCATCGGCATCGCTTGCCTGATTTCTTTTTGTTCCCTAACGAAAAAATCTGGATGGCTGGGTTTGTTGCTATTCTGATCGTTTCATTTGTGATATTGCTGTTTATCACTTTTTTGAAAAACAAACGAATCAAAATCGGCGAAAAACCAAATGAGGCGCGCTTGAACCACATCTTGCATACCTATGGCGGAAATTGCGACAGTCAACTGGTGTTTTTGATGGACAAAGAAGTTTACTATTATAATGATGGCACAGAAGATACCGTCTTTTTCCAATTGGCAACATTCAACAATAAACTGCTGATCATGGGAAATCCTTCTGGTAAAAGCACTGATTTTGAAGCTGCTACAGAAGCGTTGATCCAAGAAGCAGATCTTTATAATTATTTGCCGGTTTTCTATGAAAATACGGAAGATATGGTCATGATCCTGCATGAATTCGGCTATGATTTCATCAAATTTGGCGAACGCGCTCTGGTTTATCTGCCTGATTTCACTATGAGCGGGAAAAAGAGGAAGGGTCAGCGGGCAAGTTTCAATAAAGTACTCAAAGAAGGCTTCACTTTCGACGTTCTCCAGCCTCCTTTTTCAGCGCAAACGATGGCAGCTTTAAAAGAAGTCTCTGATGAATGGCTAGGCGGACGAAAAGAAAAAGGATTTTCATTAGGATTCTTTTCAGAAGACTACTTGCAACGTGCGCCAATTGCTGTTATTAAAGACAAGGATGATACAATCGTTGCCTTTGCTAACTTTATGCCGACTTATACAGATAATATCGGAACGATCGACTTGATGCGCCACAGCCCTTCTAAAGCACCAAGCGGCACGATGGACTTTTTGTTTATCAATCTCTTCCAATACATGAGAGATGAAGAACAGCTGGAATATTTCGATTTGGGGATGGCTCCGTTGGCAAATGTCGGAACTTCTCGCAAAAGTTTTACACAAGAGCGGATCGCTTATCTTGTCTATAATTTTGGTTCCCGCTTCTATTCTTTTGGCGGATTAAAAGATTACAAAGACAAGTTTTCGAATAAATGGATCGCAGAATATGTTCTTTATTCTCGCGACAGCTGGATTGCTTATATCATGATTGCTTTACTGATCACTGATAATATGCCAGTCAACAAAGAAAAAAATTCTTCCTTTTTCTGGTTGGCTCGAAACAAAAAAACAGAGACTAACGAATAAAAAGCACGCTGCTGCCTAAGATCATAACTTAGGTAGCAGCGTGCTTTTTCTAAAGAGTGTCGAATTTAGCGATATTCGACTTCATCAAGGAACAATCCTTGTGCAGGAGCCGTTTCTCCTGCATTTTCTCTGATTCTTGTTTCAAACACCTTATCGATATCTTCTAATTCCATCGTTCCAGCGCCGATTTCCAAAATAGTCCCCGTGATGATACGCACCATTTTGTATAAAAATCCTTCTCCTATAAAAGTAACATGCAGCATGCTTCCTTCTTGTTCGACAGCTATTTTTTCAATCGTTCGAACGGTGGACTTTTTTGATTTTTTTAGTGCAGAAAACCCTAAGAAATCATGGCTGCCTTCCAATTTTTTGCAAGCTTGTTCCATTTTTTCAATATCAAGTTTTTGCGGAAAGAAAAAACTATGCTGACGTTCAAATGCTGACGGAATTGGATTATTCCAAACATAATAGCTGTACTGTTTTCTCACAGCATTATATCTTGCATGGAATCGTTCAGGCATTTCTTCTACTGCTTTTACGACAATATCTTGCGGCAAATAACGGTTCAGAAAATCAAGGATCTCAGGGAGCGCCATTTGAGTGTTCGTTTTAAAATTGGCGACTTGGCCTCTTGCATGGGTTCCCGCATCTGTGCGTCCAGAACCGATGATTTCTATTTTTTCACCTGTCATTTGAGATAAGATACTTTCTATTTTTCCTTGAATTGTTTTTTCTGATCCATTTAATCTTTGCCAGCCAGCATATCTTTTCCCGTCATATTCAATCGTTAATTTGATATTTCTCATCTTTTTTATGTGCTCCCTTGATTGTTTATTTACTGTTTAATTTATTTCTTACTTTATAACACTATGATTTAGTTTCTTTTTAGAACCCGCTGATTTACTTACTAGTAAACGGACCAACAGTAAAAGATAGCCACTTAAAGAAATAATAAAGGCAATAATTGAAGTAAACGTGTAGTTGGTATAAACTTTAATCGTATTTGTCCCTCTCGTCCCCACAACTGTTACTAATCCCTCTTGATTAATAGAAGAAGTGACTTCTTTACCATTTACCAATGCTTTTGTTCCAATATATGCATAAACAGGTAGTTGAATAGTTTGTTTATTCGCACTTTGAACCTTAAAAGTAATATGGTCTTCTGTCGCTTCATAAAGACTTTCTTTCCAATCATTTCCTACTTTAATCTCTCGATTCCTTATCTGTTCTCTATAAGTTAATGCAGCTAC
Source organism: Enterococcus sp. DIV0210g (assembly GCF_050559705.1). NCBI lineage: Bacteria > Bacillati > Bacillota > Bacilli > Lactobacillales > Enterococcaceae > Enterococcus > Enterococcus sp. DIV0210g. The sequence goes on along the minus strand of NZ_CP187903.1, from coordinate 332,186 downwards.
TGGAGAATAATCATACAAGAAATAATCCATCCCTTTTGTCGTGTACTCTTTGATCGACTCCTTATCAACTCTAATATGTCCTGGAAAGTCTTGGATTTTAGCAGAATAATTTCTTTTTGTTGCTATGGATAGAAAGAGCAGAGAAATCACAGCTAATGTTATCCATACTACTTGATTCTTCTTTCTTTTTTCACTTTTTGAATAAAGCATCACTAATATGAGAGAACCAAAAAATGCTTGTAATCCTAAAATTCTCCAAGGAAATTGAATAAGATTGAGAGGAGTTTCTTGAACAAGGATCCATGGAAAAAAAGTAGTTGTTAACAACCACGTAACTACTGTACTGTAATAAACAAATTTCTCACGTTTATTCAATAATTTTATAAAAATCAATGGTAAAATCAAAGACATGATTCCCACGATTCCCATCGTGTAGGTAGTTAAATCATTATTCATTGCGTTAATCAAACTATCTGATAAGGTGAATGCTTTACTTTGAAGATCCGTTTTTCCAGGCCTATTGATTTGCTGATACAACATTTGCTGCAGCATAGGGTACCAAAAATAAATCGATAGAATCCCTGTTCCAACAACAGCTTTGGCCATCTCTTTTATCATTTCTAAAAATGTTTTTCTATCTACTTTCCCTGAAATGATTTTTGTCACAATAAAAACAGCAATAACTGCACTGCACATCAACGTAGACAATACATGTGTGTAAACTAACAGACTCATACTTATCGATAAACCAATATATTTCTTTTCATTTTCAAAAATAATTTTGTAAGCATAATATAATACTACTGGGACAATCGTCATTGCTATTGCTTCTGCTATCGCGGAACGATGATAAATATTGATTGTTCTATAAGCAGAAAATGTATATACACAACTGAGCAGAAACGCTGCCCCAGTATGTTTTAAAAACTTTTTACCATAATAAAAAATGATCAGAATAGTACATACATTCAATAACCAAACATAAAGAACATAACTTAAAATCAGATTATTTGTTATCCAATAAAAAAATACTGACGGAAAAAATGTGAGAAATGGATAAAAATAATTGACACCGTACCCAGTAAAATTGAATGTAGAATAATCTATAGGTCCAGAAAAAATAGAAGACAAACTTTTTATCCTAGATAGATGAAAAGATAAATCGCCTGTCGAGTATATCGTTTGGGCATTTCTGAAATAGACAATTGAATAAAGGCTGCCTAATAAAATAAGTATTATAGGCAAAATTAACTTTTTCTGCACTTTCATTGCTTTTAACTGCTCCTCTTATAGTTTTTATTGCTTTAAAATAAGTTCATTTTATTCTTCCGATATTCTAGCCAAATTCTACTTATCATAAAAATGAATGATACTAAACTGATAAATAAAGCAATCAACATTGTTAGTGGATATCGGGAAGAAACTTCAATTGTATTTACTCCTTCTGTTCCTTCAACGGTAACTAGACCCGCGTGACTTTCTGCTCTTCTTTTTTCTCCATTTACTTTTACAACAGTTCCCCAGTATTCATACACGGGTAATGTGATTTTTTGTCCATCTGCATCTTGTACCTTATAAACGATACTTGAATCAAAAACTTCATGAGAAGACGCCTCCCATTTATTGCCAACTCTTACCTCATGCTTTTCCAAATGCTCTTTATAGTTCAATGCCTCTATTGGTGCATAATCATATAACCCGCCTGTTCCTGAAGTTGTATAATAATCTAGTTTTTCTTCTGTTACTACGATATGACCATGTATAGACTCAATTTTTTGTAAGTAATTTTCTTTGGCTGCCACCGCCATAACAACTAATAATAGCACCGAACCAAGGATGATCCATGAACTTTTTTTCTTATCAGCAACACTTTTCATGAACGTGATTGTCAGTATCAATGAACCGAAAAGCACTTGAAAACCTAATACTCGCCAAGGAAACTGTATTAGTTGAACCGGTGTGTTTTGTACTATTACCCAAGGAAAAAGAGTAGTCGATAAAAACCAAGAAATGACCGCACTGATATAAATAATTTTTTCTTTCCCGGTAAATTTTTTGAAAATAATAAGCGGTAAGATTAAAGAAGCCATACCAATGATCCCCATGGTATAAGTAGTCATATCATTGTTCAATGCACCTTTAAAGCTGTCAAAAATACTCAATGCTTGCGACTGCAGTTCTGTCTTAAAAGGTTTATTTACTTCCTGGTAGAGTGCCTGACGAATCATCGGATACCAAAAATATGCTGATAAAATTATTGTCATACCAACAGCTTGAGCCATACTGGAAAGCAGTCGAGTAATATTCCTTTTTGTTATTTTTTTCATGAGTAAACAACCAACTATCAGCAAACCAATAATAACGCTGCTCATCAAAGTTGAAAGAACATGGGTGTAAACGAGCAAACTCATGCTGATTGCTAAAGGAACCGCACTCTTTTTCCCTTCAAAAATAATTTCATAAGCATAGTATAAAACCGCCGGAATAATTGTGAGTGCAATTGCTTCTGCAATAGCAGAACGATGATAAATGTCAATAGTTCTGTAACCATAAAATGTATATAAACAGCTGAACAAAAAAGCTGCGTCTATCCGTTTCAAAAACTTTTGTCCATAGTGAAAAATCACCAAAATCGTACAGATATTTAATACCCATACATACAAAACATAGCTTAATACCAAATTGTTTGTGATCCAATAGAAAATAACTGCCGGAAAAATCGTTAAATAAGGATAAAAATAATTGACTCCGCTTCCGTAATTATTAAATATCGTAAAATTGACAGGACCAGAAAAAACAGAAGCCAATCCTTTAATTCTTGATAGATGGAAAGAAAGATCCCCTGTCGTGTAGATTATATGAGCATTTCTAAAAAAGATAACTGAGTAAAGACTAGCAATAACTGCTAAAAGAGACAACAAAATTATTTTTTTTTGCACTTTCATTATTACTTGTGTTCTCCTTTCATAAACCATTTCATTTAAGTATAACTGATTTATTAAATAATTTTGTAATTTATTTCTAGTTTTTATCTATATTTTCAGTATGTTATACTTATAGAAGGCTTTTTAATAATCATTTTTAGGAGTATACGATGAGAAAAAAACATGCACGTATTATTGACATAATTATCATACTTTTTATGAGCACTTTTTATGTTTTGCCTTTATTTTTGCCCGACGGTGTTTTACATACCAGAAATCAAGATACTTATTTTCACCTATCTCGTTTAATTGGGTTAGATAATGTTTGGTCTAGTCCTGTGAATTTCAATAATTTCGGACATAATGGCACAATGATGAATATATTCTATCCTTGGCTTACTTTATATCCAGCTTATCTTTTTTACCATTTAACGAACAATCTTACTCTTGGATATGGACTTTATTATTGGTTCATCACAGTCCTCACCATGTTGATTGCATATTATTCGATGGGGAAAATCAAGAATAACAGAGTCATTTCTTTACTTTTTTCTATTATCTATACATTTTCCGCCTATAGAGCAACGGACATTTTCCATCGCGCTTCTTTAGGAGAAGCTGTAGCACTTACTTTTCTCCCTTTCGTTTTATTAGGATGTTATGAAATATATGTTGGCAACTACAAGAAATGGTATTTTCTTACTATCGGGATGACATTTATTGTTTACACACACTTGCTCTCGGTAGCGATGACAGCAGTTTTGATTGCTGCATCCTTTATTCTCACCTTTTATTTTTGGAACGACAAAATGCATCGTCTTGTCAGTTTAACTAAAGCAACTATTCTTACTATATTATTGTCAGCTGGATTTTTGATTCCTTTTATTCAGCAATCTTTTGCCCAAAGTTTACATGTTCCTGCTGGCAAAGTTCTTTCTGGAATGTTGCCTGCTGACATGTTGGTACAAGCTTTAAACAATAACCTAGCTAGTCCCAATCCTGGGCTGCTTTTACTTGCTGGCATCATAATTTCAATTGCATTTAAAAAATATTTTACGAACAGTGATTGGTTTATTTTTGCTCTTGGAATAATAGTTATATTTTGTTCAACGAACCTTTTTCCTTGGAGATTTTTTACAGACACCCCTATTGATAAGCTGCAATTTGTTTGGCGATTGAATACTTTTACTGCTTTATTTATTGCTTACATTATGAGTGTTGCAATCTTTTATGGATTCGCCAACAACAAACGTAACGGCTATACTGTTTTCTCTGTTATCTTGCTGACAATGTTTCTTCATGGATCAAGTATCATCAATTTGTATACGAGCAATCGAGAAAATATTTCTACAATTCCATCTGATAGAATTGTAGAAGCTGTAGGGAATTATCATCATACCGATTATGCAAATGCTGAATCTATGAATCATTTGGACTTTGTTTTGAATGATCATTATACTTTGAATGATGAAGAAATTAAGCCGCAAACAGATTTCTCAAGTAGTGAGTTTACAATCATCGTTAATAACCCGACTCAAGAGACTGGCAATTTGGTTACTCCTTTGTATCGTTATAAAGGACAGCAAGTTTCAATAAACGGCAAAGAAGCTTCAAGTACTTTATCTGCTATTGGTACTACTGAAATCAAAATTCCTTCAGGTAAAAATACAATTAAAATCTCTTATCGTTACGATAATTTAGCCCTTGCTGCAAGGTACCTTTCTATCTTAACATTAATTATTTGTCTTCTTTACACACTGATCAGAAGAATATTTTTCTCTAAATAAAAGATAAACACATTTAAATGCATTACCATTTTGACCACTTGCTATTTCAAGTGGTCTTTCTTTTATATAAAAAAGCGTATCTAGATAGACACGCTTCTTTAAACCACTATTTTTTGATTGCATCTCGTAACGTTTGCAGAACAAGTTCACGAGAATCTGACTCAACGTATTCTCCTTTTTTGACGCCTAATCCGTACGCTTGGACTGTCGTGAAGATGAAAGCCATCATTAAAGATATTGGCAGTTCTTTTAGGATTCCTGCAGCTTTGCCCTCTGTCAAAAGTTTTATCACTGCATTATTTGCCGGTGTTTCGGCAAGCGCTGTTCCTGTCTCTACTTTTTTCAAGAACTTTATATCCCCGATCAACATTAAACTTTCAGGATTTTCTACAGCAAAACGCAAAAGGCTGTTTAGATAACTATTGATCCGCTCTTCTAACGATAATGACTGATCTTGCAGCTGATCCATTCCTTGGGCTTTCCGTACTTTACTCATCTCTCTTTCAAATACACTATCGATCAGTGCTTCCTTGTTCTTAAAATAAAGGTAAACATTCGATTGCGCGATTCCGACTTTTTTCGCAACACGTGTTGTAGAAACAGCCGCAGCTCCTTCTGTCAAAATAATTTCTGCTACTGCATTTTGGATTTTTCTTTCTTTACTATCATCTCTTTTTCTCATGATTTGAGTGTAAAACAAATAGACAAAAACTGCAACATTGACAAAGATAGATCTATCTGTTATTATTCCGATAATTAAAAGATAGAACTATCTTTAATAAAAGGAGCATATAACATGAAAATCACTTTATTAGGTTCATTAGGTAATATCAATCAATTTGTCATTCCGCATTTAGTCGCGGATGGTCATGAAGTAACAGTTATCACGACCAATGAAAATAAAAAAGAAGCTATTCAAGAATTAGGCGCAAAAGCCGCAATTGGAACAATGAAAGATGCAGCTTTCTTAACCCAAACATTTACTGGTCAAGACGTTGTTTACTTGATGATTAGCGGCGGCTCTGCTGATATATTCCAAGAGGCCAAAGAACGAGCAGACATTTTTGCTGAAGCAATTCAGAATTCTGGAGTCAAGAATGTTGTCAACTTGAGCAGTGTTGGTGCAGATGCGGGTCCGGAAGCAGGTGCTCTTTATGCATATAACTTGATTGAAGAACGGTTGAATCAACTTCCTGTGAATATTGCTTATGTTCGCCCAGTTGCCTTCTATAATAATCTTTTCAGTCATTTACAAACAATTCAAAATGAACATAAGATTTACACAAACCTTTCACCAGATATAACTAGTTATTATGCTTCTCCTGCTGATATTGCAGAAGTCGTTTTACCGCTTCTGGAGAGCACTCCCAACGGTCATACAGTCCATTATGCTGTAAGTGATTCTTTTTCTTTAAAAGAGTTTACTGAAGCGTTGAAACAAAAATTAGGCTGGAACGATTTGACTATTGTTGAAATCTCTGATGAACACTATAGAGCTGCACTGCAAAAAAACAATGTTCCAGAACAAGCCATTGATGCGTTTATCCAAATGACTGTTTATCAAAGAAATTCTGAAGCTGCTTACAAAGATCTTGCTGCTTATGCGCCAAACTTCGGACAAGTAAAATTGAATGACTTTGTTGATACCTATGCTAAAGCAGTACAAAACACTACCGGAAACGGTCCAAAAGCACAAACGATTGTAAGCAAATAAACTTGAAAAAGGAGCTGATTTTTATCAGCTCCTTTTTTGTTTGCTAATGATTTTTATGCTCAAAACGAATGTTTATACAAATACAACTGCTTTTTTGCTAGTAATCTTTCATTTTTTCACAACTCACATTGTTTTTTACTATAGATTAAGTTAGGATATTACTAGTCAACAGAAGCTAAAAATCTCTTATTTTTAGCTTTGTTCAATATTTTGTGAGGTGTTTATTTTTGAAAAAAAGGTATGAGGAGCGTTATGGTCTCCTAACGATTTTTATTGCTTGTGCAATGATTGTTTTGCAACGTGTACTGATTACTGCGATAACTGTCCCTACATATGAAACGAATCCTGGAAGATTTTATATCTACTCGTTTTTACAAGCGGCTGTAGTGATTGGAACAAATTTGATCCCACTTTATATGGGTTACCAGTATCAAAAAATAGCTCGACTAAAAGTTCTGCATTACTTAAGCCGGTTTAGTTTTATCTTCATAACCACAGCACTGGGATGTAATATCTTTTTTTATGTCACAGCTAGTTATTTAAATATTCGCGATTTTTGGGTGCTGTTCACCCCAATCAGCCAAAGTTATTTCACCTATGCCGTTTCTTGCGTTCTGCTCTTTTGCAGTATCCCTTATATTGTCAACTTGCTAAAACAGTTATCAATGGTAACGCTAAAACGTCTTCTTTTGCTTTTAACGATTGTTTTAGTAGGCAGCTCTACTTTATTCAATAAAGACCCATTTGCTCTTCAACAAGGAAAAAGTGTTATTTGGATTTTTTATTTGTTTTTAGTCGGTTACGGAATGAAGGAATGGAACTGGAAAGAAAAAATTCGTTGGAAACTTCCGCAAGCAATCATTGGTCTGGGTATTCTATGTGCTTTGGTCCTTTTGATGACGCAAATCTCTCTGATCCTTAGAGGAAATGCTGGAACTGCTACGCGATTTTCTGCGCCATATTCGATTTTTGCAATGTATTATACACTTGCTCTGTTTTTATCCTTGGAATCGATTTCTGACAAAATAAAATTCAAAGGAACTGGACGTTTTCTGGCTACACTTTTGATCACGTCTCAAGTTATCTGCAACTTGCCCATTATTGCTTATCGCGTATCTGCATCTATGAAACGGGATTTTCCAAATTCTGGTAGAGCATGGTTGTTCAATATGGGCGAATTTTTTGGTTATTACCTCTTAGTAATCGTTATTTTGACTGCAGTATTCTATTATCTGCAAAAAATACGATTCATTCAACGGTTGTTCGATACTTTCGCTTTTGATTCTATTGAACAGTTGATGCAAGGTTTTAGTCGTACAGCAAGATGGTTTTCTAAAAATAAGAGTTACTTTTTTGTTGCCGCATTCTTTTATTTCTTTACGTTTGTTCAAATCTTTGTGTTAGAGCCAAAAGAGGGTTGGAAACAAACCATCCAAGCTGCTTTGAAAATATTGACACAGCGACAAGCACCAATGATTTTGACAGTTATCATCATCATGGGATTCTTTTTCTTGTTGTTATTACTTGCGAATCGCTTTTGGTATGCTTTTACAGCTACTTTGATCATCAATTTATTATTGACGATTTCTACAGTAATCAAAATGCAGATGCGGGAAGAACCTGTTTTTCCTTCTGATTTAAAAATGTTAGCTGGCTTTTCCGAATTACTTTCTATGGTCAGCCCTATCGTATTAATTGTCGGCAGTATTATCTTACTTTTCTTACTGATTATGAGCATTATCGTTCAGCGAAGATTACAAAAACAATATTCGTTGAAAATTCATTGGAAACGTCGATTTATCAGTATTGCTGTGTTGTTGGCATGTTTTTCAGGTGTTTTCTTTATCAATCATAAAAATTCACCTTCGTTCCTATTGTTTAACCTTTTCAAAGTAAATAAAGCTTTCTTTAATCAGCAAGGCGCCGTGAGAGACAATGGTCCTGTTATCCAATTTTTAAACAACATCGATATTAAAATCATGGAAAAACCAGACAACTATTCTCAGGAAAAAATCGATGAATTGATGAAAAAATACACCAAAAAAGCAAACGAAATCAATCAAACAAGAAATGAATGGTTAGCCAATCAAACGATTATTCTCAATTTAAGCGAAAGTTTCAGTAACCCAGCACGCGTCCCTAACCTAACTTTGTCAGCAGATCCTATTCCTTTTATCAACAGTAAGATACAGAGTGAAACAGGCGGCTTGATGTTATCTGCTGGTTATGGCGGCGGAACAGCTAACATGGAGTGGGAAGGTCTAACAGGTTTGAATATCAGTAATCTGGCGCCTTCATTAGTTACGCCATATACTCAGCTAGTTGAGAAACAAGAGACAAGTCCAAATATTACAAATCTATTCGATGAAAAAATTGCGATACATCCTTTTACTTCTACTCTTTATCGTCGAAAGCAGGTTTTTGAAAAATTTGGATTTGATAGATTTTACTATTTAGATAGTCCAGATAAACTGACTTATACTGATAAACTTGGTCAAAGTCCTCGAGTATCGGATGAATCAGCCTATAAAGAAACATTAAAGGCACTGCGAAGCAATACAGAAACTTCACAATTCATCCAATTGTCTACTATGCAAAATCATATGCCTTACGAAAATAATTATTATGATTCATTAGATTACACAAGCGAAGGTTCTGCTGTACCAGCTAGCCGGAAAAAAGAATTACAGACTTATATGCAGGGAATCCACTATACGGATGAAGCGGTGAAAGAATTTATCCAAGAAATCGATAAAATCGAAAAACCGATTACTTTTGTCTTTTATGGAGACCATTTGCCTGCTCTTTATAGCGGGAATGATTCAAAGAAATACGGTTTAGAACAACACCAAACAGACTATTTTATCTATAGCAACAAATATAGTCGCGAACAAGCAGTAAAATTAAATAAACCTGTTGTTTCCACTGATAATTTTGGTGCAATGGCTCTTAAACAAGCAAATATCAAAGTAACTCCTTACTATGCACTGTTGACTGAAATTGCTGAAAAACTTCCTGCCGCAACAATTGACCCAATAGAAAGTTCAACCAATCGCTTCAACGGTAAACAAGTGTTCATTACAGATGAGAATAAAATCATTCGAGAAGACGATTTAACAAAAGAACAAAAGCAGCTTTTGGAAGACTTCCGATTGATTCAATATGATCTTGTGGCTGGCAACCAATACAGTGCTGCTTGGGCAGAGCAAAAAGTTAGTGATTTGTATGAATAGCTTTTTGGGAAATAAATAATAAACAGACACGCAGTCCGCTGTAAAAACGGTTTGCGTGTCTGTTTTATTGTTTCAATTCACGTAAAAATGGCTGATAATCTACTTTATCAAAGTCGCTAACATCAAATCCATAAAGTTCTCCTAAACGAAATTCATTATATTTACGTTCGTTGATAATTTTTTCTAATTGATTCCACAAAATATCAAAATCAGCTATTAAACGAATCGATAATACTTCATACTGATACTTTCGGATAATTGGTTTCGCAAGTGCAGGTATTGTAATAGCAAAAATCGCGCCAATCACTCCCCACCTACTATTAGCACAATTCATCTTCAGCCTGAAAAATAACTAAAAATTACTAAAACAGAAACGGACCGAAAGCACAAACGATTGTAAGCAAGTAACAAAGAAAGACACGCAGATCGTGAAATAACTGATTTGCGTGTCTTTTTCATCATTTATAGCTTAAAACTACCAAAAGAATTGTTTAACAAAGAACATTAACCCAAAAATCTAAATACGTCTTCTCTATCATATAATTTTAAGACTTTTTCACATAAAAATTGAGTAAGAAGCGCTGCAAGCACTGGGATGATCAACCAGCATAGGAAAACAAGTAAAAGATTTAATCCCGCATCTAATGAAGCAAGCGGCCCAACAAGTCCTACTACGCCGAAACCAGCAGAAGCAGGCGTGCCAGAAATGGAGAATAGCGCGACCGGTATAGCTGTGATCACTGCACTAATTAAACACGGAACTAAAATGATCGGTTTTCTGAATAAATTCGGCATCATCATTTTCATCGCGCCTAAAGCAATCGCTATCGTCACTCCTGATCTATTGACCTTCCAAGAATTCACCACTAAAACAAGCGTTGTTGCAGCCACGCCCATCGCAGCAGCACCAGCAGAAACACCGTCCAATTGAATCGCCATCCCAATAGCCACTGTTGAAATTGGAGAAATAATCAGAAATGCGAATGAACAGCCAATCAATATTGACATAAGCAATGGTTGTAAAGTGGTGAAATTATTAATCAATGCTCCAATTGCGGAAGTAATCGCCGTTACATAAGGAAACAGATAAAAACCAAGCAATCCTGCTCCTACGCCTACAACAATCGGTGTCAGTACGATCGAAACAGAACCAAAACGTTCGCCAATCAACAAAATCAATCCAACAGCAATCGAAGCCGTGATCATTGTATTGATGATATCTCCTGTACCAGAACCGACGTAAACACCAGCTTCACCCAGTTCTGGAACAAATTTGACCACGCCAGAACCAACAAACGAAGCTCCTGCTACAACCATCATTTTCATCGGATTAAAACCAAATTGCAATGCAATCAGACCACCAATGATCAAAGGTGTCGCTAATTGAAAAATAACTGCTAATTGTGCAATCGTTACTGCAAAAGGATATTCGCTAAAGTATTTTAAAATCGCGCCTAGTACAGCGTTAGGAATCAATCCGATAATAATACCAGTGGCTGTTCCAGCTAAAACTTTATTCAAAAAAATTTTTGGTGTTATCTTTTGTGTGGTTTCCATTTAATTCTCCCTTTATTTTACGTTCAAACTATCTTCTTTTGCATGAACGAGTTCAGTTAAAAAATCACAATATGGTGTTGCAACACCATATTTCTTTCCTTTTCTTGAGATTGCTCCGTTGATATAATCGATTTCCGTTAATCGATGGTTTTTAATCAAGTCCTGATACATAGAAGGGTAATGCAACCCGATCGTTTCTGGATCAAAACAAGATTCGCAATGTGCAATCACTTCCGGAATATCTAATTCAATGTTTTCTATTGCTGCTACTTTAGCAAATTCATTGACAATTGTTTCCACCATTTTATGTGCTGTTGACGTTTTCCCAAGTTCTGCCATATTGACATCTAAAATCGTACATAATCCATTCATTGTTCCATTTACACATGCTTTACGATAAATAGAATAATGAATATTTTCAGAGAATTGAGCATTTAACCCTGATTCAGATAACTTATCCGCTAGTTCTTTCGCAGCTGTTTCTTTTCCAACACCTAAATTTTGCAATTCTACAGAACCGCTTCCAAATAATTTGACTTGTCCGGGTCCTTCTAAACCAGCAGTCCACATCGTGTTTCCGATATAGATATTTTCCATTGGTACAAATTTTTCAATAATATCTTCATGTCCGATACCATTTAATAAACACAAGACTTCTGTATCTTCTTTGATCAAGGATTGGATATCTTGCAGCATTTTTTCTAACTGCATCGCTTTTGTAAATAAAATAATCAAATCTACTTTATCTTCTTCTCTCACTTCTGACTGAAGAACGATGGGTAATTGAACCGACATTTCTTGCCCATTAAAATTTGCCTTCAGTCCCGATTCTTTGATTTTTTGGACATGTTCCGCCCATCCATCAATCAATAATACATCATTTCCGCCTTGGTGAAGCATCAACCCAAAACGGCTTCCCATTGCTCCAGCCCCTGCAATCGCAATTTTCATTTGTACTTCCTCCTTCTTTTTCTTTATATTATACTTGTTTGATATCGGTTTCACAATCTTGTTTAAATACTATATTCTGCTATACTGTTTTCTTTCCCTTATTTTTTAATAAGTAGAGATTTTTGCAACTTCGCTTGGCGATTAAGTAAACGGATATAAAAAAATAGTTGCAAAAAAGAGCTATGACAAAAATCATAACTCTTTTATATCTGATTTAAAAAATTTTTTGAAACTTAGCTGTTGATGATCTGATCAAACCCATTTTTCAATTCTGCATTACCAGTTTCTTTAAAATAAAGATAATTGTTTGGGTTGCCTTGATTTTGCTGTGTAACTAAAACTTTCGGCTGGTTTTGCTGGAATCCAAAGAAATAAAGATGTTTAACTCCTGGTTTTGAATCCTCTATATCAGAATAAACTGCTGCTAATTGAAAGTTTGCTTGTCCTGTACCGTCTCCTGTCCATTCCACAGAGACCGGCGTTTGATCAATGACCATGGTCCATTCGCCAGCTAAAATCGCTTGTGGTACTGGCATACCATAGTAATTAACATTTGCTTGATTATTATAACTTCTGTATTGCTGACCCATTTCTTGTCCCCACGTTGACATAAATGCTGCTAGTTCTGAAGCTTTGGTTACATTCCACAATGTTTGTTCTTCCATTTGAACGCTTGTCTCCGAAGTACTTGAAGCAGTAAACTGACTAGATTCAGTCGTACTTTGGGCTTCTGAGGTAGTTGTTGTCGGCTCCGAAGAAACAGTTGTTTGTGTATCTGATACTGTTGTTGAAACAGTTGAACTTTCTTTTTCTGAACTTGATGATTCGTTGGCACTTGTTTCTGTTATTTCTGTTGTTGCATTCGCTACTTTAGCAGAAGCTTCCTTTCCCCCATTTGCTGCACAACCCGTCAACAAGAAAAGCAATCCAATTGCAGCTATTCCTTTTTTCATTTAAAAGACTCCCTCCGTCTATTGTTTACCCTGTTTATTTTAGCAAACAATAGGTGAAATATGTCTTAACGTTTTGATGAGTTTTTTTGTGGGAATCTCATCTTTGATAGGGATGTTGTAAGAATCACTTATGATAAGGAGCTGCGTATCATGAGTGAATGATATTAGGAAAACTTCATAAAATAAATCTTTTATACATTTCCACTTCTAGATGGTCATTCATGTTAGAAGAATCAAACTATTTTTTTACTGTCGTAATAATATTAAAACACTAGCACAAATCAATTAAATTCCATAAAATATAAATAATAGACCTAGCATCATCTGGTATAAAATGGATGCTAGGTCCGTTATATTTACTCAAAATTGATTCTACGAATAGATCTTCTTATCATTTCTATTTTAGTAGTCATGCGTTGTTGTTCTTCTAAAGGTGGTAATGGTATAAGTAGTTTAGATAAATTTGTACCATTTACATTTGGTTGCCCAGTTCCGTAAGAAATTTTTTCTAATAACTTCCAATATAATGGCGAGTCTAAGAAGCAGTCTACGTATTCTGATAATAATTTCTCAACTAACCTAATTCGAATCAAGTAAGAAGCAAAAACAGATTCCTCACTTATTTCCTTAACCAAGAAACTTTTTCCCATAGTTCCTCCTGTCCTTGCTATCAAAATGTCATTTTCTTCCAATCTTAAATCAACTAGTTTAGAATTACTAATATCACAGTAAGGCACACTGGACCAATTTACACGTCCCTCTTGTATATCTGTGATTCTCAAAAACTTAACATTGCCTTGTTTTTTCGCCGAATCTGTATAGCCATATTGAATCTTAGTAGAAATACTTCCTAAATAAACCCATAGTCGAACATCGCTAGATGATTTTTCTTGTCGTTCTTTATGAACAACAGTGATCATCTTGAGTTGTCCGACTATTTTTTAGTTGCAGCAATCTTTTTGGGACGCTTATTTGCATGAAGCAACGTTGCTAAGTCTAGTAATAAAACATTGGCTAACACAGGATTGGCTTTCTCGCGATACGCTGCGGCGCCACTTTCAAACAATACTGCTAGACGATCTTCTACAACAACGATTTGTTCCAAATACGGTGGAAATTTGATTCGTTTTAGGATCCGGCTAGGAGAGTCCCGCTCGGACACTAAGAGTTCCGAGGTATAAGGACCATAAGAACGACTGGCTAAGAGATAATGGCCATAAAAAGCCACACCTTGAATCTTATCAGATGTTTTTCTGCTCATTGTCACGGTTGGTTGGATTTTGTCTTTGCGGCGAATTGCTGTTTTCATTTCAGCTATCGTCGGCAATAGATAGAAAGTCAACTGTCCTTCACCTTTTAGTGTGAAGTTGCCAGATACCAGTTGATCATTGTTTTGAGTCAAATACGATGCTTGTGGAATCTCTGAGAGATCAGTTGTCAGCCAATAAGCGATTGGCTGTCCCGTCTCTTCAGATGTATCTGCTAAGATATCGATCAAACGTAAAGCGGCTACTCGTCCAGTAGCAGATCCTGTGATTGTCAACCATAAAAGTTCCCGTTTTGTATCATATACTAAGCCCCCTACATGTGGCCGTTTAGGTAAAATCAGCAGTTTGATCGGCTGTCCTGTTTCTCTATCCAGTACATGAATAATAGAATGATGCTGATGGTCATAGCAGTAGGCAGAAATAAACACAAAATCTTGAGAAAAAGCCAACCCTTGCGGCGTCATCCATTGACAAACCTCATTTTCGCCGGTTTCCGGCACCACCATTCTTGTTTCTGTTAATCCAGGAATGTTATATTGTTTTGCTTCAGCCTTTTCCCAAGCTGCTTGAACAATAGGATACCGTTTTAACTTTTTTTCAATATCCTGATGTATCCGTTGCTGCTTCCAATGCTTAAACTTTAGGACATAGTAAACAAGGAGGCCAATGACCAGCAACACTAAAATCATTATTGCTACCCGCTGTGTCATTTTTTTGCCTCCTTGTTCTATTCGATCAATCGTACATATACCGCTATTAATTACCGTAACTACATGTTTCTTTTACTAGCGTTTCTTTTACTAGCGTTTCTTTTACTAGCGTTTCTTTATAGGATCTTTCATAATCTCATTTATAGTAACATTAAGAATCCCTTATTCTACTATAGTCACTTCCACATCAATATTGCCTCTTGTTGCTTTAGAGTATGGGCAAAATGCGTGGGCTTCTTCTGCGATTTTCTCTGCTTGGTCCTTCTCAAGTCCTGGCAAAGAAACTTCTAAAACAACCCCGATTTGGTAGCCCCCATCTTCTAATTGAAATAAAGATACCCGTGCTTTGACTTCAGAATCAGACTCAAGATTATTTTCTTCCAGCATGTGTTGAACCGCGCCGTTGAAGCAAGATGCGTATCCAGCCGCAAAAAGTTGTTCCGGATTTGTCCCTTCACTATGGATTCCTGGGCGGTCGATCTTCATGTGCATACTTCCGTTTGGTGCCTCAACCTCGCCATCACGGCCTCCACGATTGATCATTGCTGTTTCGTACATTTTTTTCATTGAGATCATCCTTTCTTTCGTCGTTCTATATTAAGTGTAACGAGTATTTTTTAATCTGACAAAGGTAATGCTTGCATTCGGCGACATCAGTTAGACAACATCGATGATCAGTGATAGAAGCAGTTTATCTATACAAAAAAAGAAGCAGCGAAAAGCTGCTCCTTAAGATAATAGGTAAAATTGCTGATATATTTGACGATTAACCTCTTGAACGTCCCAAGAAAAATGATACTACAGCAACAACGATGATCGCACCAATGATAGAAGGAATCAAAGCCATTCCTGCTAATTGAGGACCCCAGCT
This sequence comes from Enterococcus sp. DIV0210g, assembly GCF_050559705.1. Lineage (NCBI taxonomy): Bacteria > Bacillati > Bacillota > Bacilli > Lactobacillales > Enterococcaceae > Enterococcus > Enterococcus sp. DIV0210g. The sequence goes on along the minus strand of NZ_CP187903.1, from coordinate 316,218 downwards.
ACCTAACAATGCTTGTCCAATTGCTGAACCAACTAAACCTGCAACGATGTTAGCTATCCATCCCATTGATCCACCTTTATTTGTAATTGCTCCGGCAATCAAACCGATAATATCTCCTACGATTAATACCCATAACCAATGCATAATTTTCTCTTTCTTTCTGTGAAATATTTATTACACAAAATATTTTACACTCTCAGCTGGGTATCATGAGTGAATGATATTTATAAATCACTAGATATTGAAGTATATTCTGTTTTCTCAACTTATTTAGTCAGATTTTTTAATGAAGATTTTTTGAGTAACATTTCTATAATTCCTACTTATTGAAAAGTAGTTTGTAGTGCTGCTTCTATCTCTCTCATCTGTTCTACAAATTCCAAATAACTTGACGCAGCTTGCGGAACGCCGATTGTAAAATTAAGCTAGACAACTAAAAAAGTCATTTGTGCTACACTCAAAATAGTTCCGACCAAAGAATTATAAGGAGTGAGTACAAATGACCTATACCCATCTTACAACGGATGAACTTGTAATAATAGAGTCTTATTTCAAAATTAATCAATCTGTTGCGCTTGAATCAAGTTAACATTACTTTGAAGGGGTATACTAATATTCTCACACTTTTTTCTTTAATTCTTCTACATCTTCTGAATCCCTAATATGGATATTAATAATAGTTTCTTGTTCTTGCTTCTTCAAAAGAGAAAGTTTATTCGGACTAGGAACAAAAATGACGAGTAATACAACATAACCACTATGGTTGTTAGGTGTTTGAATAGATACCTTTTTATCTGTTTTCGTCCATAGCTGTTTCAACAGTCTTCGGGAGACTTCCTTTTTTACCATGAGACTCATAACGGTTCTGTTGCAAAGTTTTAAATCTACTATCAAATAAGGTAGAATAATAGAAAAAGATAGCAGGAGGAATGACGATGAATCATTTTAAAGGAAAGCAATTTCAGCAGGATGTGATTATTGTAGCCGTGGGCTACTATCTTCGTTATAACCTTAGCTATCGTGAAGTTCAAGAAATCTTATATGATCGTGGCATTAACGTTTCTCATACGACGATTTATCGTTGGGTGCAAGAATATGGCAAACTACTCTATCAAATTTGGAAAAAGAAAAATAAAAAATCCTTTTATTCATGGAAAATGGATGAAACGTACATCAAAATTAAAGGAAAATGGCATTATTTGTATCTAGCCATCGATGCAGATGGTTTAACCTTGGATATTTGGTTACGTAAAAAACGGGACACACAAGCAGCCTATGCTTTTCTTAAGCGGTTAGTGAAGCAGTTTGATGAACCGAAGGTTGTAGTCACAGATAAAACCCCCTCTATTACAAGTGCCTTTAAGAAACTAAAAGAATACGGCTTTTATCAAGGGACAGAACATCGTACCATTAAATACCTGAATAATTTGATTGAACAAGACCTTCGTCCAGTAAAGAGACGCAATAAATTCTATCGAAGTTTACGCACTGCCTCTACCACGATTAAAGGCATGGAAGCCATCCGAGGATTATATAAGAAAACCCGAAAAGAAGGTACTCTCTTCGGGTTTTCGGTCTGTACTGAAATCAAGGTATTATTGGGAATCCCAGCTTAAATCATAGATACCGTAAGGGATTTTATTCTTTATTTAAAACTTTGCAACAGAACCGATTTTTTAATCATTTACACGAAAATTAATTTTATAAAGAGCATACTCTATACTCTTCTTTTTTTTCAAGAACTCAAAAAAGCGGAAAATCCCAGATTTAAAAATCTGAGTTTCCGCTTTTGTCATTTCAAGGATGGACTATTGTCTCAGCCTCTTCTAATTTATTCTTAAGATATTTTTACTTTCTCTGCAGGTGCTGATACTTCTTTTTGTTCTTTTCGACCTTTCAACTTATACTTCATTAATCTCATGCCATTGAAAATTACCACCAAGATACTACCTTCATGAACCAACATTCCGATAGACATATTCATCCATTCGCTGAAGAAGACGCTGGTCAACAAGACCAACACTACTCCAATTGAAATCACGATATTTTGTTTCATATTATTTGCGGTGGCTTTTACTAATCCTAATGCGTGAGGCAAGTTGCTGAAGTTCGAGTTCATTAAAACGACATCGGATGTTTCAATCGCTACGTCCGTTCCGCTTCCCATTGCGATTCCAATGTCTGCTAAAGCTAAGGACGGACTATCGTTAACGCCATCTCCAACAAAGGCTACAATTTGACCACGTTGTTGAAGTTTTCCGATATAAGCCGATTTGTCTTCCGGCAACATGTGGCCGTGAGCTTCGGTCAAACCAAGTTCGCCGGCGACCACATCAACGGTTCCTTGGTTATCTCCTGAAAGAACGACTAGATTTTTCACGCCCAAGTCTTTTAATTCCTGCAAATTAGCTTTCACACCCGGACGGACTTGATCGCGAATGCCCATCAGTACTTTTAATTCACCGTCGACCGCTGTCAAAACGAGAGAGTTCCCTTGTTGTTCAAACCGTTTGACATCTTTTTGCACTTTTTTGCTGAGAGTGACATTTTCTTTTTCCATCAAGGCCACATTCCCAACAGCCACTCTATGTCCAGCTACACTTGAAACGATTCCGCCGCCTTTCACGACTTCAGTTCCTTCAACAGGATAAAAATTTGTTTCTCCAATTTGATTTAAGACCGCTTTTGCTAATGGATGATCTGATTCCCGTTCCACACTGGCCAGATAGCCAAGCGTTTCAGCAGAATCTTTTTCATACAGTTCAGTCGCTGCAACGGTTGGGTTTCCGACAGTTAAAGTACCTGTCTTATCAAATACAATTGTATCCACATTGCTGAAGTCTTGAATGACTTCACTCCCTTTTAAAAGAACACCGTTACGAGCACCATTCCCGATACCGGCAACGTTTGAGACAGGCACTCCGATAACTAATGCGCCTGGGCAACCTAGAACCAAGATGGTGATTGCTAACTCAATATTTTGACTGAACGCCCATACAACAATTGCCAGAACCAAGACAGCTGGTGTGTAGTATTTAGAAAAGCGATCAATGAACCGTTCCGCTTCGGATTTAGAATCTTGTGCTTCTTCCACGAGTTCAATAATTTTTCCAAATGTGGTGTCCTCACCAACTCGGTCAGCTCTGATTTGAATCGTTCCGTTTTCTAAAATGGTTCCTGCAAAAACTTCTGCATCAGCTAGCTTGTTGACCGGAACAGCTTCCCCTGTAATGCTAGCTTCATTGATATGCCCTTCGCCCGTAAGGACTGTGCCATCCACTGGAACTTTCGCACCCGTTTTAACGAGCAAGATATCCCCTTCATCTACATCATCCACTTCTACTTCTTCAAATTCGCCATTATCCATTTGTTTCAAGGCGCTTTCGGGTGCCATTTCAGTCAATTCTTTGATAGCAGATCGTGTTTGGTTCAATGTTCGTTGTTCCAAGTAGTGTCCGAATAAGAATAAGAACGTGACAATAGCCGATTCTTCATAATTTTGAATAAAAAGCGCACCAATCGCTGCAATACTGACTAAGACATCAATACTGATGACTTTGACTTTCATTGCTTGAAACGCTTGAATGGCAATTGGCGTAATCCCAAAGACAGAGGCGATGATCAAAGACCACTCTGAAAGTCCTACGTTTTCTAAAACAAAGTGACTGAAGAAACCGAGTGCAATTAACAATCCACTGATGACGGTGATAACATTTTTCTTGCTTAATATATATTGTTGCATGCTTTTTCCCTCCAAATTTAATTTCTCTTTTATTGATAAATACAGTATAAGATAATTGCCTAAGTAATTAATTGACTGACATCAAGTTTTGAAAAAATACGTGTCCCTTCTCACTATTTTTTTGATCTAACAGCCTCAATGACATTTATTCCTCTTTACAGTTATAACGATACCCTCTTTTTATCGAATAAAAATTTACGGCTATCAAGTTTAGAAAGTTCTCTTTTATCGTTTCTAAGCACCTCGAATCAGATTGCAACAAAAAAGCAATCCCGGAAAAATAGCTTTTCTTCCAGAATTGCCTAGTTCATTTAATCTGTTAAGCGGCCTTGACTTTTGCTTTAAGGACCGGATAGCCTACGTTTTCGATAGCTTTTTGAATCTCTTCAATCGAAGTGACAGCTGAATCAAAATTGATTTTGACTTTGCTGGAGTTGAATAATACTTTAATGCTGTCTTTATCAATACCGTTAACTGATTTCAAGGCACCTTCAATTTTTTGCATACAACTTGGACAAGACAACGTTTCTAATTGCAATATAGCTTTTTCCATAATTCCTATCTCCTTTATGTGTTTTTATTTTATCCGCAGCAGATTAATGAACACTGCCTTTTCCTCTTTACAACTGTAGTATAGCTCACTTTTAGCAAACGAAAATTGACGCATATCAAGTTTTGCACTTCTTTTTATCTTTTTGCTCAATTCACCATCTTAATAGTCTTTTTCTGCCCCTTATTGCCATCAGAATAATAAGAAATTGGTGGATAGTCTTGTCTGCGTATAAACCATACTACAATCGCGCCAATAAACAGGGCCAGAGACAAGGCTTGCGAAACGCGGATCCACTCGCCAATCCATAAACTGTCCGTTCGCATACCTTCAATGAAGAACCGACCCACTGAGTACCACAAAACGTAACTCAAAGCGACTTCTCCTTGAAGCAAAAGCTGTTTTCGGTTCCGTATAGTGACGATGAGGACAAAGCCCAACAAACTCCACAATGACTCGTATAAAAAAGTCGGATGGTAGTAGGTACCATTGATATTCATTTGTTCAAATGATAAATTCAGGTAAATAAAGATTTTCCAAGAATTGACGAGTAACCGGTCCACCATGAGCTTCCTGATTCATAAAATTGCCCCAACGACCAATGGACTGGGCTAACAATACATTGGGCGCTAAAATATCAAGAACGAGTGCCAAAGAAGTACCTTTTTTCTTTGCATACCAATATAGCGTACCCCCTCCTGCAATCAATCCCCCATAAATCGCAATGCCGCCATTCCAAATCGCAAGGATTTGTCCTGGATTTTGCAGATAATAACCAAGTTCAAATAACACATAATAAAGCCGAGCGCCGAGGAGTCCAATCGGAATTGCCCATAAGGCCATATCGATAATGACTCCATACCAATGAATCACAACAGAACCAATCTCCACCGCATGGGGATTCAAAACGCCTAATACGAATTCCATTCTATTTGCTCCATTTCTTCAATTTTTCGCGTCATTCTAGTCATGGTGATGCTGAACAAGATTCCGGCTAAGCTCCATGGAAACCAAACAGTGAATACACTTTTATCTCCCTGATCACTCGCTTCGTAATACGCCACTTTTCCGTGTCCGATTACGCCGGCTCCTTTTACAACTTCCTCTTCTTTTTCCATAGCTAACCTACCTGCCTCAACAACGTTAGACGTTTTTGCTTCGCCGCCAATCGTGTTCTTGGTGAAAGGGACGACAAAGAATGCACCCGCTGCTGACAACGTGATGGCAACTATCACCCAAAAATAATGCACATTCACCCCTACTTATTTTTACGTTTTGTTCGACAACCCTATCTTAAAGAAAAATAAAACAAAAAAACTTGAGGGTTATCATGTTTGTGCTTTTATTTTTCCAATGAATGAAGGTCGTTCTGTCTTAAAAAAGCCAAAAACGGACAGATGGAAGTAAAAGCACTGAGTTCTGTCCCGTTGTTAATGAAGAGCGACAGAACACCAACGTGTAGAAAAAAGTGTGTCCGATTATTCGCTGTAAAGCAATAAATCATCTAAATCCTGAATCTTGATCCTTTTCCCAGACAGCTGTTGAATCAATCCCTCGTCCTCCAATTCTCCAAATTTGCGACTGATGGTCTCAGGTGTCGTTCCTAAATAGGAAGCAATGTCCTTTTTTCCCATCGGCAGGGTGATGGTGGGAGAGTTGCCCATTTCAGGTTCCACATTTTCTGCCAAAAACAAAACTAAACGGGTAATGACACTCTCCAAGGCTACTTGTGTCGTTTGACGTTCTGAACTTTCTAATCGTTTAGACATTTCCGCCAATAGTTTTAAAGAAATAGCTGGGTATTGTTCCAGAAAATCTTGGACATCTTTTTGCTGAATCATACAGACAACGGTATCTCGGGTTGCTTCGGCATATTCCTCGTGTACTGCATCCGGGTTGAACAAGGTCCATTCTCCGGTGAAATCACCAGGGTTCAAGATCCGCACTAGCTGCTCTTTGCCAGAGTCTGCCAATCGATAAATACGGACTTTTCCGCGATTCACAATATACAAGGCATCATCTTTTTCTTGTGAACGAAACAGAAACTCTCCTTTTCGATACTGTTTCGTGTGGGCTTTTTCAGCAATGTAATTCATCGCGCTATCCTCTAAGTGATTGAATATTGGAACCAAGCGGATACAGGCTGCGTGGTCGCCAATTTCATGATGGATATGTTTAGTCAATTCATTCTCCCCCTTTATTTATTTTGTTTATATTCGCTGCTTTTATTATATAAGTCTCTTACTACAAAAAAATTGATGCACATCAAGAAAATGGAAAAAGGACTGGAAAGAATTCCAATCCCTAAATCAGCTTCTACTTTTACCTTAATCTTCATCCTCATCAAGAGCGTCATCATCTTCTAATGCTTCTTTACCAATGAACGCTTGCAGCATCCAAATGTTCTTGTCTAAGTCATTTTTAAAAGCAATCAATGTATCTTCTAAAGCATCGTCACCCTCGTCTTGAGCTAAACGAATCGCGCGAATAGTTAGGTCACGAGTGCTTCTGAAGTCCTCGATAATATTTTCAACCATGTCTTCTGCTTTAGCGTATTTATTAACTGCATCTTCCGAAAGCATCGAATATTTTTCAAATTCAACCGTTGTCGAAGCAGGTTTATGCCCAGAAGTAATTAGACGCTCCGCAAGTTTGTCGAACCATTTTTCATTTTCGTTATACAACTCTTCAAATTTTTCATGCAACGTAAAGAAATTGGCTCCTTTTACATACCAGTGATATTGGTGCAGTTTCACATGTAATGTATGCATGTTGCCTAAAAGATGATCCGCAATGGCCGCTGCATTAATTTTCGTATGATGAACATGTTCCTTGTGTTCTTGTTCTTCTTGCAATCTTTCTTGGGGTGTTCTTTCTTGAGTAGCTTTATTTTCAGTCATGATTTATTCCTCCTATAATTTTGGTTTGTTTAAAATAGCTTTCTTTGATTCCTCCTTTTTCTTTACTGAATTTAGTATAGGATAGATTTCCGTTAAAAAAATTGACGCTCATCAAGAAAAGTATTTCTTAATAGACGCCAGGCTTCTCTATTAAATTCAACTGAAATAATCAAAGGAATGAAGTCGTTCCCTCCAAACAAAAATTTCATTAAAGTAGGTCCTAAAAAAAGAATAGCAACTATACTTTGTCAAGAGACCTGACTGCTATTTTTTTACTTGTTATTCTTCAATTACCAAATGTCTTGCCTTGCAGTATATTTAATGCTCTTTCTCACTAGTGTTGCATGCAACACTAGTGAGAAAGAGTATTAATAAGATTAACCTAGAAGAATAACTTTACTTTATTTATGTCATACCATAAATAAAAATTGAAAAGAATTTTTTATTTATTTTTAGTAGATCGATTAATAGGAGTTTTAGCTTGGGAGCGTCAATAATTTTGTGTAAATGGTTCTTTAGAGGTAACCTTTGATCGAACCCAAGCGAATGTCTTCAATTGTTTGGTCAATGCGTTTGAGTACTGCGGGAATGGTGTTCCTCAAGAAATTTGGTTTGACAATATGAAAACAGTTGTTGATAGAAGTAAAAGCCAATTTAGTCAAACCGTTTTTAACGAAAAATTTCGTCAATTTGCTAAAGATGCTGGATTCAATCCGATTGCTTGTCGCCCTTTTCGTCCACAAACCAAAGGCAAAGTTGAAGCTTTAGCTCGTACTGTTAACCGCTTAATGGTCTTTAACTACGAGTTTGAAAATGAGCAGGAGCTAAAACGAATCGTCTATGAGTTTATGAATGACTTAAATAATGAACGTTCTCAAGCAGTGAATAATCATCCCTCTAAGCTTCTTATAGATGAACAATCGGTGTTGCGTCCTTTCAATCGTTCAGAACTAGTCAGATATGTTTCTAGAACCCAACACGTAATTAGAAAAGTTTCCATTGAATCCATGGTCCAATATCAAAACTCAAAGTATTCTGTTCCCATGAAATATATTGGTAAAGAGGTAACTTTAGATGTCCGTAAGGACAGTCTATTCATTTGGTATGGCCATCAATGTATTCGCTCGCACCCATTAAGCAAAAAAACCTTAAATTATCAACGTGATGACTCTCTTGAGATTCTTCGATCTGATGTCTTCAAATACTTAGAAGACGAAGAATTGGAGCGCTTTGTAGAAGAAAATTTAGATGCTTACGATGAATTATAAGGAGGCTCATATGTCAAATTACCATCAGTTATTAAATCAATTATCAGATTTAAATCTTACCTGTATCAAAGAAATTTTACCTGCCCATTTAGATGAAGTAGCTAAAAATGAACAATCTCTAGTTGATTCTTTATTTGAATTAACACATCAAGAAATTAGCTATCGTAGAAAGGAGACCCAAAGAAAAATTTTAAAACGGGCAATGTTTCCCTATCATAAACGCCTTCTTGATTTTAACTTTGATTTTCAACCCAAAATCAAAAAAAGTGAAATTCAAGATTTAGTGACATTACGCTTTTTAGACACGTATGACAACCTTTTATTCATTGGAATAGCGGTGTTGGAAAAACCCATTTAGCCGTTTCAATTGGTTTAGAGTGTATTGATAGAGGGCAGAGCTGTTTATTTATCACTAGTACAGAACTGGTTAATCGACTTATCCGGGCACATAAACGTGGGACAAGTGATACCATGCTCAAAAAATATGCGAGCTATTCTGTATTAATTATTGATGAAGTCGGGTATCTCCCCTTCTCAAAAGAAGGATCTAACTTACTGTTTCAACTAATTAATATGCGATACGAAAGAAAATCAACGATTATTACAACGAATATTCCTCTGTCTCAATGATCCGAAATTTTTGGTAATAAGAAATTGACTAATGCTTTATTGGACCGATTGGTCCATCATTCTAAAATTATTCAAATTACAGGACCTTCCTATCGAATGAAAAGTTATAGTGAAACGAAAGGAAAAGAAACGAAACGATAAAGAGAAAACTACCTACAATTTCAATGGCCCAAAACCAACATTTTATTATGGCCCTTGATAGACATGTTTCGTAACCCACATTAAAAAAATAGAAATCTTTAAATATAGTCTCAACTGTGAATTTATCAATATACTTATATGTATCTGTCATCTTTATTCTCCTTGCAAATTGTATTATATTTTTTTAGGGAGCGTCAATAATTTTGTGTAAATAACTCGTCCTTCTGCAAAATAATGGGTTACTCAGTAAACATTGAAGCTAATGTATCCGTCACTTGTTGGAAGCCTTTATGGCTTCTATTTAAGAATTTTTGATTGTATGTATCAAAGATGGATACTAGGAAACGCTCTAGTGATTCTTCATTTTGAAACTGATCTTTTCTGCGGCTGTATTTCTTGATTTGTTTATTGAAAGATTCGATTAAATTAGTTGAGTAAATGCTTCGGCGGAAACTCATAAAAAGTCAATAAATCTCGATTTTTTATCAGTGACTGCGTCACTTTAGGATAAGTTTTCTGCCACTTCTCTATCTTACTCCCTAAAAAGGTATTTGCCTCTTCCTTTGAGCTAGCTTGATAAACAGCCTTAAAATCATCACAGATTTCTTTTCGATCTTTGACACGTACTTTATGAGCAATATTACGGGAAACGTGAACACAGCAATGTTGGTATTTAGCTTTAGGATAAATCTGGTGAATCGTATCTTTCATGCCTTTTAAGCCATCGGTAATAAACAGTAAGACATCATGAACCCCTCTGGAGTAAATGTCCTGTAACAACTCATTCCAAACGTAGGTCGATTCAGTCGGAGCAATCGCATAACTTAGTACTTCTTTAGTGCCGTCTTCTCGTATACCAATGGCAATATAGATTGCTTCTTTGGAGACGGTTTGCCGTTTTAAAGGAATATAAGTAGCATCCATGAAAATAGCGACATACTTATCATTTAGAGTTCTAACTTTAAATGCATTTACTTCTTCAGTCAGCACTTTAGTCATGTTGGACATGGTTTGGGGCGTGTAGTGATGCCCATACATTTTCTCAATCAAGTCTGCGATTTCCGACATGGTAATACCTTTTCGGAAGAGGTGAATGACGGTCTCCTCTAAGGTATCATTCGTCCGTCTATAAGCAGGAACAGTCTGTTGCTTGAACTCGCCGTTGCGGTCGCGCGGAATCTGGAGATGAAGTTCCCCGTACTCGGTCTTGACCGTACGGTCATAGGAGCCGTTACGAGAATTACCCGTGTTAAAACCAATGCGATCGTACTTTTCGTAATCGAGGAAAGCTGGATTTGAGTCAAGACCTCGGACACGATTTGCGAGAGTTTTTTTCGAGATTCCGGCGGGCGAGTATCTCATCGTTTCGACCAGCCGTCAAACCAAAACCGTTTGACCGCTGATCGAAGCGATGAAGTTGAAGCCCTGTGGAAATCTCGCAAAAAAAATGTAGGTGGCAGCTAGGAACTATGCCTGCAATGCCAACTCCTCCATCTGATTTGGTGTTAAATAATTAATACTGCTATGGATTCGCTTGCGATTGTAAAATCCTTCAATGTATTGAAATAACGCTAAATGAGCGGCTTCAAAGTTTTCATACGCTTTTGATGGATAGACTTCTTCTTTTTTGAGTGATGCGTGAAATGATTCGATACCGGCATTATCGTAGGGACAGCCCTTACGACTGAAGGAGTGCCGGATGTTTAATTCTTTCAGCTTTACCTCGTAGGCTTCGCTGGTGTACTGAGAACCCAAATCTGAGTGGATGACTAGGTTCTCGGAGGGTATGTGGTTTAAGAGCGCATGGTCAAGGGTTTCGATGACCAATTCTTTGGTCATCTGCTTGCCAAACTTCCAACCGATGATTTTCTTTGTGTGGAGGTCTTGGATAGTGGAGAGGTAGGTCCAGCCATCTTTTAGGGTATGAATATAGGTGATATCTGTCACCCATTTTTGATTGATCGACGTAGTGGTGAAATCTTGGTTTAACAGGTTTTTGCGTCCTTCACTTTTAACTTTCGCTTGCTTGCCAGGCTTGTATTTTTTGAGGGTGATTGAACGTAAGCCCAACTTTCTCATCAGTTTTTGTACTCGCTTTAGGGACAAGGTTTCGCCGCGGCCAACAAGAATCTTATGAATTTTGGGCGCACCATAGATACCCTTGTTTTCAAAGTAAATCCCCGAAATCAAGCGGCTTAGGCGTTCGTTTTCTGATTGGCGTTTGGAAGGCTTCTTTTTCTTCCAGTCATAGTAGCTGGATTTTGGTGTTTCCAAAACGGTACACATCTGTTTTACGTCATGATCATTTGCATTTGATTGAATAAATTCGAAGACATCACTCGTTTTTACTTTTGAGCGAATATGGTTAAAGCCTTTTTTAGGATGGTGTTTTCCTCCTGCATGCGGGCCATTTCCTTTTTCATTGCTAGGATTTCTGCCTCAGTCATGCCGGTTGCTTCATTCTTTGTATGAAGCTTCTTCCAGCGATAAATCGTTTGTGTAGCGATACCATATTGCTCTGCCAGTTCCTCGACCGATTGGCCAGACTGGTTTAAATCTAAAATCATCTTCTTAAAGTCTTCATCAAATTTTTTCTTGGCTTTTGCCATCTTGGACACGTCCTTTTCTTAGTAGTTAAATTCTACCAAATCGTGTCCATGAAATCATCTTAACATCAGTAATTTAATTGACTAACGCCTGTTACAGCCCCTAGGAACACCGCTACAGCGTTAATTGTCAATACGGTTAAATCTGTATACTCAAAGCTGTAAGCCTTGCCTAACACGCTAATAAGTACAGATAAAGCGGGCAGTACGGTTAGCACTACCCACTTAATAATTTGATACTGTTTATCTGATAAAATCATGGTTATCCCACCTTCTTCCAAATGGATTTTAATTGCGCTCCATGTTCAATGAGAGTTTCTTTGTGACTATCCAAACGTCTGTCATGCTCCTTTAACTCGTCATGGATAGCGATTCTATCTGATTTACTCGATTCTAAATCTTTGTTAATCATATCTAACGTGTGACTCATTTTAGTTAAATTATCGGATATTTTAGTAAAATTAGACATAATCGGCTTTACCAAATAAGATACAAGTCCGATTATTGTCATGATTGCGCCACTCCAAGCCGCGATTGTTAATACATCTAACATTTGACACCTCCTGCATAAAATTAAGTAACACACTCGATTGAGTATGCTCAGTCAAACATTTGTTTAATTGTAAAATACGTACAATCTGCCATTTTTTGATAATTGGTCGATGAATAGGGATAAAATATTTTTCATTTGATTACTCCTTTTTAATTTTTGGCATAATAAAAAGAGACTAAAAATATAGTCTCTTTTTATTATTTTAGATTTTACTTAAAACAAGTTTTTTATAGCCATAATGAACACAGTATGAAATCAATATAGTAGCAAAGAAGCAAATATACAATGAAAGTTGCTGACCTTCAACTACTAAGTTACGCGACATATACTGTACCAGAAAAATCTCATATGATATTGTCCCTAATAAAGAAAATAAATAGTTATTAAAGAGTCTTTGGATAATAATAGACATCCAAATTACTGTTAATGCCATTGGTAAGACTGTAAACAAAGCTATGGTATTTGATAGCAAGTATGGTAGGTTGAGAATTGTTGATGTTTGACTGAATACGAATATCAAGAAAGATCCAATTCCTATTAAAATATGTGCGAAATGATATTTTTTTTCTGTGAAGAATAATTTAATTTTTCCGTAGTAATCACAAAATATGGTGCCTAACGGAAAGGCAAACATCTGACGAGCTAACAGAGATGGTGCATCTGCTTTAGCAAAATACACTGACTCCACAATAAACCATACTGTAAAAGATGCGAGTAACAGGCCGTAAAATATTCCGTCGTTTAATTTATATCGACTGACTAGTTTCATTATAATCCAATAAACAATATAAATAATTAGGATATACCTAATGTACCAGTTTGCTCTAGTAAAAAAAAATATCTCGGAAACTAACTTTATGTTATAAACCTTCGCTGTAAAAATCGCACCTACTAAATAGACAAACCAATAGGGTACAATAACCGTAAAAAATCGTTTCTTCCAAAAATTATTCAAACCTGATTTTTTATATGAGTAACGAAGCCCATATCCTGAAGCAATTAAAAACAAAGAAACTCCAATAGCCGCAATCCACTGAATCCCTCCGATATCATAGGAACTTCCTATATGTGCCCAAAAAACAGTTAGTATAGCAAAGCCTTTTAATAAATTTGTATGTGTTTTATCAAAAAAATTAAATTTTTTCTTTTTAACAAGTGATGAAGCTATTACTAAAATTAATAAAAACAATGTAAATACTAAAAACGCCTTCAATTTATCCACTCCTATCCATTTAAAAGGATACAGTATTCGCTTTTAACAGTCAATTAGATATCTGATAATCGTACCGTTAATTCGAAGCTTACGATTGTAATTTTAGTCCAATTACCTGCTGTAAGTTTATATAAATCTATCGTACTATTAGTCGGAACTGATGATACTAAATGCAAAATACACATATAAGTTGTACCACTCGCAAGACCAATCATTGACAAATCTGTTGATGATTTACGGATTGCATCTGCTGACATATATATAGTTTTATCTGCAACAATAGTTAAATCAACAGCAATTTTATTGTAGTAGCTAAAATCTTGAGATAAAATTGTACCAAAATCGGTAATATTATTGATTTCACCTAATCGCTTTAAACCACTTAATCTTGCCATCATATTTTCTTTTAATAAAAGTTCTGATTCCGTGGGCATTGTTATACTGGAATTTTTAACAAATGTCTTTGCTGTGATATTTGCAATCACACAGTCACAGCGCTCGATAAAGTTTGGATATAACAATCCATTGTCACTTGTTGTTAAATTATTTATCCGAAAGCTAGAGTGATATGCATAAAAAGCATTGTTATTGTATCCTGTAAAATAAACACAATCTAATTGATGCGCATAAATATTTGTACAACTAACTAAAACAGCAGCTCTTATCTTGTAACCATTTGTGACAATCGTTACATTATGTGCATCAAATAATGCTAATGTGTCTTCTCGACCGTCATTTAAAAAATTAATTTCTCTTTTTGATAAATAAGGTGATGTGATAGACAATCCACACTCTAATAAAGTCGGAAAAGGATTATTTTGTGTGCCATCAGGGTTATAACCTGTATTATTACCGTAAAAAATTGCGCTCGATGCTGTACTGTAATGAGGCAATTTGACTACGCCACTCCCGCTTGACGGATGACTAAAATTATTATTAGTAACAAAGTACTGAGATAATCCCCCGAAAGTACTCAATCTAGCTTGTGTTGATAAATAGATTAAACCATCTACATCATTAAATCCTATACCTTCTATTTCTCCTAGAGCGTAAAAATTTTCTTGATAAACATCGAATTCATATGTGGTCATATATTCCAGTTTTTCTTTTTTAACATTAATCTTAAATGTCCATATCTGACTCTTACGGCCTCCAATGTAATATAATACTCCATTATTTACTTGTATACCTTGGCCATAAGTCGGCTCATAACCTAGCAGACTTTCTAAATTTACTTTAAATTTAAATTCTAGATCATAACCATAACACTCAATTATTTTATTGTTTGCAACAAAAAACGACTCACTTACATCGTCATAGCCAACCGAATGCAGAATTGACAAAGTAGTTTTATCACTAAAATCAAACTCGTCAGTCACCTCTAAAGTTGCTGTATCAATTTTATATAATTTAAACTGCTGTGTTCTATCAACAGTAGTACTATCCTCTGATGGACAAAAATAAATATATCCATCTTTTTTGCAATATGTCATCGAGTTGCCATGATAACCTTTAATTACATTTTCGAGTAAAATTTGACCCGTATTAATATCAAATTTTACTAACGAGCCATATTGTTTGTCTCTATCCCCATCATTTTGCATATATTGTACAACAATATTAGAGTTTAATGCACAAAAAGCTTGATTATTCGATGGGATTTCGTTTGATTTTCTATAAAATCGCCCCAGTCGGCGTGCGCTTGCGTGAGTGTTAGATAATATAATTAAATTTGATAATTTACTATAATCTGCATCTAATCTTTTACCTAAATTCGGATACGCCTCTTCTCCAAACGGTTTTCTAGCCTCAATCAATTCTGTTAACACTTTACCACCCGGATCAACGTTTTCAATAATCTCTTTATTTTGTTCTATAAATTCTTCCCAATCATTTTTGCCTGATTGGATGTATTCCTTGAATAATCGGATTAAATCTTCGATTGTCCACACGTAAGTTGAGCCGTCTTTTTTAACTTCCTTTACACCTTCGGAAAATACATTTTTAGTAACATTGTAAGTAAAATCTCTCGTAGAAAATTGTTCTGTCCATTCATGTGCATTTTTCATTTTTCGAAAACTAAAATAAGCCGTTTGTCTACCTAGTTGTTGCCAATCCTCATCACGTAGTGTGTACTTCAATTGTCCTGTACCAGGGCTAGTCATTTCGTTTGGCTTTAATTTTTGTTCTATAATCCCCAATCCAGCTGTCTGTCCTAGTTTCGCACAAAAAAAGACTTCCAATCCGGCATAGGACTTTGGTAACCCATTTTCGGTGATTTGTACTACTAATGTTTGAGTTTCTTCGTCGGATTGCCGAATTTTAAGCAATCCAATCTCGTTGTTAGGCTCTGTTGTCGACAGTGTTATCTCATGTTTAATTGCCACTCGTATCACACTCCTTTATTATATTGTATCAAAATTGCATCATGTCGCGCGGATTAATGAAATCGTTCGGCCAGTCTTGAGGCCATGGACCATTTCTAAAGAACTGGAAGTGTAAATGTGCACCATAACTATTACCAGTATTTCCCATATTACCAATTTGTTGACCACGATTTACTGTATCACCTACACTAACAATCCGTTCAGACATATGCGCATAACCTGTATAAATACCATCAGCGTGTAAAATAACAACGTAATTCCCATAGCTATTTTCGAACGTTGATATAATAACCTCTCCTGCTTGTGCTGCATAAATTGGAGTAGTTGAATTGTTATTAACAATATCAATCCCATTGTGAAACTCTTCCACTCCATCAAGTGTTCTTGGTCCAAATTCACTTGTAACTGTCACAGGTTTAGCAATCGGCATTTGCCATCCACTTGAAGCTGCATCGAATGGTATTTTCGTTGCTGCGGTTAATTGCAAAGCATCTTGTTTTTCGTTTGTAAATCGATTTCTTATGCCTTGTGCGTATTCCGGAGCAACCATTGATTCTGCGTTTGCAACGATATAATCGCACACAGAAGTAATAAAAGCGCCATCGTTCCAATTGCTAGAATATTGCTGTACGAAGCTATAGAAAAAGCCGCCTTGAACCGCTGCTGGATACCAGTTTGTGATAGAACTTAATAGCGATAGAGTACCTAGCCACTTAGAACCATCGTTAAAATCAACAGATGTGTTTGATTTTAAGTAATCAATCATCGGTTTCAGTTTTTTGCGACAGAAATACTCTGCTTGCAGGCCAGTAAACAGTTCATCGTTCGCATTACCATAGGCTTCCCATGAATTGTTAAACTCTGTTGACCCCACTTCACCTTGTAATGCACTTCTGGTTTCTGGATAGTTATCAGCTAACCAACTCAAGAAATTATCCATCTCATAGGCTTGTGTAAACGAGTATTTACCATAATTCCATCCAGCTCCATCGTTTAAAGGCTCGTGATAATATCCTGAACTTCTATCGCCCATTTCGTACTTGGCTGTTAATGCTAACACTCTGACAAATATACTTAAATCTCCGCCAGCATCGCCACCGCCACCACTTGAACCTCCGCCATTTGTATCAATTTTAACGCCATTTACATATAGTTCTTTGACATCCAAACGACCATTCATTGCAACCGCATCTTCAAACGTCACTTTCCCATTGCGAAAAGTTCCTTCGCCGGTTAGTCTATACAGTGGTTTGTCAGGTGTACTTTCTTTCGGAATTTGAAAGACTGCAATTGATTTTCCATCGCCTCCACCAGTGTTAATCGAGAAAATGTAGTTTGGGTTTTTCCAAATGGCAAAGCCGTTGATATTTTTATCTGCTCCATAGGTAGATGTAATCGACCCTAATGATTCTCCATGAACATCATCCAAGCCTGTAGAAATAACTTTCTTTTCAAAAGAAACTTTACCGCCTTCAACCACCACTTGGAATGATTTATCATCCAATGTCTTTAAAGCTACCCCTTGAACGAGGATACCTGACAGAATGCCAGCAGTGATAAAATCAGCAACTATTGCGCCATCTTGTGTCATAGCCAATTCGAACGGACCGTTGATACCATTGTTTGAGTAACCTAATCCACCTAAATTCCACCGCCAAACTTTTTCAGCTTCTGAAGCATCAGGTTTATCCATGATTAAAATTTCACTAGGTGCTTTTTCCGGTCTAAATCGTACGTAACCGCCTTTTGTACCAGTAATCCAGCTGGACGCATTTCTTACAGCTTCAACTAAAACTTCTGTTCTTTTTTCTACTTTTTGCTTTAATTTTGCTGTTTCTGTTGCTACATTGTTTGTGTAAAATGTAATATCGTTACCCAAAATAACTTCTTTGTATTTACCTAAAGTAGGATACCAGGTATATTCCACCATTCGTTCAGACACTTCAATTCCCAATTTTGCAACTTTAACATGACACGTATCTCCAAAATGTAAACTAGCAATCGTATCATAAATATCTTTGTACTCCAATGTGTGTTCTAAGTTGACCATAGACACAGAATGAGTAACGGAAGGTTCATGCACACGATCATTGTTAAATTTTGTTTGACCCCATTTTTTTAAATCTTCGACCGTCAAACATTCAGAATTTTCGTATTTTCCAATTCGTCTATTTTTATCAGTTACACCATCAATTTCTAAATATTTGTAAGTGATTGGTTCTTTGTTCTCGTCATAATCCCCCTCAGGTACGCCCCCGACTAAGTACAAACTATTGTAATAATTATTATCTACTTCTTCTTCGATTGATTCTAGGTTGACACCTAAGTCCACACGATAGCCGTTATCTTCACCAATTCGGCTCAATAACTTAATGTTGTAATTATCCATATCTAACTCACCATCGGTTACGCTAGCTAGATTTTCGTTCCCATTATTAGACCCAATTAGTGCATCGATTGGATTTGTCTGTTTTACTGTAAATTGATGGACGGTTGAAACTGTGGAAGAAAAAGAAAAAGGCTGCTCGAATGCCAAGCTAGCCTTTAATTTGTTCATGATTGTTGTGCCGTTTCCAGAAGATACGAACGCATTTTCGATAAAATTGCGACTTAACATATAACCAATTGCTCTTGCGGAAATAGAAAACGAGTTAAGGTTTTTTACAACTTTATAAATTTCAAAGTATTGATTTTTTCCATTCTCGTCTTTTGCGCGAACAAAGTTGCCTTCTTTTAAATAATTTACGTTTTGTCCATTAATTGAGTAATTACCATAAAAAGTAAAGTCGTTATTTAAAATACGATTAATTTCTGGCAAATCTTCCCAATCAGTAAGTGGATTTGAGTCAAGACCTCGGACACGATTTGCGAGAGTTTTTTTCGAGATTCCGGCGGGCGAGTATCTCATCGTTTCGACCAGCCGTCAAACCAAAACCGTTTGACCGCTGATCGAAGCGATGAAGTTGAAGCCCTGTGGAAATCTCGCAAAAAAAATGTAGGTGGCAGCTAGGAACTATGCCTGCAATGCCAACTCCTCCATCTGATTTGGTGTTAAATAATTAATACTGCTATGGATTCGCTTGCGATTGTAAAATCCTTCAATGTATTGAAATAACGCTAAATGAGCGGCTTCAAAGTTTTCATACGCTTTTGATGGATAGACTTCTTCTTTTTTGAGTGATGCGTGAAATGATTCGATACCGGCATTATCGTAGGGACAGCCCTTACGACTGAAGGAGTGCCGGATGTTTAATTCTTTCAGCTTTACCTCGTAGGCTTCGCTGGTGTACTGAGAACCCAAATCTGAGTGGATGACTAGGTTCTCGGAGGGTATGTGGTTTAAGAGCGCATGGTCAAGGGTTTCGATGACCAATTCTTTGGTCATCTGCTTGCCAAACTTCCAACCGATGATTTTCTTTGTGTGGAGGTCTTGGATAGTGGAGAGGTAGGTCCAGCCATCTTTTAGGGTATGAATATAGGTGATATCTGTCACCCATTTTTGATTGATCGACGTAGTGGTGAAATCTTGGTTTAACAGGTTTTTGCGTCCTTCACTTTTAACTTTCGCTTGCTTGCCAGGCTTGTATTTTTTGAGGGTGATTGAACGTAAGCCCAACTTTCTCATCAGTTTTTGTACTCGCTTTAGGGACAAGGTTTCGCCGCGGCCAACAAGAATCTTATGAATTTTGGGCGCACCATAGATACCCTTGTTTTCAAAGTAAATCCCCGAAATCAAGCGGCTTAGGCGTTCGTTTTCTGATTGGCGTTTGGAAGGCTTCTTTTTCTTCCAGTCATAGTAGCTGGATTTTGGTGTTTCCAAAACGGTACACATCTGTTTTACGTCATGATCATTTGCATTTGATTGAATAAATTCGAAGACATCACTCGTTTTTACTTTTGAGCGAATATGGTTAAAGCCTTTTTTAGGATGGTGTTTTCCTCCTGCATGCGGGCCATTTCCTTTTTCATTGCTAGGATTTCTGCCTCAGTCATGCCGGTTGCTTCATTCTTTGTATGAAGCTTCTTCCAGCGATAAATCGTTTGTGTAGCGATACCATATTGCTCTGCCAGTTCCTCGACCGATTGGCCAGACTGGTTTAAATCTAAAATCATCTTCTTAAAGTCTTCATCAAATTTTTTCTTGGCTTTTGCCATCTTGGACACGTCCTTTTCTTAGTAGTTAAATTCTACCAAATCGTGTCCATGAAATCATCTTAACATCAAGCCGTTAACTCCGTTTTGAGAAGCGTATTAACAGCTTTTTCCAAATGGACACGGAATAATTCATTCAAATCGCCTTTGTTCGCTAGAGTCTTTAGAATTTCTGTAGTAAAATCGTTCATATGGAAGTCCTCTTTTCTGTGAATGTGTTGTGGTAACTCTATTCTACAGAAGGGACTTCCTTTTTTCTATTTACACAAAATATTTTACACTCTCGCTTTATTTCCAGCTTTCATAGATACTGTATAACCCATAATATAAACATATCTATTATTAATTTAACTAGTTTCTTCTAAAATTTAATTTAAGAAACGATTCTATATCTGTAATGCCAAAATCGATTAATTTTTTTAAAATTCTTTTTTCTTGCAAATCATCCAGTTGTGTTACCTCCTCACATCCACTATACTCTAAATATTCTATTCCTCTTTATCATTAAATTTCCAAATAAAATAACACAATAAAAAAATTAGCTGGTTAGTTTCAAGTGAGAAATAGGATTCTATTTCAAGAGTCTCTAGAAGAATGTGTCCACATGATTCCGATCATAAATGAAAAAGTATAAACTCATGGAATTAATATCTAGAAATGGGTATAAAAATTTCCCCTTAGTTCTATTTTTGATATCAGCTTGTTACAGAATCTATAAATATCACTTGTTATCGGTAATAATTAAAAGAATTAAATAATGATTTTTTTACCTCAATTCATTTTCAAGTGGAATCAACTCATCATCTAACATTTTACGCCATGCTCGCTTCATTTCTTGTGGGTATTTAAATGGCTTCGCTTCTGGATGTTTGGCTTTATATCCTTCGTAATCCTTACTGTTGATAATTGCTTTCATATTAGGAATTGGATCTTCACCTGGTAGATATTGCAGATTAGAAGCATGTAATTCTTTCTCAGAGACAAACCACTCATTGGAAAAGGCATGAATCAAATCATCACTTGCTTGTGTAAAATAGCGACGTTTAATGACAAAGATATCTTCATTGCTATCTAAAGTCCCCACATCAAATGCATTTAAAATTTGTCGGTAAACTTCTTTGACTCCTTCTGTTTTATTCAATTTAGCCAAAGCTTTTTCAATTTCTTCTCGTGCATCTGAACTATTTGCAGCATAAGTTCCTAGTAATTGATCAATATAAGTTGAATCAATATCATACAACTTCGTGGTATTTTCACTATAAAATTCGATCGTTGAAAAATCTTCTCCTTCTTTTTCTGGTTCTTCCTCTATTAATGAACCCTTCACGGTCTCGTACACGCCAATTTGTTCTTCCAAAAGTTGAATTTGATTGTTCAAGGTTGGAGATTTCACCATGTCATCATTGTAATCGTCATAAGTCACTAACGATTCATACGCACGATTCAATTCTTGAAATGCTTTGACATATTCGATACGGATTTCAAGTGGCGTATGTTCATCAATGGATTCCATGGATGAAACCTCTTTTAACTTACCATATGCCTGCTTGAATCTTTTTTTGGATTCCTGATAACTTGGATAAATCAAACCCGATTCTTCTTTTGCTTCTGAATACAGTTTTGTCGCATCCTCGACATTCTTCTCCATTGTCGCTGGCTTACGAAACGTCACAATCAATCCTTTTGTCTTTTCAGGATACGTACGGTTCGTACGTGAAAAAGCTTGAATCAATCCTGCATACTCTAGATTACGATCCACAAATAGGGTTTGAATCGTAGGTGCGTCAAAACCTGTCAATAGACGATCCACTACAATCACTAAATCAATTTGTTTCCCAAATTGTTTAAATTCCGCTCTTTTTCGTGCCAAACGATTATTGATGTCTCCGTTATAACGCTCAATGTCTGCTAATGACCAGGAAGTATCATAATACTGATTATATTCCTCAATAATTTTTTGCATTTCTTCTTGTTGGACACTTGAATCTCGGCTGTTTTCTTCTAATGAATAGGTAATAGCGATTCGTGGAAAATCAGGATCCTCCATCGTTCTTCCTTCACGAATGGGCTGATTAGGAAACTCTTTTGTTAACCAGTCAGGTTCTTTCGTCATCTCTTTGATGGCCCGATAATACTTTTTGGCCATGTCAATGGAACTCGTGGTTAAGATTGCAGATTTCGTTGGACGGCCATTTCGAAAATCAAATTTTGTATAGGCATTATCTGGACGGAACATTTTATGGATGACTTTTTGGATATGTTCATCTGCTTCAAAAACAGCAGGGTCCAAATAACTTTCTTTTTTGACAGGCTCCATTTGATCGATCATACGATTGATCTGTTCTGATGAATACTCTGCATATGTTTCTACTTCTTTTAATTTCCGATAGATTTTATTCTCTAATGAAGTCGGCTCAACGGTATTTTCATGCTCTACTTGAAATCCTAAGACAGAGCCATCTTCTAGCGCATTCTTAATGGTATAGGTGTGCAAGACCTCTCCATACTGATCATGGGTTGTACGTGCCAATTGCCCTTTGGCTTGTTTCCGATTCTCAGGGAAAATCGGTGTACCTGTAAAGCCAAACCAAGTGGACTTCGGAAACATTTTTTTGATTTCTTCCATATTTTCAGCACTTAGCGCTCGATGACACTCATCGACTACAAACACGATATGTTGCCCCATTAATTTTTGGAAGCGATTGGTTCCTTTTTTCTCTTCTTGTTTCTTTGCATATTTCAACGCCGCATCCAGCTTTTGACGGGTTGTAATGATTACAACATTCGCATTGGCATCTGCCAATAAGGTTTCACTTAATTCTTTGGCACTTCCTGTTCCAACGATCAAGCTATTCGCTTTAGCATTCCCGGAAGAAATCCCCGTATTAAATTCCGAAGCAAATTTCGTAAACTCTGTGGTGGTCTGATTATCTAAATCTTTGCGGTCCACTAACATGATCGTTCGATCGATCCCCGATTTTCGTGCTAAAAGCTTAGTAGATACAAAACTAGTCAACGTCTTTCCTGAACCAGTCGCATGCCACACATACCCTGATTGATGTTTATTTGCGGCAATAAACAAGGCTTGAATCGCATGAACTTGATAAGGATGTAACACCATGAGGGTTTTATTGTCTTGATCTTCACTGACAATCGTATAATCCGCAATCAAGCGATGGGCATCCGGGATATTTAGCACTTGTTTACAAAACTCATATAAGTTTTCTACTTTTTCATTGTCTTTCGTTCGCCAACTAAATAAAAACTTAGGGTGCAAGTCTTTCGGTAAGGCATTTGCAAAATACCGGGTCGTTTGTTCATTGGAAACCACAAACAACTGCAAGGTCGAAAAGATATTGTTCCGAAACATGCCTTCTTCTGCATACTTTTTGATTTGGTTAAACGCCTGATAGACGCCATCTCTTGCGGTTACTTGTTTCAACTCGATTTGAACAATCGGTAATCCATTGATCAATAAGGTGACGTCAAAACGTCGATCTCGTGCTTCTATGTTACTTCCACGTTTTGCA
Source organism: Enterococcus sp. DIV0210g (assembly GCF_050559705.1). Lineage (NCBI taxonomy): Bacteria > Bacillati > Bacillota > Bacilli > Lactobacillales > Enterococcaceae > Enterococcus > Enterococcus sp. DIV0210g. The sequence goes on along the minus strand of NZ_CP187903.1, from coordinate 292,546 downwards.
ATTTGATGGACCACTTCATAAGTAGAGATTCCTCCACCAATGTCTTGATTGGAATAAAGGATAAGTGAGACAGAACCCAATTGCGGATTTTCCCGTTCAATCGTGATCCGAGCCATCCCATTTTCACCTTTTAACCATTTCGCAGCATCAAATGGGGTTTTCGTCCGTAGCAATAATTCGGTTTTGATCGTTTCAAACTCTTTATCGGTCAAAGGAGAATCATTCAGTTCTGCTTGATTATTTGAGATGATTTTTTGGCGTAAATTAACCCAAAGATCTTCTTCTGATTTTAGATCCGGACGATACGTCCACTGATTATGCCCTTCTCCCAGTACACGAATCAACTGTTCTTCGACTTCCGCTTCCTCACGATGACTAATTTTCATTTTTCTTCCCTCCTAGACAAACATCTTTTGTAAGAAGCCTTTTTTCGTTTCTTTTAGTAAATCCAACTTACGTTGATGAAGAGCGATAGTGTCATCTAGCTGTTTAAAGAATGAACCTATTTTTTGTTGCTCTGAATTATTCTGAGGAATCGATAGCTTCAGTTCAGTCAACATGTCCATAACAATGTACGGAATATTTCCTGTACGAGCTTCCTGTTTTATTTTTTTAGGCAGCTTATTTCCAATTTCTGAAAATATAAAACTTCTATCTACTAGAAACTCTTGGAGCACATAAGTTCGTTGATAGGCATTGAACTTATTATCCGCTAAATGCATGTATCCAACTGTTGCTCCATTACCTGCAATTGTAATGGACGGTCCTTCAAACGCTGCTACATCGATCCTATATTTTTTAATTCCAGAAGTATAAAAATCATACTTGCCATTTTCAACCATTGCATTTGCATCTAATTTTCCGGTGCTTATTTTAGTAATATCTCCTAACTTACGCTCTTCCCAATCTTCCGTAAATCCAGGAAACCGGATTTCTGGCACTTTTGCTCCGTTTTTAGGGAACATTTTTTGTAAGAATCCTTTTTTCGTTTCCTTCAGCAAATCTAACTTACGTTGATGAAGAGCGATAGTGTCGTCGAGTTGTTTAAAAAATAAACCTATTTGTTTTTGTTCGTTCAAAATAGGCATTAAAGTTTTAATTCCTGAAAGAGTTGGAAACTGAACACGTTGACGCTCAATTAATGAACCTGTTGCATACAACTTATATAAATTAATTGCATTTGGAGAAGGCAACCACGCAGCAAAATACTTACTATCAAAGCCTTTATTTAATTTCATGGTCACATAATAACCTGATACAGCAACATTTTTCCCTGAATTATTGAACCCGATTGACCCTAATGTCATGTTCATAGGATTATATACAATTTCATCTGGATGAATTGCTTTGAATTTATCATTCTTTTTAACTAGGAACTCTCGATTATATCTTTCTGATTTTGGAGTTAAACCATTTTCGACAGTTACACTCCAAAGTTCAAGACCTACTTCTTTGGGGTCAATATATTCAACTGTTTGTTGAAAAACTTCTCCCAACTTACGCTCTTCCCAATCTTCCGTAAATCCCGGAAAACGAATTTCTGGTCGTGTATCATTACTCATGCTTAAACACCTCCAGCGCACCTTGTAACCACGCTTCATTTTCAGGTGTTGTTTGCAGGGAAGAGATCGCTTCTAAAAGTTCTTTTTCTAGCACTTGCTGTTCTTGTCGTATCTTCTTGATGTCATTTCCGACATGAACCATATCAATTGGTTCTTCTTCTTCAAACGTATCTACATAGCGTGGGATATTTAAGTTATAGTCATTTTCTTTGATTTCCTCAAAGGTTGCCAAATGAGCGTATTTCTCAACATCTTTTCTTTCAGCGTAGGTTTCGAGAATTTTTTGAATGTTTTCTTCCGATAATTTATTCTGATTTTTTCCTTTGACAAATTCTCGACTAGCATCAATGAATAATACATCTCGAGTTTGGCGGTTCTTTTTCAATACAATAACCGTCGTTGGAATCGATGTACCAAAGAACAAGTTCGCAGGCATACCAATCACGGCGTAAATACTGCCGTCTTCTAATAATTTTTGACGAATGACCCCTTCTGCAGCGCCACGGAATAAAACCCCGTGTGGCAAGACGATAGCCATGGTACCTGTTTCCTTCAAATGATAGAACCCATGAAGAAGAAACGCAAAATCTGCTTTGGATTTTGGTGCTAATTTTCCATAACGATTAAATCGAGAATCGTCTAAGAAGGTCGTATCTGCTGACCAATTAGCCGAATAAGGTGGGTTCATTACTACTGCATCAAATGTGTAAGGTTCATCTGTTGGCCAGTCCTTATTCAACGTATCCCCATTGCGGAGATTCATTTCTTCGGCATCTACTCCATGTAAAATCAAGTTCATTTTTGCTAGATTGTATGTCGTTGTATTTAATTCTTGCCCATGATATTTAACGTTATCTGGGTGAGTTAAGTAGTTACGTACGTTTAACATCAATGAACCTGAACCCATCGTTGGATCAAAAACACTAAAGAATCGTCGTTCTTTTTGATCCAACGTCACGATTTGTGCCATCATATCAGAAACCATATGAGGCGTGTAAAATTCTCCGGCTTTCTTCCCTGCTTCTGAAGCAAATTGACTGATCAAAAATTCATATGCATCACCGATCACGTCTCCATCGTGTCCTAAAACATCTACGTCGTTTAATTTCTTGATAACTTCGGTAATCGTGACATTTCGTTGTTGCTCATCTGTCCCAAGTTTTTTCGATTGGAGATCCACATCATCAAATAACCCATTGAATTGGTCATAGGTCGTTGAAAGTTGTACAAATGCTTTATTTAAATCATTCAATTGAAAAATTGCTTGTTTTGCTTGATCTGCTAACACATTGAAAAGATACTCTGGTGAGATCGCATAACCTAAAATATCCACGATTGTGGCAATCAGATCTTCTTTTGATTCTTCATCTGAAAGTAATTCACGATACAACATTGTTTGTTTGCTTACTGTGTCATATTCCTCTAAGGATTCATCTGCTAAAAGAACCACTTGTTCCAGCAAACGGTCGGATAAATATTTATAGAAAATCAGCCCCAATAAATAATTTTTATATTCTGACGCATCCATTTTACTACGGAGATTATCTGCCGCACTAAATAATTTTTGATTTAATTCTGCACCCAAAAGATACACTCCTATCTCTTATTTAAAGTTGCTATATACCCTCTTATTTTAGCATACTCCCTTTTAGAAAAAGCAAAAAAAAAGAAAGAATTTTATTCTTGATAACAAGCTACATGACGTATATCCCTAACACAAAAATAGCCATATCCTTTGGTTTGGATACGGCTATTTGATATTATTCATTTAATTGTCAAATCACAATAGGTGTGAACCTTATCGGAATCGGCAATATCTCCTTCTGATTAGGATCAAAGGTGATTTTCTCGACTTAGGGCTTTTGATTCTAGTAAGAATAGCCTAATCATTTGATATAGATGAATGGGCTTTGCGAATATAATCTATCAAATTTATTACTTCTATAACTAAGAAATTAAAAATGAAGCTCTTATTTTCTGAATTTTATTGAGTGCTAAGTACTTTTCTATGACATGTAATTAGTTAATTATTTCGAAAGTATGTTTTGTTTAATTGATATAAATTCTTCTTCAGTAATAATTTTTTGTTTCAACAATTCATGTGCCTTTTCTATTTGTTCGATGACATTTTCACCTTTCATGCTAGTTTCCGATAAATTAGATTCTTCGATGATGATGTCTTCAACGTTTAAAATTTTCAAATCTTGTTTCAAATTTTCTTCAGAATAATTGATGCCTTTTCTCAATTCATTTTTTAATTTTGTAGCCATCGGTTTCATTGAAAAATAGTTCAATCCTCCTGATACTACACCACCTACAACAGGCACCACTTTGGAAACTCCTTTTGCAAATGTTGCTTTTGTTAGTTTTGTTCCAAATACTGCAAGTACTTTCTTTATAACTGGATAATAGATCGTTTTTGTTAATGCTTTTTGTGGGATCTTTTTCAGAGCCTGTACAGAAAGTTTTCCTGATAATACCCTAACAGCAGAGCTAGCAGTTGTTACACCTAACATGATCCCTAAGTACAAGATCAGCGTTTCTTTAGCTTCTTCAGTCAATTCTCCTTGTTGATTCCAAATATCTTCATACCCATAGATATAAGAAATTTCTTGTGCCAATTTTAAAGAATAGCCGTAAAACTGTGTGATATCTGCTGGTATTGTTGCTGCCATAGCTAATCCTCCGGGTAATCCTGTAGCAAATGACAATGTACTCGACTGAGCAACGATAGAATAGATTCGATTATTCGCAGCTCGATCTAGGTCCTCTATAGATAAAAATGCTTGTGGTCCCTCTTCAATCAATTGATTGATATCTTCTACCTTGTCACCAAATACTTTCACTAAAAATTCTGACCGATTCACTTTTACGACAGGTAATTTCAGCGATTCATTTACTACCCTTAATGCCAAGCTTTCATTATTTTCCAAATTTATTCCTTCCCCTCATTTATAAACAGTTTTACATAAACATCTCTTTGTATATAATATTTCTATTTCCAATAAAAATATTATACACCTCTGTCTCAAATAAATATATGAAAATATGAGCTTATTTCACTAATAATTTCCCCTCTTAAAATATCAATTTGAGAACTATAGAATTTATATTGACCTATTTTTATCTCTTGATTCGATATACCATTTTTCTGAAATACGCGCACTATTACCGTCTGTATTAGGTATTGCTTCTTCAAAAGCAGTTAACATAGGAATTCGTATTGATGATCCGAATACTAAAGCATGACCAGTTTGCAAATAGGTTAATCTATTGATTGTATCTTTATCAATATAAGGTACCATGCTAGATATGTAGATTAAGTCATCAGGATTCTGTATTCTGTGGACAATAAAATTACTACATTGTGAAACTACTGTTTTAGATAAATCACTGGGTCTTTGTGTGGACACACACATTAATAAACCATATTTTCTCCCCTCTTTTGCTATTCTCTGAAATATATCAAAATCGTATGAGCCTTGTGAGTAAGGGCTATTTCTTCAATAGATACTTCTGAAATTTTATTTTTATCTTTTTTCCATGAAATAGAAGCATCTATATTTGTTTTCTGAATAGTTTTCTTAGAATCTTGATTGTCGATACGCACCTCCCTAACGACTCCTCTAACGATTTCAAATCGCTAGAGAAGTGTTAGCGCCCCTCTAACGTTGTTTGATATAACCTAGACTAGATCGTTAACGTAAAGGGTGTTTTTAACACAAAAATAGCCGTATCCTTTGTTTTGGATACGGCTATTTGATATTGCTCATTCAATTGTTGTACCACGGCAGGCGTGAATTTCATCGTAATTTCCAACATCTCCTTATGGTTAGGATCAAAGGTGATTTTCTCAATAAAGGTACGATACAAGGCTTTGATTTGCTTCTTCTCACTCTGGGCAAGAAAACGATCCAAACTAGTCAATATCCGTTGGACATCTTTGACTTGAATCGGCTCTCCTTGTTGTTGAAAGATCCCTAAGATTTCATTTTCTCGAATGTGCAACTGTCGTCGTTTTTCAGTCAATTCGTCTAAGCGGTCTTTTAACATCGGAAACAATTCAGGACTATCTTCCAAAGCAACTTCCCATTTTTCAATTTTAGTCTTCAATTCTTCCTTTCGTTCCAGTAACACCACGAGTTCTTGTTCCAATGGTTGGCTTTGTCGCACTATTTCTTCATTTAATGCTGCCACCAATCGGGGAAGAACTTCTGGTAGCTGAACGATCTCCTTTAATCGGTCGGCGACAAATGTTTCCGCTTGTTCGGCACGAATCGAATTGGCATGACACACACTTGCTCCCTTATTTCGAAAAACTGAACAAGAATAATATCGAATCCGTTTCTTTGTGCCATCCTTTAGGGTATTTGTGACATTACTCGCTGCCATCGGTGCCCCACATTCTGGACATCTTAACAACCCCGTCAATACATTTTCACCTGTATGGTTCCATTTGGGTTGTTTTCCTTCTAAAGCAAGGCGTTCTTGTACTTTTTGATAATCTTCTTCCGAAATAATCGGCTCATGGGTTCCTTTCACTAAAATCGGTTTCGGATTTTTTCCTTTCCGTCGTTTGGTTTCCCAATTGATATAGCGCGCATATTCTAAATACCCTGCATAAATTTTATTGCGTAAGATATCTTTGACTGCCGTGGTAGAAAAAGCATTCTTTTTGACTGTTTGATATCCTTGACGATTCAAAAAATTGGCAATCGCTCGATACCCTGCTCCACCTAAATATTTTGCATAAATCAGACGAACAATTTTCGCCTCTTCTGGTTCAATGACCAATTGTTTTTGACCGTTCGCGTCAATACCACTGACATAGCCTAAACGTCGTCCTCCTGCATAACGCTTTTTATCTTTCACTAAGCTTTGCATTGACATCTGAACATTCTCCGCAATTTGGTTGCGTTCAAATTCACCGAAACTCCCAAGGAGTTGTAACATTAGTTTTCCTGTCGAAGTAGTCACGTCAAATTGTTCCGAGATCGAATGTAACCCCACATCATATCGCAATAGTTCCTCGACGGTTTGTAAGACATCTAACATATTGCGTCCGAGACGGGTCAATTTCCAAATCACTAGTAGATCAAAACGATGGTACCGAGCATCGTTCATCATTCGTTGATAGGCGAACCGATTTTTTGTGGATTTCCCACTAATCCCTTCATCGGCATAAACTTCTACCACTTCATAGCCCATCCGTTCGGCAAACTGTCGTCCATTTTGTTCTTGTGCTTGAATACTATGTCCTTCTAAAGCTTGTTCTTGGGTACTCACCCGAATATACAATGCGACTCGTTTGGTTGGTGTCGTTTCCATAGATCATTTGTTCCCTTCTAAAATATTTTGTGTCATTTGTCGGAAGTAAATCCCACAGACTGTTTTTTCCTTTGTTACCTCGATCCGACAAACATGGTCACATAACAATTGTCGACTAGAGAGGTCTTTTAGTTGAAGCCATTCTTTCACTTTTGCTTCACACTGTTGGAGTGAAAGAAACGAAGAAGTAGACCTCGGCTTTTGAAGAGCTTGCAGCTGTTGCTTGAGTTCTTCCAGTGAACAATTGCCCTCTTCAAATGCCTTGAGCCATTGTGCTTCTTGTTTCTTTTGTTGGATTACTTTGTGTTTTTCATCTTTTCGCTTTTCGGCTAATTGTTGCGTCAATTGGGCAATCAAGGCTTGATAGACACCTTCGTATTGAAAAAAAGCCTGTATCTTTTCCAATACTTCTGACTCAACCCTTTCTGCCCGAAGAAAGATTCCTTGGCAGCTTCGGTCGGTACAATGATAATAATGAAGCGTCTTCGTCTTCTTTGTATTCCATTGATACTTCGAACTCAGATGACGACCACAGAAGGGACACCGAATTTTTTGACGTAATAAGTACGGATACGTATCTTTTTTAGCTGTACACCTTGATTGGCGAATCTCTTGGGCTTGTAAAAAGATTGTTTTCGAGAGAATCGGTTCAAAGGTTCCTAGATACTTCCCCAAAGATCCTCCTTTGATTTCGCCATAGTACAATGGATTTTTTAGGATACTATAAATATGATAGGGCTGAAAAGGACGTTCACGGAAGAAGAACTTTTGTTGCGTCAATCGTTGACAAAGCTTTTTGTAGCCATATTTTTTAGTCAAATAAAGTTGAAAGATATGGCGGACAACTTTTGCTTCGTGTGCTTCTTGTTGGATTTTCCCATTCACTAAACGATACCCATATGGAACCGCAGAAGACAAATATTGCCGTTGTTGCTTTTTATAGGCAAGTCCGGCACGAACATTTTCAATAATGACGTTTCGTTGTTGTTCTGCAAAAGTGAACAATAATTGCACAAATAGTTTATTCGTTGAAGTGTGCGAGAAAGAAGCAGGAAGAGGTTCAGAAATCGAACAAACTTGAACTTGATGTTGTTGGCACAACTCAATAAATTCTAAGGCTATTTTGGCTTGACGTGCCAATCGATCATAACGCCAGACATAGATCACCCCCTCTTCTTCTGACGCACAAACCCAAGCTCTAAGCTGTCGAAAAGCTGGACGATCCGCTTTTCCCCCTGATTCTCCTTTGTCTGAAAATCGTTGGGGAATTTGTTCATATTTCTCTAAAACGTACTCTTTCACTGCATCATATTGGGCGTCATTACTGATTTTCGCTTCTTCATAAACAGACGTTCGATCATAACAAGCCACACGCATGCTTGATTCCCCTCTCTATGAATGAACTAAATACCATTCTTTCACATCTCTTCCATTGAACGAACGTTGCACAAAGTGATTTTCTAAATATCCTTCGTTCTTCAACGCTTGAAGAGTACCTCCAATAGATCCAGCAGATACCCCTCTTATTTCGAAAGACAAGTAAATTGGTTTTGTAAAAAAGGCTTGATTAGAAAAATGTTCTTGAATATACAGAAGAACCTCTGCTTTTAGTGTCATTTTATTTTTAGTCATTAGAATTCCCCTTTCTTAAATGTTTGATTGAATGAAGTAAATGAAGCATAGATCAAGCTTCATTTACTTCCGTTTGGGTTTGCTCGCTATCATATAAATAAGTAATCAGTAGCTTTGAAATCGCAGCCAATAACTTTCCCTTGTCTATTTCCTATAACCAACTGAAAGAAAAACTTTGACTGTTCCTCTTTCGATTGAATTTAGTCTTCGATCGCTCGCTTTTCGAGATCTTTTTCATGATGAAAATAAGAAATCATGTCTTTTGCAAGTTGAGATAAAAATTCTTCCATTATTTTTCCACCCCCATATCCTCATAAAAAATGCTCAGGTCAATAGAAAAATCCCCGTTTTCTGCTTTCATCAATTCTAAAACCAAAGAATTGAAATTTTCTTGTTCCATCAATTTTTTTCACTCTCCCTTATTAATGTCTTACAGTTCTTGTATTGACTGATTTAAGACAATTCCAGAGAGATAGGTTTTGCCATTACTTTTTTTAGTGGAAATAACAAAGCCTTCTGCTTCAAAAAGTTCAATCAACCCTTTGTTGAATGAACGAAGCGTTCCGTATTGTCTAGCCGACCAATTCTTTTCCTTTAACATTTTTTGGAAAGTTTGAAAAAGAAGGTTACTCTCCACCTTTCTTGTTGGATTTTTCGATAAATAATGCGCCTTAAAATAGGACAAAGGATGTACGCATCCTAAAAACTGTTCTTTTGCCTCATTCATCAAATCAGATATAGTAAATTGATATCCGTTCTTAATTAATCGCTTCGCCCCTTCTAAGGCAAAGTTTAAAATTCCAGACATTTCAAGTGTCATTTTTTCTAGTAGAAAAGGATCTTGCTCTTCTGGACGAAACGTTCGAGGAAATGGAAGAATCAGTAATCTACGAGAAAATCCGTAAGAAGAATCCGTTATCAAAGGCAAATGATTCATTAAAAAAATGAACTTAGTAGGAAGTATACAAGTGATTTCTTTGATGCCTTTCCGATTTAACGTGATTGGCTCTCCCGCTGTAACAGCTTTTAAAGTAGCTGTTTCAAAACTATTTACATCACTTTCTGTAGCTAAGTTGAGTAACTTATTGTGCATCACTTCCATTCCAAATCGACTTTGAAAAGCTGAAATTCCAGAAGAACTCGTATTACATTCGCCAACAAGCTTTGCTAAAAGAGCAAACAACAAAGATTTACCGTTCGCTCCCGATCCATATCCAATCAGAAAAGCATTCGCCTGATGGCTCGACAAAAGAACATAGCCGAACCATTCTTGAACAAACGCAATTGTTGATTGATCAGAATAGAAAACTTCATTAAGAAATTGAAGAAATCGAGCGCACTTCTTTTCGGAATCATACACAACCGTGCTAAAAAAATAAGCATAGTGATTGGATTGACTCTCAATAATCTCTCCAGTTCGCCTATCAAAAGTGCCATTTGTCAACACTAAATAATCATCAGAGAAAGTCTCAAGCATACAAAGTTTCCTTTTAATATGTTCACACGTATTTCTTTCGCGATACCATAAGTTTGTTTCATCTACACTTTTTGTGACTTCATACACCAATCTTTGCAACCAGATTTCTCCTTTTGATTCCCATCTATGAGTAGTGTAATTATAGATATACACACCATTGGTTGATTTCAACATGACCATATGTGTATATTCTATTATTAGATCTGCCACCTGCTCGTTAAATGCTTCTTCAGTCAAGTTTTTGGGAATAGCTTCAATGAGCATAAAAAAAGCTTTTTTGACTTCTTCAACTGATCGTAGTTTAGTGGGATTTAGATAGTTCTTGAAGATTTGTGTATTATCCATTTCTTTTTTATTCATGATTCACTTCTTCTCCTTCGTTTATTAATTCCTCCAAAATTACTAGCCCATGAAAATTACAGTAACAACGATCATTTCGACAAGTATCCATATATACAAGTAAAATTTCTTTGTTAATTAGGAAACTTAAGTCAATGATATCTCTTTCTATATATCTGGAAATACTCGTTAAGAGTCGCTCATATTCAAACTGATTGTTCAGGTTAATTTCAAATAATCCTTGATTAGGATGTGTACTTTGAAACATATTCAGTTGAATAGTGACGATTCCATTATTCGCGGCACTAATTTCTTTCACCACTCCATAAAAGTGATAAGTTTCTCCTAACACTTGATTGACTGATACTTTAGTATTCTTCAACATATTCCTTCGCTCCTATCAAATATTTTATAGAGGTCTTTTCGACAATCTAATCTTATCGAACTTTAAAAGATTTGAATGCTTCCAAAAGGCTACTAAGTAACCGTTTTCATAAGTTAAAATAAAAAAGATTCCAATTTACTTGGAATTAATTTTTGAAGATTAGGAGAATAACAGTATGAGCCTTAATATCAAATCGACCATGAATGCTTTCATTTATGATCAAAGAAAAAATGTAGGTGATTATGGCATTTATAATAATTCTTTTTATTTGGACTACAGAAAGGATCTATTAATTAATAGAAAGTTTTTCTGGGATTTTTTGCCAAAGACAAGCTTAACAGAAGATCCTATAGATAAAAAAGATGCATACTTGAGAGAACTTTTTTGGTACGATATTAGTCAAATCGTACCAATTCTAGCCATCGGCTCAATTTTAGATGCAGACAATTTTAAAAAATCCACTCATTTAAAAATTAATAATATAATTGAACAAACTACAAAAATTGATCCTAAATTGGAGTACACACGTCTATTAAAAAATTTAGATACGCACTCATTTCCTACGTATCTGGATTATCCTAAATTTATTTTAAGAATGGTAAACAATAAACTAAAATCCACGTCTATTCAAACAATCGACAAAGAAGAAGTTCGTAAGAACTTAATAGTGTTACAACATTTTATAATTAAACTAAGCAATCAAGCTGCTGTTAATAATAAAAACATAAGCAAGCTTTCAAATAACCTAAGTAACCTAATAAGATTTTTTACAAATGAATCAAAAAATGACAATGTGGAAGAAGTAAGTAATCTAGTGGACCAAACAGAAAAATTATTATCAACTTCCTTAAACCATTTAGGAGATATTCATGAAAATGTTCTTAATGTAATGATTTCTATTTTAGATGAAAATCCTAAAATAAAAAATAGCTATAATAAACTCTGTAATATAGATAAGAAGCCTGAAAATATAACTTTTTCTCAAATCCAAGGTTTTCAAAATTTCCTATTTGAGCAACCACCTGTCTATAACTCAATAATAGAAAAATATCGGATCGAACGTAGATTCCAATTCAATCAGCAATTTGCACTCATTACCGCTTCTAAAAGATTGAAAGTCCATTTAGAAAATAAGAAAGTATCGAAAGAACAAATTGAACTATCGGTTCATAGATTTATTACTTTATGCAACAAAATCTTGAATGGTTCTCCCCTCTTAACTTTTAATCAATTTTTATTTTTTGAATTAGCTGCTCAATTCATGGCATTTGATTATACCAGTTACGAATCTTTCTTCCAAAGTTGTTACTTAATATTTGAGGATGTCGACTGTTTTTTATTAACATCTATAAATTTACAAAAAACTTTTATAGACAAATTCAAGAAGCTATATTCGTTCGATAACATCTCAAATAATCTAGATGAAATCATGGCGTATCTAAATACCTATGATTTTAAAAATAAGTTTGTTCAAGGACGGACTGATTCTTCTGCATTCTGTAAAAAAGACTTCGAACAAATTACTTTATCTGCTATGCCTTTAGATAAGTAAAAATAGAGTGTACAAGATTTCTATGATTTCTTGTACACTTTTTATATAGATAATTAAAACAAATAGATAAAAATAAGCCTTTTCTAAGTACCAAAGTACTTAAAGTGACAATTTTTTATTTCATTTTACTTTTCTTACTCATTTTTTATCAACTATCTTTTGGTCACTTTGGGTACTTCTAGTACTGTATTGGTTTTCAATTAAATATCTCATTCAAAAGAATGCTTGTGCTCTTTCAATTATCGTTACTATTATTTTTATGTATATTAGTTAAAAAGTCATTTAATACATTCTTTCTCCCTCTTTATAGATAAAACTGATTCTTAAAAAGCTTATGGTGCTTTTTAAGAATCAGTTATTACTTGATGATGTATAACTCTAATTATTGAACCATGTTAGAATGATGAATCATCCTAAAAGCCTCGTCCATTTGTAACTCTTATTTCAAATTAGGGTATTTTTCTAATAGATTCGTTGTACTTTGTGCAAGTTGTGCATTGGTCGCATTACCTACGAAAGAATCAAGTATTTCTTCATCTGGAATTGAGTTTAATACCTCTTCATTAAATCCTTGATTTTGTTTTAATATTTCCCTAATTGCTTGTGCTCTTTCATGTGAACTTGGCATAGCTGAATCAGTTGTTGCTTGTTGAGTAGATTCTTCTACTACTGGAGTTTGAGGAGTTTGTCCATTCACAATATCACTGAAACCTTGTTTTAACTGTTGGTTCTGAGTTTCATTGAAGTACATGTAGTTTTTATCATTGCCTTGATTTTGTTGCGTTAAATAAACTTTAGGTTGTCCATTTTGAAAACCGAAAAAGTAAACATGCTGCCCTAAATATTCTCCAGTTTCTACATCAGAATAAACTGCTACTAAATTGAAATCTGCATGACCAGTTCCATCTTCTGACCATTGTACGGTAACTGGTGCTTCATTGATTGCCATTTTCCAATTGCCATTAATCACAGCTTGGGGTAAAGGAGTGCCATACAGACTTACATTGCTCTGAGGATTGTAGCTTTTATATTCTTGACCTAATGTCTTTCCCCATTGTGGGACAAAAGTTTCTAATTGAGATGCTTTATTTGTATCCCATAATTCTTGTTTTATTTGAGAATCACTCGTATCTGAACTCGTTGCCTTACTAGACTCTGTTGTGTTAGTTTCTTGAGTAGTTTTTTCTATTTCTTTTGTAGAAGATTCCTTTCTTGTTGTTTCAATTTCATGAGTTGTTGAATCCACTTGTTTCTTTTGTTCGTTTTGAGAGACAGTAGAACATCCTCCAAGTAAAAGAATCGTGCCTAATAGGAATAATCGTTTTGCTTTCATCCTGTTTCTTCTCCTAATAATAAATTTGAATTCATTCAAGAAAAAGAACCACCCGTATAAGTGGTTGCTTTTTCTAAATAATTATTTCTTTAACAGCTCTTGCTTCAATTGTTGAAACTCTTCTTCTGTAATCATATTCGTTTCCAACAAGTGAGAAAGTCTTTCTAATTGAGAAAGAACTGTATCAGAAGACGCGATATCAGAAGATACTTCTTCAAATTCACCTTCTAAAATATCTAAATCTTGTTGGAGACTTTCTTCTGTATACGCTACATTTTTCCCTAACTCTGTTTGAAGCTTTGTTGCCATTGGTTTCATAGACAAGTAATTGATGCCTCCTGAAACAACGCCTCCCACGACTGGTACTGCTTTAGAAATACCTTTCGCAAAGGTATTTTTAGTTAACTTTGTACCAAAAATGCCTAGTACTCGTTTGATTACTGGATAATACAACGTTTGAGTCAATGCTTTTTGAGGAATTTTTTTCAATGCTTGTGTAGACAGCTTTCCAGACAACGCTCGTACGGCAGAACCTGCAGAAGTTACTCCAAGCATAATTCCCAAATACAGTATCAACGTATTCTTTGCTTCTTCACTGAGCTCTCCATTCTCTCCCATTAAATCCTTAAATCCATAAATATATGAAATTTCCTGTGCTAATCGTAATGAATAACCAAAGAACTGAAGGAGATCCGCTGGAATAGTTGCTGCCATAGCAATGCCTCCTGGAAGTCCAGTTGCTAACGATACCGCACTTGATTTCAAGGTAATCGATTGAATACATTTTTGTGCTTCACGATCTAGCATTTCTTTGGATAAAAACGCTTGTGGTCCCTTTTCTATGAGTCCTTCAATATCAGAAACTTTCCCTTGAAATGTTTGAATCAAAAATGCTCGACGATCAACTTTGACCATTGGTAATTTGAATGCTTCTTCTATGATTCTCAAACCTACTGTTTCTTCATTAGCCATGTACATGTTGCTCCTTTTGTTGTTGTCTGATAATACTTTGAATCCATCTCGTTGAAAAACCATACCGATCCGTTAATTTCCTAGAATCAATGGAATGGTTTTCTTGTACCATTGTTTCAATTTTTTGAGCGACTAATTCTCGGTCATACATTTTCATTGGAAACGATAACTGTTGCCCACGAAAAGCAATATAAAACTGATAAAGTAAATCCGTGTCTAGTCCTTTTTCCTCAAAAAATTCATAGATACTTTTATACGAACTCGTCAAACATTCCCCATCTACTTTCACTTGCTCACCTCCATTTCCTCTGACATTTTAAAAATATCATATTGATTCCTTCATTGATAATGCATATAACAAGAGGTTTTACAAGTTGTTTAGTCTGTAAAAGAACAAGTAAAATAACAGAAAAAGAAACATATACATTGAATACTTATTTTTGTTTATTGAAATAACAAAGAATGATCCGCCAATTGCCATTCATTACGAACATGAATACTTAGTGGGTGGGATAACTTACCTTCTGCATTTATCAATACTTTGGTCATCTTCTTTTGTTTCGCACTCAATTGATCGTAAATAGTCTTCGCTTGTTCATAAGCCACTTGACTCGTCGCTGTAATCGAACCACAAGCAAAAATAATGGTATTGATTTTCTTTTCTGTGAAAACAGTCGTTAATATTTCCAAAGATTGTTCATCATTTCCACGAGGAAATACCCGAGGACTTTTCGCTTTTGTATACGAAAAAAGATTCACGGCAATAAAACCAGTAAATCCTAATTGTCGGATATTCTTTTCGATTAATAACATACTCAAATCATTCGTAAATGGTTCTGTATCTGTTGGACGAATAGTAATGACTACCGCTAATTTCTCTTCCACTTCTTTTCCTTTGATCGCCCATTGTCGTTTGAAAACATAGCGATGGGTTTGATGAGGATCTCGCCAAACTTCTGTTTGTGTGGTCACTAATTCTTTTTCAATCATCTCTTTTTCTCCTATGCTAATTTTTGTTCAAGCAATTCAATCACCATTGCCGTTATAAGTGTCAATACTAGTTGAAAATATTTCATATTCTTTCTCCTTTTTTCTTCAGAATTTGATAAATCGCTATAAGGATATCTTCTAAACATTTCGCAATCATTCTCAAATAATCGATCTTATTCATTCGTTCCTCCAATCTGACTCCAAACCAATCGTCCTTCTACCAGTAACCCACGAACAAATTCTCGCTGGCTGGTAATATCTGTAATGAAATAAACTATATAGTCTTTTCCATCTTCTGGTGCGCAATAAATATAAAGATGTGTCATCACTAAACGTGGTAGATGAACATCTTTAGGAAGCGTACCCATTTCAATTTCCTCTTTTTCCATCGTAACGGATTCATAGCCCCACTCTTCAGGAGTAGTGACTAGCTGTGCACACTTTTCCAGTACTTCGATAGCCGTTTCTAACAAGTCATTTCTCTCCTTTCTTTTAGATATTAGTATTCTTCTGGTAATAACATCGTTTGATACTCACCCGAATCAATGACCCATATTTTTTGAGACACTGATTTCAAACGAAGCTTAGGTGAAATCAGATACTCTTTTCTTTCTTCCGGTTCTTCTTGACGATGAACCAACTTTTGATTTCCTTTTTCCGTAGAAAATTCAAAAATTTGAAGATAGTCTAAAGGAAGTTGCTTTTGAACGTTTTGATCGATTAGATTCCAACATAAAGCTTGTAATTCCACTGGTAAACTGTCCATTACTCCCTTTGTGACATAACGTTGTCCTTTATTTTGAAACATTTCTTTTCCCTCCTTTGCCATAAAAATAGCCCAATCTTCTATTAAAGAAGATTGGGCTTCATGGATATAATATATATTTGATATTCAATTTGATTCATTTTATACTATTAAACACAGATAGTACTAAAAATAATTTATCGGAGGAATTCTTATATGTCTTGGATTAATGATATTTTTTCCATAAAAGCTATAAAAGATATTAACTATAGAAAAAAGCAAGATAAACAACGTGCTACAAATGATTTACAACTAACAATGTTAAGAAACAATATTGAAAGACATGAACTTGAAATAGATGAATATAGAAAAGAACAATTAGAACACGAAATAACTTATCGTTCTAAGGAATGGACTTTTCAAGATTATAATAATTTTTCTAGTTCTTATTTAAATGAAGCAAGAAGACTACTTGAAGATGGCGAAATAAGAAAACTAATACTTTTGATAAATGAATTATTTACTAGAAAAAGCATAGTAAATGGCACTTGGTATCCAGCAACAGCTATTACTGGTAACCAGAGTTATCTACACCCTGATATATTTAATATAAAAAAAGTATGCTATCATCTCCCCATCTTTCCCAGTGAATTTTTATCTAATGAAACTAGAACAAATTTAGAAAGATTAGGTTGGCATAAATTAGACTTTGAAACTAGAACAAATTTAGAAAAATTAGGTTGGAATAAATTAGACTTTGAATATGTAAACAAAATACTAATTGATATTTTATGTGAAGTAACAGCATTGTGTTCCATTGGTGAAGCGGAAAAATGGGATATGAATATATATATTAATGATCGTAGTCGTGTTGCTGATTATTATGAATGTGAATCAACTCCAAGAATTCGAAGTATAAAAGAAATTATGAAAAAACATGTGGAACTTTTTATAAATTGTGATGGGTTTTCTTATTCTACTATAAATAAGTCCGTTTTCGATAAAGTTAGTGAGTATCTTAAAAATAATTGTCCTGTACAAATAAATTATGATATATATAAATATAATAATTTAAATGGAGGAGAATTTGAATTAACTATTGACTATAAAGATATTATAAATAATATAGTTGAATACGCTTTACCAATAATTCGAGAAAAAAAGAATTCGTGGAGTGAATGGATAGAAAAAATTCATCTTATGCAAATGAAATATGAAGGTCCTTGGAATGGTTACGATCATATGAAAATTCTTGAAACTTTAACAAAGACATATTTCAATTTTAACATCTACGATCTTCAGGCTGTCTCTCACCACGAGGATGAAAATTTAAACTCTAAAATTAAACATAGACTAGAACATGAGAATTTAAGAAAACTGTTTCCTGAAAAAGTCTTCTTGCTAGAAATACAATTGGAAAAAGCCTTTCTTATAGAATTTATTGATACGCTCAAAATAGAAGGGGAATTCATAATATCTTTTCCGGAGTTAATAGAAACTTTAGAAAAAGAAGAAGAGGAAAAAGAATAAAAAATTCAGTTGGTAAAAAACGTGATACAAGTAATTCAATTAATTAAAACCATTGGTGCAAGCTAGTGGTTTCAGACTATAGACAAAGTACTGAGGTTTTAGTGCTTTGTCTTTTTTATCCGTTAAAATAAAAGCATAAATTTTAGGTATATCCAGATGTCTCAAAACAAGATATGAATAAACGCGCACAAATCCTTTGTCATTAAAAATAGTCCAATCTTCTACAGAGAAAATTGGACTTCATCGATAATATATTTGGATTTATATTTATTTCAGATAACTAATACTACCGGAAATACCATAGAATAACGTCAATATTTCCAGGTGTTCAGCTGTAAGTTTTAAAAATTTTATTTAAATGATTTGCTTTTTTACGATAGACATCAATTCAATATACTGCATCTTCTATCTTCAAATTTTGTGGATTCATTTGTTTTATTTTTTCATCAGTTTTAAATTCTTCAGTTTTTAATAACGATCGAACAACCATTTCATCCACCGTACCAAAGTAGCTTGGAAATAATAACGCTAGTAATCCTGATGCACCAGCTACACCAAATCCGTTGATTTGTGTAGCGTACATTAATCCCAACTTAGTATTAGGTAATTCAAAACTAAAAATTTCCTTTTGAATTTTACTTAACTCTGATAGATTATTTTTATGTTTTTCAAAATGTGATCTTGAAGTAGCTAATCTATTTTTTGCCGTATATTTCCAAACGAAATAACTATCGTATAAAAAATCATAAAAATCTTCTACTTCAAGTTGACTCACATAATCAATATTAATCCTCGATAATTTTGTTTCAATACAATTATCTCTACCGGTTTCTACCATAGCTTCTGTTAAAGCTTTTTTCCAAATTTCTTCATCTTCTGATTTGCCAAATTTCATTAATATTCATACTTACCTCCCAAAGAATGTATCTGAACTTCTATTCAATTAAATTTACATTTGTTTTCTCAAAATTTATTATACTATTCTCTGACTTCAGAATAAAATTATTTTTTATCTTTTCGTATTCACTGGCTTTTTCTTTTATATCTATTATTTGTCAAATTAAGCGAGACAAAACTTTCCATTTACGTAACTCAAAAAAACTTCTAATGGTGTTTGGTAATTTAGTGATTTTCTAGGGATATGGTTTCTTTTGGACGCAACGGATGAGATGAATCCTTGATTGACTTGGTTGAAGTCCATTTCTTTTGGTAGTCCATCTTTTCGGAGGAATCCGTTTGAATGTTCATTTAATCCCCGTTGGGAAGGCGTTCCTGGGTCTGCGAAATAAATATCAATATCATTCGTATTACTAATACTTTTCCAATTAGAGAATTCTTTTCCACAATCAAAGGTAATTGATTTGAAAAGATTTTTGGGTACGGATTGAAACCATTCATTAATCGAATTTTCAATATCAACTGCCTTACGGCCTTCTGGTTTCAAGGCGATAATGGCTTTTGAAAGTCGCTCAACGAGTGTGATGACGGCACTTTTATGGTGGATGCCGACAATCGTATCACCCTCTAAATGTCCAAATTCTTCTTCGAAAACGACATAATCTTTTTTACGTTCAGAAATATTTCTTTTGAATGCCTGTTTTCCACGTTTTTCCTTATAACCATTTGGTTTTCGTTTTCCTTGCATCGGTAAATGTAAAACATTGAATTCTCCCGTCTTAAACCGGCGATAGAGGGTACTTACTGAACAAGAGAAGGTTCGCTCTGCACGGCCAATAATGACGTCTGGGGTCCAACCTTCAGTTGATCTTTTTGCAATGTATTCTTTTTCCTCAGCAGGAAAAATGATTTCGGTTCTCCCACAACGTCGCTTATTTTCTTTGTATTGTTCAAAGTATTCAAGTGCTGTTCCACCACATTTGAGAAAGTTATAGACATTGTAAATTGTTTGGCGTCCACGTTTAAGCTGCTTCGCAGCGATAGCAACCGGAGTTTCTTGATGAAAATATGCTTCTATCATTACAAGCTCGTTTGGTGTAAGATGGGTATAAGTCATTTATGTTCACTCTCCTTGTATGCTTTAGCGGGTATTACAATTTGAGTGTAACATAAATGGCTTTTTTATTTGTCTCGCTTAATTATACAAACGGCGAAGCTAAAAAATTACTATGTCTTATTTCATTTTTAGATAGCTTAAGTATCTGAAATATATTTGTTTTCCCAGTCCATTTAGATAGTTTTTCTTCAATATCATCCATATCCTCCAATAGATTTTTTAAACACTTTTTTTCATCTATCATGTTTTTTCTCCTTGCCATTATTCTAACTAAAATTTTACGTATTTGTTTCTATGTCTACATTATCTTTTTAACAGTATCTATTTTTCTTTTGCAACTTACTTGGCTACCAAAGCAAATAAAAAAGTTATTTATAAATTTCTCCCTACCACTACCTATTGCTATTATTTAAAATAGGGATAATTTTTTCTCTTAAAAAATATCATTATTTGTGGTATGGAGCCCCTGCATTGATCCGAAACGCTCGGTAGATTTGCTCGACCAGGATCAAGCGCATCAATTGATGTGGATAAGTCATCTTGCCAAATGAGATTTGGGCATTGCTTCGTTTCATTACTGCGTCGCTTAGTCCCAGCGAACCGCCGATCACAAAGACAAGCTGGCTTTTTCCTTGGATACCAAGTTGTTCGATTTGTTTGGCAAAAGCTTCGCTGGTCGGATTTTTGCCATCGATGGCTAAGGCAAAAACATATTCCTCTTTGATTTTGCTTAAGATCCGTTCGCCTTCTTTTTCCTTGACTTGCAGCATTTGTGCTTCGCTTAAATTTTCAGGAGCTTTTTCGTCTGGTACCTCGATCAATTCGATTTTTGCATAAGCGCCCAGACGTTTTACATATTCTGCGATACCTTGGATCAAGTATTTTTCTTTTAGTTTTCCTACGCTGATTATTTTGATATTCATTTTTTGATTCCTTTCGTTTTTTCCATTTCCCTATTTTACCACGATTTTTCTTCTTATGTTTTTATCTTGTGTATAGTTATACCCAATTTTTCTCACAGACTTATACACATCATCCACAGACTTATCCACAAAACAGCACGTTATTAACCTTGATTTCTTAAGTATTTCATAAGCAAACATGTGTTTTTATAGATTTATCCACGTTATCAACAGTTTGTGGATAACTGTTTTATTTATTTTTCCCCAATTCTTTCCACGACTTTTAATCGCTTTCTGTGGAAAAATTTTTCATTCGAAAAAAATGAATTTTACCAACCTTTTTCATAAAAAGTTCACAGTCTAAAAGTAGACTAATTTTAGCAAATAACGCTATACTGAAATTACATAGTAAATGGACGGAGGAAACGTATATGGTTAGAAAAAATGTGACCCCAAGCTATCGAAAGAATAATCATTTTTGGCGCCGATTCGGCTTAGGACTTTTAGGAGGGATCGTTGGCGGATTATTGACAGTAGGAATCTTCTATGTAGCTGTCGGAACAAATAATGATTCTCCAACAAGCAGCGGGAATCAAAATACAAAAGGCGAAACAGTTGTGGATAATGTGAAAGTCGATGTAAATTCTGACATCACAGCGGCTGTCTCAAAAGTACAAGATGCGGTCGTATCTGTTATCAATCTTCAAAGCAATAAACAATCCAGCAATAGCTTCGGTGAACTTTTTGGTCAACAGCAAAACGAAAGTGAATCCAGCTCAGATGATGGAAGTCTAGAAGCTTATAGTGAAGGAAGCGGTGTGATTTATAAGAAAGACGGCGACACTGCTTATGTAGTAACAAATAACCACGTGGTCGAAGGTCAGGAAGGATTAGAAGTCCTAATGAAAGACGGCAGCAAAGTAACAGCTGAACTTGTCGGAACCGATTCTTATTCTGATTTGGCCGTTTTAAAAATCAAGTCAGATAAAGTCGACACCGTAGCTTCTTTTGGTGACTCAAGTGCATTGAAAGTCGGTGAACCGGCCATTGCGATTGGTTCTCCTCTTGGCTCAGAATATGCAAACTCTGTTACTTCAGGTATCGTCTCTTCTCTGAACCGCCAAGTGACAAGTACCAATGAATCAAATGAAACAGTCAATATCAATGCTATCCAAACAGATGCCGCAATCAATCCTGGGAATTCCGGTGGGCCTTTAGTAAATATCGAAGGTCAAGTAATCGGGATCAACTCCAGCAAAATCGCCAGCTCATCTGAATCTAGTTCAGATGTAAGTATCGAAGGTATGGGATTTGCAATTCCAAGTAACGATGTTGTCAATGTGATCAATCAACTTGAAAAAGATGGCAAAGTCTCACGCCCTGCATTAGGTATCACGATGGTCGACTTATCTTCTGTTTCAACCCAGCAGCAAGAACAAGTCTTGAAAATCCCATCTTCTGTAACAAATGGCGTGATCGTGACATCTGTTCAATCTGCGACACCTGCTGAAAAAGCAGGCTTGAAACAATATGATGTAATCACAAAAATCGATGATACAGAAGTTTCTTCTGGCATTGAATTACAAGCCGCATTGTTCAAAAAACAAGTCGGCGACAGTGTGAAAATCACTTATTACGATGAATCAGAAGAAAAAACAGTCACTGTGGATTTGACAATCGATCAATCTGCTTTGAAGCAAAATAGTACGACGAATGGAAATCAATAAAAAAGGTTGTGAAAGAACCGTTCAGCTCTGAGCAATAACGAAAAAAAATAAAAAATAGCTTCTCATATTTTATATTTTTGTGAGTTATTGCCGAAGAGCTGGTTCTTGAACACCGTGGATAGAGGTCGTGAACTCAGCGTTATGACTTGAGTATTAAAGAGAAAAACCGTGAAACAGTACCTTATGTTTTGCGGTTTTTTGAGTTAATACCGAAAGTTAGCTGAGTGAACACTATTTAAAGAGGTGGTAAAAAAGCTTTCCAGCCTCAAGCTTTAACCTCCTTTTTCCTCGAAAAAACAAACCCCCCAACGTTTCAAACGTTGGGGGTTCTTTATTATTTGTCTACTGCAAATGCTTCGCCGACTTCTGAATCAAAAGGTAATTCTAAAATCCCTTTTTTCTCCGGCGCATTTGGTAAATGAAGTTCTTTTGCAGAGCAGATCATGCCATAGCTTTCTACACCGCGCAAGTTACCTGGCCAGATCATTAGTCCGTCCGGCATCATTGCTCCAGGTTTTGCTACTACGACTTTCAGACCTGCTTTGATATTTGGTGCCCCGCAAACGATTTGCAGGATCTCACCGTTTCCTACGTCTGTCTGTGTGATCGACAAATGATCTGAATCCGGATGTTTCTTGCAGCTTTTCACAAAGCCGACAACGATTTTTGGTTCATGGTCTGGTTCTAACGTTTCCTTGAAACCAGCATCTTTGATCAATTGATTTAATTTTTCGATTTGTTCATCTGTTAGTTCTACTTGGCCATTTCCTTCAATTGTCAAATGTTCTGAAATGTGGAAAAAGTTCCAAGCAACGATTTGGCCTTCTGCGTCTTTGACTTGCGCTACGTTCCATTTTCGTTCTACAGTATTTTCAGTTCCTTTATCATCTGCCGCAACGACCATCAATGTGTCCCCGACATGTGCTTTGTTATAAGCAAAAATCATTGTCTTTACCTCCAATATTACTTGCT
Source organism: Enterococcus sp. DIV0210g (assembly GCF_050559705.1). NCBI lineage: Bacteria > Bacillati > Bacillota > Bacilli > Lactobacillales > Enterococcaceae > Enterococcus > Enterococcus sp. DIV0210g. The sequence continues at coordinate 269,086 of NZ_CP187903.1, read as the reverse complement.
GACAACTCATCTTAACAAAAAAATAGAGAAAATGCATGCCATTTTTCATTTGACATAAAGAGATCCAATCAAATAGAAAAAGCTTAGGACAGTATCCTGTCCTAAGCTTGGCGCTTTTGCCGTTTTCTATTTACAAAAAATCTTATTCTTCTTCGTTTTCTGGTACTCCTCTGACGATCAAGACATCACAAGGTGCTTGACGGATAACATAGCTTGCTACGCTTCCTGTCATGAAGCGTTCAACAGCATTCAATCCTGATTGACCGACCATCACTAGATCGATTCCATATTTTTCTGGCAGATTGACAGCCATTGCTTCTTTGGCAGAACCGTAAGCTACGACTCCTTCGATATCGGTGAAATCTACAGAGGCGCCATATTTTTTACAGTCTTCGATAAGTTCTTTAGCAGTTTCGGTTTCTTGATCAATCAAACTCTGATCCATTGGGGTATACCCCATAAAATTGTAAAATTGCTGGTCAATGACATTTGCCGCATAAACTTTTCCGTTGTTTCTGCGGGCAACTTCTACCGCTTTTTTAAAGGCATCAGCTGCTTGTTTGCTTCCATCGATCCCTACTAAAATATTCTTATACTCTTGATCCATCTTGCTTCCTCCTAACAGGTCTCAGTCTACATGAACGCTTTTTAAAAAGTCTTCGATTTCTTGTTTTGTTTTGCGGTTTTTGTTCACTAGACGACCTAATTCTTTGCCATCTTCAATCACAACAAAACTTGGGATACCGAAAATGCTCCATTCAGCAGCCACGTCGATATATTTGTCACGGTCTACTTCAATAAAGTTCCAGTTTGGAAAGTCTTTTTCAATCTCCGGCATTTGTGGTTTGATAAAATTACAATCGCCGCACCAGCCTGCTGTGAAGAAAAAGATGTTTTTCCCTTTTTCAACGTAACTTGCTAGTTCTTCTAAATTTTTTGGAATGATCATTGCTTGATTTCCCTGCTTTCTATGGCTTTCTCACTTAAATTATACACCTTTCTTGCTTACTGACCAACAATTTAAGAGTCTCAGTTTTTCTAAAAAGAAAAAAGGAGCTCGCCAGCAAATGCTGCAGCTCCTCTCTCTTTTATTTTCCGTAAACAATCGTGTTAACTGTTGATTTGTCTAGCCCTTTTAATGTTTGGATCAGCATTTCTCGTGCTGCTTCAAAATCTCGGATACTAAACATTGTTTGATGGGTATGGATATAACGACCAACGACACCAATAACTGTACTTGGGATACCTTCGTTTTGTGTATGGGCAGCTCCAGCATCTGTTCCGCCTTTTGAAACAAAATATTGGTAAGGGATATTGTTTGTTTCTGCAATATCCAGCAAGTATTCACGTAAACGCGGAAGCATGATCAAGCCGGGATCTTGGATACGCATCAATGTTCCTTCTCCTAGGTGGCCGAATGTTCCTTTTTTCGTTACTGTATCATCTGCTGCAGAGCAGTCTACGGCAAAGAAAAGATCTGGTTTGAATTTATTGACAGAGACTTTTGATCCGCGCAAACCAACTTCTTCTTGTACATTTGCACCAGCGATCAATGTATGTCCTAATTTTTCATTTTGCAAAGCTTCCAATGCTTCTAAGACCATTGTACAGCCATAACGGTTATCCCATGATTTGCTGATGATGTTTTTGCCGTTCGCTGTTTTCACTGTTTCAGCAAAAGGAACGATCGTATCGCCTGGCAATACACCAAAGCTGATTGCTTCTTCGCGAGATTCAAACCCAGCATCGAACAAGATATCTGTTACTTCTACTGATTTTTGTCCGCTTGTTCCGCGCAATAAATGAGGCGGTACAGATGAAGAGATGCAAGGATAGTTTTTGCCGGAAGCTGTTTTTAGAGTATAGCGTTGTGCAGAGACAACATACGGATTCCAGCCGCCTAAAGGTACAACTTTGAATAAACCATTGTCTTGGATCTGTGTTAGCATAAAGCCCACTTCGTCCATGTGAGCCGCAACCATTACGCGTGGAGCATCTTCTGCTTCATGATGGCGCAAGCCGAAAATGCCACCAAGTCCATCTGCTTGCAGTTCATCCACAAGAGGTTCCATGCGACTTTCCATGTAATCGCGAATGTCTTGCTCAAATCCGCTTGTTCCTTGTAATTCTGTTAATTCTTTGATTCGTTGAAATGTTTTTTCTTCCATATGCAGCTGTCTGAAATTCAGACGTCACTCCTCTCAAAAGTTAAAATTCAACCTATCTTTTCTTCTATAATAAGTCAATCGTACTTATTATAACGCATTTTTTTACTTCCTGGATATTTATTTCCAAGAAAACCTTTGGAGTATGTTAGAATATTAGTGAAGAAAATATACGTGCGAAGGAGGAATCGTCGATGTATGAAGAAAGCGAATTGAATTATTTTAAAGGCGGCCTTGCTTTAGGAATGGGCGTTGGGCTTTTAAGCGGTATCGCTTCGGCCATCTGGTATCATCGCAAAAAAACGCTTGATGCAGATCAAGTATTGACACATATAAAAAACGCATTTTTAAAAGAAGGTCCTATCGAAGGTTCTTGGATTTCATTTGAAAAAGAGCCTGTGCGCAAATTCGCTGTCCACTCAAAAGGATTCCGAGGCGGTATTTCAAGAATGGAAGATGGCGAATTGGTTCGCTATGAATTTTTAGCAGATGCTTATACTGGCAGTGTTTTAGAGATCGTCCGCAAAAAAGACAGCCTTGTATAGATTTCGAGTTTTTTGACTAACAGACTAAATAACACAAAAAAGTTCCTAAAACCACACGCTGGTTCGTGTATGGTTTTAGGAACTTTTATTTTTCATAACCTCGTTATTATTTTTTCCGTGTTAGGCTTTTCGCATGTTTTTCACCAGATTATAAATACTGACAGCCGCAATAACCACTAGACAAAAACCAGTAAGATAGATGATCAATGGGTATTTTCCATCCCAGCCGCTTGCAGATGTATGTTTTACTAAAATACCGCTGTAAGACCACAAAGCAGTTACTCCATAGGCTGTATTATTGTTTCTAAGCGTTGTTGCGCAAATAATCAGCAACCCAACTAAAAGAATAATAATCATCCAGATTTCTTGGTGATCGTTAAACAATGATATTTTTTTGTCAACAATGCTTGCTGTAATATCAGCGATCGTTGCAACTGTGATCCAACTGAAATAAATACTGAACGGCAATCGGATCAACCAATAATCTTTACCTGAATGAATCGATGTCAGCAAATGATTGACATAAATCAAGGAAAGAAGCAGCACTAACATGATAGCAACAGATAAATCTACTTTGAAATATTGCCATGCAATCAGCCACGCACCGTTGCAAAGTGATGAAATGATAAATGCTATACTGATCCTGTTGTTTGTTTGCTGATCTCTCAAAGCAGAATTCCGATCTCTCACAACCCATTGATAAACGACAAATGCTGCTAAAAGTACATAAATCACAGACCAGATCATAAAAGTAAAACCAGCCGGAGCAAATAGATTAGCATAATAATCTGAAACTTCCTGTGTCGTCACGCCGTTCACTGGCAGCAACACAGCGGCGGCATTTGCAGCGACCATGATTAGATACGAAATCGTAACGATCCATTTTCTCCCTATATGTTTATTTTTTTCCATTTTTATCCTCTCCTTCAAAATTTATTCCTCATTTTTACTTTACCATCTTCGGCCTTTTCTGGATAATAATAAGAAAACGGCATTTATTTATTGCCAAAAACTATCCCCAAGTCTAGCTTTTCCTATAGAAATAACGTATTCTTAAATTAATGTTTAATGATGAAGGAGTGTAGAAATGACGCAACAAGAAAAAATCGCTGTGTTGATTCCTTGCTACAATGAAGAAGCAACTATCTCGAAAGTCATTTCCGACTTTCAACGAGAATTACCACAAGCAGATATTTATGTCTATGACAATAACTCAACTGATAAAACTTATGAACTGGCTATTCAAGGAGGCGCCATCGTAAAAAAAGAGCCGCGCCAAGGAAAAGGAAACGTTATTCGTCAAATGTTTTTTGACATTGAAGCAGATTATTATTTGATGGTAGATGGTGATGATACTTATCCTGCCGAATATGTTCACGAATTACTGAAACGACTACGTTCAGGCGAAGCAGATATGGTAATCGGGGATCGTTTGTCAAATGGGACTTATTTTGAAGAAAACAAGCGACCTTTCCATGATTTTGGAAACAATCTAGTGAAAAATTCAATTACTAGACTGTATAAAACTAAAATCCGCGATGTTATGACCGGCTATCGTGGATTCAATCGTATTTTCGTTAAAAGTTTTCCTGTTATGAGTACAGGTTTCCAAATTGAAACAGAATTTACGATTCACGCCTTAGACAAGAAATTCAAATTAGTCGAAGTCCCAATCGACTATCGCGATCGTCCAGAAGGCAGCGAATCAAAATTGAATACTTTTTCTGATGGTTTCAAAGTTATTATGATGATCATCAAAATGTTCAAAGATTATAAACCATTATTTTTCTTTGGGATTTGGACCATCTTTTTCTTAGTATTAGGTTTGTTATTTGGCATTCCAGTTATCCGTGAATTTATGCTGACTGGTTTGATCAGCAAAATCCCTTCTGCCATTCTAAGTACTGGTTTAATGACATTATCTTCCCTTTCCCTCGTTACGGGTTTGATTTTGGATACCGTGGTAACAAACACAAAAAAGGAATATGAATTGAATTTGTATCATGTTTATAATGAAGCGAAAACAGTAATTATTACAAAAGAAGAAGAAACTCAGTTATCTGAAAAGTAAAATTTGAATAAAGTTTGATATTTATAACAATTTATTTTCAAAAAAAGAAGAAGACCAAAATCTCGGTCTTCTTCTTTTTGTTTATTCAACAAGCTTACTTCGCCAAACGGTAAATCGCATCCGCATAGATAGCTGTTGCACGGAACAGATCGTCTAAGTTCATAAATTCATTTGCTTGGTGCATTGTGTCTGTGTATCCTGGGAACATCGCACCGTAAGCTACGCCTCGTTTCAGCAAACGTCCGTAAGTTCCGCCGCCGATGATTTGTTCGTAGCCTTTTTCACCTGTATGATCTTCGTAAACTTGCAGCAATGTTGCTACCAAAGGATCATCGATTGGTACATAATGAGGTGCCATGTTGCGTGGTCCGCGAGAGATTGCAGAAGCATCTAACCCGATTGTTTCAGCAATTTCTTTTTCTAGATCATCCGCAGTCACACCTTTTGGATAACGGAAGTTCATATTGATGAAGTTTTCTGTTTTTTCAGTGCCTGCTTCAAAAGCGAATAAACCAGCATTCATTGTTAGTTTGCCCATTTTTTCGTCTTCATGTGCCGCTCCGATTTTTTCACCGTAGAAATCTTCATGGATATATGCAGCTGATGTGTGGATAAATTCTTTTGCTCCGCCGCCAAAACCGTAGTTGTCTAGGAAAAGAGCTAAGAATGAACCAGCATTGATTCCTGATTGAGGGCTTGCGCCATGTGCACCTTTACCTGTTACATCGATTTTTACGACATTATTTTCAGCTTCAAACATACCGCTGATTGGATGCTCTTCAACAAATGCTAGGAAAGCTTTTTCCATTGCAGCTGCTTCATCGATCGTTGGTACAGTGAATGCTGCACTTGCTGTTCCTGGAACCATGTTTTCTCTCAACCCTGATTTGAATGATTCAAGGACGTAATCGCCTTCGTTGCTTCCGTCAAAGTGAAGTTTAAGAGAAACGTTTCCTTTTTCTCCATTGATGATCGGGAATTCCGCATCTGGAGAGAAACCGAAGTCTGGTTCTTCTTCATGTTCAAAGTAGTAAGCCATGTCGCCCCAGCCGCTTTCTTCGTCACTACCTACGACAAAACGAACTTTTTTAGACAATTCTAAGTCTAAATCTTTGATGATTTTCATTGCGTAATACGCAGCCATACTTGGGCCTTTGTCATCACTTGAACCGCGGGCATAGATTTTGCCGTCTTTGATAACTGGTTCATAAGGATCTGTATCCCAGCCGTCTCCAGCAGGTACGACATCCATGTGCCCAAAGATCCCTAATGTTTCGTCACCTTCACCCATGTCGATATGTCCAGCGTAGTTATCCACGTTTTTCACGACAAAACCATCGCGCTCACCATATGCAAGCATGTGTTTCAGCGCGTCACGGGGACCAGGTCCAAATGGCGCATCTGGCGTCACTTGTGAATCATCACGCTCACTTTTCACACGTAAAAGATTTTTCAAGTCTTCCAACAAGTCATCTTTGCGCGCTTCTACTTCTTTTTGCCAATCGATTGTCATAAAAATATTCCTCCACTTCTTAAGAAACCGTTTTGTTTTTCAGAAAGTATTTGTTTCGAAAAAAACTGATACAAATTGAAAAAGTGAAACGATTCTGACTATTATTGTTTCATGATACCACAAAAAAGCAAAAAAAATAGGTGAAAAAAGGTTCAGGAAACCATAGTTATTTACAGCTGGGGAGAAATTTCTGCGTTATAATGAAAAAAAGGAGGTATTTTATGGAATTGACTGATAAAATCTTAACAGAAGTCATCACACCACGCCCCCAAGAATCCCACAAAGGAACATTTGGACGTGTGGTTTTGATCGGCGGCAATGCGCAATACGGCGGAGCCATCATGATGAGTGCCTTGGCAGCTGTATCCAGTGGAGCAGGATTGACGACCGTTTTGACCGATCCGAAAAACCATACACCTCTTCACACGCTGCTCCCTGAAGCAATGGTTCTGGATTGGCACGCAACGGAAGAAATAACGGATGTGCTTGATTCATCAGATGTTCTTTTGATTGGACCTGGAATGGGCACTTCACAAGAAAGTCAGGAATTGTTGAAAACTATTTTAGGCAAGCAAAAGCCGGAACAATGGCTAGTAGTCGATGGATCTGCTTTAACGCTTTTAGCTAAAGCCAATATCAAGCTTTCTTACCCAGAAAAAACAGTACTGACACCACATCAGATGGAATGGCAGCGTCTAAGTAAAATCCCAGTTGCGCAACAGCAGCCTGAACAAAATAAAGCTGTTCAGAAAAAGATTGGTGCAACTGTTGTTTTGAAAAGCCATCGAACAACGATTTACGGGCAGCAAGAAATCTACGAAAATACAGTTGGTTCTCCTGCTATGGCAACAGGCGGCATGGGTGACACACTTGCCGGCATCATCACTGGATTTCTAGCGCAATTTCCAAAAACGGATCAAACGATTGCAGCTGCCGTCTACCTCCACAGTTTGATTGGCGATGAATTAGCCAAAGAGAATTATGTTGTACTTCCTACTGCTATAAGTGCGGAATTACCGCGTTATATGAAAAGATTTTGTGCAAAAAACGAACAGAAATGAGGAAACAAAATGGAACGCTTTGACGGTTATGTACGTCAGCCTTTTTACTATGAAACAGATCAGATGGGAATCATCCACCACAGCAACTATATCCGCTGGTTTGAAGAAGCTCGGGTTGCCCTGTTAGAACATCTGGATTACAGCTACCTGAAAATCGAAGAAAATGGTGTCATCATTCCTGTACTCGAAGTCAGCTGCCAATATAAAGAAATGATTCGTTATGGGGAAACCGTGAGGATCATTCCTAAGATCGCAAAATATACAGGAACACGCTTAGATTTTTCTTATGAGATCCGTGATACTTCTGGAGAAAAACTGCTGACCACTGGTACAAGCAAACATTGCTTTCTTTCAAAAGAAACGCAGCGCTTAGTTAAACTAGGAAAAGTTATCCCAGCATTAGACGAGATTTTTCATGGATATGCTGCTTTAGAAGAACAGAAATAAAAAAATACGGGCGCATAAAAAATGCGCCCGTATTTTTAGTTTTCACTAAAACACTTCATCCATAAATCTGCCTTGGTTTCTTTCTTCAACAATTCTGGTCTCTTTTTTATCCAACTGTTTCTTACGCAGCTCCGCCATCTTGCTTGAGTCAAAATTCTGATAAGATTTGATAACGATCATTTTTTGCATACGTCGTTCTTGTACCTCTTCTTCTGTTAATTCGAAAAACCCCGCGATCTTCTCACAGGTAACGGAACTAGCCTCTTTCTTTTTCTTTCGATAGATTGCTCGTGCATTGACCCATAAGAAAAAGAAAATATACAGCAAAACTGCTCCGAAGAATCCCAAGCTCATCCCAAACCAGCCAATTTGAAGATAGATCACTCGGAAAAATTCCGGTACAAAGTGTCTAAAGTGATAAATGACTGAAACGACGACGAAAAGGATAAAAAATAAAATCAGCAGCCAAAAGAAAACTGTCACAAAACATTCGATACATCGTCTGACTTTCGACACCTTAGTCTCAACAACTAAATCTCCTCTTTTATGTTTATCCCTCTGTCTGGACTGTTCCATACAGCTTGACCTCCTTTGATTGTTCGAATAATCGCTTTTGGCAAAGCAGCAATACTTGTCAGCGGGTTGATCAGCCAATATAAAAATGGATACCATCCGGCCCAAAAAATATAGCGAAAAGCGGTTTTATCGTATTGTCTCATTACAACTAAAGAAATAAAGAATTGGAACAAACAAGTGATAACCAATAAAGAACCAAGGATGATCGAAATTTGATTAGGCGTGCCTGCTGCGATCCAATCATAAACAAATAAAAAAGCGACACATACCATAATACACACCAAATCAAACTAGTGATTTGTTCTAAAATAAGCGGTAATAATCCCCAATTTTTAGGAGAAGTAATAATGTCGAGATGGCGAATAAGCACCTCTATCCCACCTTGAGCCCAACGTACACGCTGATTCCATAAACCTCTGATCGTTTCTGGTACAAGCATCCAGCACAATGCTTCAGGCGCATATCTTACTTCCCAGCCTGCACGTTGCAGCTGCCAAGTAATTGATATATCTTCAGTAATCATATCTTGATCCCACCAGCCAACATCTAACAATGCTTGTTTTCTAAACATCACGCAGACTCCGGAAACGGTGTTCAATTTTCCATAAACACTTTGCGCACGTTTTGTCAGACTCACAATACTTGCATACTCCGCTAATTGGATTTTTGCCAGCAAAGTTGACCGATTACGCACGATTGGCTGCCCAGTTACTGCACCTACGCTCATTCCTTGCTCGCCGTCAAAATACGCAGTCATTTTTTCAATGCTTCCTCTTTCAAGAAAAGAATCAGCATCGACTACTAACAATAACTCTCCATTTGCGGCAATTGCTCCTTGCGTCAGCGCATGTGCTTTCCCCATGTTCTGCTCGATTTTGATTACGTTCAAATGCGGATATTTCCCGCTTGCTAAAGCTGCTTCTAACAAAATGCCCGTTTTATCTTTGGAACCGTCATCAATAAATATGAATTCTACATTTGGGTAAGTCGTTTCCCGTTCCAGCATCTCAATTGTTTCTATCACTGTCTCTTCTTCGTTATAACAGGGGACAAGAATGGAGACTAGACGTTTTTTATCAGGAAAATACTGCTTTATTTCTTTTTCATGTTTTCTTCTTGTCCAATGAAAATTCAATCCTTCCATCGTGACTAAAATACTCATGAAAAAAGGATAGAAAAACACGAGATTCAAAATAAATTCTACATCCACTTTCATTTCAATCTTCCTTTTCTATTTTTTGTTTATATTCTCTAAAAAGTTGGTGAAACTTTTATAGATCCTACTTATTTTAGAAAAAAACAAACATTTTCAGAAAATGAAAACGACCAAAATAAACAATTTCATAATAAAAAAAGCGATATTCAAAGTCAATTGAAAATCCTAACTTAAAAAAATTTTTCTCTAATCCTATGTATATACAAATTTTTTTATAATAATTTTCAAAAAAAGCGCAAAGAGATGCCTTTGCGGCGATTCTCCTTGCGCTTAAAAACAGCTGCAGCTTTTTTAAATAGAAAATCTTTAATTCGTTACTCCCGCCGTCAGCGTCCAAGTGATCGTAGCTTGATAATTTCGTCCAACTTTTCCTTGGCCAGCTGGAATCGTTAGTTTCACTTGGTCTTGCTGCCAGACATACGTTGATTCATCTTTGGAATTTTCTCCAGCACCGCTGAAAATCGTCGTTGGTGAAGTAGACAAGGCTACGTCTCCTTGTGAGGATAAACCTGCTGGATTCAACGTTGAAGTCGTTCTCCGATTGTAGAGATCGCCAGCTGGAATTGTCAGATATGCACCTGTTAAGCGATCATCATTTGCAATAAAGTCTGTTGCTGCTGCTTGAAGTTTCCAACCAGTAGCATTGGTTCGCTCATCTGCTACTTGGACCCATTGATCATTTGTCCCAACAGCATTGATACTTCTTTCTTTCCATTCGATCTCGGTTTCGCCAAAATCAAAAGCAGTCGGTACATAATCGATCCGCAATTCACCATTTTCGCCTGTTCCGCCGTTTTCTGGATTATCTGGATTCTCCAATGAAGGATCTCTAGGCTTGATGAGATTCGAACGGATCGTCAAGTTTACCTCGATTTCCAAATCGTCTGCTAACTGATTTTGCGCTGTTTTTCTTACGACCAATTTTACAGGATACGGACCACCCACATTGTTAGGAACCGCTGCTAAGTTTTCCACTTCAATTGAGGAAGACAAATCAACAAGTTCACCATTTATGATTGTAGTGGCACTCCCGCCTGCTGAACGAATCAAGTATTCAGCATATTCTGGACTGTTTGGCGTAAAGCTCGACACATCACTCAAACGGACAGAAATATCTGCTGCTTTGATCTCATCAATCGTCGACCTTTTGTGAACAACTAATTTGACATCAACAGGATCTGATTCATTTCCCCGCGTATCATCAATAATGATTTGATCTTCGAATTCTTGGACATCTTCTCCATTGAAGATTCCTGCCGGCATGCCATCTTGGATTGTTGTTCCTAAAAAACGATAGCCAAACTTGTCTTTATCTGTTTCTAAAGCATTTGTATCCTCTACGCTGGCAATGAAATCTTTTGCTGCAGGTGTCGTTTCTTGCTCTTTCACATGGATCGTTCGTCCGACACCAGTAGGCTTGGTCACGTCTTTAACATTCGTTTCATGGAAATTTCCCGTGTGCCCAACATAAGTGACTCTGATGGTTTCGCCCCAATAAAATGGCCGATCAAGTGCGCCAGTCCATTCAAATGTACCATTTGATTGAATACGTACTTTCTTTTGTTCATCTGTCAAAGAAGAGTTGTCAAACGGTCCGCCAGACAATGACACATACCCTCCTGGTGGTTCAGCCGTTCCTCTAACTGTGTAAGTCGATTTAGTTTCATTGGTAATATCTTCAATCGTTTTGACATTAAAAACGATTGGTTCGATTTTCCAACGCTGACTTAAAGAGTTGATGTTTGTCCGAAAATAATCTGCCACACTTGGAACAGAATCATCAAAACCATCGGCCAGCTGAGTTGACACATTGCCTAAAGTCGTTCCTTGAATCGGGATACTCGTTTGATCAAGCGGCTCAAATTGAAAAGATGGTATGTTTGGATCTCTATTTCCGTTATTCCATTGGCTGATTCGGTGAATATAATTCCCGCTTCCCGGAACATTCAATTGCGCATTAGGCAAACTGAATAAAATAGGATTGACCGTCGCCCTGCTTTCCAAATCTAAAACAGCTTGATTCCCTACATTGATGGTCGAACCATTTTTATTGGCTTGTATTAACGCAGCGGAGCTCGTCGATTTTATTTCAAAATGAGCATTTTCCCCAAGTGTTAAGGCAAAGTTTGCATTTCCGCCATTCCCCGCTCGAAAAGCAGGCCCTTGCGCATTTAAAAGTGTCCCAGTACTAGCAAGTTGACCGACAACAAGCCTGAAACTTGCATTATCTTTCAATTCGATCGGTATATCATGGGTAAAGAATACCGGCGTCTGGCTGTTTCCTCGCATTGACCAGTTCGTCGTATTGTCGTTCCCTGCATCTTCTTCAATCAAAATATCCACATCAGCGTTTTCTCCAACATGAAAACGTCCGCCAGAATGACCGATTTGGATAGCACTTGGAAAGTTTCTTCGCTGTACTCCGTTGCGAATCGTCACTTGGGTATTATCCGCAATATAAATACTATTTTGCAAGCCGACAAGAGCAGAACCAGCCGGCCGTTCATTTGCTGCCCATTGCGCGCCAGAAACGATTTGATTGGTAATTGACATCGAAGCGACAGAATAATCTCGGGTACCTGTCCAAGAATTCCATCCTAGAGAATTGGACGTCAAATTGTCGATGGTGAGGGAAGTCGTTCCACCTTCTTCAAAAAAGATATTCCCATCTCGAAAAACAGCAAGGCTTGAACCTAGATGACTGTTTTCAATCGTTAAATTCGAGCCCGCCTTGATGTAGATTTCCCCAGCTTCTATATTTCCGTTTCCACTTCCGTATGCAGAATTCAGCCGAACATTCTCTCCTGTAAAAGAAGTGTAGTTGCCATTAGGAGACATTACTGTAGAAGTCGTCCCAGAAAGAATCACTCGTCCTCTTGAACCTTCATATAGCTGATGTCCATAATGTGTGACATTGTGGAATGTGTACGTCCCTCGATTGGCTGAATCATACCCGTTGATCACGCCCCATTCATTGGCACTTTGCAAATTGATATTTTGGAAAATGACATCCCAGCTCGTTCCTGTAAAACGAAGGTGGCGAATCCGCAAGTCAATGGTATGCCCATTCCCGTTGACAACTAATTTTTTACCTGAGCGGGTAGAATGATACGTGCGATTCGAAGTTCCGATAATCGAACTCGTTGCTGTATCTAATGTGATATTAGCTGTCAAATTGATATAGGTGATTTCATTTTGATTATTGTTGCTGGTAGTCAATGCATTGGTCCACTGATTGAAGGTTCCAACATCAAAATAGCTCACATTGCTGAATTCTCCTGCTGTCACAGATTGGATCGGCAGCTGTCTAGTTGTCGGCGTCGCCATATCCAATGTATTAAGCGGCACGACATCAGAAGCGGGTTCATTTTCTGCTGTCTCTTCATTGGTTGACTCTGTCGTTTCTACATCTGCATTCTCTGTCGTTTCTTCCGACGACTCTTCAGTATTTTCTGTTCCATTTTCCGTTGCAGTTTCATCGATTTCTGTTTTTTCTCCCGATGACTCAGTATCAGTATCTTTTTCCTTTTCAACGGAAGAAGTAGTTGTCCCATTTACAGCATTCTGATCATCTGCAGAAATATCAGCTGTATTTTCGGGCAATGTTTCTTGTGCAAAATTGCTTTGTTCATTTTCTGTTGCAAGAACCATTACTGTTCCTGACAAAGAATGGCAAAGCAGTAAAAAACACATCATGCTTTTAAAAATCTTGCTTTTCATTTTTTTCTCCCCTTTGCCTTCTAAAAACAGCAATGAACATGACTGAAAGCAGTATCAGCCCCAAAAAGAACATGGATCTGCTGGAAGCTGTTCCTGTTTTCGGCAATGGTTTTGCTTCCGAGATACCGGCTGAAATCTTTTGTTCTCCTGCTTTTTCGTCCGATTTATCTCCCCAACCAGATAAAGTGATTGCTGCTTCTGAGACTGCATCAGCAGCGTCTGCAAAGACTGGAGGAAAAAGAATGGAATGGAACAGCAGTGCACAACAGATTACTCGAAATACATGTTTCACGGCTTTCCCTTCTTTCTTTAGTTTTTACGCTCTTTTTTTCGGCGTATCAAAACAATAAATAAGAGAACAGCAAGTACAGCAATGATAGCGATCAGAACATAAATCAACGGATTATTTTCTGCCTCTGGTTCAGGATCATTGATCGCTTCTTTATTCAGTTTTTGTGCTTCTTCTCTTGTGATGGTAAAATCTTCTGTCCATTCCCACGTTTTCTCGTCCCACTTCTCATCTGTCGTCACTGCAGATAGATGAAGCGTGTAGTCGCCTGGAGCTAATTGAGCCTGCTCTAGGAAAAAAGGGATGTTGAAATTGGAATTCGGCGCCATTTGTCTGTTCGTCAGACTTCCTGAATAAAGCGTGCGGTCACTTCCTTTTTTCGTGATCCTTCCGTCAAAATCCAAATTAGAGATAATCGCCGGCTGATCGTTTTGCACATTAGCATTGATTACTTTGCGATAGTTGTTCAATCCAGGTGCAGCGCTCAAAAGATTCAAATTTGGTGTTTCGATTTCTTGCTGGACGGTCAATTTCACAGCCATTGCATAGGCAAAACGATTCTCGATCGTGATCCCTGAAGATGTTTTTTGACTGTCTTTGATTTCTCTTTCAAAATACCATGACCCTAAAATAACACCTTCTGCAGCGTCTTTAGGCACCGCGACCGTCATAGAGACTGTCTTTTTTTCTCCTGCTTTTAGTGTCACAGGATTGTCGCCTTCAAGTTCTGCGATGTCTTCAAAAGGTATTTCTAAACTTTCATCTCGGTCTTCTTCAGGGAGCGCAGCAGAATAATTGATTTCCCCATTATCATTTGTATAGGTAGTAAACACACCCATCCGAACTGTCACATTTTCTGAACCATGATTGTTCAATTCTGCTTTGATCGTGAATTCTTCGCCAGGTTTTACCAACAAATCGTAAAACGCACTTGATTCATTTACTTGAGATACATCTGGTGTGACTTTCGCTACACTGTAGCCAGCACTCTCACCTTCTTCCGCGTAGACGAAAGGGGCAAACTGGATAGCAACCACAATGATAAGCGCTGAAAAAAATCGCTGAATCTTTCGCACGGTAATCTTCCTTTCCAACCAATTGATTTTGTCTGATCGCTAAAAAATCTATGGTGCTGCTGTCACTGTCCAGGTGATAGTTGAAGTAAAGGTACCTGTTTTAGCTGTTCCAGGTGCGATTTTTAATTTTGCGCGTCCATTTTCAATGATATTGCTTGTAGTAATCCCTTTTCCTACTGTATCATTATCCACAAGGGTTTCTAAAACAGTCAATGAACTGCCTGTGACTGGGATTTCTCCAGAAGTTGAGCGAATAGCAGTTGCGTCAACAGGGTCAGCTGTTGTACTATTTCCTTGTGGGCTACTTGCGATACTGTTCCGAACCACACCTGCTGGAAGCTCGATCGAAGCACCTGTCAATGTATTTTGCCCGTCAGCAAATTCAGTACGAGAAACGGTAACGGACCATCCATTCGTTCCAGCTTCTCGATTGTCGCGTACTTCAATATAGTTTGTGTTTGGTTCAGTATCTTCGTGAGTTCCCCCAGTTTGTTCGATTTCATGCGTCCCAAAGTTAAAACGCGGAACAACTTTCAAAATCAGCGGCCCTGCTTCTGGTGTAGGGTCAACTGGATTTGGATTTGGAGTTCCTGGATCTGTTGGATCTGTCGGACCTGAACCGCCACCTTGATTGGGAGTCAATCCCACTTCTGCTGTCGAATCTGCTGCTAAAACTGTTACCGTACTATTTACTGCAAACATTCCTGCCAACAACATCCCCGTTGCTGCTAATTTCAATTTTTTCATCCTCTATTACCTCTTTCATTTTTAGTTTAATTTTCTGGACCTCCATCCATTAAGATCCAATAAATTTTTTTTGAATATTCTCCTGCTCGTGCGGTGTTTCTTGGAATCGTCAATGTAACTTCTTGCGACTGCCAGAAATACGTAGAAGCGGCTTTTCCTGCTTTTACAGATTTATCTGCCGATGCACTAAAAAT
The DNA here is from genome assembly GCF_050559705.1 of Enterococcus sp. DIV0210g. Classification (NCBI taxonomy): domain Bacteria; kingdom Bacillati; phylum Bacillota; class Bacilli; order Lactobacillales; family Enterococcaceae; genus Enterococcus; species Enterococcus sp. DIV0210g. The sequence continues at coordinate 253,466 of NZ_CP187903.1, read as the reverse complement.
CGTCTGCTCTTCATTTGTTATTTCGATTGATTCCCCCCTTAATCCTGACTCTTTTCTGTCAATACTGTTTCTAACTTCTCCTTTAGGCAGCGTTAGCACTGCTCCTTTTAGTTCATGCCCTGACTCTTCATCCCTCAAATAGCCATCTTGACGAACTTTTACCATCCAGCCGTAAATCCCTTCATCCCGATTGTCTGTCACTTGCAGATATTGGATATGATTTTCTTTTCCTTGCGCTTGATATTCGTGCTCTGTATGGTACATTTTCTGGTTGCCGAAATAAAAACCTTTTGGCGCAACATCAAGTGACAAAGGGCCGCGATTATTTGTCGGCGGATTATTCGGATCTGGCTGCTGCGGTCTCGAAGGATCAGTTGGATTTTTTGGATCTGTCGTCTGCCGATTTTCTTCAAGACGTACGGTTCCTTCTGAATTTGTTCCATGACTACTTGCTGTTACAGGAATTCCGTTACTTGCTACCAAACTGACTAACACTGCAAAAACTGATTTTCCAAACAGCCATTTTTTCATTTATTCACCTCCTTCAATAAGAAACTTTCCCCACGCCCCCACCCTAAAAAATAACTAAGAATCAAAAATTTATTTTTACAGAAAAAAATGAAAAACAAACCCGATTCTTACTATACCGAAATATTAAAATACGATTAAATGAAAACGAATACACGCAGTTATTCCGAATTCAAAAAATAAAAAAACTAACGAAATTTTTATAACAGCAACATCAACTGGTATTTCTTTATAAAACCTGTTATTTAAAGCTTTATTTATAACTATCTTTATTTAAAAAAGTGTTATTATTTTTCTTTTTAAAATAAAAAATGGAACAAAATATTAAATCCAAATTAACTAAATTATATTTTACTGATAAACTATAGTCAATATGTAATTTGTATTATTTTGAAATTAATAAAAAAAGTGTTTTTAAATAACGATGTTATCCAAAAACAAAGTATTCTTGACTAATTTTTCGCAGCAAGAAAAATAAAAAACATTTGACATTTCGTTCGGTACCGAACTATAATGCAAAGCGAAGAAACAAGTTAGGTACCTAACAAAAAAAGAAAGAGGCTATTTTTATGAGCAGATTTACTGACGACTTACTAAAACAATTACGCTTTGTCCATGCGGCAAGCGAGATGTTCATGCAGGAAAGAAAAGAAAAGTTTTCTGGGCAGCAACGAGTATTGGTCATTTTGAAAGAAGAAGACGGATTGATTCAGAGCCATTTAGCAGAGATTCTTGATATTCGGCCAAGTTCATTAGCAGAATTAATCAAAAAAATGGAAATGAATGAAACAGTCTATCGTGTAGAAGACGAAACAGACAAACGGCTCAAACGTGTTTATCTAACAGAAAAAGGCAAAGAAAAAGCAGCAGAATATAATAATCATACGCAAAGCGAAGCCTTTTTTGCTGGTCTCGACAAGGACGAACAAGAGCAGTTCCAAGCTTCTCTAACAAAAATCATCGATGGCTGGGACCCAAAATTCCAGCAGCAATCTGAACGTTTTGCAGATCCTATCGATCGTTTGCGCCAAATGCAGGATCTTAGACAAATATTTTTTGAACAACGCGGTGAAGATTGGCGAAACATGTCGCGGGAAGAACGGAAAAATATACGAAGAAAGATGGATGAGAATTGGCGGAACATGTCTCGAGAAGATCGAAAGAACCTCAAAAAAGAAATGAGAGAAGAATTCCGTAATATGCATCGTTTTGGAAGAAACCACCATGGCGGATTTCCACCAAACGGCTCTCGCCCCTTCCCTCCATTTTGGCAAGAAGGCGGACAAAAACCTGACCGATATGATCCAAAAGACAGAAATCAAGAACCAACTGAAGATGACTGGAAAGATTTTTAAATCCAAACGGTCATTATTTTCAGAATTATGTGTAAGACTGCCTTAGCAGCTCTTAGGAGGAAAAAAATTGGAACAAATGAATCCTGCAGCAGCAGACAAAACGGCAAAAGCCAAAACATTTAAATTAAAAGACTTTATCAAATTGATTAACAGCGTCAATCCTAAAAAAGGGCTTTTCGCTTTAGGCTTGCTCCTTAGTTTAGCCACGAGCGGTGCAAGTTTGGTCGTCCCGCAATTAACAAAAGGGCTGATCGACACTAGCCAGTTAGCAAAAATCGATGGCAAAATGCTTATCGTCCTTATCTTAGCATTTGCTGCTCAACTAGGATTTGGAACACTTGGCAGCTATTTTCTGCGTTTTGTTGGCGAAAGTGCTGTAAAAACATTACGGGAAAGATTGTGGAACCACTTATTGAAATTGCCTGTCAGTTATTTTGACGACCACAAATCTGGCGAAAGCAGTTCTCGCCTTGTCAATGACACAACAGTTATCAAAGACCTTGTCAGTTCGCAATTTCCAAACTTCATCACGGGCGCGATCCAATTAGTCGGTTCTATGATCATCTTGTTCATCATGGACTGGAAAATGGCTTCGATCATGTTTTTATCGGTACCGATCATCGGACTGATCATGATGCCAATTGGTAAAATCATGTCAAAAATAGGAAAACAGCTTCAAGCAGCAACCGCTGATTTTAACGGCGAGGCCAGCGAAAAACTATCAGAGATTCGTTTGATCAAATCAAGTAACGGTGAAAAATTCGAATCAGAAAATGGTCATGCGCTTGTAAATCGGATTTTTTCACTAGGAGTCAAAGATGCCAAAGTCGAAGCTGTTTTGCAGCCGATCATGATGACGACGATGCTTGGTTTATTCGTTGGAGTATTAGGCTATGGCGCTGTTCGTGTGCAAGCTGGTTCATTAACCAGTGGTGAGTTGATTGCCTTTCTTTTGTACCTGTTCAATATCATCATGCCGGTAGCAAGTCTTGCAATGTTCTTCTCTCAAGTGCCAAAAGCCATGGGAGCAACCGAACGTATTGAACAAATTTTGCAAACAGAGATCGAACTAGCTGATCAAGGCAAAGAAGTTGATGTCACAGGTCAAGAAATCAGTGCTGAAAATGTGTCTTTCCGTTACGATGAAGAACATCCTGTACTGCAAAATATTTCTTTCAAAGCAGCCCCCAACTCTGTCATTGCTTTTGCAGGACCAAGCGGCGGCGGGAAATCGACTATATTTGCTTTGCTGGAACGTTTTTACCAGCCAACTAGCGGAAAACTAACTATTGGCGGTCAAGATATCCGTGATATACGCTTATCGAATTGGCGGAAACAAATCGGTTATGTTTCTCAAGATAGTGCAGTTTTTGCTGGAAGCATCCGTGAAAATCTGCAATATGGACTTGATCGTACGTTATCTGACGAAGAACTTTGGCACGGCTTATCTTTAGCCTATGCAGATGCATTTGTTAAAGATTTCCCTGAACAATTAGAAACAGAGATCGGCGAACGCGGCGTGAAGTTATCTGGCGGACAAAAACAGCGAATTGCTATTGCTCGAGCATTTTTACGTGATCCAAAAATCTTGATGCTTGATGAAGCTACAGCCAGTCTGGACTCCCAATCTGAAGAAAAAGTGCAGCGTGCTTTAGAACAATTGATGGAAGGACGCACAACCTTAGTCATCGCGCACCGCCTATCGACGATCGTTGATGCAGATCAAATCTATTTTATCGAAAAAGGGCAAATCACCGGGAACGGAACGCATGGCGAGCTTATCCAAAAACATCCGCTTTATGCGCAGTATGTAAGTGAGCAGATTATTAATTAGAGGTTGTGAGAGAGCTGTTCAGCTCCAACGCGATAAGACTCTTTTATCAGGGAAAATGGCTTTTCACATTTTTTCTGATAAAAGCTTATCGTTAAGGAGCTAGCTCTCGAACACCGTTTAATGAGAGGTCGTTTTCTCAGTGTTCTGTTCCGAACACCAAGTAGGTACTATTAGACATCGAATCATTCCATTCTTCGTGTTTCACAGCATTAACCCTCTTTCTGATTGGGAAATAGCTTCTCATATTTTTCAATCAGAAAGCTTAATGTCGAGGAACAACTGAGAAAACACCGTTTAGTGGGAGGTTATAAACGAACCGCTCCAACACTAAAAGCAGCAAAACATTTTTCATGTTTTGCTGCTTTTTTGTTCTATCTAAGAAATCAGCTATTCAACCACTTTTTATACCAAAGGAACTTCTGGATTTTCTTTTGTCGCTGTATAACTTTTCCCTTCAACACCTAGATGTTGTACAATCAATTCTTTTAATTCTTGCATAGCTTGCGCAGCACGTTGATCTTGTTCTTCGTTAACTGCCTCAATGACTAAGACTGCTTGTTTCGTTGTTTCTTGAAGCATTGTTCGTTGTGCTTCCCGCCAGTTCAAGCATCGGCACACTGCTCCTTCATCATCAAAGTAAATGATTTCTTCTGGAAGTGCTGGTGCATCTGTTTCGGCACCCAATGGAAAGAATGATTCTCCGCCAGCTGCTTTTCCTAAATGTAAATCGCCGCTGATTGCTTCTAAATCTTCGCCCCCGCAAGGAACTGCGTATTTCATAGATACACTGTTATATATATCTACCAACGGATTGATTGGATAAAAATCGCGGTCTTGGCTGACTCTTTTCAATAATGCTTCGATTGAAGAACGGGCACCTTTCTTCGTTTTGAATTGGCTGAACGCATTTCGCCATTGCTCAATGACAGGATTTTGACTAAAGGTTTCTTCACCTAAAAATTTTTGTGCTTCCTTTTTCCCCTGCGCTAATAATTCAGTGTACGCTGCTTCTTTTTCTGTGTCAGCTTTGTTATCAATATTTTCAACAACCAATACATGGATGGCTGCTTCGGGAAATAGCTCCCAAAATTCTGGATCAACAATAAATTTTTTCATTTTAAATGGCTCCTCTTATCTTTTTTTCTAACAATATATCCGTTTGCTTATCTGTTCCCATCATAAAAGTATGGGCGGAAAATGCATGATAACCCATCTTTTCATAAAAGGAGCGTGCTGGGCTATTTTCCTCCCAGACGCCAAGCCAAACTCTTTTTTTCTGCAATTGTTTTGCTTTTTCTTCTGATTCTTTTATTAAATATTCTCCCAGACCCATCCTCTGATACGCTTTTTTGAGATAGATCCGTTCAATTTCCAAGGCATCTGTCCCTTGTTCTTCACTTTGCGCCGCGCCAATATTCAATTTCAAATAACCAGCAGTTTGGCTGTCTTTTTTCAAAAAGTAGAAAAACGATTCTGGATCGTTCAATTCTGCTTCAAGCTTTTCTAAAGTAAATGCTCGTTTCAAGTAATCATTCAGATTTTCTGCCTGATTCTGTGCAGCAAAAGTCTCTTTGAAGGTCTCGATACTCAATTCTTGCAGCGCGAAAAGATCTTGTGCTTCACAACGAATCAATTCTTTCGACATCTTTCCATCCCCTTTAATAAATCCGTTTGTTGCCATCCTTGATGTAGTTCCAATCTTTTTCAACGTTTCTTTTCATTTTTTTCAATAATCTCGAAAATTCTTCTGCTTCTTCTGTAGTAAAATCTTGCAATGCGGTGCGATTGGAATACTCATTTTCTCTAAGAATAAATGCCGCACCTTCTGCACCTTTTTCCGTAACATACAGCCGTTTGATTTTTTTGTTCGTTTGGTCATTCTTTTTTTCAATAAAACCATTTTTCTCCAACTTTTGGATTGCTCGAGAGGCCGTTGTACGATCGACTTTGATCATTTCTGCCAAGTGGTCTGGGATGATCCCAGGATTTTCTTTGATGCGAACGAGGTACAAATATTGTCCTCGCGTCAAGTCCAAGTCTTTGAACTCGATATTGGCAATTGAATCCAGGGCTCTAGAAATCACACCGATATCTCTAAGTACTTCTGTCATCGCTTCTCCTTTTTGTTGCATTTGCAACATTTAAAGAATAGTATTCGATGCTGCTGAGCCGTCATGATTAATTACGCCGATTTCTTCAAATTCACTGCGGACAAGTGGTTTATTTGGATCCCATCCTGGTTTAGTCATGTAGTAGTGCCATTTTGTTGTACTGTGAGCAGCCGTATAATGCCAAGTAACACTTAAAGGACCCGTTTTGATATCTTGTTTTTTCCAACGATCTGCTGTTTGATTATCTAGAACAAAGTCATTGATTTGACCAAGTCCGCCTTCTGCTGAAGCAATTTTCCCATCAGCAGGTCCCGCTTCAGGAAATCCTTTGCGTGCCTCTAATGATTGAGGATTATTGATGACCGCTCCATAAAGTTCGAAGGCTTTATCATATCCTAAAATGGAAGATTCTTTATCCAGCGAACCTTGGTAACCGCGGCTTGCTGGAGCTTCAACGTACCCATGCGCATCAGCAACATCTCCATTCATAAAAAATGCTCCGGCAATACCAACTGTTAATAACACTGCACTTACCTTTTTTTTACTCAAAAACATCTTAAACTCCCCTTTTCTACTTTAAAATTATTTTAATAACATTACACTTATAATATAGAACACCAGTAAAGCGCTTAAAAGGCATAAAATTTCCAAAAAATGGAATTTTTTTACCTAAATATGATCATTATTGATACTTTCAGGGGAAATCTTGTCCCATGTCGTTACATTGTTCTCGTAAAATTTGAGTAATAAATCAAGTTCAGCTGCATTCACATAATTAGATATGGAAATAACTGGTATATTTGAGAGTTTTAAACAAGATACATTGGTCAATATGCAATCATAATTGCTTGCATTTTCTATCAGATTTTCTGTCATCGTCACATTGGCAATTTCAAAAACGAAGCGCGGGTGAAGATGATGTCCTAATTTATCTTTTAAGAATTCGGCATGTTCTTTAGTAGAATCTAAGAATAAACATGCCCGGATTTTCGGCATGAAACTTTTGATTTGCTCGAGCAAGCCATTCCAGCTTGTCAATAATTCGAAGATGATTTGATGTGTCAATTGGGAATCATTTTTCCCATCTAGGAGCTGCTTTTCAATTTTCTGTTCTAAAAAATCAACGACAAAATTACATTCAGAAGAAATCCCAACAAAGAAATCCTGGATTTTGTCGTAAATAATATAGTATGGTCCGCTGATAGATAATACTCGGTATAGTTTAATCAACAGCTGTTCTTTATTCGTGCATGCGATTTCAAAAACCTCTTCTAGTTCATGGATCAAATCTAACAAGCGATTCAGCAGATTTTGTCCTTTTTTACTTTTTTCTGTTACAAGCAGCAAATCTTCAAAACTGCTGACTTGCAATTGTTCGATAGCTAGATAAAACAAATCCTGAATATTGTTATCGGTCAGAGGTATGTGGAACTGTTCTTCAAATTTTTTTGCTAAGTTTTTTTCAACTACTATATCTATTTGTTTCTTTTCGTTCACAGTTTTTTGCGCAATATAATGTCCTAGCTGGATTCGTTTGATTGACAAATAGATACTCATTTTCAGACGATTCAATTCGCCATAGTAAAAAAAGGAGGCATCTATTTTAGGGAGATTTTTCAATAAAAAATAATCAACAAGTTCATTGATTAGATTCATCTGTTTTCTGTCACATACATAAAAAACATGTTCATATTTTTCTATCATAAATTGGGCCATAAAATTCCTTAACGTGTGCTCTGATCCAATCAGATGTCCCGAAGTATCAAAAGAAAATCCTTTTTCTTTTAGCACCATATTTAATCTGCGCATTCTTTTTCTCGTTGTTTCTTCAGAAAAGAAATTCATTTCACAAAAGTCATACAAATCTGAGAAGTCTTTTAAAAAAGAATATTCAATTAGAGAAAACTCCCAACTTTTCGCCAATATTTTCGCATATACATAGCTTTTTCCTTGTTCTGGTTGTGTATGTAAGTATATTTCTGCCTTATCTGTAGTCTCCAAGTATAGAGGTTGTATAAAATCATTGATTACTTGGATATCCTTTTTAAGGGTACGTTCCGTTACTTTAAGTATCTTTGCTGTTTCAGTGATACGTTTCCATCCATGTCCCCAGAGTATTTCCAATAATCTTAAGTGCCGCTGGTCTACTTTGTTTAATATTCTTCTCATATACTTGCCCTTCACTTCCTACGATTATTATGACCAAAATAACTAATATAAAAATAATAAAAACAGAAAACTAATATAAAATATTGATATAAAAGCATCCAACCTCCTTATTTATAATAATTTTATTTTATATAATAACTAACTGCAAGAGGGAAAGTGTATTCCATATACTTTGCTTTTTGTCAGCCTCAATAAAAAATATTACTGCTGATTTATCCTAAATTGAACGCAAAAAGAATCCAGAACTGTTTTAACAATTTGTAAAAAACAGTTCTGGATTCTTTTTATTCTATTGATTATATTTCTTTTTCATATATAGATAAAACGGTATGCCTATCAACGTTAACAAGATTCCTGTCATCGCCAATTGGAATTGATTGATCAGAGTCATCGCTAAGATAAAGATCCCACCTAAAATCGCAATGATTGGAATAACCGGATAGAAAGGCACACGATATGGCCGTTCCAAATCTGGCTCTGTTTTACGTAATTTGATCACTGCTGCAAAAACCAATGTATAGAAAATCCAAATAACAAAAATCAGCATATCTGTCAGCATATCGAAACCACCGATCATCATCATGACAATGGCAATAGCCAACTCTAAAATACCTGCAATATACGGAACTTTGTTTTTGTTCAACTTTGCAAGTTTATCAGAGAAAGGTAATTGTTTTTCTAAGCCCATCGAATAAGGAAGACGCATCCCGGTCATCGTATAGCCGTTGATTGTACCATAAACAGAAACCAAGATACCGATTGTTACTAATTTACCACCGATGCCGCCAAAAATCTTGCCAGCTACTTCCATCGCTGCATTCTCATTACCGCTTAATTGAGAAATATCCAGTGTGCGTAAAAAGGCAAATTGGACGAATAAGTAAACTACCATGATTCCCAAAATCCCGCCTGCGATTGCTTTAGGAAGATCTCGTGCAGGTTTTTTCAGTTCTCCTGCAATATTCCCAACGTGGATCCAGCCGTCATAAGCAAACATTGTTGATAACAAACCTGCTCCTAATGCTGCCCAAAATCCGCCAACATGCGATCCAGCTTCAACTGGGAAAAGACTCACTGCTACATCCCCTTCACGCAAAAGTCCAAAAATAACGATCAGCGCTAATGGAACAAGTTTACAGACCAACGTGATTGATTGGAACATCCCGCTGGCTTTTGAGCCTAAAAAGTTGATCAGCATGATCGTAAATGCTGCAAGAACTGCTATCGGGATAATCGTTTCATTCGGCAAGTCGAATAAATTCTTGAATTGTGTACCAAAAATAATAGATAATGCCGCGACATTTGCTGGAAAATAAATAATTACTTGTGCCCAGCCAAGCAAGAAACTCCAGAATTCACCGTAAGAACGTTCGATATAACGCAGCATCCCGCCTGTTTCAGGAATCGCTGCTGCTAATTCCGCCGCTGTCAGCCCTGCACAGACACTGATCAAGCCGCCTAAAAACCAAGAAAACAGATGCAAGCTTGCTGAACCCGTTACTTCTGCGACGCTTGCCGCTTTAAAGAATACACCTGCTCCGATGACTGTTCCCATAACCGTTGAAAGTGCTGGAAAAAACGTCATCGTCCGTTTTAAATCACCTTCGTGTAATTTTACTTCGTTTTGCTGGTTTTCCACCATATTTCCTCCTATTCTGAAGTGTCGACCTTCTTTCCTTTGATTTTTTTCAAATAAAATCCAAACTGCTTGGCAGCTTGAAATCTATTTTAATATGAAGGAGGAAAAAGGGAAATGCTAAATGCCCTACATTTCCGCTTTTTTTATCTTCCTCTCATTCTACTATTGTTATTTATTACTCAAGAGATGACAGTATCAATAGAAATTGCCGTTTCTATACCTTCTTTTTCAAATTTTTTAGATAATTTTTCCAACATCTCATCGGTCATTTTATCCAAATCAAAACAAGGCGAAAATCCCCATTCATTTCGCGCATCACTATCATCAATTGCATTTGGCCAAGATTCCGCAATTTTTTGACGAGCAGGATCAACATCATGTCTCAGCTCAAAATCCGGGATGCGGCGACGGATCGAAGCTGCGATTTGTTCCGGATCAAATGACATCGCTGTGATATTGAAACCATTCCGATGTTTCAAACATTCTGGATCTGCGTTCATCAACTGAACAACCGCATCGATTGCATCATCCATGTACATCATATCCATATAAGTGCCTGAATCAATAAATGAAGTATAAGATTTCTGTTTCAAGGCTTCATAGTAAATATCCACTGCATAATCAGTCGTGCCGCCGCCAGGTTCAACTTTGTAGGAAATCAATCCAGGAAAGCGCACAGATCGAGTATCGACATCGTATTTCGTGTGGTAATAGTCTGCTAGTAATTCACCAGCAACTTTGGTAACACCATACATCGTCGTTGGGTGCATGACGGTGTCTTGCGGTGTATTGTCCGGCTCAGCATCTGGCCCATAAGCCGCAATCGACGACGGAGCAAAGAATTTCGTTTTTGGTCCGATTTCCCGAGCAATTTCCAACGCATTCATCAAACCAGTCATATTCAGCTGCCAAGCAAAAGCTGGACGTTTTTCTGCAGTCGCAGATAACAGAGCTGCTAAGTGAATAATCGTATCGACTTGGTAGCGTTGTGCAATTTCTAAAAACTTTTCGTGGTCGGTGACATCCAACTCTTCAAACTGGCCATTTTCTACGACTGGACTCCCAGATACCGTTCGAATATCTGTAGAAATAACATTTTCTGCACCCAGGTCTTTGCGAAGACGTTCTGTCAATTCTGAACCAATTTGTCCTAATGCACCTGTGATCAATACTTTTTTCATGTGTTTTCTTCCCTTCTCAATTGATTGTTTATTTGATGATCCCTAATTCTTTCCCTACTTTTTCATATACTTTCACTGCATCAGCTAACATTTCTTTTGTATGGCCCGCATTTGGCATATTTCGCACACGCCCGGTTCCAAGCGGTACAGTTGGATAAACGATTGGTTTTGCGTATACGCCATTCTCGATCAATTTTTTAGAAAATTTTTGTGCTAGTTTCTCGTCACCAACAATCACTGGTGTAATCGGCGTTTCAGAATGCCCAATATCATAGCCAATCCGTTTTAATTCATCTTTGAAATACATTGCATTGTCCCACAGTTTTTCGACATATTCTGGATGTTCCTGAATCAGTTCGATTGCTTTGATGCACGCGCCGGCTGCTCCTGGGATCAATGAAGTAGAAAATAAAAACGGCCGCGCTTGAGATTTCAGCCATGTGATCAATTCGTTTGTTCCAGCAACATAGCCGCCGACCACACCAATTCCTTTAGAAAGTGTCCCCATTTGAAAATCAATATGCTTTTGCATGCCAAAATGTTTGACCGTTCCTGCACCTTTCCCCATCACGCCAGTTCCGTGAGCATCGTCGACATACGTAATGACATTGTATTTTTCACAGATTTCGACGATTTCAGGGACTTTCGCTACATCTCCGTCCATTGAAAAAACACCATCTGTGATATACATGATTTTGTTGTATTCACCGCTTTCGGCTGCTTCTTTCGCCTTTGCTTCTAAATCTGTCATATCTTGGTGCTTGACCCGAATGATTTTCGCGCCAGATAAGCGGCAGCCGTCAATAATCGAGGCATGGTTGAGTTCATCGGATAAAATAGCATCTCCTTTTTTCATCACTGCGGAAATCGCACCCATATTACAGTTGAAACCAGATTGGAAAACAATCGCAGCTTCCGTTCCTTTAAATTCAGCGATTTTCTCTTCTAATTCTTGGTGGATGGATAACGTTCCATTGATTGTTCGCACCGCTCCTGCACCCACACCATATTTTTTTGTTGCTTGAATATCTGCTTCGATCAATTCAGGACGTGTTGCAAATCCTAGATAATTGTTCGAAGCTAGGTTAATCAATTCTTGGCCTTCTACTGTAATCATTGGACCATTACTGCCTTCTAATACATCGATGGTGTTGAATAAGCCTTTTTCTTTTAAATCTTTCAAGTTTTCTTCTAAAAATTGATCCAGTACTTTCGAGCTCATACTCTCTCCCTCTCTTTTTCCATGCTATTTTATACTCATAATTCAAAATCGCTCTTTACATAATTAGTCTACCGATTAATGATAACGCTTACAATAAATTGATTTAACATCTTTTTAAATTATAATAATCAACCATTACTTTTTAATTGGATTTTTTTAATAACATATACGAAATCAGCCTAACAAAGAAATCGCTTACCGAATCGCGTATTTTTTTATTATCTATTTTTTCACAAGCAATTTTGAAACAACAAGATATTCTTCTTTTTTACTTGCTGTTTTCAAAATCGAATGTTTTTTCGCTTGTTCAAAAAGACACAATTTTTATCAAAAAACATTTTTACAATCTGTCTATACCAAAAAAAATCAATTATGTCGTTTTTTCATTTAGAGTTTTCTTAAATTAAAATGGTTTCATGAAGAAAAAGCCGAAAACAGATTGTTTATCCATTTTCGGCTTTTCAATTATAAATTTTTAAATCAATGTCAAAAGAGATGTACCAATTTTTTCGTCTACGTGCATCAGATTTTCCAGATAAGATTGCTTGTACTCTTCTTCGATCGTATCGATCACTTGTTCAGAAGACGAATGTTTCCACAAATCTGGGTGATCCAAATAAAACAGCAGTAATCGGCAACGTTCCTCGATTCCGTGAAGCTCTTGCAGGATATCCCGAAAAGAATCACTGGAAATCGCCGAAATGAGCTTTTCTGCACGCTCTGCTAAATCAGAATAATACTTTTCAAACACTTGGTCCACTTGCATTTCATATTTCTCTGTCAGTACATAGTTCCATAAATAACACATAGTTACTCCTTTGAATTACTAATAAGAAATTTTTTGACGATAAGCTGTCATTTATTACTAGTATACATGAAAACCTTATCATAGAGTAACACAAATAATAAAAATGTTATGTAAAAAATACTTTTTCTTAAACAGACAAGTGGTACTATTATGCGAAACCATTTAAATAACTCGTTTTATATCAATACAAGCGTACATTTACCCAGAATTATCCCTTATAAAAAATAACTATTTCGTTATAGAATATATAAACTTCAAATAAAAAAATCCCTATTTCTTGATTTACTCATCAAAAAGCAGAGATTCTCCAAATCAACATTCCAATTCGCTTTTTTTACTTAATCCAACTGATTTATTATTGAGCTTACCAACAAGAAAAAAACTACGAGATACAGTATCAAAACGGCTATTGTTATAATAAATGCCACAAATCCTGCACGATTCCAGGTTTTTTGTACAGCTAAAAATGTTTCGATATCTTGATAGTCCCCTTTTTGCCATGCCCATTCGTTCCCTTTGAATCCGCATACAAAAACCCATACGATGTTAAAAATCGGGATCAAACAAAAAAGCGGCAGATATGATTTGTTTCCGATTCCCCACACGATATTGTACATAAATGCACCCCAATTCCAACCTTTTATTTCTTGCGGGATGAATTCCATTGATTGTTCCTCCATCAGCTTCACGCTCCTTTCTATAAAGATTATTTTATCAAACCAACATTAAAAGCGGCTAATCTTCTATAGAAAAAATGGGGAAGATTTATGTGAGTAAAAGTGTTTTGCGGAAAAACACATAATCTCTAGAAAACACAAAAACCCCCGCTTCTTCAAGCGGGGGTAAACGGTTGTTTGATTATTTAGCTAAAGCGTCTTTAGCTTGGTCAGCCAATGCAGTAAATGCAGCTGCATCGTTTACAGCTAGGTCAGCTAACATTTTACGGTTGATGTCGATTTCAGCTAATTTCAAGCCGTGCATCAATTTTGAGTAGCTTAAGCCATTCATACGAGCTGCAGCGTTGATACGTGCAATCCACAATTTACGGAAGTCGCGTTTTTTCTGACGACGATCGCGGTATGCGTAGTTGTATGAATTCATTACTTGTTCTTTTGCTGTTTTAAATAGAGTGTGTTTTGAACCGTAGTAACCTTTTGCTAATTTAAGCACTTTTTTACGACGTTTACGAGTTACTGTTCCACCTTTAACACGTGCCATGTTTAATTCCTCCTAAATAAATCTTCTTCTTGAAATTATTTTTTTGCGTTTTTTTATTTCATTCCTGCTAATTGTTGACGGATACGTTTGTAATCGCCTTTAGCAACCATGCTTGCTTTACGCAATTGACGGCGTTGTTTTTTAGTTTTGCCGTGGAAACGGTGACTTGTAAACGCACGGAATCTTTTCAATCCGCCTTTACCGGTACGTTTGAAGCGTTTTGCTGATCCGCGGTGTGTTTTTTGTTTTGGCATGTCTAATTTCCTCCTCAAAATCTTTCGTTATCCGACTATTGACTGTTCAACAGCCAGCCAGTCATTCGAATTACTTATTATCGCTTTTCGGTGCCAGCGTCATGAACATGCTGCGTCCGTCCATCTTCGCTTTTTGTTCCACTGTGGCAATATCCGCAGTTTCTTCAGCTAGGCGAGTCAAGACTTTCTGACCAATTTCTTTATGGGTAATGGCACGGCCTTTGAAACGGATCGAAGCTTTCACTTTGTCCCCTTTTTCTAAGAACTTACGTGCATTACGAAGCTTTGTGTTGAAGTCATTGACGTCGATCGTCGGACTCAAACGAACTTCTTTTACGTTGATCACTTTTTGTTTCTTACGCGCTTCACGTTCTTTTTTCTGTTGTTCAAAACGGAATTTACCGTAATCCATGATTCGCGCAACCGGTGGCTTAGCTCCTGGAGCAACTAAAACTAGATCCAAATTCGCTTGTTCAGCGATTTTTAGAGATTCGGCTTTTGTTTTAACTCCTAATTGCTCGCCATCTGAACCGATCAATCGTAACTCACGTGCACGAATGCCGTCGTTTACCATCATATCCTTTGCTATGGTCGTTCACCTCCAAATATTTTGAGAGAAAGAAAAGCGTACCGAATAATCGGCCATAAAAAAAACGAGTTCCTCTATAGAACCCGCACGTACTTTACCTGTAAAACAAGTAAAAACTATCTAGCCCAGTGATTTTCTCAACTAAGGCGAGAAGCGGGTGCTTCTGCTTTTATTTCTCAACTCTGCTATCTTACCATTTTTCTATTACCTTGTCAATAAAGTATTTAAAGCTTGTCTTTGATATAATCGAAGAAAAAAGGACGGTTCTTATGAAGAAAAAAATACCTATCTCTCCCATGCTTCCTTCTTTAGCTGCTGGTGATTTCTATCTTGAAGATGAAGCTGATTTCGTTGGTCTCGACATCCAAGACGGTGATCAAAGTTACTTGACCGCTGATAATTTGCGGATCAGTGAAAGCCATGTCTCTAAACTGGTCATGCAAAAATCAGTACTGACAAACGTCGAATGCAGCAATGTTCTATTTGAAAATTGTGATTTCTCCAATTTGGAATGGCTGAGCGGCAGTTTTCGCCAAGTGACGTTCAAACAATGTAAACTTATTGGAACAAATTTTTCTGAAAGTTATTTGCGCGACTGTCAATTTATTGATTGTGTTGCTTCAATGGCTTCTTTCAGTAATACAGATCTTAAAGTGGTTGCTTTTGAGAACTGCCAATTAGAAAACACAGAATTTTATGAAACCAAATGGCAGCATCTCTCTTTGCAAAATAACCAGCTGTCTGGTTCAAACTGGCTGCGGACACCATTGAAGAATCTAGATTTGACAACCAATGATTTCCATTCGATCATGTTGTCGCAAGAGCAGTTATCCGGCCTTATCGTCAACCAAGAACAAGCATTGACCATCGCTGAAAGTTTAGGATTGGTTATCCAAGAATAAAATCCCAGTTGATACAAAACATTTAAAGTACAAGATACGTGTATTTTGTGCTTTTTTTGTTTTTTCCAAAATAATCACGCTGGTTATGAATAACAAATTATTATAGCATTTTATTTTCCCCTTCCCTCCATCTTTCTATCTTTTCTATTGATAAGCTCACACTTTTTCCACGATTCTTTTTTTTCTTTTAAAAAAATAAACTGAAACTTTAAATAACATTTGTATCTATTTTAAATAACATTGTTATCCATTAGCATGAAAGTTAAGGGAGAGTGATATATTTTGTTAAAGAAAATTTTATTAAGTTCAGTTTTACTTTTTGCAGTAGGATTAGCAGGATGCACAAATAATGCAGCAGCTGAGGAACCAACAGAAGATACGATCGAAACAGCGGAGTCTATTGATGCTCCAGAAGCTGCCCCGGCCATTACTAAGTTGGATGTCGAAGCAGCACAAGAAGAATGGGCTGAAAGCATCGTTGCCATTGGAGAAGCGAGTTTGATCAGCGAAGATGCCGCTCGAGAAGAAGCAGAAAATGTATTGGATACTTTGTACAACTATGATTACGGTACAGTGTTATTCAAGCCGACAAAAGCTTCTGAAGTTCCTTTCCGTTCGACTAGAGAAGATGCTTTGTCTTACTTTGTCGGCGGAGATATCGAGGAAGACACAGGATTTGCTTTAGAGCCTTGGACAGATGTCCGCTTCGAAAACCATGATACGATCTTAAACGGCGACAATGCCGTAGCTTCTGGTATCTACTACTTTACTTCTGGTGAAACTGAAGAAGAAGTACGAGTCGAATATACTTTTGGTTATATCCAAGATGAGGATGGAAACTTAAGAATCAATGTCCATCATTCAAGTGTACCTTTTTAATTGATAAAGAAAACACTCATTTGTGTTGTAAAAAAAAAGAACGAAACAGCAGACCTACTCCGCTGTTCCGTTCTTTTTTGTTTTCAGTTTTTATGAGATAAGCTGTTCTTCTTTGATTTCTGCTAATTTCTCTTCAATCATTTTCAGCACTTCTGTTTTCGCTTCTGGACATTCCACAAAATTATATACATCGCCGTCAATCAGCATTTTAGGACTTTCATTATATGATTCAAACCAGTCGTCATAACGTGCATGCAATTCTTGATAATAGTCACGCAACGCTGTATTTTCTGCAAATTGTTCATACTCACGGCCGCGTTTTTCAATTCTTCTCAGCATCGTTTCAAAAGAGACTCGGATATGAACTAAAAGATCTGGATGTTTTTTGTGGGAAGCATAAGGTAATTCTTCCATCATATTCCCTAGAAGCTCATCATAGACATTCACTTCTGCTGCGGTTGCTCTGCCTAAATCTGCATTCAAATGGAACAATAATGAATCTTCGTAAATCGAACGATCCATCACATTGTTTTCTTCTTGTACAGCTTGTTTGATACTAGCAAAACGATGATTCAAGAAATAAATTTGCAGCAAAAACGCGTACTGCTCCGGGTTTTCATAAAATAATGGCAAAATCTCATTTTCTTCAATCGATTCATAAAATGCTTGCGTACCAAAATGTTCCGCCAGCATTGTCGTCAAACTTGTCTTCCCTGCTCCAATAGTTCCTGATAAAACAATCACGATTGCTTCCCCCAACTCACTTTGATTACTAAATATTGTATATAAAACTAACATTATTAAATATAGCCCCAATATCTTGTGATGTCAAACAAACTTTCATTTCAAAAAACTAGCAGAAAAACAAAAAAATTCTTAAGAAAACGCACTTTTTT
The DNA here is from genome assembly GCF_050559705.1 of Enterococcus sp. DIV0210g. Lineage (NCBI taxonomy): Bacteria > Bacillati > Bacillota > Bacilli > Lactobacillales > Enterococcaceae > Enterococcus > Enterococcus sp. DIV0210g. The sequence goes on along the minus strand of NZ_CP187903.1, from coordinate 235,881 downwards.
TATTGGAAAACGAATTCTTTATTTTACTTCTTCGTGTGTTTTAGTAAAATAAAAAGGAAATGTTTTTTGAAGCCGGATATATTTTGACAATTTTTGGCAGCCAGCGCAATTTTGAGCGCTTTATTTTTTGCCTTACAGGCTGTCAGTGAAGGAGTTTTATTTATTATGATAAAGGGTCAAGGAGAATCGAGCGGAAAGATTATTTTGATGGGGGAACACTCGGTTGTATATGGGGAGCCTGCAATCGCATTTCCTTTTTATGCTGCCAAAGTCGTTGCAACGATCGAACCAGCGATTGAAGATACCCTTGTTTCTTCTTATTACACAGGAGAATTAGCCAATGCTCCTCACGCTTTAAAGAATATCAAGCAATTGGTTTTCCGATTGAAAAAAGACTATGACTTGATCGAGTCACTAAAGATAATCATTGAAAGTACGATCCCAGCAGAGCGAGGCATGGGGTCAAGTGCAGCAGTTGCTGTCGCAGTCACTCGTGCTTTTTATGATTATTTATCTGTGCCTCTTTCGCAAGAACGGTTATTGGATCATGTTCAGACTTCGGAAAAAATCGCCCATGGCAACCCCAGCGGTATCGATGCAGCGGCAACAAGCAGCAAAGATCCGATTTATTTTACAAAGGGACAGCCTTTCGATTATTTCCCATTGAATATCGATGCTTTTTTGATTGTAGCAGACACCGGGATCAAAGGTCAGACAAGAGAAGCAGTCAAAGACGTTGCTCATTTGTTTACCCAATCGCCAAAATCAGTTGGTAAAAAAATCCAGCAGCTTGGTTTACTGACCCAGCTCGCAAAACAAGCCATTACGGATAACCATACCGAACAACTTGCCCAAACGATGAACCATGCTCAAACGATTTTAAGAGACTTGACGATCAGTAATCAATTTCTTGACTTGCTGATCCATACAGCGGTAGAAAACGGTGCCCTTGCTGCTAAATTAACCGGCGGCGGACGCGGCGGATGCATGATCGCTTTGGCAACAACAAAACAAAAAGCCCAAGAAGTTAGTCAAGCATTGCTGGAAGCAGGAGCGGCGGCGACTTGGATTCAAGGATTAGGAGTACATACACATGTTTAAAGGAAAAGCACGCGCTTATACAAATATCGCCCTTATCAAGTATTGGGGGAAAAAAGACGAGACATTGATTTTGCCAATGAACAATAGTTTGTCACTCACATTGGATGCTTTTTATACAGAAACTGAAGTGATTTTCTCCGATGAATATACCAAGGATCAATTTTATCTTGATGACGTATTGCAAGATCAAAAAGCAACTGCAAAAATCTCTCGTTTTCTAGACCTTGTTCGGGAAAAAGCAGATACGCAGAAAAAAGCCAAAGTTGTTAGTATCAATTTTGTGCCGACTGCTGCTGGTCTAGCCTCTTCTGCCAGTGGTCTGGCTGCTTTAGCTGGCGCTTGTAACGAAGCATTAGGATTAAAACTTTCTCCTACTGAACTTTCACGTTTAGCACGGAGAGGATCAGGTTCTGCCTGCCGCAGTATTTTTGGCGGATTTGTCGAATGGAAAAAAGGAACAGATGACCAGAGTTCTTATGCACATCCTGTTGTCTCAGATTCTTTTGAAGAAGAGCTAGCTATGGTCTTTGTTTTGATAAACGATCAGAAAAAAGATGTTTCCAGCAGAGATGGCATGCGACGAACGGTAGAAACATCTAGTTTTTACCAAGGCTGGTTAGATACATTAGAGGCAGATTTAGCCCAAGTCAAAGAAGCGATTGAGAGAAAAGATTTCCAGATGCTTGGTGAAGCAATGGAACGCAATGGGTTGAAAATGCACGGTACAACATTAGCTGCTGTTCCTCCTTTCACTTACTGGTCGCCAGATAGTTTGAAGGCGATGCAAGCTGTGAGAGAACTTCGCAACCAAGGAATCCCTTGTTATTTCACTATGGACGCTGGGCCAAATGTCAAAGTACTGACAGAGAAAAAGAATCTAGAAGCAGTGACACAAGCATTCGCCAAACTTTTCAACGAAAAACAAGTCATTACTGCTCAAGCAGGTCCAGGAATCACTATTATCGATAATTAGAGGAGCGTTTTTATGATTGAAGTATCAGCCCCAGGAAAACTTTACATTGCTGGAGAATATGCAGTAGTAGAAACTGGCCACCCTGCGATTATTGTTGCTGTGGATCAATTTGTCACAGTGACAGTTGAAGCAGCACGCAAAGTCGGTAGTATCCAATCTGCACAGTACAGTGATCTTCCGATTCGCTGGACACGACGTAAAGGAGAACTGGTTTTAGATATTCGGGAAAATCCTTTCCATTACATTCTTGCTGCGATTCGTTTGACTGAAAAATACGCACAGGAAAAAAATATTTTATTATCTTTTTATGACTTGAAAGTTATCAGCGAACTGGACAGCTCAAATGGCCGAAAATACGGTCTAGGTTCGAGCGGCGCAGTGACAGTCGCTACAGTCAAAGCACTAAATATATTTTATGATTTGAATTTGACACAACTTCAAATATTCAAGATTGCTGCTTTAGCCAATCTAGCCGTTCAAGATAACGGTTCTTGCGGCGATATTGCAGCAAGCTGTTATGGCGGTTGGATTGCTTTTTCTACATTTGACCACGCATGGATCAAAGAAAAACAACAAGACTCTTCACTCGTCGAACTATTAGAAATGGATTGGCCGGGTCTGTCGATCGAACCTTTAACAGCGCCAAAAGATTTGCGTTTACTGATTGGTTGGACAGGCAGCCCTGCTTCTACTTCTGATTTAGTCGACCAAGTACATCAATCCAGAAAAGAACAAGAAGCTTGTTATACTGCCTTTCTCGAAGAAAGCAAAGAATGCGTGAACGAAATGATTCGCGGTTTCAAAGAAAATAATGTCAAAAAGATCCAGCAGATGATTCGCAAAAATCGTCAACTGCTGAATGAACTAGCAAAAATCACAGGTGTTGTCATCGAAACGCCTGCATTGAAAAAATTATGCAGCCTAGCAGAAGAATACCAAGGTGCCGCAAAATCATCTGGCGCTGGCGGCGGCGACTGCGGCATTGTTATCGTTGATCAAAAATCTGGTATCCTGCCATTGATGAGTTCTTGGGAAAATGCCGATATCACCCCTTTACCGCTGCATGTTTATGACTGTCAGAGAAAGGAAAAAGAATGAATCGCAAAGACGAACATGTTTCTTTAGCAAAAGCATTTCACACGGCAAAACCAAATGATTTTGATGCAGTTAAAGTCGTTCATAATGCTTTACCTTTATCAAAAGTCGAAACGACTGATATCCAAACAGAACTTTTAGGGTTCACTTTGTCTAGTCCTTTTTATATCAATGCGATGACTGGCGGAAGCAAAAGAACCAAAGAAATCAACCAGCAATTAGCCATCGTTGCCCGAGAAGCTGGATTAATGATTGCCACAGGTTCAGTCAGCGCTGCTTTAAAAGATCCTTCATTAGCTGAAACGTATCAGGTCATGCGGGAGGAATATCCAGATGGACGTATTTTGGCGAACATTGGTGCAGGAAATACGCTGGAAGCAGCAAAAAAAGCAGTTGAACTTTTCCAAGCAGATGCCCTTCAGATCCATTTGAACGTACCACAAGAACTTGTGATGCCTGAAGGAGACCGAGATTTTACCAATTGGGCTGAAACGATCCAAGAAATCACTGCTTCTCTTTCTGTCCCCGTCATTGTAAAAGAAGTTGGTTTTGGGATGACACGGCAAACAATTGCTCAACTCGTTGAATTAGGCGTTAAAACAATCGATATCAGCGGGCAAGGCGGTACTAGTTTCACACAAATCGAGAATGCTCGCCGTCCCCAACGCGAATTGGCTTATTTAAACGATTGGGGGCAATCAGCAGTTATTTCACTCTTAGAAGCAAACGAAGTTGAAGCATCTTTTGAACGCATCGCTTCCGGCGGCATTCGGAATGCGTACGATATTTTCAAAGCTCTTTGTTTAGGAGCAGATGCTGTAGGCGTTTCTGGAACGATTTTGAATCAGTTGATGAAAAATGGTGTAGATGAAACGATCCAAATGGTGAAAAAATGGCAAGAAGAATTGCAAATGCTGTACACAATGGTTGGCGCAAAAAACACCAATGACGTGCAAAAACAATCCTTGATTTTTTCTGGTTCCGTTAAAGATTGGTGCCAATCAAGGGATATTCCTCTTTCCAAATACAGCATGCGTGCATAAGCAAACAACGCAAAAAGACCAAAGAACGGAACTGTCCATTCTTCGGTCTTTTTTTAAAACTGAAATCTAACTATTTTTATGCCGATGATTATTCAGAAACAACAACCATTGACTTGATTGTTTTACGTTCTTGCATATCTTGATACGCTTGATTGATTTCATCCAAGCTGTATGTGTCAGTAAAGACACGTCCTGGATTGATGTCGCCGTCAAGAACTGCTTTAAGAAGAAAATCTTTATCATAGGTCGTCACAGAAGCAGAACCGCCTGCTACTGAGATATTTTGAGCAAAAGTTGAACCAAGTGGCCGATTGTTATAATGCGGAACACCTACATAACCAATACGTCCGCCATTGTGAAGAACACCAATCGCTTGCTCAATAGCAGCTTCTGTACCTACACATTCAAGCGCAGCATCTGCACCGCCTCCGAGAATTTCACGTACTTTAGCGATCCCTTCTTCTCCACGTTCTGCTACAACAGCTGTAGCGCCTGACTGAAGCGCCATTTGCTGACGATCTTCATGTCGGCTCATGAGAACGATTTGGGATGCACCACGCATTTTAGCTGCAATCACAGCACATTGACCTACAGCGCCATCCCCGATAACGACCACTTTATCCCCTCTTTGGACATTGGCACATCGCGCGGCATGGTATCCGGTTGGCATTACATCTGCCAAAGTCAGTAGTGATTTGATCATGCCTTCTGTATAATCGGACGGCTGCCCAGGAACTTTGACCAACGCCCAATTTGCGTAATGGAAACGAATATATTCGGACTGGAACCCTTTAGACCAGTTCGTACCGCCTTGATGACGGTCACATGTTCCATCAAAACCAGCACGGCAAGCATCACATTCACCGCAGCCGTGAGTAAACGGTACGATCACAAAATCGCCAGGTTTCACAGTTGTGATATCTGAACCAATTTCTTCAACAATACCAAGTGCCTCATGTCCATCATTCACAGAATGTGCTTCTTTGTTATCACCATGTGCATAAGACCAGAGATCCGAACCGCAGACACACGCGCGTACAACTTTGATGATTACATCATCAGCAGCTTGCAGTTTTGGTTTTTCTACTTCTTGAACAGTAACTAGACCAGCTTTTTCAAAAATCGCAGCTTTCATAATTATATTACCCAGAACAACCAAAAATAAGATACCTGCTAGATATTTCGGTGTTCATTTCCTTTCCAAATTAGTTTATATATATTTGTAATAACATTCTTTTACTTCCACTTCAAACAAAAGCATTTGTCCTCGGAGAATCTTCCTAGCAGGTGATGAAACTCAAATGCTAACTGGTTTGTCTATTGACACATCTTGTTGTTAGCTTTATATTGAGTTTAAAGTTGATAGTCGACTATCAGTCAAGAACTTTTTTTGATAAGGAGAAAAAATGTACTTAACAATCAATGATGTCTCGAAAATAACGGGTTTGACACCTTATACACTAAGATATTATGCGAAAGAAGGATTGTTTGATTTTGTAGAGCGCAGTTCAAATAGCGTGGGCACAAGATTATTCAAAAAATCAGATTTGGAATTCATCCATGTGATCCAATGCTTAAAAAGTGCTGGATTATCGATCAAAGATATAAAAACCTTTGTAGATTGGACCATGGAAGGCGACTCGACAATCGAAGAAAGATTGAACATGTTTAAAGAAAGACAGGCAGAATTAGAAAAACAGATTGCTGAATTGCAAGAAGTCTTAAAAGTCGTCAAATACAAATCATGGTATTACGAAACGGCAAAAGAAGCCGGCTCTTGTTCTGTGCATGATGCAATCAATACAGAAAAAATGCCGGAAGATATGTTACAGGTGAAAAACAAACTGGAAGAACTTCATAATGTTTAAAACGATGATACAAAACAAGAGGGACCGAAACTTTTTAAGTTTTGATCCCTCTTGTTTTAAATAATGATTAGCTAGTTGAGCCGTGCAGACTTGTCGTAAGGTGGGGGGAACGAAAGTCTAAAGGAACTAGACTATTTGATAAGCAGACAAAAATGGAGAGATTTTCAAAATCAAGGTGCATTAAGGTTGTTTACCAATATATGCTAAGATTCCGCCATCCACATATAAAACGTGTCCATTGACAAAATCAGAAGCACTTGAAGCTAAAAATACAGATGGTCCTGCAAGGTCGATTGGTTCGCCCCAACGCGCAGCTGGTGTACGGCCTACGATGAATTGGTCAAATGGATGACGTTCACCGTTTTCTTGCGTTTCTCTCAAAGGCGCTGTTTGCGGTGTTGCGATATAACCAGGCCCGATGCCGTTACATTGGATATTGTATTGGCCATATTCAGAAGCGATATTTTTCGTCAACATCTTCAATCCGCCTTTTGCTGCAGCGTAAGCACTAACTGTTTCGCGACCTAGTTCACTCATCATTGAACAGATGTTGATGATTTTTCCGCCGCCTTTTTCGATCATATCAGGAATCACTGCTTTTGATACAATGAATGGTGCATTCAAATCAACGTCGATTACTTGTCTAAAATCAGCTGCTTCCATCTCGATCATTGGTGTACGCTTGATGATACCAGCGTTATTGACTAAAATATCCACAGAACCGACTTCTTCTTTGATTTGCTTGATCATTGCTTGAACAGCTGGTTCGTCTGTTACGTCACAGACATAGCCGTTTGCTTCGATTCCTGCTTCTTTATAGTGAGCGATACCTTCGTCCACAGATTCTTGTGTCAAATTGTTAAAAACGATTTTTGCTCCCGCAGCTGCTAATGATTTTGCAATTTCAAAACCGATTCCATAAACTGCACCTGTAACTAACGCAACTTTTCCGTCTAAGCGGAACATTTCCATATTGAAATCCATCTCGACTCTCCTCTTCTATTGTTATTTCAATTGATCCATTGCGACCATATCCATATCTGTATAAGTGATATTTTCGCCGCACATCGCCCAAATAAATGAATAATTGCTTGTACCTACACCAGAATGGATCGACCAGCTTGGTGAAATGATTGCCTGCTCGTTATCCACAACTAAGTGTTTTGTCTCATCTGGTTTGCCCATCATGTGGAAAACGCGTGTATCAGGACTTGCATAATCAAAGTAAACATACGCTTCCATGCGACGTTCATGTGTATGACACGGCATCGTGTTCCAAGCACTGCCTGGCTCAAGCATCGTGTAACCCATCTGCAGCTGACAGCTTTCGCAGACATTCGGATGGATATATTGATAGATCTTGCGTTCATTCAATGTCAGACCTTCGCCTGTTTCCATTGGTTTTACTTGATCAATGCTAATTTTGACATTTGGATATTTGTGATGAGCAGGTACAGAACTAATGTAAAATTTCGCAGGGTTTGCTGGGTCTTCTGATGAGAAGACAACATGTTTTGTTTCTTTTCCGATATAGTATCCGTCTTGTTTTTTCATTGGTTCTTTTTCGCCGTCGATTTCAATAAATCCAGGACCGCCAATGTTGATAACACCCATTTCTCTGCGCTCTAAAAAGTATTCCACACCTAACTCTTTGTCTAATTTGATCTCTAAAGTTTGATCTGTCGGTGTCACGCCGCCAAAAATCATGCGGTCATTATGTGTATAAGTTAGACTGATTTCTCCTGGAACAAATACTTTTTCTACTAAAAATTCTTTACGCAGTTGTTCCGTCGAATAATGACGGATATCTTCTGGGCTGTGTGTATAACGTGTTTCCATTTCTTGCATAATAGTTTCTCCTTTAACGAATAATTTTGCCAGAACCATTGGCTAAGAAATCTGCAACTTCTTTCTGGCTGAACTGGTTGCAATCGCCATGTATCGTATGTTTGAGCGCTGAAGCTGCGGTAGCAAAATCAATGATTTCTTGCGGCGGCATTTTTGTCAGCAACCCGTGCAGAACACCACCAGAAAAAGCATCTCCTCCGCCCACTCGGTCAACGATCGGTTCAATTTTATGTGTTTGTGATTCTGTATAACTTTCCTTCATCCACAATGTTCCTTTCAACTCATTAGCACTTGCTGAAAGGACTTCTCGCTTCGTTGAATACAATACTTGGATGTTCGGATATTTTTCTTGGATTTTTCGATAATAATATTCAAGCGGATTTTTTTCCGTATCTGAAGCTGGTTCGATTGCTAGCAAATAACGTGCATCTAATTCTCCTGCCGAGCAGATATCTACATAAGGCAAAATCTTTTGAATCACTTCACCAGCTTCTTTTTGCGTCCAAAGCTTCCCGCGATAGTTGACATCGAAACTAACCAAACAACCGGCTTTTTTCGCAGCTTTGACTAACTCGATCGTCATTTCTTGCCATGTCTGTGATAATGCTGGTGTAATGCCGGAAATATGAAAAATATCCGTTTCATGAAATAGACTAGGCAATTCCCACTCGATATGATCCATGACAGCAAAACTTGAATTAGCACGATCATAAATAACAGACGCACTGCGGATGCCCACACCAGCTTCCATATAATAGGTCCCTAATCGCGGTCCGCCAGCTAATAGATGTTCTGTTCCTACGCCGTAACTTTGAAGATGTTTTTTTACCGAATTTCCTAAAGCGTTTTCAGGAACCTTGCTGGCAAATACTGCTTCGTGACCATAATTTGCAAGAGAAATAGCGACATTTGCTTCTCCTCCGCCATAATGCGCCTCAAAGTGATTGCTTTGCGGGATACGACAGCCTTCATCAGTGGAGAGCCTCAACATGATTTCTCCCAGTGTGACAACTTTCCCCATCGCGGTCACCCCTTGATTTCTTTCAATTTATCGGCGTATTCTCGAGCTGCTTTCGTTACACCTTCAAAATCACCAGAAGCTGCTGGAGCAAGCAGATTTCCACCCACACCGACTGTAACGACTCCTGCACGGAACCAATCTGCCATATTTTCAAGACTAACGCCGCCAGTTGGCATAATATTCAAATGCGGTAAGGGCGCTTTGAATGCAGAAACGATACTTGGACCATAAGCGCTTCCAGGAAACAGTTTAACAATATCTGCGCCGCTTTTCAGTGCTGTCTTCATTTCTGTGATCGTCATGCATCCTGGTAAATATGGGATTTGGTAAAGGTTGCAGATTTCTGCTGTTTCTTGATCAAAGCTTGGGCTTACGATATATTCTGCCCCAGCCATGATTGCTAAGCGTGCGGTTACTGCATCTAAAACAGTTCCTGCACCGACCACGATTTCTGGTCGGTCTTGGTACGCAGCAGCCAATTCTTGGATGACTTCTTCTGCATTAGGAACGGTAAACGTAAGTTCCAGCCCCTTCAAACCACCCTTTACGATGGCATGGCTTGCTTGCAGTGCTTCCTCTTTTGTCTTTCCTCTGACAACAGCGACAACTCCGGTTTTTTCCAAACGTGACAAAATATCAACTTTTTTCATCATACCACTCATTTCTTATTTAGAAATTATGTTTTACAATTAGGAAATCTATATTTTTATTATACGATACGTTCTAAAAAATGCAAACGTTTTTTTGGATTTTTTTGTTGTTTTTAAAGATCATTTAGAGAGAGTCAACTGGTTTTGCAAAAAAGCCCGAATAATACAAAAACACTTTCATGATTTTGATTATTTCGGACTCATTCCTTTAAAAATCAGCTTTTTACAGATTCTCTTCTATTTGTTTTTTCGTTTCTTTGATTGCATGGATGATTTTCCCTCTTGTCTCATCATCCAGCCGATATTTCGGCATGCTGACGCTGAATGCACCAATGATTTGGTCATTTTTTGTGATGGATGCGCCGATACAAAAGATATCTCTTTCGATTTCCTCATCGTCAAATGCGATTTTCTGGCTGCGGACAGTCTCGATCTCTTTTTCCAAGCGCAGCGGATTAGTGATCGTATATTCGGTATAAGGTACTAAAGGGTGGTTCTCTAAATAATTTTGGTATTTTTCTTTATCATATTCTGCTAGAACTGCTTTCCCCATCGCAGAGCTATATAACGGACGAGTAATACCCACCTTTGAAGACATGCGGATCGTCTGATGTTTCGGTTCTAATTTATTCACGTAAAGAATCTCATCGTTATCTAAAATTCCCAAATGTATCGTTTCATCAATGGTTTCCTGCAATTTCTCCAACATCGGCAATGTCGCTTCCGCCAGATCCAGCTGTTCGATATGCTCATTTGCGTAACGGACGAGCTTTGCCCCTAAGCGATAGTTCTTTTCAGTGTTTTTATTGACATAACCGATCATCGTCAAAGTATCCAAAATCTTCAATGTCGTAGAAGCAGTCATTTGCGTTCCTTTTGCAATTTCCTGTAAAGAGGAATCTGGCGCTTCTGCTAAGTAATCCAAAATATAAGAAGCTTTGATCAATACTGTTCCATAAGGTTTTTGTTTTTCCATATAAGATTCTCCTATTTCTTTATAAGAAAATTATAACGGAAAATATTTCTTTTTAAAAGCATAGAGTCTATTTCAAGGACTTTTTTGTAAAAATCACATCAAGCTTTGATACAAATCAATGATTTCATCAACAGTCGTTGTTCTTGGATTTCCTGGTGTGCAGACATCTTTGAAGGCATCTTCAGCAATAGCAGCTAGGTCTTTTTCTTTCACACCCAGTTCTGAAATCGTTGCTGGGATACCTACATCTTTGCTCAATTGATCAATGGCAGCGCAAGCAGCTGCTCTGGCTTCTTCTAATGAACAAGTTTCAGCATTCGGAATATTTAGTGCCTTAGCAATTTCCCGGTATTTCTCTCCCGTGTGGTCCTTGTTGTATTTCATCACCGTTGGCAGCAGTGCAGCACAAGCAACTCCATGCGGGATATTGTACCAAGCGCTTAGCGGATGCGCCATACCATGGACCAAACCAAGGCCAACATTAGAAAAACCCATGCCAGCAATATATTGCCCTAATGCCATTTCCTCTCTCGCTTCTGCGTCCCCGTCAACTGATGCCCGCAAAGACCGGCCAATGATCTCGATTGCTTTAATATGCAGCATATCAGTCATTTCCCAAGCACCTTTCGTAATCAGCCCTTCGATGGCATGTGTCATCGCATCCATTCCTGTAGAAGCCGCAAGTGCACGAGGCATGCCCATCATCATATCGCTGTCGACAAATGAAACGATTGGGATATCATGGGGATCGACACAAACAAATTTACGATGATTTTCTTCGTCTGTAATCACATAATTGATCGTCACTTCCGCAGCGGTTCCTGAAGTCGTAGGCACTGCCAAAATCGGTAAAGAAGGTTGTTTCGTCTCCGATACACCTTCTAAACTTATGACATCGTTAAATTCAGGGTTAGTAATGATGATGCCAATCGCTTTAGCTGTATCGATTGGCGAACCGCCGCCAAGCGCAAGGATACAATCTGCTTCGATCTTTTGAACAAAAGCGACCCCATCTTTAACATTATTGATTGTTGGATTCGGCACGATACCGTCATAAACTTCATAGGTAATATTTCCTGTATCCAATTGCTCAAAGATTCTTGCTGCTAAACCGTGTTCGATCAATCCCTTATCTGTGATGACAACTATCTTTTTAAAATTTCTTTTTTGGATCTCTGGAACGATTTGCTGGATAGCCCCTTTTCCGAAATACGACGTTTCATTCAAAATCATACGATTACTCATGCTGTTTCCTCCTTATGTTTGTAATATATTTCACAAAAAATCACGAGCTTATTGACAGCAGGCTTGCTTTCAAAAATACCTCTCATCTATAGATATGCTTTTTTGCAAAATAATTTTTTCTTCTGATCAAAAAATATTCTTCCTATTTTCAAAAACCAGCCAAAGGAGAGCAAGTCCGACTTGCTCTCCTCTTTGATTTTTTACAGCTCAAAAACTTGGTTCAATTCGGTCGTTATTGGTGAATCATCGCTATTGGTTTCCATGATATCTGCCATATGATGCCACCATTTTTGGTTAATGGCTGTTTCTGGTACTTTTGACCAGCGTTCTTCATCAGCGATTTCCAAATAAGCAAATAATGTACTAGTCGTTGGTTCAAGAAAGATCGAATAGCTGATTGCGCCATGTTCAGCCAGCATCTCACGCATCTCCGGCCATAGTTCTTCATGTCTTTTTTGATATTCTTCTTGTTTATCTGGATAAACTTTCATACAAAATGCTTTTTTGATCATACTGTTTCCTCGATTTTTTCTAAAAATCCTTCTCTTGGTTTCACATTGAAGGCTTCAGCTAATGCCCAAAGATTTTCGTCAGTAATTGTTTGTCGGACTGGTCCTTGTGCGCAAACATAGGTGTAGACTTGCGCTGCTTTTTCCGCAGTCTCAATCAACCCAAAAACTTCATCCATCGTTTTTCCAGCGCCGTAAATCCCATGATGCGGCCACAAGACCAAACGTGTTTCTTTCATTTTTTCTGCGGTCGCTTCCCCGATCTCATTCGTTCCTGGAACCATCCAAGGAATAATTGAGATCCCTTCTGGAAAAACAACCAGACATTCTGTACACATTTGCCAAAGTGTTCGTGTAAAACTTCTTTCTTCTAATTCATGTGTAAAACTCATCGCCAACAAATGACTGGCATGGTTATGCATGATGATGCGATTTTCTGGATCAGTTTCCAAACGTGCAATATGACTCATGAAATGACTTGGCAGCTCGCTAGTCGGTAATGCAAAATCGTCCAACCCCCAAAGAAGTTCCAATGTACATCCATCTTCTCCTACACGAACGATCCCCAGGTTTTCAGATGGCGCACTTGCTACGTTTTTAAAATATTTCCCAGAACCAGTTACAAGGAAAAAACAACCTGCTAGCTGGCTTGCATCAAAAATCATTGGAATCTCACGTATCACATGATTAGGATCCAAAAAAGGACGGATTTCTTCTTCCCTCAAAAGATATGAAATATTGCCTCCGTTTCTTTCATCCCATCCTAAACGATACAGATTTGTTGTTGTTTCAATCATCTCTTTAACGTATGGTGCTTGCAGTATGTCGATCTTTTTCAAAATACTCATCCTTTCTCAATCCCGGTCCTTCAATACTTGTTCTTGGTATTCTTCTACACTTCGTAACCAATCCAACCCAACAGGAACATCGTTTTTATAACAGAAATAATTCCATACATCTGCATATGGGAAATCTTTCAATTCTTCGGTATAAGCCATACGCGAAGTAAAATCAAAGTCCAGTTCCATTTTTTTCAATTGTTCAGTCGGCTCCAACATTGCTTTAAGCAGCGCTTTTTGTGTATTTCTTGTACCGATGACCCAAGCAGCAATGCGGTTGATCGTTCCGTCAAAAAAGTCTAAGCCGATATTTGTTTTAGGAAGTAACTCATTACGGACAAGTTCTTTTGCGATTTCCTGCAATTCATCATCCATCAATACTACGTGGTCACTATCCCAACGTACTGGACGGCTGACATGAAGCATGATTCCTTTACTGAAAAGAGCCAAGGAAGAAAGTTTATTCGAAATGACTTCTGTTGGATGAAAATGTCCAGCATCTAAACAAATCAGCTTATCGCGAGTCAAACCGTAACCCATGTAAAACTCATGAGAACCTACTGTATAAGCTTCTGCACCAAGGCCAAAAAGTTTACTTTCTACTGCATCCTGTGTGTATTCCTCATTTACTGGCTCGCTGAAAATCGTGTCTAGCGATTCCATCAAACGTTTGCGAGGAGAAAAACGATCGATTGGATTGTCTTTCATGCCGTCCGGTACCCAAAAATTGTTGATGCAGACTTGTCCAAGTTCCTTGCCGAAATATTCTGCGATTTTTCTGCTTTTTTTACCGTGCTCGATCCAGTATTCTCGCACTTTTTCATCAGGATGGGCTAATGTGAAGCCATCTTTCATCATCGGGTGGGAGAAAAAAGTCGGATTGAAGTCCAAACCTAATCCTTGTTCTTTTGCCCATGAAACCCATTTTTCGAAGTGTTTTGGTGAAAGTTCATTCAAATCAACAGCTTCCTCTGTATCCAGATAGATAGCATGGAGATTCAATTTGTGTTTTCCTGGGATCAGCGCATACGCTTTTTCCAAATCTTGACGCAGTTCTTCTGGATTACGTGCGGCTCCGGGATGATTTCCAGTCGACATGATCCCGCCAGTCAATTCGCCTTCTGGATTCAAGAAACCTGCAACATCATCCCCTTGCCAGCAATGCATAGAAATCTTGACTTTCTGAAGTTCTTCAAGTGCTTTATCTGTATCAACGCCTAGTGACGCATATCTTACTTTTGCTTCTTCATATCTTTTTTGGATCTCGTTCATATCCCTGTTCCCTCCATCTGTCTTAGATAAATTTGGATAGTTTCTTGTTTATTTTTGTCAGGGTAAAATTGTTCAAATTCAAAAGATTTTTTCACTGCTTTTCTTGCTTCTTCGATTGATGAAAATTGATTCGTACATAACATCTGCATCAAAACATTTCCGATTGCTGTCGCTTCTGACGGCCCTGCTTCTACAACGATACCTGCATAGTCTGCTGTCAGCTGATTCAGTAATCGGTTATTTGAACCGCCGCCTACAATGTGTAATTTATCGATCCTATTTCCAGTCAGATAATTGAGTTTTGCCAATTCTTGTGCATAACATAAAGCAAGATTATCGTAGACACAGCGCGCAATTTCCCCCGTGGTTTTTGGTGCTTTTTGGGTGGTTTCCTCACAATATTCTTGGATTTCTTGGATCATATTTTCTGGGTTCAAGAATCGCGGATCATTGATATCGATATACTGCTGTAATGCTGGTTCTTTGGCCGCAGCTTCTGCGAGTTCGCTGTAGGTATAACAGTAGTCTTGCATTCGCGCAGTTTCTTGGATCAGCCACATGCCCATGATATTTTTCAAAAAACGGATCGTATTATGCGCGCCCCATTCATTCGTATAATTTTCATCAAATGCTTGCGGAGAGACTGAAGCAACAGTTGTTTCGATCCCCAACAGCGACCATGTCCCGCTGCTGATGTAGCTCCAATTCGATCCTTCTCCCGGTGTGCCTAAAACTGCCGAAGCTGTGTCGTGGCTTGCCACATTGATAAACGTCGTCTCTGGCAGATCATATTCAGTAAAGTGTTCTTGTCTTAATTCACCAAGGATCGTCCCTGGATCAACCAAAGGAGCAAATAAATTCTCTGAGATCCCTAAAAAAGTCAACAATTCCTGATCCCATGTTTTCGTGTTGGCATTCAACAGCTGCATTGTAGAAGCGTTCGTTTTTTCAGTGACCATCTTCCCAGTAAATACGTACCCCAGATAATCAGGGATCAGCAGTAATTTATCAGCTTGTGCCAGTATTTCTTTTTCTTCGTTCATTAATTGGAATAATGTATTAAAAGGCTGGATCTGGATGCCTGTTTTTTCATAAAGTTTAGCCAGCGAAAACGTTTCTGCAAATTCAGCAGGTGCATTTTTTGTCCGCTCATCACGATAAGAAATCGGATCCCCTAATCTTTGTCCATCGGCATCAACCAAACAGTAATCTACAGCCCACGTATCGATCCCGACATAACATTGTGTGATGCCCGATTGTTTCGCTTTTTCTAATCCAGAAAGAATCTCTCGGATCAAATAATCGATCCGCCAACGGTCATGACCGTCTTTTTTTCGGAAACTATTTTTGAAACGATGGATCTCCTGAAGATTCAGCTGTCCATTTTTTTCTTGTGTACTTTGGATGATCCGGCCGCTTGAAGCGCCAATATCGATTGCTAAAAATGTCGGCTTCATTTTCCCACCTCTTTTACTTTTTTGCTTATTGATTATTTTGATATAAAGCGTTATCATTTTCTTAACAACCTTATGATAATACATATTTGAACGAATTAAAGCGCACTATTTTGGCAATTTATTGCACTATCTTGATAAACAACAGGAGGTCCGTATGAATTATTGGGAAAAAGCAAATCATTCGTGGTCAGAAGACTCCAGCAGAGTGATTTTGACCCCGTCTCAGCGCATCAGAAATCTATTTTTTTACATCCAGGAAATTGGTCATTTCAAAGCACATATTCCTTATTTTACTGAACGAGAAAATTTGCCCTCGTACCTGATAAAATTTACTCTGGCTGGTGAAGGGTTCTTGACTTATGAAGGAGAAAACTACACCCTCAAAGCCGGCGATCTTTTTTTCATTGATTGTCAAAAGTATCAACGGTATCAAACTGTTAGCCAGACACCTTGGGAAATGGATTGGATTCATTTAAATGGTCAAATGGCACAATTTTTTTATGCAGAATTTATGAAAGACGGCTCGCCGATTTTTCATACAAAACGTCCTGCCGAAAATAAGATCCATCAGCTGATTACCGAATTGATCCATTTACAAGATCAATCAAACGCCCGCACAGATTTCCAGACATCTGTCTTGATCCATGAACTTTTGAATGAATTGATTTTGCAAAAATACCATCTTGATTTCAGCGAGGAAGATATTCCCGTCTATATCCATGATTTACAGCACTTTTTAGACGAACACTTTCGCGAAACGATTACGTTAGCTGATTTGGAAGATCGATTTCACCTTAATAAATATCAATTGAGCAAAGAATTCTCAAAATTTATCGGAACCCCGCCAATCGATTATTTAATCAGTAAAAAAATCTCTTATGCGAAAGATCTGCTTCGTTATACTGAATTTTCTGTACAAGATATTTCCTCCGAAATAGGCATCGATAATTTTGCCTATTTCAGCAGACTTTTCAAAACAAAAACAGGATTATCTCCACGTGAATTTCGAAATTTCAATTAAAAAAACTTGCTCAAAATCTATATACAGATAGATTTCGAGCAAGTTTTTTATTAGGAAAACAAATCAAGTCTGGAATATTTCAGGATTCATTACTTCTTCTTCAAAGTGATGATAATGGATGAGCTCCTTTTTAGCATCTCTTTTTAAAAATTCTTTGGGCGTCAAGCCAAATTCTTTTTTGAAGACTTTCAAAAAATGCGGATAAGAAACAAATCCGCATTTGCTGTATACTGCGCTGGAACTTCGATATTCCCGCAAAAGCTGTTTTGCATAGATCAATTTCTTTTTCATTACGTACTGATGGAAAGTCGTACCTGTATGCTTTTTGAATTCACGGGTGATGTAATATCTGCTGACAAAAAATTGTTTTTCCATTTCTTCTAAAGTCAGCGGATTTGAAAGATTACGGGCAATATACTGGATCATTTGTTCAATTCTTTCATTTTGGACTAGTGCAGATGGCTGATCTTCGTTTTCCATATTCTGCACGAGACGATTCAAAAAAATCAGATAATCGACGAGCTTCTGTTCATGCAAGATATCTGCACCATATATTTCTTTATCTGGACTCTGGTCACTAAAGGCTAATTGCTGCTGCAGAAGTTCCGGATCAACTTGTAAAATACGACTTCTCCGATCACCAAAAGGCCGAAAACATTCTTCTAGATTGGAAAAAGAAGTTGAACGGCTAGCTAAAAAAGACGGTGCCAAAAATATGTATACCCTTTCAAAAACCTCCGTACTTTGTTTGACGATTCGATGCAAATCATTGTAATGGATCAATAAAACTGTACCCGCTTTGATCGTAAACTGCTTACCATCTAAATAAAAAGTCGCCTCTCCTTTCAACGTTGCGTGAATCTCATAAAAGTCATGGGAATGATAAATCGTTTTTTGCTGGCTTACCACATCTTTTACTCGATAAATCTCATAATGATCTGAGACCATCGTGTTGACTTGCGCACCTTGTTTCGGTGTATTCATCTTCTGCACCGCCCTTGTTTTATAGATAGACTGATTATACCGCACTTTTTTATAAAAACAGCAAAAAATCTCGAAAAATAGACATACGATTTTTTCGAGATTTTCTTTATTTATAAAAATTTTTATACTGCTGATTAACTAAATCTTTTTACTGCTTGGCCAATAGCTTGATCTTTTGTTTCTTCTAAAACAACGTAAGAATATGGCCGGTATTTTTCAATGATTTGGACGATTTTTTCAACTTCGATCAGACCTTTTCCTAAATCAGTCGGAACGATTTTCTTTTCTTGGATCTGATAATCTTTCAAGTGGACCGCAACGATTTTTTCTCCAAAAGCGGCAAATGCCTCTTCCACAAGTGCAGGCTGCTCTTGGTAGTTTTCTGTTGTGATCAGGTTTGTTGGATCAAGGATGATCCCTAAGTAATCAGAATCGATTGCTTGGATCAATTCTTTTACACGCGACAAAGAGTATACTGGATGATTCAATCCAGGCTCAATGCCGACCATCATTCTGTGTTTTTCTCCTGCTTTGACTAGTCTGCGGATCGATGTGACAGCTTCCTCAAATGCTTCATCGGTAAAATTCTTTTCTGTGTATTGTATTTCTGGCAAAACACAGCCTGTTTCAGAAGCAACCATCGAAGCACCAAAAGAATTGGCGAATTGAAGATAACGTTCAAATTTCAGTAATGATTCTTCTCGGACGGATAAATCAGGATGGATCATATTGATGTAACAACTTAAAATCCCAACACTGATTCCTTGTTCGTCTAAGACTTGTTTGATGTAATTTCCCATGCCCGGATTGATTTCTTTTCTGCCGGAAGCCATATCAGGAAATGATAATCCTAAAGCTAACTGCAAGGTCTTGATCCCTTGTTCTTTTGTTTTTTCAGCTAAACTTTGGATTGTTTTCGCATCCGTCAAATCATGTCCGCGAATAGCAAGATTCAACATATGAATTACTCCTAACCTAATATATTTGGCAGCCACATCACGAGCTGCGGGAAGTAAGTGATCAGGAACAAAATCACTAAGATTATTCCGTAAAATGGGAGCAGCGGTTTCAGCATCGATTCAGCTTTGACTCCACCTACGCTTGCGCCAACATAAAGTCCCGTTCCTACTGGCGGCGTAATCGATCCCACACAAAGGTTCATGATCGAGAACAAACCATAATGGACTGGATCAACACCTACACTTGTAACTATCGGTAAAAAAATGGGTGTGAAAATCAAAATAGCTGGTGCAACATCCATAAACATTCCTACGAGCAAAAGTACAAGATTAACTAAGAGCAAAATAATCAATTTATTATCTGTCACACCCATGATCAATTCACTGATTGCTTGAGGAATTCCGGTAAAGGCCATTGCAAAAGACATTAACGAAGAAGTCGCCAGCAAAAACATGATCGTGCCTGACATTGCTACCGATTGGAACAACATTTCCGGTAAATCTCTAAGCTTGACTGTTTTGTAATAAAACATCGCAATCAACAAAGAATAAATAACGGCAATGGCTGAGGCTTCAACTGCGGTAAAAAAGCCGCTTAAGATCCCGCCAATAATGATGAAAATCAATAATAGACTAGGTATCGCTTCTTTTAATACTTTACCTGCTTCTTTTAAATCGCTTTTTTTAGTAGTTGTGTACTTTTCTTTTTTGGCAATGATAAATGCTATGAGCATGATACCAGCTGCCCACAAAATCCCAACCAGATAGCCGCCCATAAATAATGCAGAAATCGACGCACCGCCAGCTACAAGCGAATACATGATAAAAGCTGTACTCGGCGGGATCACCATACCGGTTGGTGCTGAAGCAATATTGACTGCTGTAGCGAATTTCCGATCATAGCCTTCTTCAACTTGCTGCGGGATCAGCACTCCGCCAATTGCTGTTGATGCGGCGATTGCTGAACTGGAGATTGAACCAAACAACGCATTCCCTAAAACATTCGTGTGTGCCAAAGCTCCAGGTACACGACCTACAAATAACATTGAGAAATCAACAAGTTTCTTCGCGATCCCGCCATTGTTCATAATAATGCCGGACAGGACAAAAAACGGAATGGCAATCAACGAAAAACTATTGATACTTCCTACCATTTTCTGCGCAGAGCTAAATGCTGCTACATCAAAAGGAATCACCAGAAGCAGCGTCAGCATTGATGAAAAAGCAATACTTATCGCGATCGGCATTCCAACTACAAGTAAAAAGACAAACGCGAAAAACAAAATCAAACCAGCTTCTAAAGCCATATTCATTCTTCCTCCCTATAATTTCTCTTTTATGATCGTGTTTCCTTTTATCGTATCAACAAGATTGATCAAACTATAAATAATGATCAATATACCGGAGACCGGGATTGCCAAGTAAACATAACCCATCGAGATTCCTAGAGAAGGAGAAATTTGATCCATCGTGATTCCTACAGCTTTCCAGCCACCATAAACCATGATGATGATTGAAAATACCAAAAACAAAAGCTGGATCACGATTTCTAATAATTGATTTTTTTTGCCTGAAAGCTTTTCGCTTAAAATCGTCACTGCCAGATGCGCTTTTTGACCTACAACATAAGCCGATGAAAGCATAGCGAACCAAATCAGAGAAAAACGCACAAATTCTTCTGTGATCGTATTTGGATTGCCCAAGACTGTCCGAGTGAAAACTTGCCATAAGACCACTAGAACCATGATCACCAGCAGCGCTGCAGCTAAGAGTTCTAACGTTTTATTCAGAAAGTGTTTCATTTCCGTTTCCCCCTTCTGCTTTTGCCTGGATCTGATTATATAATCCGCTGAATTCTGGATCGTTTTGGAATTCTTCATGAAGCGGCGCTACAGCTTCACGAAACGGCTGATTATCGACGTCATTGAATTCGACACCATGAACTTCTTGCGCCAACCGCTTTTCTTCTTTGATAGCTTCTGCGAAGACATCGATTTGATAAATCGTGGATTCTTCTGCCGCTTCTTTGATTGCTTGCTGTTGTTCTGCGGTGAGCTGCTCTTTGATTGCATCATTCATGATGATCACGTCTGGCACACGTGTATGTTCATCGTAAGAATAATATTTTGCTACACCTCCATGACCCGCTGTATACAAAACAAATTCATTATTTTCCGCACCGTTGATCAAATTAGACTGTAAAGAAGTATAGACTTCGTCGCTCCCCATCGGTACTGCTGATCCGCCAAGCAGTTCGACCATACGGATAGCTGTTTCGCTTTGCATGACACGGATTTTCTTTCCTCTTAAATCTTCTGGCGTATGGATTGGCCCGTCCACCATGTAAAAACTGCGTTGACCAGAATCATAATAGGTAAGTCCTGTAAAACCCATGCCTTCTGTTGATTGGTAGATTGGCTCCATGATTTCCGCATCGTTCATCACATTGAAAAAGTGTGCTTCATCTTCAAATAAATAAGGAACAGAAAAAATAGAGTAGACTTTTGAAAAACTTTCTAATGCTGAAGCGCTGACTTTTGTAAAGTCTACTGCGCCGGATTGTGTCAATTCGATCAGTTCTCTTTCACCGCCAAGCTGTCCATCTGGAAAATATTGGATTTTTACGGTGCCATTTGTTTTTTCTTCTACTAATCTGCCAAATTCCTTCATTGCATCTACGACTGGCTGACTGTTGCTGGCATAAGCAAAGCGCAGAGTCGTTGCTTCTTCTGTCTCTGCGTCTGCAACGATCGTCGAACTCCCAGCTGCACAGCCGCTTAACACTAGTATCATCAAACCAAGTATCCCAACAGTAAACAGCAAAGCTCTTTTTTTCATCTGGAGATTTCCTTTCTGTTAACAATACGCAACGAGCAATTCAGTCAAGCAAAGAACTGTCAATGACTGACCATAAGGCATAGCTGTGATCCCAATGTTTCGGTAAAAGTCCAAATCATCTCCCATCCCAGTTCCGATCGATACATTTTGCACTTCGCCGGTCTCATCGATTTGCTCTAACAAACCGCGGATCGCTCGGTAAGCAATTTCTTTGTATTCTTGCGGCAAATAACGTTTGTGTACCGCTTTCAATATCCCGTAAGCAAAACCTGCTGTTGCAGAAGATTCCACATACGAATCCGGATCATCAAGCAACGTGTGCCACAATCCGCTTTCTGATTGATAATAAGCTAACGAACGAACTTGCGCTTCTAATGTTTCGATCAATAATTTCCGCAGTGCATCTTCTTTCGACAATTCAAGAATCTCAATGATTTCCGGAATAGCAATCGTCAACCAGCAGTTTCCTCGTGCCCAAAATGCTTCTGCATAATTGTGATTTCCTTCAAAAGTCCAGCCATGATACCAAAGGCCTGTGTGTTTATCCATCAGATATTTGATGTGGATCATGAACTGATAACGGGCTTCTTCCAAGTATTCTGGACGATTCAATAACTTACCTATTTTTGCTAACGGCAAGACTGTCATCATCAGCGTATCATCCCATAGCTGATTTTTATTCTCTGGTCCATACGTTGCATGCTGCAAACCATTTTCATTCGTTCTTGGCATATCATTCATAACCCATTCGGCCCATTGTTCTAAATAAGGCAAATAACGTGAGTCTTTAGTATCTTCGTAAAGATAAGCCATGGTCAATAACGGTGCCATCGTGTTTACATTTTTCGGCGGAGCGCCTTCTTGCATCCGGTCTTCGAACCATTCATTCACGACTGCATATGCTTTAGGATTTTTGGTTAATTGATAGTTTTTATAAATACCATACAGCCCGACTCCTTGCGGCCAATTCCAAACAGTCCAGCTTTTATCATCAACTTTCAGTCCATCAAAATCCAACAAAAATTCACCTGAATCGTCTTTGATCGTTGTCAAATTTTCCGTTAATAATTTGATTTTTTCTTCTACAGTTTCTTTTGGTACAAAAATCTCTTCTTTTATAATCATTATTCTCCCACCTTTTTTAAATCGCTTTCATTTTTATGTTTTTACTATAGCAAGAAATAATTCCACTATAAATAGCACATATTGAACAAAAACTATCTAAAATTGACCTAATTGATACAGTTGTACTATAACGTTGTTATCTGAAATACAACTAAGTTCGTGGTCTCTTTCTTACTTATATCAAAAAAGACTGAAGACGATTGTTGATCGTCTTCAGTCTTTTTATTGGCTTTCTGAAAAGGTAAAGTGAAGGACATAATCTAATGAATAGTCTTTTTCTTCTCCTGTTTCAAAAGTTCCTGTAAATGCAAATTCAAGCTTTTCATTGGAAAGGATATTCTTCAATTCCCGCTCTTTTTCTAAAAAGTGAATAGTCTCTTCTTGATCTGTCAGCATTGCCAGATTGATTTCTCCAGCCATCACTTCTTGATTAACCAAGTTCAATTTATTTTCTTTTTCTTCCCGTACTTCGTTTAAACTGATTGTGATAGGAAAAGCAGAATGATTGACGATTTGATACGTATCGCTTTGGATTTTGTCGACACCTTGCTGTACAAAACTTGTTTGCAGAGGAATTTCTATTTTTAATGGTTCATAAGCTAAAGAGACAACAAGTTCTGCACTATAATTCATCCCTGGATAATCACTATATTGGAACTCTTTTTCTGTCTCCGCTAACTTCCCTTCTTCATCCAGTAAAAGAGCCCATTCAAGTTTTCCGTTCACAGCAGTAAAGTCGCCCGCATTTGGAATCAGCGGTTGTCCATCTTGTCCAATAACAGGATTTTCCATAGAAATCACTTCACCAGCTGTGATCCTTTTTTCAGCAGTCACCGATTGTTCTGCTAAGTTCCAGCCTTGTTTCTCTTCAAACGTCCCTGAAATACCTTCATCGTAGCTTAAAGAAAACTGTTGAAGGATCGATAAGTCCGAAAGCTGATTTTTACTCATATCTGCATATTGGATATAGTCATTTCTAAATACGTAACTAGCAGCAATTTGTTCCAACTGCTCATTTGTCAGCTGATTTTCTGAAAGATCGATTCGCTCCAAATAAAGCAAGTTATTGATAAAGCCATAATCTGAAAATCGTGATCTGCTTAGTTGCAATTCTTTCACAAGCCAAGGCAATTTATGGATGTTTTCGATTGGCTGATCCCCATTTAAATTCAACGATTCTAACGAAGTCAATTCTTGAAGCGGAGCTAAACTTTTGATCTCATTTTCTGGTACAGATAATTTTTGTAAATTGACCGCTTCTTCTAAACCGGCCAAGTCTTTGATTTTTCCTTCTGCATCACTTCCTGTATAGGAGATTTCAGTTAAGGTTCGAACAAGGCGGTCTGTAAGCGGCTCTTCCTCTGAGAGCGCGAGGTTTTTTCGTACCTCGCGATTTAATACAGGGTCGGGTATCTCAATCGTTTTTTCATAAAACAGATCATTGTAAATCGTTCCGTTATTTTCCGGGAAAACAATATTCCCTGGAACATCTGTTACTAACTGATACCCTTCTATCTCATCAAAAACCGGCAATGTCATTATACTTCCTGACGCCCGTATAAATATGTCATCTTCCTTCAATGATTCACCGCTCATGCTTTTATGAGTAAAAACAACCATTCCAAACCCATCGTCCAGCGCACGGTCACGATAATGGAACCTTGTTGTTTTTGCTCCTGGTCCCCAAGTCAAATTAACTGTTGGAGTAACCGGACGAGATTCGCCTAAATCCGTCAAAAAAAATGATTCTGAGGTATTGATTTGACGATACCATGTTTCAACGACTCCGAAATCTATTGTTTTGACTTCGCCTGTTTCCCGATCCATTTCCACTAATGTTCCTTGGATATCTATTTTTTGCTGAAAGGGGAGATCATTTTTCAACTCTTCTTTTTCTTTTTCGTATCTAACAGTAATTCGGCCTCCTGCCCCAGATGCAGCTATCCTTCCGATTTGATAATAATCATATGCGGTATAGTTGATTCCTATTTTCAATGTATCATTTTCTCTATCGTGGTAAAAATATGAAAACACATTAGGATTCTGTTCATTACTGGTAGCAAGATAACCTAGTTTATTTCCTAAATGATCGTACAGCGGCGTTGTTTCAAAAGGCCCCCATGTGTCTGTGTATGTTTCTAAATGGTTACCAACAAGGAGTCCATCGCCATTTGGCATTAAGAGCTCGCCCTTTTCTTTTTGTTTTCCAAATGGATCAACTCTTTGATTTAAAGCCGAAAAACTGCCGGAACCATCAATAGCGGCGGTTGCATTGCTTAAGGGTCGGAAATCACTAATGCGATTATTGTCTAGATTGATGTTTTGAAGGTTTCTTGCACTTAGATTAGATAAATCGCTGATATCATTATTAGGCAGCTCCAACGTGTGCAGATTGCTTGCATATTCTAATCCCGTCAAATCAGTGATTTTTTCTTGTGCTGTTCCCGAAAAAGACAGTTTTTCTACTTTACCTAAATGCTCCACGAATATCACCTGTATATCAGAAATTCCAGCTGCCTCTCTGACTAGGCGCTCCAAAACTGGATCTGGAATAGAAACTCTTACAGGTAAATCAGCTGGGGCCGTTTCTTGTTCATTTATTTGTTCTTCGGATTCTTCTGTATGTAAATTTGAATCTGTCTCTGCTTTTTCTTCAGCAGCAGGTTGTTCCTCTACTGGAGACTCTAGCGCTGGTTCTTCCGCAATTGCTGACTCTTCCTCTGTACCTACAGACTGTTCCTCTGAAGAATCTAAGGTTTCTTCTGGAAATGTCTCCTCACTTGCTTCTTCCATCCCTGTATCCGTTTCTTCCACTTCTTTTGTCTCTTCTGCCTCGATTTGCTGCTCTGCCATGCTTTGTTCTTCTGCTTCGACGATTCTGATGCTGTTGACAAAAATAGGCAAGATTAAAAGTAGACTGAGAATCATATGAAGTCCTTTTTTCATTTTTCCACACCTCTATCCATTTTGATTATTCATATAATTCTATTGTCTTTGATTTCTACCATGAATAAATCAAATCAAGAATGTTTATCATCAAAACTTAATCAAGTGAAAGAAATTTTGATTTGTTTAGAAAATAATCCATCTTTTACAGCAAGAAAAAAGACAGACTCAGCATTTGCTGAGTCTGTCTTTCTAGTTAAAAGGAGAAAATCTCATGACATTTAAAGTAGTTATTATCCTTTGTAAGCATCAATAATGATTTGCTTTAATTCGCTGATCAATGGCTCTTTTGGATTTGCTGTTGTACATTGATCTTCATAAGCTAATTCAGCCATACGGTCAACAGTTGTATCTAATACTTCTTGTGTAACACCTTGTGCTTTCAAGCTCATATCGATACCAACTTTTTGTCCCAATTCATGCACTGCTTTCGCTAAAGCTTCGACAAGTTCTTCTGTTGTTTCACCTTTTAGACCTAAGAATTTCGCGATATCTGCATAATCTGTGTCTGCACGGAAGTAGTCATATTTAGGGAACATTGCATGTTTTTGCGGATCTTTCGCATTGTAGCGGATAATATGCGGTAACAAGATTGCATTTGTACGGCCATGTGGAATACCATATTCTCCACCGATTTTATGTGCAACTGAGTGGCAAATACCTAGGAATGCGTTAGCAAACGCCATACCTGCCATTGTTGAAGCGTTGTGCATTTTTTCACGTGACTCCATATCAGGCGTTTTTACTGATTTTTCCAAGTAATCGAAAGTCAGTTTGATTGCTTGTAAGCTCAATCCGCGTGTGTAGTCAGAAGCCATGACAGATACATAAGATTCAATCGCGTGAGTCAATACATCCATCCCTGTGTCAGCAGTAACTGATGCTGGTACTGACATAACAAATTGAGGATCAACGATTGCTACATCTGGTGTCAAAGCGTAGTCTGCTAATGGGTATTTCACGTGTGTGTCGCTATCTGTGATAACTGCAAAAGGTGTTACCTCTGAACCTGTACCTGATGTTGTTGGAATACACACAAATTGTGTTTTTTCTGGTTTAGCAATTTTGTACGTACGTTTACGGATATCCAAGAATTTTTGTTTTGCGCCAAAGAATGAAGTATCTGGGTGCTCATAGAACATCCACATGCCTTTTGCAGCATCCATCGCTGAACCGCCGCCTAGTGCAATCACTGTGTCTGGTTGGAAATCAACCATCATTTTTGTTCCTGCATATACTGTGTTTGTTGAAGGGTTTGGTTCCACATCTGAGAAGATTTCGATCTTCACATCGTTTTTACGGCGAGCCAATACTTCACGAACAGTGTCGCAGTATCCGAATTGAACCATTCCTGGGTCGCAGACGATCATTACACGTTCAACATTTTCCATTTTTTCTAAGTAAAGCAAAGAGTTCTTTTCAAAGAAGATTTTTGGCGGTAATTTGAACCATTGCATATTATTTCTCCGTTTCGCTACAGTTTTTACATTGATCAAATTGACAGCAGATACATTACGAGAAACTGAATTTTTACCATATGAACCACAGCCTAATGTCAATGAAGGGATCATTTCGTTGTAGATGTTACCGATACCGCCTTCTGCTGATGGTGTGTTGACTAAGATACGGCAAGCTTTCATTCTCAAACCGAATTTCACATGCAGATCTTCATTTTCAGAGTGGATAACTGCTGTATGGCCTAATCCGCCAAGATTCAACATTCCTTCACATAATTCAAATGCGTGATCTGTTGATTTTGCTTTGACCATTGCCAAGACTGGAGAAAGTTTTTCTCTAGAAAGCGGGTATTCTGTGCCAACACCTTCTAATTCAGCAATCAGCATTTTTGTGCCTTCAGGAACTTCGATACCTGCTAATTTTGCGATATCCATTGCTGAATGTCCAACGATTGCCGGATTAACAGCATATTTCCCTTCGTTCATCACTGCATCTTCTAATTTAGATAATTCATTTGGTTTAACGAAGTAAACTTGATGTGCTTGGAATTCTGCTTTGACTGCTGCATAAACTTCTTTATCAACAATCACTGCTTGTTCTGAAGCACAGATCATTCCGTTATCAAATGTTTTCGAAACGATCAAGTCATTTACGGCACGTTTGATTTTCGCTGTTTTTTCAATATATGCTGGTACGTTTCCTGGTCCAACACCTAACGCTGGTTTACCAGTAGAATAAGCAGATTTGACCATGCCTGCTCCACCTGTCGCCAAAACGATAGCAACGCCTGGGTGGTTCATCAGCATCGATGTTGCGTCGATGGATGGATATTCGATCCATTGGACACAGTTTTCTGGTGCGCCTGCTGCGATTGCTGCATCACGGACGATTCTTGCTGCTTCAGCAGAAGATTTTTGCGCACTTGGATGGAAAGCAAAAATAATTGGATTTCTTGTTTTCAATGCAATCATTGATTTGAAAATCGTTGTTGAAGTTGGGTTCGTCGTTGGTGTAACACCGCAGATAACGCCGACTGGTTCAGCGATTTCAATCAAGCCTTTTTGTGGATCTTCATTGATCACGCCAACTGTTTTATCATGTTTGATACTGTTCCAAATGTACTCAGAAGCGTACATGTTTTTGATTGCTTTGTCTTCATAGATTCCGCGGCCTGTTTCTTCAACTGCCATTTTTGCTAAAGGCATATGTTTGTCTAAAGCAGCCATTGCCATTTCATGAACGATATGATCCACTTGTTCTTGGTCAAAGTTCTCCATTTGTTTTAATGCGACATTTGCTTTGTCTGCAAGTTCGTCAATCATTTTTTGTACATCAATCGTTTGAGTCTTTTCTTTTACTACTGTTTTAGTCATGATTTTCCTCCTGATGGTATGCACGAATTTATTAGCGGTTTATTTGTTAAATATTTCACATATAAATCATACAACAGTATTTTTGGATTGTAAATACTTTTTTGTGATTTTTTTCACAGTTATTAAAAAGTTGTTAAATCAATGTTTTTTCAGAAAATAACGCTCATTGTTACAAAAATACAAAAGTAGTAAAACCTTTTCTTTTTCGATTGAAAACTAGTTCAATTTTTCACTTTCAATCACAAAAACATACAACTCCTTTTTTCTATCACTTGAATTAAATCTGTTATAAAACAGTTTTAAAAAGCGCTTTCTATAGTACTTTTCGACCTTTAAACTAGTTATATTTTAAGCACAAGAAAAAAAGCACTGCTGACAAGCAATGCTTTTTCCGTGATTATTTTTCTTCTTTTGTTTCGTCGGTTGAAGTTGGTACTTCTTCGATTGTTTCTTCAGGTTTAGCTGTTTCTTCAATCGTTGTTTCTGCTGTATCATTTTTGACTACAGTTCCAGGTTTAACAGTTTTGATGGCAGAGCGATCAAATTCTAAAAAGATCCCTTCGCAATCAATGATAACAGTACGTTTTTCGTTATCGATCTCAGAAAGTACGCCGTGTAATCCGCCGATTGTTACTACTTTGTCTCCCGGTTTCATACCTTCAAGCAAGCTTTGACGTTCTTGTTGTTGTTTTTTCTGTGCGCGTGACATGAAATACCACATCGCAAGCATTGCAACAAAGATCAAAATCATTGGTAATGAATTCATTTTTTCACCTCGCTAACATGTATCTACAACAAATACTTTAGCAGAAAAACAGTATTGACACTAGCTTTTTACCTAAAATAATTAGAAACTTTTCGCATTTTCTTTATTAAAACCATACTCTTCAAAAAACGCTTGTCTGAATTCTAACAGATTATCGTCCATGATTGCTTGACGAACTTGTTTCATAACGTTCAACAAGAAGTATAAGTTATGATAAGAAGTCAAACGAATACCAAATGTCTCATCACATTTGATCAAATGACGGATATATGCACGTGTGTAGTTTTTACATACATAACAGTCACATTTTTCATCAATTGGACGGAAGTCTCTAGCATATTGCGCATTTTTGACAACCAAACGTCCTTGAGAAGTCATGCAAGTACCATTTCGCGCGATACGTGTCGGCAATACACAGTCAAACATGTCGATTCCTCGGATAACGCCATCGATCAATGAATCTGCAGCACCCACGCCCATTAGATAACGAGGTTTGTTTTCTGGGATCAATGGTGTTGTGAAGTCCAATACGCGATTCATTTCTTGTTTTGATTCACCAACAGATAACCCTCCGATTGAATACCCTGGGAAATCCATGCTGATAAGATCTTTTGCGCTTTGGCGGCGAAGATCTTCAAAACCGGCACCTTGGATGATCCCAAACAATCCTTGACGATCTGGATTTGCATGAGCTTTCAGGCCTCTTTCAGCCCAACGAGAGGTACGTTCGACAGATTTTTTGACATAATCATAACTTTCGTCAAATGGCGGACACTCGTCAAAGCTCATCATGATATCTGAACCTAGTTTGTTTTGGATATCAATCGCTTTTTCAGGAGATAAAAACATTTTCGAACCATTCAAATGGTTTTTGAAATGTACGCCGGCTTCTTCGATATTACGCATATCACTCAATGAAAAGACTTGGAAACCGCCAGAATCTGTTAAGATCGGCTGATCCCAATTCATAAATTTGTGCAATCCGCCAGCTTCTTCGACAAGATCTTCTCCTGGTCGAAGCCACAGATGATATGTATTGCTTAGGATAACGCCCGCACCCATTTCTTTTAGTTCTTCTGGCGAAATCGTTTTAACAGTAGCTAGTGTTCCTACTGGCATGAACATAGGTGTTGGAAAAGTGCCATGAGGAGTGACCAATTCGCCCAAACGCGCGCCTGTATGTTTTTCTTTTTTGATCAATCGATAATAAATGGCAGGTTGTGACATTCAATTCCCTACTTTCTTTAATAAATAGCGTTGACAACTCTCCCCATCATAATCGTTTCGCTATAAATTTGCAATAGTTCAAAGGCTTCTATTTTTTATTTAACCTGCTTTTTTTAAAAAACGGACTAGCGGTTCTTTTTTCTAAAGTTAGAAAAATCTGTTGCGCCCAAACACCACGATTTCAAGTATTCTATAGTTAAGTAACCAAACTTAAGGAGATGATGATTAATGGAGCAAATTTATTCCTTCCAACGACTCGACTATTCAGAAATATATTCTTCGACATCCCTATCTCTTGCTGACAAGTTAAAACAAATAGAAAAAAAAAGAATCGAACAAATGAAGCATTCGAAAAATAAACCCAGTCTCCGGGAAGCATACGCTAAAAATAAAATAGAAAGATAAAAAAACACGCTATCTTTACTTCAACTCTCCAAATCAGCCCTAATGCTTCGACAAGATAGAGCTTCTTTTGTTATACTAAAATTTGAAAAAATACAAAAGGGGTGAAAAAATGAAAACTTCAAGCGAATTGAAAGCAGAAGCACGCGCAGAACTGAAAGGTCGTTGGGGTCAAGCTGTTTTGTTGAATCTAGTACCAACTTTGATAGGTATCTTGATTGCGTTGATCGTCATGGTTCCACTTTTCTTGTTCTTATACAGAAATGGGGTTTCAATGGACAGCACAACAACAGATGGAGCTGGAAATGGTTCTGGTTCTGGCAGCAGTTTAGTGTCTACTATCCTTAATGCGTTATTCTTAAGCGGTATTTCTTGGACATATCTTGATTTATTGCGTGGAACTAAAACAAACATCACACCATTCCAAGATGCGTTTCGTGGATTCAAAAGTCCATATTTCGGTGGCGTCTTCGGTATTGCCGTATTGACAACGATTTTTACTTTCTTATGGTCTTTACTATTAGTGATTCCTGGTATTATCAAAGGTTATTCTTATTCACAAAGTACTTTTATCTATTATGATACGATCCAAGCAACTGGCGAAAAACCACGCGTACTGGATACGATCACAGCAAGCCGCAGATTGATGAAAGGCTATAAAGGAAAATTGTTCTGGTTAGACCTTTCCTTTATCGGTTGGCATCTCTTGTCTATGTTGACTCTAGGTATCGGCTATCTTTGGCTTCTTCCTTATATCACTGCAACAAAAGCAGCTTTTTATAATGATCTGCCTAAAGAAACCGTCTCAATCTAAGAGAGTTTTTCTTGCGGAAGCCTAATAAAAAACGAGCGGGACAGCAATCAGAAACCCTGACTATTGTCCCGCTCTTTTACATGCAAAAAATTTGCTTAACTGCTTTTCTGTTTATATGTTCTTTCCAACTTTGACGAATGCGTATCAAAAGAGAACATCTTCATGACTTTGAGATAATCTTCTTTTGAAAAGTAGTTCCCTTTATATAAAATATCATACGTATCGCCATCTTCATTAAAAATATAATCGGCTGCTTTGAATCCGTTTCGGAAATAAAATTCCTGCCTCCGTACTCTTTGCGAATAATTCTCAAAGCGTTCAGCTACTTGCTCAATGTTCAGCATCACTGTATTCTCAGGAAATTCCTTACAGATCCAATCCAAAATCTTTTTGCCGTATCCTTTTGACTGTTTGCTTTCTTCAATGGCCAAATAATAGACAAAAGTTGTTTTGTTTTGATGGATCAAATAAGCAAAGCCGCAAAATCCCTCCTGGTCGAAAAACGCATAGAAGTCTACTTCTTTTTTTCGTGCCATCGCCATCAAAAACCACACTGGAAGCTTTTCATTCTTTGGAAAAGCTGTTTGATATGTCTTGATGACCCTCTCATACTCTGGTAAATCTTGTGTTACTATCTTAACACGCACATTTCCACCTGCCCTATCTCTAAAATAATCGATGTTACATTTCCGTTTGATGTGCTTGTCTGATTCTAGAATACCCGCTCCTCGTTAGGGTTTCCACTTATCAGCCTTGCTTCTTATAACTTTCTTAAACATTGGATGTATCTTTTGCAAACGCTGACAAAATATGCTATTCTATGAATGTAAGGAAGGGAGATAACATCAAATAAGTTGAAGAATTTCTCGATGAAGTAAAATAGGCAAACAAAGTTGTTAGAAGTACAAGTTTCACCAATGCTATACGTGTGAGGTATGACTTTACAAATAGTGAATGCGTAAAAGAGTTCCAATGTGAAAACAAACGAACAAGAAACAGATACGTAACAAGAAATATCTGAACATTGAACAACAAAAGAAAGATGTTTCAAAGTGTTGAAGATGTAACGAAAACAAAATTTTTGTTTATACAGAAGAAATTCAACTAGGTACTTTGCATGTATACTAGAAAGAACCAATCATTCAACTTATTCGAATCCTTCCGAGACACAGGGAGTCAGGCTTATCGAGAGCCTGGCTCTTTTTTTGCCTAAAATCAAATTGGTTAACATCAAAAAAACGCAAAACAGACTTCCCTGTTTTGCGTTTTTTTTTTGAGTTTTG
Source organism: Enterococcus sp. DIV0210g (assembly GCF_050559705.1). Classification (NCBI taxonomy): domain Bacteria; kingdom Bacillati; phylum Bacillota; class Bacilli; order Lactobacillales; family Enterococcaceae; genus Enterococcus; species Enterococcus sp. DIV0210g. Next base: position 202,788 of record NZ_CP187903.1, on the reverse strand, counting down.
CACGTCTGTACAGATTTTTTATAACTTCTTTTTAAACGGTGTTCATGAACCAACTCCTTCGGCACTAACTTAAAAACCAGCAAAATATGGAAATCTATTTTACTGGTTTTTTCGTTACTGCTCGGAGCTGAACGGTTCATCCACAACCTCTATCCAAACGGTGCTCAAGTGATTGCTTCTGCGGAATTAAGTCTGAAAAATTAAAAATATGAAAAGCTATTTCTAATTTCTCATTCTTAATTCTTGAAGCAGAACATCACTTTCACAACCTCTATCTAAACAGTGCTCACTCAGCTGCTTCTCGGCATTAAGTCAAATTTTCGCAAAAGTCTGAGAAGCGACTTTCGAAAAATCCTCCTTACTGCTCAAAGCAGAACGCTGAGTTCACAACCTCTATTTCACAAACATCGCATCCCCAAAACTAAAGAAACGATATCTCTCTTGCACCGCATGATGGTATGCCGCTAATGTTTGCTCTCTTCCCGCAAATGCACTAACCAGCATCACTAAGGTAGATTTCGGCAAGTGGAAATTCGTTGAAAATGCTTGGACGACTTTGAATTCATAGCCTGGCGTGATAAAAATGTCTGTCCAGCCGCTGTCTGCTTTGATTTCGCCGTCAAATTTCGTCCCAATCGTTTCCAACGTACGAATAGATGTTGTTCCCACTGCTACGATTTTTCCGCCTGATGCACGAACTTGATTCAATCGTTCTGCCGCTTCTTCTGTCAAACGATAAAATTCACTGTGCATTTGATGCTCCTCGATTTTATCCACACTTACTGGTCTGAAAGTTCCTAAACCAACATGGAGTGTCAAATAAACAAGTTCAACACCTTTTGCTTTGATTTCTTCAAGCAATTCTGTTGTAAAATGCAACCCCGCTGTCGGCGCAGCTGCCGAACCATTTTCTTTCGCATATACAGTCTGATAACGTTCTTGATCTTCTAAACGTTCTTTGATATACGGCGGAAGCGGCATTTCTCCAAGCGCCTCTAAATTTTCTAAAAAGATCCCTTCATATTCAAACGTGATGATACGTCCGCCATGTTCCAGCTCTTCCTTCACCACTGCTTTCAAGCGTCCGTCACCAAAGACGATCTCTGTTCCGACTTTCGCACGTTTTGCTGGTTTGATCAACGTTTCCCACGTATCACCTTCTGTATTCGTTAACAGCAAGACTTCTAAATGAGCGCCTGTTTCAGTCTTCTCTCCATGCAAACGAGCAGGAAGAACTCTTGTATCGTTCATAACAAGTGCATCGCCTGGATTTAATTCATTCACTATATCATGAAAATGTTTATCTTCTATTTCTCCAGTCTTATGATCAAGAATCAACAAACGAGATTGGTCTCTATCTTTCAAAGGGGTCTGTGCAATCAACTCTTCCGGCAAATCAAAATCAAAATCCTCAGTAGTCAGCATATCATCCACTCTTTCTAATCAATTTTATTTAAATAGTTTATCATTTTTTCGCTGTTATTGCGAACAGCGGATATAGATGTTATTTTGCCACTCTAATGTAACGTTTGTTTTGTTATTTCAAAAATTAAAAAAAAATGAAACCTGTCGCGCCGTGGCGTTTGTGTGTTTTCAGCTTTTAAGGCATACTAGAAGTAGGAGCTGTTACGAAAAATGAAATTTTGAGGTGAGCAATTTGATTGAATTCCAACATGTTTCAAAAATATTCAAAGGCGGGAAAGCCGCTGTTGATGATGTGAATCTTTCTTTTGACAAAGGTGAATTTATCTGTTTTATCGGCACCAGCGGAAGCGGAAAAACGACAACGATGCGTATGATCAACCGAATGACTGATCCTACCAAAGGAAAAATCCTGATTGACGGAAAGGATATCCAAGAAATCAACCCTGTTGAACTGCGCCGTAAAATCGGATATGTTATTCAAAATATCGGATTGATGCCTCATATGACGATTCGTGAAAATATCACCCTTGTTCAAAAACTGATGAAAGTCAGCAAAGAAGAACGAGAAAAAACAGCAGAGAAAATGATCGACTTAGTAGAATTGCCTCGCGATATGCTGGACCGTTATCCAAATGAACTATCTGGCGGACAGCAGCAGCGAATCGGCGTGGTACGTGCTCTTGCCGCAAACCAAGACATCATCTTGATGGATGAACCTTTTGGCGCGTTAGACCCAATTACTCGCGATTCTTTACAAGACTTAGTCAAAGATCTTCAAGAACGTTTAGGAAAGACGATCGTTTTTGTTACTCATGACATGGATGAAGCGTTGAAATTAGCGAATCGGATCGCAATCATGAGTGAAGGAAAAGTGATCCAATTCGATACACCAGAAAATATCTTGCGGAATCCTGCGACTGATTTCGTTGAAGAGTTGATTGGCGAAGACCGCTTGCTTCAAGCCAAACCAGATACCACACGCGTTGGCGAAGTTATGTTGAATACAGCCATTACGATCACACCGGAGAAATCTCTGCAAGAAGCCATCAAACTGATGCGCGAAAAACGTGTCGATACATTGTTAGTCACTGATAATTCAAATATTTTAAAAGGGTTTATCGATGTTGAGACCTTGAATGAAAAACGCAGCAAAGTTTCAAGCGTTGGTGATATTTTGAATAAAGATGTTTTTTATGTAAAAAAATCTGCTTATTTACGTGACACATTGCAAAGAATCTTGAAACGCGGATTGAAATACGTTCCAGTAGTAGACGATGAGAAAAAAGTCGTAGGTATTCTCACTCGTGCTTCTTTAGTAGATATCGTTTACGACGTTATTTGGGGAGAAGATCAATCCATCTCTAATGCTGTCGAATCTGTACACGTACATCCAAGTGAGAAAAAGGGGGAGTAACTTATGCAAGAGTTCTTTGATAAGTATGGCTCGGAAATACTTTCTAAAAGTATCGAACATATCTATATCTCCTTTTTTGCTTTGATTTTGGGCATCCTTGTTGCTGTTCCTTTAGGGGTTTTGCTGACGCGTCTTCCAAAAATCGCTAACATCGTTATTGGAACGACAAGCGCGTTGCAAACTGTTCCTTCTTTAGCGTTGCTTGCGTTGATGATCCCCTTCTTTGGTGTTGGAAAAACGCCTGCTATCATTGCTTTATTTATCTATTCACTATTACCGATCTTAAGAAATACATATATCGGTATGAAAAATGTGGATTGGAATTATCGGGACGTAGCTAAAGGGATGGGTATGACAGATATGCAGTCGATCATCAGTGTAGAGCTGCCGATTGCAATGCCTACGATCATGGCGGGTATCCGTTTGGCTGCTGTATACGTTATTGCTTGGGCAACTTTAGCTTCTTACATCGGCGCTGGCGGATTGGGCGATTTGATTTTTAGCGGTTTGAACAATTATCAGCCTGATTTGATTTTTGCCGGGACGATTCCTGTAACGATTTTAGCCTTAGCTGCTGATTTATTATTAGGATTATTAGAAAACCGGTTAACTCCTGCTGCATTAAGGGAGGAGAATGAACGATGAAAAAATGGAAAATCTACTTGACGTTTTTAGGGGTATTGCTTGTTTTAGCTGGCTGTTCTCTTCCTGGACTTGCTTCCAATGATGATGAAGATACGATTTCCATCACAGGCGGAATCACTTCTGAAGCACAGATTTTAGGCAGTATCGTTGCTGGGATGGTCGAACACTATACCGATAAAAATGCAACAGTCATCAATAATCTGGCAACAACAACGATCAACCACCAAGCAATGATGAATGGTGACGCTTCGATTTCAGCTGCCCGTTATACTGGGACTGATTTAACGACGACATTAGGTTTAGAACCCGAAAAAGACCCTGCTACAGCCTTTGATATCGTAAAACGAGAATTTGAAAAACGATATGATCAAACATGGTTCCCTTCTTATGGATTTGATAACACCTTTGTTTTCTTAGTAAGAAAAGATACCGCTGAAAAATATCATTTGTCTAAGGTCAGTGATTTGAAAAATGTAGCGGACAGCCTATCAGCCGGCGTTGATACTGCTTGGATCACACGTGCAGGCGACGGCTATGACGGCTTCCAGGAAACATATGGCTTTTCTTTCCAATCGATTTTGCCAATGCAGATCGGCTTGGTTTACGATGCGGTCCAAGCTGGAAAAATGGATATTGTTTTAGGGTACTCCACAGATGGACGGATTGCTAGTTATGACCTTGTTATGCTGGAAGATGATCTTCATTTCTTCCCTCCTTACGATGCCGCTCCTGTTGTAGATAATCAATTGCTGAAAAATACACCAGGATTAGAAGAAGCATTGAGCAAGTTGGCTGGGACCATTGACACGAAAAAAATGCAGCAGCTCAATTACGAAGCAGATAATGATTTAGTGGAACCATCTGTTGTCGCAGAGCGATTTTTAAAAGAAAACCATTATTTTGAAGGGAAGTGACTAAATGGATAATATGAATCTTTTCCAACAATTTCTTTATTATTTCCAGGAAAACGGTGCTTACGTATTTTCACAATTTATCCGTCACTTCCTGATCTCGATCTATGGGGTGCTTTTTGCTGCGATTGTCGGGATCCCGATTGGTATTGCTATTTCAAGAAATAGGAAATTAGCGAACTGGATCATCCGTCTGGCAAACATTATCCAAACAGTGCCCTCGTTAGCAATGATCTCGATTTTGATGATTGGATTAGGGTTGGGTGTAAATGTTGTCATCGTTACGGTATTTCTATACTCCCTTTTACCAATCATCAAAAACACCTATACGGGTATGATCCAAGTCGACCGCAATGCGTTAGACGTTGGTAAAGGCATGGGAATGACTGCTGGACAGCGGTTATATATGATTGAACTTCCCTTATCTGTTTCAGTTATCATGGCAGGAATTCGAAATGCGCTGGTGGTCGCGATCGGAATCACTGCGATTGGCGCTTTTGTCGGAGCTGGCGGGCTTGGTGATATCATTATCCGCGGAACCAATGCGACAGATGGTGCGTCGATCATTTTAGCAGGTGCACTTCCGACTGCTTTGATGGCGATTATTACGGATTGGGTATTAGGAATCATCGAAAGACGGTTAGACCCAACAACCAAAACAAGCAAACGTGATTGATTTGAATAAAAATAAAACTGCAGTTCACATCTTTTGGCGGATGAGTGCTGCAGCTTTTTTTATTTATAAAAAAACAGAACGACAGGATTACAGCAGTGCTATAATAAAAGCAACAAAACGCGCTGCTTTTTGATTGAGAATCTGCGTTGTTTTGAAGAGACGAAGGAGATGTTTAAATGAAAGAGAAAAAGGCATTTTACATCAATGGTTATGTTGGTTTGGTTCTTTTGCTGGTATTTGCAGGAATTGGCGCGTTCTTTTTTTATTTGGGAATGTCAGGAATAAAAATCTGGGCGCTGGTTTTATGTATCATTTTTTGGGGAACTTCCCTTTCGATGTTGAGTTCAGCAACAGTGATTGCTCCAAATCAAGCAAAAGTGATTTTGTTTTTTGGTCAATATTTAGGCACTATTCGAGAAAGCGGTTTTTTCATGACTGTCCCTCTTGCCCAAAAAATCCATATTTCGTTAAAAGTTCGAAACTTCAACAGTTCTGTTTTAAAGGTAAATGATTTAGACGGGAATCCTATCGAGATCTCAGCTGTCATCGTTTTTCGAGTGGTAGACACTGCTAAAGCCTTGTTCGACGTAGCTTTTTATCATGATTTTGTGGAAATCCAAAGCGAAACAGCTATTCGACACATCGCAAGTCAATATCCTTATGATACATTCAACGATGATGACCTTACATTACGAGGAAATACGACAGCTGTTTCTGACGAACTTGAAAAAGAGCTGCAAGAACGCTTATCCGTCGCAGGTGTCGAAGTGATCGAAACACGTTTGAACCACCTTGCATACGCGACTGAGATTGCTAGTGCGATGTTGCAGCGTCAGCAGGCTAAAGCTATTCTTTCTGCTCGCCAAACGATTGTTGAGGGTGCTGTGACGATGACCCAAATGGCTTTGGAACAAATCGAAGAGGGACAAGAAATCAATTTTACGGATGATCGAAAAGTACAGCTGATCAATAATTTGCTTGTGTCGATCATTACAGATAAAGGAACGCAGCCTGTAATCAACACTGGCGACGTGACTGAAAAAGTTTCTGTGCGCTGATTTTTATTTTTAAACTTAGATATAAAAAAAACAATCCGGAGAAGGTCCGCCCTTCTTCGGATTGTTTTTTGTTTTTATTTTTTAAGATGGTAGCTGTACGTGCTGACGATAATATTTTCCCGCCATGACAACCGTAAACGTAATCTTAAACTTGTTTGATTATGCAATATATTCTGCCAACGTTTATTTGGTACAAATTGGGGAATCAACACAGTTGTTGTGTAATTGTGTTTTGCTGCATTTTTACTTACAAGATCCACATAACGGATAATTGGATTTTCGATCGAACGATAAGAAGAATGGACGACAGAAAAACGAACTTCAGGGAAACGTCTTTTGAATTCTGCTTCAATCTCCTTCTCTTTTTCGATATCTTCGTCTAATGACACGTGCATCGCAACGACATAATCGCCGATTGAACGAGCATAATTCAACGCGCCAACGTTTACTCGTGTCACATTTCCGACAAGAACCAAGACCGTATTGCCATCGAATTCATGCAAGTTTGCATCTTTTTCCAGACGAAGCTGTTCGGCCACTTTTTTATAATGGTCATGGATGCGGTAGAACACGAACATCACGATTGGCATAATGATAAAGAATGGCCAGATATCTCCTAGACGATAAGCAAAAAGAATAACGATGATCGCATAGGAAATGAACGCTCCGACAATATTTGCAATCGATTTGCGCAGCCATTTGTCTGTTTCTTTGCGCCAATGGAGAACCATTCCTGTTTGGGAAAGTGCAAACGGGATAAATACACCGATAGAATACAACGGAATCAAACGCTCAGTAGAACCTTTGAAAATAATCAGTAAGGCAATTGAACCTAAAGCTAACGTAATAATACCGTTTGAATAGCCTAGGCGGTCTCCTCTATCCTGATACATGTGAGGCATGAATTTATCTTTGGCCAAATTATAAGCTAGTACAGGAAACGCTGAGAAACCAGTATTGGCTGCAACTGCCAAGATCAATGCAGTTGCAAACTGTAATGCGTAATACAAGAAACCTTTACCGAAAACCGCTTGACCAATTTGAGATAACACTGTTACTTCTTTTTCAGGAACAATTCCATACCAATAGTTGATAAACGTGATCCCTACAAAGAAGAAACCTAAAATTGCTGCCATCATCGTCAATGTGCCCGCAGCATTTTTTGCACGCGGTTTTTTGAAGAACGGTACAGCATTACTGATTGCTTCTACCCCAGTTAGGGAAGAAGAACCAGAAGAGAAAGCTCGCAGGATCAAAGCGATGGAGATACCCGGAACAGCTGCTCCTGGCAAGGCCGTCGCATTCAATGGGGCTGCTCCAGTAGCTATTTTGAACAAACCAACGACAATCAATAACGTAATAATTGCAATAAATATATAAACAGGGAATAACAAGAATGAAGCCGACTCCCTTAATCCCCTAAGATTCAACATCATCAGCAGAACAACGATCGTCACTGAGATAGCGACTTGATGTCCGTATAATGCAGGAATGGCCGAAATGATTGCTTCTGCACCAGCAGAGACCGAAACAGCTACTGTCAGCATATAATCGATCAGCAGCGAACCTCCCGCAAAAAGTCCAGCGTTTTGTCCTAGGTTCTCACTACTAACCACATAAGCGCCACCCCCGTGAGGATACGCGTGGATCACTTGGCGATAAGACAAGGTCAAGGAAACTAACAAAATAATAACAAATGCTGCAATTGGTAATGAATACCAGATAGCTGCGGCTGATAAAGCCACAAGAACAACCACGATCTGCTCTGTTCCGTATGCAATAGAAGACAACGCATCGGAAGACAATAATGCAAGAGCAGCAAATCGGCTTAATTTTTGATCATCGTTTTCGCCGGATTTCAAGGGTTTTCCTACTAGCAGCCTTTTTAAGTAGTCCACTTTTTTAAACTCCTTTACACTTTATTTGTTGAGATTTTTCGTATTCAAAATTATGTTAAACAAGATGTTATGGTACGCTCCTTGAAAGTAATTGTCAATAAATTTTCAAGAAAAGTTTGAACAATTTTGAACAATGATCCAAAAAGCAGAAAAGCCGCTGCCACGCGTGATTTTTCTCTGTTTTACAACGAAAATAATAAAAGAAAACAGCCGGCAAATTTTCCATTTGCCGGCTGTTTCTTGGAACGAGGTGAAAACTTATTTTCAACCAGGATAAATACTTAGTGGAAAATATGGCTTTCATGAGAATATTTCGCTATTTTTTTCATCTTTTCTTCGATCAACGGATAAACGACGACTCCAATGATGCCGAAGACGACAAACAATCCAATCAGAATCCAAATAGCTTTCGTTGCATTTGGCCAGTAGATACCGCCTGCTGATTCTCGTAAAAGATTGACTGCATGTGTAAATGGCAAGAATGGATTGATCATTTGGAAGAACTTCCCGGAAACTTGGATTGGGTAGTTCCCTCCTCCGCCAGAGATCGAAAGCACCAAGATAATGATCGCTAACCCTTTACCGACATTTCCAAACAGCGCCACGAGTACATAGACGATCATCATGAACGCTAATGCGATCAGCAGCGCGAATAAGATGCTGTAAGCAGGATTATGGACATCTACACCAAGTAAGAAGATATTCCCTAGAGAAACGATTAGAGCTTGTGCTACACCCATAGTCAAGAATGTTAACATACGCGCAGAGAATTGTTCTCTTTTTGTATAACGGGTACGGTCTTTTTTGTCTAAATAATAGTCTGTGGTTGCAATACTTGAGAACAAGACTGCTCCCACCCAAATACAAAGTGCCGTGTAGAATGGCGTGCTGGCTGAACCGTTATTTGCAATTGGATATAATTTGTTCGTCTGCAATTCAACAGGTTGAGTGAAGAAATCACTTTCTTTAGTAGCATCTAATTTCAATAATTTGATGACTTCCCCTAAATCGACTTCTTTTTCTCCTTTACGAATCGCAGAAGCAGCTTTCTTGATACCTTCTTTGATGGATGGCCAATCATTGTTGATCAAATCTGCTGCTGCATTGACAGCTGTTTCTACTTCAGGCATTTTCGCATTGACCGTGTCAAGAGTGCCGGTGATTTCTGTTTTCAAACCTGGCCAATCATTTTGGATGAAAACGGCCGCCGTATTCAGTTTTTCTTTCAAAACAGGCAGATCATTATTATAGAGGTCTGCTCCTTTGTTGATGCCATTGACGATCGTGTCCATGTTGTCATTCAGCATGGTGTTTGCGTCATGGACTTCTTGTCCGATTGCAGGCATTTCTTGTTGGTATTTTTCCAAAATACCGACTGCATTCGTGACTGTTTCTTTTGTGGAACTCAATAAAGAATCGAAGTCGATTTGCTGTGCTTTTCCTAATGTATCTTGAGCCGTTGTCAATGTACTGATCAATTTGTTCAAAATCGTTTCAACTGTTGCGCGTACTTGATTGACATCCACGCTGTTGGCTGCATTTTCGATTTGACCGGCGATTCCATTGATTTGGCTAAGCACATTTTTTATTCCATTAATATCATTGTTTTGGATAAGTGTAGATAGATTTGCTAGATGTGTTTTTAGTCCGTCCAGCACATTGTTCACATTGGTTAAATGATCGATTGCTGTCTGTAAATCTTTATTTCCGGCAGCATCTTGGAGCTTCTCTAAAAAGCCGATCAATTGTGTGATCATCTCTTTTTGTGTATCGATATGACCGCTGAAGTTGCTGATCAATGCAAGCAAATCTGATTTTTCTTGGTCAGTTAACTGATTGTCTTCAATCGCAGCTTCAACATTTGCCACAAGCGAACTTGTTGATTTGGCAACTTGACTGATTGCTTCCAATGTCACTTGCACACTGTCTGCGATATTTGGGACTGCCGCTTGAAGCTTCTCTGCACCTTCTTTTGTATTTGCAGCCAAATCATCTGCTTGGCTGCCTAATTTTTTAATATCAGGCAAGATATCTTGTACTTGCTGGATGATGCTCAATCCTTGTTTTGCTTCATCGATTCCTTGGTTCATCGTCTCTTGGATGGAAGAAAAATCTTCATCGATCATCGCAAGTTGGCGACCAGCATTCTGGATTTCAGGAATTTTTGTCTGCAGATCCAAAATGATTTTCGCTTGATCTTCTAATAACGGCATCTTGCCGTTCAATTCAACAACTTTGCTGCCCATTTCGTCAACTTTAGGGATATAGTCCTTAAATTCATTGGCTTTAGCTAGTTTTTCTTTGATATCTGGCAATTGCTGCTGCAGTTCTAAAACTTGCCCAGCGTAACCATCGATTTCATCTAGGTTTTCATCGGTTGAAAGGATCATATCTTTCAATTTATTGATGCTGACCAGATTTGAATCGATATCGTAACCAATTTCATTGAAGACTTTCAGCATAGTCGAGCTCGCTGTTTTAATAAATTCATTGGTTATTTGCGATTGGATCGAGCTAGCTCCTTTGTCTGTTATTTTCGGAGCAATAGCATTGATTTTTTCATTTACTGTATATTCTATTTTCGGTTTCTTTATCTCTCCCGAAGTAAAACTCAGCAGATCTTTTGAAAAATCTTCCGGCAGATAAATACCCGCATAGTATTTTCCCGAACGAACGCCGTCTTCCAGTTCTTTTTTAGAATCAACAAACTGCCAGCCTAATTGGTCGTTCTTATGGAGCGATTTGATGACTTCTTTCCCAATCTCTACTTTTTTATCTTGGAATTCAGCCGGTTTGTCTGCACTATAAACAGCTATCGGCAAATCTCCAGTATTTCCATATGGATCCCATAATGCTTTGATATTGAACCATGCATATAAGGAAGGGATAACCATGATCGCGATGATCAATAGAGTAGCTATCGGATTTTTAAAGATTCGTTTCCAATCAAGTATGTAAAGCTTTAATGTATTTTTGATTGAATGCATATTGATCCCCTTCTTCTTTTTCTTTAGCTGAACTACTTTACCATGCACTTTCAGGTTATTTCAAATGTCTTTACTGAAAAACATCTTTAATTTTGACAATTCAATGGTAGTGTCAAAAAGTAACCACTTTCAACGGTAAAATTTGTTAAGTTTCTTTTACCTACACTCTATCATGAAATAAAGATATGTACACATGAGAAGCCGTTAACTCAAAAAATCCGCAAAACTTAACAGCTGTTTTGCGGTCGTTTATGAAATTTATATGTTCAAAAAGCAGCCCCTCGGTATTAAGCTTTTCAAAGTGGAAATACGAAAAGCTATTTCCACTTTGAAAAGAATCTTAACGCTCGGATCAGAACACTGAGAAAATAACCTCTTTACAAACGGTGTTCATGAACCAACTCCTTCGGCATTAATTCAAAATACCGCAAAATATGAGAAGCTATTTTTCGTCATTTTTCTTTAATGCTCGGAGCTAAGCGGTTCATTCACAACCTCTATCCACGGTGTTCAAAAGCTAGCCTCCACGGCATTAACTCAAAATCCGCTAAAATATGGAAAGCTATTTTAACGGATTCTTCTTTAATGCTTGAGGCTGAACAGCTTTTTCACAACCTCTCAATCACGATTTTCCCAGCACTCGGATGCCCTTCTATTTGTTTATGCGCCTCGATTACACTCTCTAATTTAAAAGGCAAGATTTCTGCAATAGCTATTTTTAATTTTCCAGCCTCATAGGATTTGATCAATCCTTCAAAAGCTTCTTTGTCTTCGTATTCTTTTTTAGGTGTAAAGGAAGCATAATAACCAGATTTTTCTGCCCGTAATCCTTCATCTGGCAAATCATTTAATGCGATGTATTTTCCGTTTTCTTTCATGATTTGAATGCCTTCTTTTCCTTTACGGCTGCCCTTCGTTGCATCAATCACGATTGTCGCTTTATCTTCAAAAATCTCACCAGGATCGACTTCATCATACGCAGCGAAAGCAGAAACGCCAAGTTCTTTGACTTTTTCCTCGTTTCTCTTTGAAGCGCTGGCTAATACTTTGATATTTTTTTCATTCAATAATTGGACCAGCATTGACCCAACCCCGCCAGAAGCGCCTTGCACCATTACCACATCGGAAGGTTTGAGTGTCAGCAAATGGTTCAGAAGATTATAGGCAGTTATTCCTGTTGTCACCATTCCTGCTGCTTCAGACCAAGACATTTTTTCTGGGATAATCGTTGCTTTTTTTGCTGGAAGAACAACTTCTTCCCCGTAAGTGCCGCCAACAGCATGGACGACCACTCGATCTCCTACCTTAAAGTCTTTCACATCGGGCGCAATTTCTGTGACAATACCTGCTCCATCATTTCCTGGTACATATGGAAATTTTAATGTACGCATCTCTTTCATCGCTCCAGAACGAAGTGAAACATCGTATGGATTGACACTAAATGCCTTGATTTCCACACGGATACGACTATCAGTCAATTCTCTTTGTTGGGCATCTATTTCTTCGAAAACTGCTTCTGCGGGACCATAATCTTTGATTGCAAATCGCTTCATTTTCTTCACTCCTTTTTGTACAGTTTACGTTGGAATCATCTTTATCTCAAAAAAAAAGACTTGCAAAAATACTGGAGCCAAAACATTTGTTTTTTTTAGAAAAAGGTGTTAAATTAAGTATAATGTGTACAAAGCGTAATGATTACGTTTTATAACCCGGCTAAAAAACAATAAAAACAAAAGGAGAACTTATGGCTAAAAAATCAAAAATCGCAAAAGCAAAAAAACAGCAAGAAATGATTGAACGCTACGCATCTCTTCGTCATGAATTAAAAATGGCAAAAGATTACGAAGGATTAAAGCAGCTTCCATTAGACGCACGTCCTGAACGTTTAAAAAACCGTGATATGATCGACGGACGACCTCGAGGCTATATGCGTAAATTTGGCATGTCACGTGTGAAGTTCCGTGAATTGGCACATCAAGGTAAAATACCAGGAGTGAAGAAGGCAAGCTGGTAAGAAGAGGTTGTGAACAAATCGTTTTGACCTGAGCATTAAGACTCTTATATCAGAAAAAATGGCTTTTCACATTTTTTTCTGATATAAGCTTAATGCCGAAGGTCAGATTTGTGAACACCGTTTATAGAGAGGTCATTTTCTCAGTGCCCTGCTCCGAGCGTTAAGACTCTTTTCAACGGGGAAACAGCTTCTCATGTTTTTCCGTTGAAAAACAGCAAACAATTTTCATTTCCTAAAAAACCCTGAAACGATCAAATCGTTTCAGGGTTTTTTGACTTTATTTTCCGCATAATCAGAGCTTAGTATTATTTCCATTTGCTCTGCTATCGCTTATTTACTCTTTTCCTCATCAACGCTTCTTTCGGAAACAGCCTCTTTCCTTCATCTTTTCTTCTATGTAAAGATTACTTAGCAGCAGGTGTCAAGGCATCGATTCCCACACTTATTCTTAAAGCATGGTCGACTTCACACATGATCGCTTTTTCAAGATGGCAGACTTTTTCTTTCAAACGAGATTTATCGATTGTCCGGATTTGTTCCAGCAAGATAACTGAATCTCTTTCTATTCCCGTTCCATTCGCCTTGATCCCGATATGTGTGGGCAGTTTCGGCTTTGCCATTTTTGCCGTGATTGCCGCAACAATGATCGTTGGACTGAAATGATTGCCTAAGTTGTTTTGGATGACCAGTACAGGGCGTGTACCGCCTTGTTCTGAACCAATCACCGGAGACAAATCAGCAAAATAGATATCTCCTCTTTTGACCATATGATCCCCCCTTTATTCTTGATATTCTCTTGGTACACGTCCTGTTAAAATACATGCCACTTCATAGTGGATCGTATCTAATTGATTTGCTACATCTTGCATGCGGATGGTTTTCCCTTGGTTTTCGCCGATCAGCGTTACTTTGGTTCCTGCTGGGAATTCTTTTGGCAATCGAATCATCAGCTGATCCATGCAGACCCGTCCAATGATTTCACAGTAGTTTCCCTCTACTAAAACAGAAAAACCTTGCATTTTCCGCAACCAGCCATCTGCATAACCGATGGGAACTGTCCCGATCCATTCCGCTTTTGGTGTCACATATGTTTCACCATACCCAATACCTTCTCCAGCTGTCAATCTTTTTACTTGGATCAGTTCTGAAACAAGTTCTAGTGCTGGCTGCAACGGATAGGTTTCTTCTAATACATCACCTGAAGGATTCAAGCCGTACATCGCTACACCAAACCGAATCATATTGCCGATGTTTTCGTCGTGCCAAAGCGCTGTTGCACTGTTGCTTAGATGAATATAACGCGGTTTTTCAGGCAAAACAGCCATAACTTCTAAAAAGCGGGCTTTTTGCATCTCCCAATAAGTATCATCTTCTTGATCCGCTGTAGAAAAATGAGTGAAGAGCCCTTCCCAGATCAATCGATCGCTTGCGCGTAAAAATTCAGCTGCTTCTTTGATTTCTTGAGGTGTCAAAAAACCAATACGCCCCATGCCCGTATCTGCCTTTAAATGGATTTTTAACGGTGTTTCTGCTGTCAGCGTCTGTTCCGCTCTATCTAGCCATTCTTTCGTTCCAGCCGTCACTGAGAGGTCATAAGAAGCAGCTAAAGAAAGATCTGCTGTATTGATCATGTTCAACACTAAAATCGGTTGTTTGAATCCAGCTTCCCGCAATTCGATCCCCTCATCCAATACAGCGACACAGAATCCAGTTGCTCCGCCTTTTACCGCAGCTTTTGCAGTTTCAACTGCGCCATGTCCGTAACCATTTGCTTTCACTACAGCAAACAGTTCTTTTCCTTCCGGCAGTTTGGCATATTCATTTGCGACATTCGCAGTAATAGCTTCTTTATGTATAATTGCTTTTGTTGGGCGATGATAAGCGACGACCATCTTGTTTTCCTTCTTTCTATTCTTCTAGGATGATTTGAGCAAATGCTTCTTCATTCGTATGCGTGATGCTGACCCAGACAGTTCCCGTATGAGGTGATTGGGTAACGACTGGCTGGCCTTTATCGTTTTTCAAAATCTCGATTTCTTGGAAGGTCACTTGTCCGATTCCTGTTCCCCAAGCCTTTGAAAAAGCTTCTTTACATGCAAAGCGGCCGCCTAAAAATTCGATTTTCCGATGACGCGGCAGTTTTTCAAATAATTCGAACTCATTTGGTGTCAGTACGCGCGTGATAAATTGTGGTTTTTCATCAATGAGTCTGGCCATTCGAGGCAGCTCAACGACATCTATTCCAATTCCTTTGATCATTTCGATTCTCTTTTCATCAATTTTTGAACACTCTCATTCTACCAAATTATTATGAATTTACCACATTTAAAGTATATGTGTAAAAAAAATAAAAAAACAGCCGAGAAAGTACAATGTGTTGTACTCTCCCGACTGTTATTTTTAAATAAAGAATAATTTAATTAGTCGTTATTTGAACGGATCACGAATCCGCGTTTTTTATCGTTTTGGCGTTTGCCTCCGCCTTCGTTGCGGTTATTGCTGTTTTTGTTATAGCCGCCTTTTGATTTTCCGCCGCGGTAGTTGCTTCCGTCACGGCGATTGCGGTTGTTGTTGCTTCGTTTGTTGTTTTTGTTGAAGCCTTTTTTCTGTGATGGCAATGGGCGTTCTGGCGTTATTTTAACTGGAACAGCATCAGATGGATCTTTCGCTGTTGTTTTCAGTAATAATGCCACTAGATCTTGCGCAGAATAATTTTCAAGCAATTGATCTGCTGTTTGCAAGTATTTGTCTAAACCATTTTCATCTAGTTTTGTTTCGATTTGTTCAACAGCAGCACCTAATTGGCCTTTGAACGCTTCTTTTTCGGTTGGCGGACGTAATGTAGTCATACGTTTTTTCGTTAAGTTTTCGATGACATGCAAGTAGCTCATTTCGTTTGGTGTCACGAATGTTACTGACATACCGCCTTTTCCAGCACGACCTGTTCTTCCGATACGGTGAACATAGCTTTCTGGATCTTGAGGAATATCGTAGTTGTAAACATGTGTAACACCTGAGATATCTAATCCGCGAGCAGCCACGTCAGTTGCTACTAAAATATCTAAATGTCCGTTTTTAAATGAACGAAGAACGCTCATACGTTTTTGTTGAGACAAATCGCCATGGATTCCTTCTGCACGGTATCCGCGTGCTTCAAGTCCGCGTGCTAATTCGTCAACACGACGTTTTGTACGACCGAAAACAATCGTCAATTCTGGTGTTTGTACGTCAAGCAAACGTGTCATGATATCAAATTTTTCGTACTCTTTTGCACGAACATAATATTGGTCGATCAAGTCAGCAGTCATTTCTTTCGCTTTGATCTTCACGTGTGTTGGTTCTTTCATGAATTTCACGCCGATGTTTTTGATTGCTGGAGGCATTGTTGCTGAGAATAACAATGTTTGTCTTGATGATGGTACTTGAGAGATGATTTTTTCAATATCTTCCAAGAATCCCATGTTCAGCATTTCGTCTGCTTCATCTAATACTAATGTTTCAACAGTACCTAATTTCAATGTGTGGCGGTTGATGTGGTCCAACATACGACCTGGTGTTCCAACCACGATATGCGGACGATCTTTCAAACTTCTGATTTGGCGACCAATATCTGCTCCGCCGTAAACTGCTTGCACGCGAACACGTTTGTCTCTTCCAAGACGATAAAGTTCTTCTTGTGTTTGGATCGCTAGTTCGCGTGTTGGTGCGATGACCAAACCTTGAAGTTCATGTCTTTGCGGATCGATTTTTTCCAACATTGGCAACCCAAAAGCGGCAGTTTTACCTGTTCCTGTTTGTGCTTGTCCAATCACGTCTTTTCCTGACAAAGCCAAAGGAATAGTTTCTGCTTGAATTGGCGTTGCTTCCTCGAATCCGGCACGTTCGACCGATTTCAATAAATCTGGTGATAATTCTAGTTCTTTAAATTTCAAATGAATCCTCCTAAGTAATTGTTGACTGAGGATGCAGCTTATTACGTGCTATCCTGTCCGTCGACTCGTTTGTTTAAAGTGAGTTTATTTTTGACAGTGGCCGATCATGTTGTAGACACATTAGCCGCTGCGGCACCACCGAAAAATCACTTTACGAAGTCAGGCATTAGAAAAGCCAAACGGATCACGTTCAGCTTCATTATCATATGACATCTATCTTCTAATCAAATAGAGATAGTCCAATCTCTCTTCATCTTTCGGCAATAGGTCATTCTAACATATTTCAAAACTTTCTGCAAGTTTCCACTTTTCGTTTCATAAAAAATTGCAAAAAATCTTTCGTCAAAAACGGCCTCTTCTTTGTTGCTTGCTAAAGCTTGCAGCTCGCTAACTAGAAGAGGTCTCGCTAATTGTTCAAATTCTGATATTGGATTATTTCATGTTCACTAAAGCGTCGACTACTTCGATCAATCCCATGCCATTGCTGCCTTTCAGTACAATACTGTCATCAGGCTGGACATAATTTTTCAATTCATTGATCAAGGCGTTTTTATTGTCTTCAAAATAATGGACAGCTAACTCTGGATGCTGTTTCTGAATTGCTTTTTCCAGTGCAGCCATTTGCGGACCATACAAGAAGACTGCTTGATAATGCTCAGCATCTAAATGTTCACTCATTTTCGCGTGCATCTCAGAGGAATCTGGTCCTAATTCCAGCATGTCAGCTAAAACAGCGATTCGCTTGCCATTTGTTGGTAATTTTTTGAATGTATCTAATACTAGTCCCATAGCTGTTGGATTCGCATTGTACACATCACTAAGAATCGATGCGCCATTTCCAGCTGAAAGCCATTGTGTACGGTTTTGTGTAATAGAAACAGAAGCAAGTCCATGACGGATCTCTTCGTCTGATACGCCAAAATGTTTCCCTAGCGCATACGCAATCAGTGCGTTTGTGACATTGTAACTTCCTGGCATCGGAATCGTAAACGTTTGGCCTTCAATGTTAAAGCTTGTTTCTTCTTTTTCTTCAGAAAGGATTTCTCCAGCAATATCTCCTGTTTTGATACCAAACGTTTTGATTTCTTGGTTCAACGGAGCAATCAACGGACGCAATAGCGGTTCTTCTTCAGGAATAAGAAGCAGTCCATCTTCTAACAAACCATCTGCGATCTCCATTTTTGCTTTTGCGATTCCTTCTCTCGAACCAAGGTTTTCAATATGAGCTTCGCCAATCATTGTGATCGCTGCAGCTTTTGGTTCAGCTAAAGAAGAAAGAACAGTGATTTCTCCGGCATGATCCATCCCCATTTCCAACACGATTTTTTCGGTGTCTTCCGGCATATGAAGGATCGTATAAGGCATACCGATATCATTGTTGTAGTTCCCTTGTGTTTTATACGTACGGAATTTTTGCGCAAGGACAGAAGCAGTTAAATCTTTTGTCGTTGTTTTCCCGTTACTTCCCGTTACACCGACTACATCAGCTCCTACATCTTTTAGATAAGCTTTTGCCAATTGCTGCATCGCTTCTAAAGTATTTTCGACTGGGATGATCTCGATTGATTCTGGTGCTTTTTCAATATCCCAACTCCAAAAAGCAGCAACAGCGCCGTTATCAATCGCTTGCTGAATAAATTCATGGCCATCTCTTTCACCAGCCAAAGGAATAAATAAGCTTCCCTCTGTGATTTTTCGGCTGTCAAATTCGACTTGGGTAACTAGCTTGCTGCTTTCATTTTTCTGGCCAACAGCTTCTGCGATTTGCTGGATTGTTCGTTTCATTTTCTTCACTCCTTGCTGAAAAGTTTCGGAAAAAAGCACATCTATCAAAGAAAGACATTTTTTCCGGTTTCATAAGTGAAGAAAAAGCTGCGATAGTCGCAAATTTGCTTTATCACAGCTTTCTTTTCACTTTTCTATTCGTGCTGAATCGGTTTTATTCATTTGCCTCAAAAAATTCTTGACGCTCTTCAAAACGGTTCATACCTAATTGGATCAATTCTTCGATCAAATCGCCATATTTCAAGCCCATATTTTCCCATAGCAATGGATACATGCTGAACTCAGTGAAACCGGGCATCGTGTTCAATTCATTTAAGAATAATTCGTTTTTGTTTGTTAAGAAGAAATCGCAACGGCTTAATCCGCTGCCGCCAAGCATTGTGTAAGCTAATTTTGCATACTCCTGTGCTTTTTGATGGACTTCTTCCGGCACTTCTGCTGGGATCTGCATTTGGATCTTGTTGTCGATATATTTTGCTTCATAGTCATAAAACGCAACGTCTTTCACTACTTCTCCTGGCAATGTCGTACGTACATCTTCATTTCCTAAAACAGCAACTTCGATTTCTCGTGCTTCGATTCCTTGTTCAACAATTGCTCTTGAATCATATTTGTACGCTGTTGCAAGTGCATTTTGCAATTCTTCGCGATTTTCCGCTTTAGAAATCCCCACACTTGAGCCCATATTCGCTGGTTTAACGAACATTGGATAAAGCAGAGAGCCTTCACATTGGTCAAAAATCTTTTTAGGATTTTCTTTCCATTGGTTTTTCAATACGGGCACATAAGGAACTTGCGGTACACCTGCTGCTTGCAAGATATATTTTGTCATGATTTTGTCCATTGCAGACGCACTTGTCAAAACACCCGCACCTACATAAGGCATATTCAACGTTTCTAAAAACCCTTGGATCGTTCCATCTTCACCATTTGGTCCATGTAATACTGGAAAGACAATGGTTCCTTCTTCTTTGATTTCTCCTGGATTGATCAATTTTCCGGTAAAACCTTCTGTGCTTTGACCGCTTTCATCCCATGTCAAACGAAGGACTTCATCACTTTCTGGTGCCTCTGTCAGCAATGGACCTTTGACCCATTGGCCTTTTCTGCTGATATATACAAGCTGAACTTGGTAATATGTGTAATAGATGGCGTTCAAAACAGAAAACGTGGACAAGATCGATACATCGTGTTCCGCGCTGCGCCCGCCATATAGTAAAGTAATCTTCAAAAGATTCTCCTCCTGTATTCTAAATCATTTCAACGATTTACTTCCATATTTTAGCATAAAATGAAAACCTGCGAACATCTTTCTTTTAAAAAAATTCCTGATCTTGATTTTATGTTGTAAGAAGCTGCTGATATTTTTTTGTTTTTTCTCTTGCAGAAAAACAGCCGCTAGTACCATTCCAGAAAGTACTGGCAGCTGCTTGCCTGTTTATTTATTTGTAGTGGCGCTTTCTTGCTTCCCCTGCTTCCAGTATAGCTTGAGAATGCTCGTCTTGAGGAACTGTTTTTCCAAAATCAAGAATTAAATGTTTTGATTTTGTCTTGGATTCTGCGAAAACAATCATTGCGAAGCTGTTTCTTGCGAAATGACTCTTTGAAGTGTTTCTTGAAATGCTTCATGTTCCTTATTCGTAAACGGCTTCGGTCCTTTGCTTCTGATTCCAGCTTTTCTTAGTTTGCCGCTATGATATCTTTGCTCTAACAATACATCGATATTTTCAGCGTTGAATTCTTTCCCTGTTTGGTGCAGTACCCGAACCCCTTTTGGAAGCACCAGTGAAGCAAGACCATAATCTTGAGTCACTAATAAATCGCCTGCTCGAATCAGTGCTACGATTTTATAATCTGCGCTGTCTGTCCCTTTATCTACATATACAAAAGAAACATTTTCAGGGTATTCTTTTGAAGTATAGTGATCCACACTTGTCACGATCACTACGTCTAACTGGTTTTTCTTTGCAATCGAAATTGCATCTTCTTTTACTGGAGAACCATCTCCATCAATGAATATCTTCATCATTCTTCGCCGTTTTTCTCCATAGATAATAAATGCCAAGCAATCCTAACAATAACATTCCTATATTGATCCACTTAGTCATCTCAAGTAATTGGATGCCTGCTTCTGTTACGGAATGTCTTCCTGTGATACGCAGCAGTTCTTGAATCGGTTTGCCCGAAAATAGGGTCACTGCAGTTAAAATCAGCATCAACCCAAACTGATGGGTCAAGCTTCCTTTATTTTGTGTCGCAAATTTTGCAAGTATTCGCTGGTCAGCAGGTATCGCTTCTTCATCATAATAGACTTGGTTCAACCAACTTGAAGCTGTCCCTCGAATGAAGCTCAAAATAAAAATACCAATACTGAAACCATATGGCATACCAGAAATCAGTAATCCGCCAGAAAAACTAAGTAATAAAAACGGCAATAATTGTTTTTCTGAACGTTCCCCAAGAATAGCGGGGCCAAAGATCATCGCGGCGACCATCCCAGCAATGTAAGGGAAATACAGCAGCCAAGCAAGAGTCTCTTTTCCATGAACAACACTTACATATAACGTGCCGAATAAAATCAGGAAATTGCCGAACATCCCATTCATAAAATTGAACAAGTTCATCCACAGCGGAAGATGCCAGCTTTCCTTTATCCGTTTCAGCAAACTGAAAACCAATACGAGCAGCACGGCAAAACTCAAAACTGCAAAATCAAAACGTTCCTTATCAAGAAGCAGCTGGCTGCTTCGCAATAAAAACAACAGTAAGAAAAAACTGCCAAACCACAGTAATTCTTTCACGGAAATCAGATTTTTTTTAACATCTTTAAAATCTAGTTCGTAATTTGGATAATGGCTCACGGTATGATAAGCCATTACATAAAACAAGGTGTATAAAGCAAAAACTGCTGTTGATTGCAGCGGTGCCGGCACGCGGATCGTCCATAGCAAAAACAACAGTAAAACAGACGCATAAATATAAGATGTCGGCCGCATGACAGAAAAGTTTTGTTTCTTTTCATGATAAATGACCGTTATATTTGCTGGCGTCAGCCATGAAGCACTCAATCCCATCAAAATACTTGAAAGAATGTATAAAGGAAAGTAGACCAATCCGAACACACCAATCAAAGAACCTGCGCCGCCAAGCAGCAGGGAAATCATCAATAACGTAAAACTATCTAAACCTGCATTCAATCCTCGGATCAAGAAGATCCCTGTCATCCGAAAAGTATAAAATAACACAAAAGGCATGATTCGTTCCCATTGAAAACCATCACTGAGCCCTAAAAAAACGATATAAGGAATCATTATGACCGTATTACTTAAAATAAACGGTGTTGTTTTGGTAAAGCAGCGACCAAAACTTTTTATTTTTTCTAACATATTAAAAAGCCCCTTAGTGAGTCTTTGTTCTTTATTTATTCTTTTAAAACAAGTGTATCATTAAAAGAAAAAGAAACCAATCTGGAATGTCCTAGGCAAAATACAAAAAAGCGAGCAGAGATTTGAAAAACAAATCCCTGCTCGCTTCTTCTGTTGGTACTTGATAAATCAAGCAGATAAACCCTTCTCCACAAAAGTTTTACCCGACACCCTGCAATCCGGCAGGCGATCAATGATCTTTGTGCCTCCAAAATCAATTAGGCGCTCTATCAAATAGAGGCCTTCTCGACCCGTCGCATGTCGTTAACTTTAACACATTCGACAAGATTATGCGAGAGTTTTTTTCATCCAATAGTCATCCATGACATATCCTTGACCAATATCAGAGATCAACTCTTTTTCGATCACAAAACCTTTATGCTGGTAAACATCGATAGCTTGCTGGTTTTTTTGATTCACACGAAGACAGATAGCTGGTTTTCCGGCTTTTTTTGCCACATTTTCGTACCAGGAAAAAATTGCAGAAGTATGTCCTTTTCCACGTGTTTTTTTCAGTAAATACAACTTGCTCAAATAAACAGCATCTTCCAACAATTCATAAGCTGTATAACCAACGATCTCCCCATTATCTGCTAGTAAAAAATACTTCACTCCGGATTCCGCTTCTTCCCGTATCTGCGTTTCGGACTGATAGGTCTCCAGCATATATTTGACTTGATCTGCTCCAATAATCGGTGTAAATGCTTCTTCCCAGACTTCTTTGATCACAGGCATCAGTTCCTTGAACATCTCTGGGCGATCCACATAGTTTATCTCTAATGACATATTTCTTCTCCTTTAAACTCAGAGTCCTTGCACTTTATTGAATAAAAACAGCATCAGCAAGCTGTATGCGCCCACTGACCACGGTTTGAGCAAAATAATAACTTGCATGAATTCTTTAAATGATAATTTAGTTAATCCGGCCACCAAACAAACAATGTCATCTGGAGCAAAAGGAAGCAGCAATGTCCAGATAAGCAGTTTTTTGATATTTTGCGTACGCTCAGTCAATATCTGATCAAATTTCTGGAACTTTTTCGGTGAAAGTATCATATGTACGAACCCTACACCATAATAACGGACCAAGCAAAAGCCCAGAGCCGATCCGATAATCAAGCCGATACAGCTGTACAGCAAGCCATAGCCAACGCCGAACATCATCAAACCAACGACCGAAGAAATACCGCCGGGCAAAATAGGAACAATGACCTGAACGATTTGTAAAAGTATAAAAATAACAACAGCATACTCGCCAAATTGTTTAATAAAAGCTTGCAGAGATTCTGTTGAGCTGAAAATACCTACATGATATGCATAAATAGCTAACGTGAAAAACAGCAGCAAACCGATGATCGGCAGAATCTGTATAAGTGTTCGCGCCACAGGCAAATTTTTTCCCATAATCGTTCTCCAATTTCAAAATAATTTCTTTTAGTATAACGGTACTTCCAACTTCCGCAAGCCTTTAGACTCGCATCGCGCTATATCAGCAATCCCTTACAAAAAGAAAAAGCAGCAATTCGCCAGCTTTAACAAGACTAAAGCTTGATAACTAGCAGCTTGCCAAAGATGAATAGAAAAAATCTCCGCTCGGCAATAAGCTCGTCCAGCGTAAAGCAGCAAAAGCTGACTTACACTGAACGAGCAAAGACAATGCGTAAACTATTTCATTCAATAACTATTATTTATGATCCAAAAAACTTGCCACTTTTGTTGTGATAAGATCGATCGCAACATGGTTTTCGCCGCCTTCTGGAACAATGATATCTGCGTAACGTTTCGTAGGCTCGATAAATTGATGGTACATTGGTTTGACGACTGTCAAATATTGTTCGATCACAGAGTCTAGTGTACGTCCGCGTTCTTCCATATCACGTTTGATACGGCGGATAATACGAATGTCATCATCTGTATCGACATAGACTTTGATATCCATCAAATCGCGTAATTTTTGGTCGTCTAAAATCAAGATACCTTCTAAAATAATTACTTCTTTTGGTTCTTGGACGATAGTTGCTTGGCTTCTTGTATGCGCAACATAGTCATAGACTGGTTTTTCAATGGCTTCATAAGTAAGGAGCTTTTCAACATGCTCAATCAGCAGCTCATTATCAAAAGCAAAGGGATGATCGTAATTTGTATGCAAACGTTCTTCAAAGCTTAGGTGGCTTTGATCTTTATAATAAGAATCTTGTTCAAGCATCATGATGGAGTGATCTGGAAAGTTATTAAAAATCGCACGGCTAACACTTGTTTTCCCGCTTCCTGAACCACCCGTCACACCAATGATAATTGGCTTGCTTTTCGTCATTGACTAAAACCTCTTTCATATCCTTTTTTTCATTCTTATCTATTATAGCGAAAAATAGGTAAAATGCTACGTTTTTCTGAAAATAGTTCTGAGAACATGCTTACATTTTTCAAAGATGAGGTCTTCCAGAAAGATTTTCCCCTTTTTCAATAAATAACAAAAATAAAAACGAACTTATTTCAACTGCTGTCCAAGACCCGCAAAACAGTGTTTTAATTTAAAAGAGCGGGCAATTCTTCCAAACTGTCGATTCTGTAAGTTGGCTGGATATCTGCCATCTCAGGAAGTTTGTTTCTGTTATACCAAATCGTATCGATCCCTGATAAGATGCCGCCCTTGATATCTGAAGTCAAGGAATCACCAATGATTACTGTTTTTTCTTTTTCCAAATCAGGAATCCGCTCAAAAACAAAATCAAAGAATTCAGGCATTGGTTTTTGGAAACCTGTGTCTTCGGATACGAAGATATTTTTGAAATAAGGAAGCATTCCCGAATCTGTCAAACGTTGATATTGTGTTTCAGAAACGCCATTTGTCACGATATACAAATCCGCTTGGTCTGCTAATGATTCAATCAATTCCTTGCTTCCCTCAATCAAATCGTGTCCTTGATTCAAATAATGACGGTAGCGTTTTTCCATTTCTGGTCCATCAACAGTCTTACCGAATTGCTGGAATAATAGACCAAAACGGCTGCCAGTCACTTCTTCACGGCTCATTCTTCCTTGTTCGTATTCTTGCCATAAATGGTGGTTCAATGCTTTATAACTTGTTTTTACTTCAGGGGTCAAATTGATTCCTTGTTCAGCAAAAAGAGCATTTAGTGCTTTGGCTTCAGTCATTTGAAAATCAAGCAATGTATCATCTACATCAAATAACAATGTTTTGTATCTCATGTATGTTCCTCTTTTCTTATTTAAAATATTCTTTGAGTTTTTTTAATTCATCAAGTGTCAGTGATCGATACTGCCCAGGAATCAGTTTCGAGTCTAGTTTCAGAGGCCCCATCGTTTTTCTTTCTAAAGAAGTGACTTTTGCTCCGCGAGCCAAAAACATCTTTTTCACTTGATGGAATTTTCCTTCCCAGATCGTTACGAATGCGGTACTTTCATTTGGGTTTGCTTCTAATATCTGTAATTCAGCTGGCTGACAGATCGTACCATCTAAAAAAGTGATCCCTTTTTTAAATGCCGCGACATCTTCTTGGTTTAAGCCGCTGTTTACCGTAACTTGGTACGTTTTCGCCACTTTTTTCTCTGGATGTAATAATTCATAGCCTAATTGCCCATTTGAAGTAATCAAAAGCAGACCAGAAGTATCACGGTCCAATCTGCCTACAGGGTATAAATCTGGTCGCTTGTCAGCAGAAGCAAAAAGATCAATGACTGTTGCACGATGCTGATCTTTTACTGCGGTGACTGAGC
The DNA here is from genome assembly GCF_050559705.1 of Enterococcus sp. DIV0210g. Taxonomy (NCBI): domain Bacteria; kingdom Bacillati; phylum Bacillota; class Bacilli; order Lactobacillales; family Enterococcaceae; genus Enterococcus; species Enterococcus sp. DIV0210g. The sequence continues at coordinate 176,880 of NZ_CP187903.1, read as the reverse complement.
CTTTTGGTTTATGGAGCAAAAAGTAACTTTCATTTGTTTTTAAATACATTCCATCTACTTCGATCCGATGAATAAGACTATCGACATTTCGACTGCCGTTCAGTTCGACTTTTCCATCGATTTTGACTTTTTTGGCTAAAAACAGCCGCTTCATTTCTTTTCTGGTCGTTTGCAACTCGGTCTCAATCAATTTATCTATTCGCATCATCTTATCCTTTCTCCAAGTATTATAACTGGAAAAAAGCGTTTTGCAAAAAAAGATTTTCTGGATAACCTGACAGATTTCTTTCTAACATCTCAAAATCTCGCCTCTTTTTTCGCAAAATCAAAAAAACGATTTCATTTTATAAGGCCTATTACTTGAAATATCTTTTGAAGGAGTCTACCATAGAATTATGTCCTTCATAATGATGAAGCGGCAAACTAAGTGAATGTTTATTTTGCATAAGCAAGTAAACAAGGTTTCTCATACACAGCGTAATGACCTGGTGGAGAAAAGTTGAATCATGACTTTCTGGGGATAGATGTGTATGCATCTGTCTTTTTGGCGTTTTTCGTCCCTACCTATAATGTGCAGGAGATTAGCCGGAAAATTCACTTAAATAAAACTGATCTGTTCCTGGACAGACAGTCAACTTTTAAGGAGGAATTCAGGTTATGTCAGTATCATTAGAAGTAAGCAAAAGAGAAGTACGTCCACGTTCATTAAGAAACAAATTGCGTCACGAAGGTAAAGTCCCAGCAATCGTTTACGGTTATGAAATCGAAAGTACACCGATTTTTTTCAGTGAAAAAGTATTCAGCAAATTGTTGCGAGACAATGGCGCAAACGCTGTTATCACGATGGACATCGATGGAAAAAAAGTCAACACATTGGTTCATAAAATCCAAACAAACACATTTACAAATCGCTTCGAACACGTTGAACTTCTTTCTGTAAATATGCGTGAAGACGCTGAAGTAGAAACAGAAGTCACACTTGTTGGTGATGCAGCAGGCGTTCGTGCAGGTGGTGTTTTGGCACAAAACTTGTACACAGTTATTGTTTCTGCAACACCGGACAAATTACCAGAACGTATTGAAGTCGATGTCACAGACTTGAATCTTGGTGATTCGATCACTGTTGCTGATTTGCCAAAAAATGACGATTACACATTCGTTACTGATGGCGAAGAACAAATCGCTGCAGTTGTGGAAGCACAAACTGAACCTGAAGCAGACACGCAAGAAGAAAGCGAACCAGAAGTGATCGGCGAAGCAAAAGAATAATCGTCTGTTCCAAGAATGCAAAAAGCAAACACCGCCAAATTGTTATTTGGCGGTGTTTTTTCTGTTCTTATTTCCTTTTTTATTTACGTTCTGCTCGCTTCCAAGCGCTGTTCGTCATCCAGCTCATGCAGATGTTTGATTGCTCGGAAGTAAGAGTAAAGCAATACGGCAACTGAACCAGCCCATGCCAATGGCGAAGCACTTGCTGCACCTGGATAGCCCCACATGGCAGTCAAAATGATCGCAGCAAAAGAACGCATGATCAATTCCATGATCCCAGCAATCGTTGGGACCTTGCTTTGCCCTAGTCCTTGAAGCGTATAGCGTAAAATAAACAAGATTGCTAAGACCCAGTAAAGGGAACCATTGATGTTGAAATAGATCTGTGCTAAATCAAAAACCTCTGTCTCGCCTTTATCAACAAACAATTGGATAAGATTTTTCCCAAAGAAAATAACGATTGCTCCTGCAGCCAGACTAAATGCACCACTCATCAGCAGACATTGTTTGACCCCTTTCAGGATACGTCCGTATTCTTTGGCCCCGTAATTTTGAGCTGTGAAAGTAGCCATCGTGATACCAAAAGACATCATCGGCTGATTTGCAAACTGATCGATTCTGCCGGCTGCTGCTTGAGCTGCTACAACGTCTGTTCCTAAACTGTTCAATGCTGATTGTAAAATAATCGCACCGATCGCAATGATCGAAGCTTGGAATGCCATAGGAAGCGCAATATTCAAGTGTTCGCGTACATGTTCTTTGTCCCAGATAAAATCTTTTTTACGAAGCTGGAGCAAAGGAATCTTTTTCTTGATATAGATGATACAAAATACACTAGAGGCAACTTGCGCGATAACGGTAGCAATAGCGGCTCCTTCTACACCCATTCCAAATTGAAGGATGAAGACCAAGTCCAGCACGACATTGATGACAACTGCGATAATCAAAAAGAACAAAGGTGTTCGGCTGTCACCGAGTGCTCGAATCACATTTGACAACAAGTTGAAGCCCATTGACGCAAAAATACCCATCAGAATGATTGAGATGAATGTTTGTGCTTGGTCAAGGATCTCAGCTGGCGTCTGCATCAACATCAGCATCGGACGAATAAAAATCAAACTAAGAACGGTCAAAACAACCGTTACGATCAAACTAAGCAAGATACTGAGTGCAAAACTTCTTTTTATCCCGCGAAAATCCTGAGCCCCAAACTTTTGGGCTGTGATGATCGAAAGACCTGAAGTAAAACCTTGAGCAAAACCAATAATCAAAAAGGTCAGACTCCCAGTTGAGCCGACAGCAGCGAGCGCATTTTTACCTAACGTTTGTCCAACAATGATCATATCCACCATGTTATAGAACTGCTGAAAAATATTTCCGATCAGCAGAGGGATCGTAAACAGAAAAATCAGTTTAGCTGGGCTCCCTTTTGTTAAATCGCGCATGTTAAAACTCCTCTTTTCTGTATTATTCATTAGTAGTATAGAGGTTTTTATCAAAAATACTAGTTAAAAAATAGAAAAGATCAAAGAATCTTAAAATTAGACTCTCTGATCAATCAAAGTGCAATCCTAACGTTGGCGAATCTCATGAGGTAAGAGAATCGTTTCCCGTTTTCCGTCATCATACGCATAAACTTGCGCAGGAAATTGACTGGAGTAGCGAAACGGCAAATCGATATCCATCTCGACTTCGCTTCCTGCTTGTGAAAAATGCACTGTTACGTTTCCGTTATTATTGAACAAATCAAATGCAAGGATATTATCTAAAGGAATCACCCCTTTAAGATTCAGATCAATAATAAACCAGATACTATCGATCAATTCTCCTGGCAGACTAGATACAACACCTACGGAAGCATATCGACTGCGGTCGCTATCAAAACTTTCAAACATTTTTCCAACCTCCTTTTTTCGCCTTCGTTTCTCACTAAACTAGTATAAGCAGTTTATAAAACTTGCTTTGATGAGGGTTTATTCTAATAGAGAATGAACAAAAATGCAACTAACTAGCAAAAATTATTCTGATTTCTTTGCAATTTTTTCAACTTTGAAATAATCGATGTGCGCGTGCTGATATACCAGGACCGTAAAACGGAAATCATCCAATTCGATTACTGCGCCGACCTCGATCGGCTTTTTGTAACCAGTCATAAATCCAGCGAGAGTTGCATAAGAAGATTGCTCAAATTCATCGATCGTGACATGGAAATAACGCTGAAAATCGTCCAAAGTCAATTTTCCTGACAAAATAAAACTGCCGTCATTTTGTTTTGCGATCAACGCTTCATCTAAATCTGTCTCATCGCGGATCTCGCCAACGATTTCTTCTAAAATATCCTCAATAGTTACAAGACCGCTTGTACCGCCATATTCATCTTTCAAAATAGCGATATGATTGCCCTTTTTACGCATGATAGTCAACAGCTTTTTGATCGGGATATTTTCTGTAGTAAAAATCGGCGGTTCCACCAGTGTTTCCACTGTTACTTGGTCATCTTTAAAAGACTGCTTGATCAAATCTGGCAGTGTCACATAACCAAGTATCACATCTTTTGACTCAAAAATCACAGGATATCTTGTGTGTCCCTGCTGCAAAGAAATTTGAATTGCTTCTTTCACTGTATCTTCTGCTTCAAATACTTGCATCGATGTCCGGTCCACTTGGATATCTTTTGCTAAGGTATCATCAAACTCGAAGACATTTTCCATATATTGATATTCTTCTTTTGTCAATTCGCCTTTTTGATAAGAATTCATTGCGACTAAGGTCAGCTCTTCTTGAGACAATGTTTCTTCTCCCTCCGAAACCAATCTTACACCCAAGAGCCTCCCCAATGCTGCGGCAGAATGGTTCAATACCCAAATAAATGGAAACATGATTTTATAAAAATAATGCAGCGGTTTAGAAACAAAAAGCACTACTTTTTCTGTATTCACGATACTGAAACTTTTAGGCAGAAGTTCCCCGATCACCACATCGATATACGTGACGACAATAAAACCAAGTGCAACAGAAATCGTCGAAATGATTGCTTGGCTAAAAGGTAATTTTCCTATCAACGGCTCCAATAACGCAGCAACCGATCCTTCACCGACCCAACCTATGATCAACCCTGCAAGTGTGATCCCTAATTGTGTTGCTGACAAATAATTATCTAAGTGATGTGTGACGTGCAGTGCCAGTTCTGCATTTTTATTTCCTTCTTTTTCTAATTGTTCTAAGCGTGAACGTCTGATTTTTACTAACGCGAATTCACTAGCAACAAAAAAAGAAGTGACCGCGATCATCAAGAACAAAATCAAAAAATTTATTATCACTTTACTCACCCTTTCTCCACCGCTTCTTTACTTAAAAGTATAAAAGAAAATGCACAAGACTTAAATTAATACGGCTCGCTTCTGCTCTTTTAAAAACGGTATGGAGCGGAAAAAATGAGTACTCCTCCAACAAGAAACAGAAGAACTGTTTTGCTGGCGGAGCATACTTGTCAAAAATAGTTTTTCTCTCTTTTTTATTTACCTTAAAATCAATCATGCACGTCTTTCTTGAAGAGCTGTTTTTCGTGTCTCTCCAATAATCAGCGGTACAGATTCATGTTTGACTTCACTGTATTCCAAGCCAAACCATTTTTCAGGTGTGGTGGCATAGTGTTTGATTGCTAAACGTGCTTGGATAATTTGGCGATCCCATTTGCTCAAAGCAGTCAAGTTTGACAACACTTCGTCGATCACGATAAATTGGAAATCGCCCACTTCACGACCAGGAGTCAAGGAGTATCTTTGCGGCTGTTTCGGCAAACGTCCTTGTTTCATCAAATCATGGATGATCTGGCGTACATACACATTGATCTCTTGCTCCATACGAAAACCTAAGAACAGTTTCACTTGCACCACGAAATCCGTATCCATCATATCGACTTGGAATTCTTTTGTATAAGGTTCATCCGTTACTTCGACATGAACAAACCAATACACTTTTGCTCGTTTTGGCCGTTTGTCTAAAATCGAATAAATAAATTGTTTCCCGACTTCATCATTTTCCAGATTAGGTACCAAAAAAACAACGTTGGTTTGGTAGATTGGCAGCGATGTATCTTCTCGCAGAGCAGCCAATTGCGGTAAATATTCTTTCAAAGGTACTTCTTCTGCTACAGATTCTTTGATTTTGTTTCCTCTTTCCCAAATCAGCATAATCCCCAAAATGATCAGCGCCATCAATACTGCAACAAATCCGCCGTGGAAAAATTTCACGACGCTCGAAATGAAGAAAATAATCTCTATCGCACCAAAAAAGAAAGTCACAACATGAGCCAAGAAATGCGAGCGGCCTTTTTGGATCAAATAGAAGTACAGTAATGCAGTCGTCATCAACATAGTTACCGTAATCGAAAGTCCGTATGCTGCTTCCATATGATGAGAGGTGCGGAAAGTAATCACGACTAGCGAACAGGCAATCCACAAAATAAAGTTGACTGCAGGAATGTACATTTGCCCAATACTGCTTCCGGGATAAATGATATTCAAACGCGGCATCAATTTCAACTTGATTGCTTCAGATACCAAGGTAAAGGAACCTGAAATCAATGCTTGTGAAGCAATAACCGCTGCGACCGTCGCAAACACAACACCAATGATCATCCAGCCTGCAGGAAGCATTTGGAAAAATGGATTCAAGTTTTCGATTTGCTGCAATTCAGGATTTTGGTAATTATTGATTAGCCAAGCAGCTTGTCCAAAGTAGTTAAGCACCAAACAAATTTTCACATACGGCCAACTTGCGCGAATATTCAATTTTCCGATATGTCCCAAATCAGAATACAACGCTTCTGCTCCAGTTGTCGCCAAGAAAACATTTCCTAAAATAAACAACCCAAGTTTATTGTCTGGACTCATCAATAACTGAATAGCGTAATAAGGATTCAACGCACGAATCACGGTCCAGTCTTGCGAAAAGTTGAAAAGCCCCATTAAACCTAAAAAAGTAAACCACAAAAACATGACTGGTCCAAACGCTTTTCCGACTACATCTGTTCCGAATCGTTGAACCATAAATAACACAAAAATAATACCTAACGTAATCCATACGATAATGGATTGATCATTACCGAAACGCTCAAAAAACTGCGGAACGCCTCGCAACCCTTCAATCGCTGTCGTTACTGTCACAGCAGGTGTTAAAATGCCATCTGCTAATAGCGCTGCGCCGCCGATCATTGCAGGGATAATCAAATATTTGCCGCCTTTTCTCACAAGCGTATAAAGCGAAAAGATCCCGCCTTCACCGTGGTTATCGGCGTTTAGTGCAATTACGACATATTTGATGGTCGTCAGTAAAGTCAATGTCCAGAAAATCAAAGAAACAGCGCCGATAATGAATGTCGGATTTAGTCCAGCCAATCCACCATTGTCCTCGGTGATAGCCTTCATTACATACAGCGGACTAGTACCGATATCGCCATAAACGACCCCCATAGCAACCAGAAGTCCGGCTGCCGATATTTTTTTCATGTTTTTCTTTGTTGTCACTTCTCTCCCTCGTCTTTCATAGTATGATAAATACGATTTCAGGTACAGCTTATAAAAAAAGACCTAAGCAACAGCAAAAAAACTGCTACTTAGGTCTCGCAATAACGTATTAGACCAGTGATTTCGTCACTTGTTGTTGATCTAAAACCATAGAATAAACTATGTGCTACTCCCCTAAATCTTGATTTTCATTATCCGAGAAATCAATGAGAAAGTCAATTTAGAAGCCGTAAAATCCGTAAAAATTTTTAGATATTTTTCAAACAAGCATCCACTTATCAAATAAAGTAATTCCATGTATTTTCAAAATAAGATTTCTTGATAACAAAAGAGATTTTGACTCAACAATAATGGGATAAAAGCTTCAATACATTCAACTTATCTTTTTCTTTTATTACCTTCTGGAATACTTCTTGGTTTTCAATCAAATAATGGATCATTGAAAAGAATTTCTTTGTTTCTGGATTTCCTAGTTCTTGCTTTTTCAACCCCAGCAGGATGACCATTTGAACTTCATCTGTATACCAAAGTACTGGTTTTTCTAAAGTAGCAATCGAGATAAAAGAGTGTCGGATCTCATTCATGTCGCCATGAGGAAGAGCGATGGATTTTCCGATTCGTGTACTTCCCTTGTTTTCCCGCACTAAAACTGTTTCAAGATAACTGGATGTCACCAATCCCTTATTTTCGGCATTCCTCACCATTTTTTCTAATACTTCTTTTTGCGTTTCTGCTTTTAGATGAACATGGACCAAAAATGGGTTTGTGTATTGATGGATATCAAATTTTTTTATTTTTTCTTGTACAGGATTCTTGCGCAAATAATGGCTCAATAAAGATTGATCCTTCATTTCGAATAAAGGAGAAATCAAAATAACAGGAGTTTTTTCAAATTCGATAGGCGCTGTTGCTAAAATAAAATCGGCTTGCTGTATAAGTGCTGAATCTTTTGCTTCGTCCAAACCTAATAAACCAATAACTTTGATCTGAGGATAAGCACGAGCTAGTTTTGCCTCGATAAAAGAAGAGACACCAATCCCAAAATTACAGATAATCACTGTTTTCAACTGTTGTTTCGGTTCTTCATTCATTCGTTCGATAGCGCCTTGCAAATGTACAGTCAAATAAGCCACTTCTTCTTCAGGAATGTACCATTTTTTATTATCTGCGTATTCCTCGCTGATCGTTTGGACAATCAGAAACAGCTGCGTATAGTTTTTCATGATTTGTTCTTTTAAAGGATTGATAATATGGAAGCCGCTGGCGATTCGCGTAAACGTCGCTTTCAAATGCAGCCGCAGATTTTCCCGCAATGTTTGATTTTCCGACAAATCGTATCCCATGATTTGGTGGACATCTGTAATTAGTGCACGAATAATTGCTTCGATATGCTGTGTCGTTTCCTGAAGAAATTCTTTTTGAGTTTCGCTGGCGCCATAAAAAGCGGCGATCCGCAACGCCAAATAGCCGACCTCATCTTCTGAAAAACGCAGGCTTAGCTTGATTGTTAACTTTTCTGCTAGTTCTTTAGCCAATCCATGCGCATGAGAATGACGAATAAAATGCCATTCTTCTGGACTAAGCTGGATAGATGCGTGCTCTTTTACACGGATGATCATAAACAATAAATGGATGACGATACTATTGAAAACTTGACCATTATTCGGCAACTGATGCTGCACTTCAAACTCCTCTACTAATTCTGACAAGAAACGCAGCTGCTGGGCAGGAAAAAAATCACGCAGCAAAGGCTGATTTTTGAGCTCCATCCTTTCTTTGACTGTTTGGGAAAGCAGTTCCCGTTTTTCACGCTCTTCTCCTTCTACAAAAATCCCGATTTTCGGTTTGATCACCAAAATCAATTTATGATGACTTAATAATTCTGCTATAAAAGTTAAATCTTCTCGAATCACTTGCTTAGAAGTATAGACATTTTCTGCTAAATCATCTAATGTGCAGGGTTTTGTATTGATCAAAAGCATGAACAAAAGCAAGCTGCGCCTCTCTTCTTGTGCATAAATCTCTGTACCCGGCTGAAGAAGGAACGTACGGGAAATCTCTGCTTTTTCTGGACTTTCAAACCAGATGCCCACACCAGGTTTTTTTACAAACGAAAAAGAAAATCCGCTTTCATTTAATTCCATTTCGATTTTGCCCAAATCATTTCGGATCGTCCTCGGAGAAACATGGTTTTCTTCTGCCAGCTCCTGTATCGTCGCCTTTCTCCCCTCCAATAAAGAGCGGAATAATGTTTTCTGCCTCGTATTCAATGTACTTCTACCCTTCATACTTTTCCCTCATTTCCATTACTACAGTATCATAAAGCTTTCCAAGAAAAAAGCTGTCTTTCAATAACTAAAAATCAATCAAAAATAAGAGGATCAAAAACGCCAAGAATCTTCACTGATAGAAATTTTTTTCTACCAGTGAAGATCGGTGTCAAAAGTCAGTTTGGACTTTTTTCGTTTATTTTTCTTATTGTACAGTATCAAGCAGATGCATGATTTCATCTTTGCCCTGTGATTGAAGCAATTTTTCACGAAAATCATTATTCATAAGTTTGCGAGACAACATTTGTAAAATTTTCAAATGGGCATCTCCTTGGCTGTCTTCTGGTACAGCAATCATGAAAATCAGTTTTGAATCTTCACCATCTAAACTATCCCAGTTGATACCAGATTTTTTACGACCAAATACGACGCTAGGTTCTTTCACTGTGTTGGATTTTCCATGCGGGATAGCTACCGACATCCCGATGCCTGTTGTACTTTCTTCTTCCCGTTGATAAATCGCTTTTTCAAAATCTTTGATTGAATCGATTTTTCCTAAATCATCGAATTTTTCCGCTAACTCATGGATTGCTTCTTCTTTTGTATTTGCATCTAAGTCTAAAACAAGACTATTTTCGGTTAAGATATCTGTTAATTTTTCAAAAGCTGTTTTTTCTCCTCCGATTGCTTCTTCAGGGGTAGAAATACGAAACTCTTTGGCTGGACTTGCTGCAACTGGTGCTGCTACGTCTTTTCTTAAAATCGAAAGTAAGAAGACTGTCGTTGCGATACCGCAAACTGCCGCAACAAAAAACATCAATACATGATCTACTGCGCCTAAGACTGCAACGATAGGGCCGCCATGTGCCACGTGGTCTGTTACATGACCTAATGTCGCTACTACACTTCCTACCATTGAACCAGCTACGATACTTGGGATAACACGTAATGGATCTGCTGAAGCAAATGGAATTGCACCTTCCGTGATCCCAAATAATCCCATTGCAAAGGATGCTTTACCGGCTTCTTTTTCTGGAGCAGAGAATTTGTTTTTAAGAATAAATGTTGCCACACCTAGAGATAACGGTGGGATACAAATCGCGACAGCAATTGGTCCCATGATACTGAAATTTCCCTGTGCAATCATTCCTGAACCAAACAGAAAGGCTACTTTATTGAATGGTCCACCCATATCTACCGCAATCATTGCACCTAAAATCAATGCAAGAACGATTTGGCTTCCACCTTGCATCCCAGCCAAAAAGTTAGATAACATCGTGAACAATGCTGCGACTGGATGACCAATAATATAAATAAAAGAGAAACCAACGATCAAAGAAGAAATAACTGGGATGACAATAATTGGCATAATGGATTGAATCGCTTTAGGTACAGGAATCTTCTTCATTCCTAATGCAATAAAACCAGCCAAGAATCCTGCAATGATCCCGCCAATAAAACCTGCATTTGCTTCACTTCCATATAACGAACCGTTCGCCGCAATCATCCCGCCGACAAACCCTGGGACTAAACCTGGTCGATCTGCAATACTTTGAGCAATAAATGCTGACAAAATAGGTACCATCAAGCCCATTGCTAAGCTGCCAATCGTGTTCATCGTTGCCCAAATACTGCCTTCAGGAATCGTGATGCCGTTTGGACCTGGATGACCGCCTAATGACAAAGCAATAGCAATCAGTAATCCTCCCGTCACCACAAAAGGAACCATGTAAGAAACACCATTCATCAAACTTTTATAAATTTGTTTTCCTAAAGATGCTTTTTCTGAACCTTCATTGCCGGATTCAGAAATACTGCCTTTTTGGATATGTCCTTCGTTGTTGACGATTTTTTGAATCAGCGCATCGGCTTGATGAATCCCATCCTGAACACCGACTTGAATCAATTGTTTCCCAGCAAAACGACTTTTATCGATGGTTGTGTCTGCTGCGATGATGATCCCTTTTGCATTTTTGATTTCTTCAGATGTCAGTTCATTTTCAACGCCAATTGAGCCATGTGTTTCTACTTTTACTTTGATACCTGCTTTTTGTCCAGCTTTTTCTAAATTTTCTGCGGCCATATAAGTATGGGCGATTCCTACTGGACAAGAAGTGATTGCTGCAATAAATTGTTCTGCCATTTCTATTCTCCTCGCTTCTCTCATCTTTCTACATGACAAAGTATAAAGCGTTTTATTGTCGGATTTAATCAGAATATTTTTCCATAGTTGTGGCAAAAAACAAATTAATTACAAAAAAACAGCCCAAACAGAAAATCTGTTTGAGCTGTTGGTCTGCGTTATCTAAATTTAGTTAGATTATTTTTGGTTTTCTTTGTCGTCTGTCAATAGGACTTTTCTTGAAAGGTTCACACGACCTTGTTTGTCGATTTCTGTGACTTTCACTAATACTTCGTCGCCTAATTTGACAACATCTTCTACATTATTGACACGCTCGTTTGCCAATTGAGAAATGTGGACCAAACCATCTTTTCCTTTGATCAAGTTGACGAATGCACCGAATTTTTCGATACGTACGACTTTACCTAGGTAAACTTCGCCGACTTTCACTTCTTTTGTCAAATCTTCGATGATTTTGATAGCTTTTTTGATCATTTCTTTATCAGAAGAAGCAATGCTTACTTTACCATCTTGATCAATGTCGATTTTCACACCAGTTTCTTCGATGATTCCGTTGATTGTGTCGCCACCTTTACCGATCACGTCTTTGATCTTAGAAGGTTCGATTTGGATCATTTCGATTTTCGGTGCATATTGACTTAATTCTTCGCGTGGAGCAGCTAAAGTAGATGTCAATTCTTCTAGGATTTCCATACGTGCTTTCTTCGCTTGTTCCAATGCTTCAGTCAAGATTTGTTCAGTGATACCTTGGATTTTGATATCCATTTGCAACGCAGTGATACCTTCTTTAGTACCCGCTACTTTGAAGTCCATATCGCCTAGGTGGTCTTCTAAACCTTGGATATCTGTTAAAATCGTGTAGTTTTCGCCATCAGAAACTAAGCCCATCGCGATCCCTGCTACTGGCGCTTTGATTGGCACACCTGCATCCATCAAAGCCAATGTTCCGGCACAGATACTTGCTTGAGAAGAAGAACCATTTGATTCTAAAACTTCTGCTACTAAACGAATTGTGTAAGGAAACTCTTCTTCTGAAGGAATTACTTGTGCCAATGCACGTTCACCTAACGCACCATGTCCGATTTCACGTCGGCCTGGTGATCCCGCACGACCTGTTGAACCAACAGAGAATTGAGGGAAGTTATAGTGATGGATGAATCGTTTGCTTACTTCTACACCAAGACCATCAATGATTTGATGTTCTCCTAGTGGCGCTAATGTACATGCAGACAAGGCTTGTGTTTGTCCGCGCGTAAATAGACCTGAACCATGGACACGAGGAAGTAAAGATACTTCTGAAGAAAGCGGACGGATCTCATCTAATTTACGTCCATCTGGGCGGATTTTATCGATCGTGATCAATTCACGGACCACGTCTTTTTCCAAGTCTTCAGCAATTTGTTTTACTTCTTTCATCAATTGCGCTTCGTCTTCATGCTCTGCAAATTTTTCTGCATAAGCTTCTATCACAGATTCTTTTACTTTCTCGATATTGTCTTCACGAGCAAGTTTTTCTTCTGTCATAACAGCTGTTTTCATTGTGTCGTAAGAAGCAGCGAAAATCTCTTTTTTCAAATCTGCATCTACTTGAAGTAATTTTACTTCCATTTTTTCTTTGCCGACTGCTTGAACGATTTCTTCTTGGAAAGCAACAAGTTCTTTGATTGCATCAAAACCGAAAAGCAAAGCACCAAGCATATCTTCTTCAGATACTTCTTTCGCGCCGCTTTCTACCATGTTGATCGCTTTTTTCGTACCGGCAACTGTCAATTCGATGTCTGTTTGTTCTGCTTGTTCCACTGTTGGGTTCAAGACATATTCACCATTTACACGGCCAACTTCAACACCTGCGATTGGACCATCAAATGGAATATCTGAAATACTTAAAGCAAGAGAAGAACCTAGCATTGCTGCCATTGCTGGTGAACAATCTGTTTCTACACTCATCACGATGTTTGTGATTTGGACTTCGTTACGGAAACCTTCTGCAAACATTGGACGGATCGGACGATCGATCAAGCGAGCAGTCAATGTTGCTTCTGTACTCGGACGTCCTTCACGTTTGATAAAGCCTCCAGGGATTTTACCAGCAGCGTACATTTTTTCTTCATAGTTGATCGTCAATGGGAAAAAGTCTGTATCTTTGGCTTCTTTTGAGGCAACAGCTGCACTTAAAACTACAGTATCTCCGTAGCGGACCAAAACTGCTCCATTTGCTTGTTTTGCCAATTGTCCGATTTCAACTTGTAACGGACGGCCGCCCCATGTCGTTTTAAAAACTTGTTTTTCTGACATAATTTCTCCTTTTCTCCTGTGAAAAGCAAGACGCTACTAAACAAATGAAAACCTCTAATTATCTCTTCAGCAATTTAGCAGCTTTCATTTGGTTAGTAGAAGTCCACCTAGCTGTTCCACAGGCATTGTTTTTTTAGTATTGATAGAAAAAAAGGGGCTGTGACCTGAGTCAACTAGCCTCCCCCAAAGAGGAGCTGGACAGCTCTCTCACAACCCTCTTTTTCAAAATTAACGACGTAATCCTAAACGTTGGATCAATTCGCGGTAACGTTGAACGTCAGTTTTACGTAGGTAAGCTAACAAGTTACGACGGTGACCAACTTTTTTCATTAGGCCGCGGTATGAATGATGATCTTTTTTATGCATACGAGCATGTTCATTTAGGTGATTGATTTCTTCAGTCAATACAGCGATTTGTACTTCTGGAGAACCAGTATCTCCTTCATGACGTGCGTATTCTTTGATGATTTCATTCTTGCGTTCTTTTGAAATTGCCATTATTTCCACCTCTTTCATAGTTTTCCCCTGGGACTGAGTAAAACGTTGGTGACTCGTTTAACCAAGTAACAGGACTGTGTTTACACACAGATATACTTTACCTGAATCTCCTTGAAAATGCAAGAACATAATGTCTCTGCTGACAGAAAAAACAAACAAACTTTCTACCATTTTCTTGGATTTGTGATACACTATAGTAGCTGAAAATTTGAAGATATTTTTCAAAAACGAAAGGGGTACATAGTTCATGATCACAATGGACGATATCATTCGCGAAGGTAATCCTACATTACGCGAAGTAGCAAAAGAAGTTGAGTTTCCTTTAAGCGACGACGATATCCAGTTAGGGAAAGACATGCTGGAATTTTTGATCAACAGCCAAGATCCAATCAAAGCAGAAGAACTTCACTTACGCGGCGGCGTTGGTTTGGCAGCACCTCAGTTGGACATTTCAAAACGAATCATTGCTGTGCACGTACCAAATGCTGATCCTGAAAAGGAAGAACCATCTTTGAGTGCCGTTATGTATAATCCAAAGATCCTTAGCCACTCTGTCCAAGAGTCTTGTCTAGGCGAAGGCGAAGGTTGTCTATCTGTCGACCGCGATGTGCCTGGTTATGTTGTACGTCATGCAAAAGTAACAGTTTCTTACTATGATATGAATGGTGAAAAACACAAGATTCGGTTGAAAAATTATGAATCGATCGTTGTCCAACACGAAATCGACCATATCAATGGCGTGATGTTCTACGACCATATCAACAAAGAAAATCCATTTGCTTTGAAAAATGGTGTGTTAGTAATCGAATAATCGCCGCTATTCAATGAATAAAGCAGGAAAGCTGGGAGAATACTCTGCAGCTTTCCTGCTTTTTATCTGGAATGGGATGTCTCAGTTGATTTTTCTTTTTTAGGAACTTGTTTTTTAATGTTGATATTTTGAGAAGCAGCATTCTTTTTCAAACCCTCCAAAGTCTTTAGAGAGGAAGTTTGACAATTCAAACTGTCTTTTTGGGTTTCTAGTGTCCTTTTAGGCTGTTTCCAAAGTTCTGGATTTTTGTCCCATGGTGCCTGTACTTTTTTATCGTCTTTCAAAAATATTGTTTTATCTTTTAGGTTATGCCAAGCTTCATGTATCTGATGTAAGGTAGAATGGTAAAGCGCATCCTTATCCGTTGCTGCTTTGTTCACATCTAACCCATCTAGAACAACCCACAATTGTACGTTTTCTTTATCTTTTACTATTTCTATCCCCATTTGTTGAAAGGGCTCTATAAATGGATTTTCACGACTCATAGAGGTGAGAAGTTCCTCATTTTTCAACTGTTCTTTAGATAAATTTTTTAAAACTGTTCTTACTGGACTATCTTCCTTTTTGATCCTATTATAATAATCCAACATTAAATCGTACCAATCTGTGTATACCCCGTAGTATCCTGTTATATTATTTAGTTTGTCGAAAGTGAACCCGTCACTAGTTACTATTATCCCCATAACTCTCGCATATTTATTTACATAATTATCCCTATTTTCAAGCCAATCAGAAAGACAAGTTTTTTTACCGTTACCTTGATCAAAATAACTCTCAGTTTCCCCTAATTTCCTAACACTTTCTTCTAACCCAAAAATCAACGTTTTCTCGCCCATTTCCCCATCTCCTTTTTATTACTAATTCTAACGAAGAAATTAAACAGATTAGCAGATTTTCCTTTCAATATTTTCCAAATGTTGAAAAAACTGCTCGTTTTCTAGTTGAAAAAAAATACACGCAAGAAAACAGATAAAGAAAAACCTGTTTTCTTGCGTGTAAATTGAATTGTCAGGACCCATAACAAATGGCTCATGTTTCTTTTTTCAAAGGAATAGATTTTTCAAGTTTTTCTATTTACAAACCAAATCAACCTTCGTACAAAATACCCGCTTCTGCTAATACTTGCTTGATTTTTTTCAGTACATGTTCTTCTTGGTAGCGGATCGTATGCAAGTGGATGCCGCATGTCAATTCAGATAATGGCAACGCATTGCTTTCTTGGTATTTCTTCATAAAATTCGCAACGTCCTGCTCGTTTTCTATGTGGAGCATGCCGACGATTTGACCATAAAGCGGATGTTCGATGATGACATCGACAACTTCGCCGCCGTGTTGGACGATTAGTTTTAGTTCTTCCTCGATTCGATCGTTTGAATGCTGAACAGCGATCTTACTCAAAAATCCTTTAGTCGTTTCGCTTGATTCTAAAAGGTACCCTCTCGCTGTTGCAATGATTTCTTCGCCAGCAGCACGCAAAAGCGCGATATCTCCTACAACGATTTGCCGGCTGACACCAAATCGTTCCGCAAATTTACTTGCGCTGACTGCTTTATTGGCTCCCGCTAAAGTTTTCAGGATTTCCTGTCTCCGTTGTTCTCCCTCAGTCATTTTAATGTTTCTCCTTTCGCAAATCGCTTTGGTAGTTTCGTGAATGTTTCATGATATCATGATAAGTCTCTAAAATCGGCTGTTTAAGCGCTGCGTTTTGAACGGCATCACTGACATTGTTCAAGACCGCTTTCTCTCGATCTGTATCTAAGATTGCTTTGTCTGTTTGTTTTTTTAATCGATTGACTTCTGTCACAGCATTCATTCTTTCTTCCAAAAGAACCGCAATTTGCTGATCGATTGAATCGATTTTTTTTCGTACATCTTTTAATTCTGAAGTTGGCTGTTCTTCCTCTATTTTCTTGATGATTTTTGCGGGATTCCCTGCAACGACAACATTATCAGGAAAAGACTTCGTGACCACTGCTCCGGCCCCTACTACCACATTATTTCCCAGAGTAACGCCCGGCATGATAATTGCTCCGCCGCCGATCCAAACATTGTCCCCGATCGTTATCGGTTGTGCATATTCCTGCCCGCTGTTTCGTTGATCTGGATTCAACGGATGTGTAGCTGTGTAAAGTTGGACATTCGGCGCAAACATACAGTTATCACCAATCGTTATCTTGCTGACATCTAAAAAGATACTGTTAAAGTTTGCATAAAAATTCTCGCCCACTGAAATGTTATAACCGTAATCAAAATAAATGGACGGTTCCATATATAAGTGTTTTCCCGTTTTGCCAAATGTTTCCTTAAGAAGCTGCATGCGCAATTCTGAGGATTCTGCTTGGTTGATCAAACGGATTTGCCCTCTTGCCAACGCGCGATCAGCTGTTAACTCAGGGTCATTTGCAAAATACAGTTCACCAGCGATCATCTTTTCTTTTTCAGTTTTTGTCATTTTCGGCTCCTTTGTTTAATTGCTCAAACACTTCTATTCCATCGTATTGAGCAAAAAAGTATTCTTGATCCAGGTCGATCTCGGTTTGATTGATGACTAGTATCTCTGCTTCTTTTTGTTTATATTCAATGAGACTGCGAAACGGGTAAACCTGAAAACTTGTTCCTATAATAACGATCAGTTCTGCCTGTGACACCGCTTCGACAGCCTGTTCGATCACTTCTGGTTGAAATCCTTCTCCATACAATACGATCATTGGACGAATCTGTCCCCCGCAAATATTGTGTCGGTCGCTTTGCAGATATTCTTGCCAATCTACTGATTTTCCGCAGTTCATGCAAGTACAATTATACAGATTACCATGAAATTCAATCAACTGACTTGTTCCTGCCGCCCGATGAAGTCCGTCGATATTTTGGGAAATCGTCCAAACTGTTTTTTCTTTTTCCAGCTGCGCAATCGTTTGATGGATGAGATTTGGCTCAGCATCTGGATGATAAAGATGTTTGATAAACGTATAGAATTTCTGAGGTTCCTCTAGCAATGCTTGACGGCTCAACAAATATTCTGGACGTTCCATACCGCGATAAACACCATCCAACGAACGATAATCAGGTATTCCTGACGGTGTAGAAACACCAGCTCCCGTCAAAAAAGTGATACGATCAGCAGAAAGGATCTTCGCTGCTGCTTCTGATGGATTGATTCTTTTCATTGCTTCTCCCTCCTCTTGTCTACTATAGTGATTCTAATAGAAAATACGCACTTTGCGAATAGAATTTTGCAGAAAATATTTTTCATTTCGTTTTTGTTCTTTACTATTTTATAAGAAAACGATTGTATTTATTTGTATAATTTATCACAAACACGACTGACAAATTTATGAAAACGTGTTACAATACTTGCTGTACAAAAGCGAGGTGAATCACTATGGTACCATTTATTATTTATTGGGGCGTTATTTTAGCATGTATTGCCTGGTTAGCACTTAGTCTTTACTTTTCTATCTTTTACTTTGTCCGTAAAGAAAACGGGAATCTTTGGGCTTTTGCCTTCTTCAATGTCTTGGCGGCGGTCGTTTTAGCTATCACATTAGCTGTTTACCGTACGTGGGGTTGGGGAATCACGCAATATTCAAGCTTGATCTATCTTGTGTTAGCGATTTACGGCGTAACGATCATCTTACAGGCAATTTTAGGTCGTGAACCGAAAGCAAAAGCAGCTTAAGCAAAACGATTTTTTCTATCAATAAAAAAGTAATATATTTCAGAAAGAGACTGGCATCCGCTAGTCTTTTTTTATTGAAAACTTTATTCACAAATAACAAAATATCCAAAAAATCGTATATTTATTCTTTTAAATCACAAACGTTCTATTCCTTTTTTGCAAGGGTTTTCTTGCCTTTTTTCTAAATATATCAAGTTTTTCCAGAAAACAGCAGTAAACAATTGACAAACGTTTTAGAATATCGTAAGCTATTCACATGTATAAATAACTGAATACGAGATACCTCAATCAATGAGGTAGAGGTCGCGAGAATCATTAAACTTGTGGAGTGAAGCAAACACGTCGAAGCAAGGCTAGGGAGGATCGCCGAAATGTAAACTTTTTTGCTTGGAGTTTATGTTGGGACGTAAGTTAACAGCTTACGGACTGTCTTAGCAGTGATGCTAAGTTGCGCTATGTTTTGTGAGAGGTTTATCGACCTACGAAAATCCCAGCGGCCTTTTTAGTTACATAAAATGGTCGTTTTTTGTTTTAAAGATAAGCAGCTGCAATTCATGTCAATCAGACCACTCGTGTATTATGCAGAAAAAGAAGAGGAGAAAGACTATGAAAAAAAATTTTGTTTCAGTTACAGTACTATTTGCATTTATTTTTTCACTTATCGGACTAAGCGGAAATGCGGCTGCCGACGAACAAACCCCTGATAATCAATTCCGCGTAGGTATGGAGGCTGGTTATGCACCATTCAACTGGTCACAACAAACAGACGCGAATAATGCTTGGCCTATCCAAGGTCAAAATAGTTATGCTGGCGGTTATGATGTTCAAATCGCCAAAAAAGTAGCAGAAGGACTTGGTAAAGAATTGGTCATCGTCCAAACAAAATGGGACGGCCTTCCCCCTGCCCTTCAATCCGGTAAAATCGATGCAATCATCGCTGGTATGAGCCCAACAGCCGAGCGTCGAAAAGAAATCGACTTTACAGAACCTTATTATGAATCTCATTTGGTTGTGGTGGTAAAAAAAGACAGCGAATTTGCTGATGCAAAAAGCTTAGAAGATTTAGCTAATGCAAAAATCACTGCCCAGTTGAATACTTTCCATTATACAGTGATCGATCAAATCCCAAATGTCCAAAAACAACAAGCAATGGATAACTTTTCTGCTATGCGGACAGCCCTTGCATCTGGAATGATCGACGGCTATGTCAGTGAACGTCCTGAAGGGGTTACTGCTACTAGCGTCAATCCTGATTTGAAAATGTTGGAATTCAGCGATGAAGCAGGCTTCCAAACAAATCCTGAAGATGTACAAATCGCTGTTGGTATGAGAAAAGGCGATCCAGATGTCCAAAAAGTCAACGAGATCCTTGCTGGTATTTCTGAAGATGAACGTACACAGATCATGGACCAAGCAATCAAAGACCAACCTGCGTCTACAGAAGACAGTGAAGAAGAATCTGGCATTTTGACAGATTTCAAAAATATTTGGGATCAATACGGCAACATGTTTTTACGCGGAGCTGGTTTAACCCTATTTATCGCTCTTATTGGTACAGTAGTCGGAACAACTTTAGGTTTATTGATCGGTGTCTTCCGTTCGATTCCTAACTCTGAAAATCCAATTGCCCGTTTCTTCCAAAAAGTCGTCAACATCCTTCTATCGATCTATGTAGAAATTTTCCGCGGCACACCGATGATGGTACAAGCAATGGTTATTTTCTACGGATTAGCGTTAGCATTTGGTATTTCCTTAAACCGAACGATTGCAGCTTTGTTTATCGTTTCAGTGAACACAGGTGCTTACATGACAGAAATCGTCCGAGGCGGGATTTTCGCAGTGGATGAAGGACAATTTGAAGCAGCACAAGCAATCGGTATGACACATAGTCAAACCATGCGTAAAGTCGTGATTCCGCAAGTCTTGCGAAATATCTTACCTGCGACAGGAAACGAGTTCGTTATCAATATCAAAGATACAGCTGTCTTGAGTGTTATTGGTGTAGCCGATCTATTCTTCCAAGGGAATTCAGCTTCTGGCGCGAACTTCCAATTCTTCCAAACATTTGCGATCGTTGGTGTGATCTACTTGGTTATGACATTTACGATTACACAAATCTTACGTTATGTTGAGAAGAAAATCGACGGCCCTTCTTCCTATAGTAAAATCGAAGAAGTCGACAACTCAAACTTGCAAGAATAAGGAGGCAGACAAATGAGCGCAATTATTGAAATCAACCACTTAAGAAAAAGCTTCGGAGACAACGAAGTATTAAAAGATATCAACGTAACAGTGAACAAAGGCGAAGTTGTAACGATCATTGGTTCCTCTGGTTCCGGGAAATCAACCTTCCTTCGCTGCATCAACTTGTTGGAAAAACCAACAGGCGGCGAAATCATTTACAATGGTGAGAATGTACTCGCACCAAAATACAATTTGCCAAAATACCGCACGAATCTTGGTATGGTATTCCAATCATTCAACTTGTTCAATAATATGAACGTCTTAGAAAATTGTATGTCCGGACAAACGACTGTTTTGAAAAGAGACAAAGCAGCAGCGAAAAAAGTTGCTATGGAAAACTTGGAAAAAGTCGGCATGGAAAGTTTCATCCATGCAAAACCTTCTCAACTTTCCGGCGGACAAAAACAACGTGTCGCAATCGCTCGTGCCTTATCTATGGACCCAGATGTTTTGCTGTTTGACGAACCAACATCTGCACTCGATCCAGAAATGGTCGGCGAAGTATTGAACACGATGAAAGATCTTGCGCATACTGGTTTGACGATGTTGATCGTTACCCATGAGATGGAATTTGCAAAAGACGTTTCAGACCGTGTCATCTTCATGGACAAAGGCGTTATCGCAGAAGAAGGAACACCAGAAGATATCTTTGTTCATCCAAAAGAAGAACGGACAAAAGAGTTTTTATCACGTATTTTAAATCCATAAACCAAAAACCACTAAAACGATTTGTTTTAGTGGTTTTTTTGTAAATTTTACAGCAAACTAAAATCAGATTTTCCGCAAGCTGCTTCGAAACATTTGTCGTTCTTAATAAAGGCTAGGACGCACTTTTCTGCTTTTTTTGTATGCCTTTTCTCTTTTATTACTTAGTATCATGTTTTTTAATCAAAAACAGAAAAAAAGATACTTGGATTTTCCCCAGTGTTAGCGCCTTTTGCTTCCCCTCCTTCTCCTGTATAGAAGGAAAGGGCTTGTAATTTTCTGAAAATTCTCTTAAAATTAACGCAACTCAAATATTTAAGTTAGGATGATTAAACTATGGAAGAAAATCAGCAAGAGCTGCAGCGCGGGCTGAAAAACCGGCATGTCCAATTGATTTCGATTGGCGGCGCGATTGGGACCGGGCTTTTCCTAGGTTCCGGAAAATCGATCCAATTAGCTGGCCCTTCGATACTGCTCGCTTACTTAATAACAGGCGGGATCTGTTTCTTGATCATGCGTGCCTTAGGAGAGCTTCTGCTGTCAAATACCGATAACCATTCGTTCTTAGACTTTGTTGCAGAATATCTTGGAAAAAAAGCGGCGTTTATCACTGGATGGACGTACTGGTTTTGTTGGATCGCTATCGCTATGGCCGATTTGACAGCTATTGGTATGTATGTTCGTTTCTGGGCACCAAATGTTCCGCAATGGCTGCCGGAATTGATCGCTTTAGTGCTGCTTTTAGGTTTTAATCTGATTGCCGTCTCTTTATTCGGTGAATTAGAATTTTGGTTTGCTTTGATTAAAGTGGTTGCTATCATTGCCTTGATCTTAGTGGGTGTCTATATGCTTGTAACGGGTTATCAAACAGGATTTGGACCAGTTTCATTGAGTAATCTCTGGTCACATGGCGGCTTTTTCCCTAAAGGCGGCAATGGCTTCCTGCTCTCGTTTCAAATGGTGACCTTTGCCTTTGTAGGGATTGAATTGGTCGGCTTGATTGCTGGCGAAACAGAAAATCCAAAAAAAGTATTGCCAGAAGCAATCAACAATATCCCGATTCGAATCATTCTTTTTTATCTAGGTGCTTTGATCGTCATCATGTCTATCTACCCATGGAACAGTTTGCAAGCTGACAAGAGTCCTTTTGTCGAAGTGTTCGCTGAAATCGGTGTAGTTACAGCTGCTACGATCATTAATCTAGTTGTTCTAAGTGCAGCAGCTTCTGCCTGCAACAGCGCAATTTATAGCACCGGACGTATGCTCCGCTCTCTTTCACAAGAAGGAAGCGCGCCAAAATCGTTTAAAAAGCTGACTCGTCATCATGTTCCAGGAAATGCATTATTCTTTTCTACAATCGTTATCTTAATGGCGGTTATCTTGAATTATGTCATGCCTGAAGAAGTCTTTACGTTGATCAGCAGTATTGCAACGACTTGTTTCTTATTTGTTTGGAGCATTCTAGTCTATACACATATGAAATATCGCAGAAGTATGATCGGTAAAAAAGCGCACAGTTTCAAAATGCCGTTTTACCCAGTAAGTAATATTTTAGTATTCTTATTTATGATCTTTATTTGTGTCGTGTTATTCCTAGGAAAAGATACTCGTTTATCCTTAATATTGACACCTATCTGGTTTATTCTTTTGTTCGCTATCTACCATTTTAAATATGAACGAAAAAATAAAACGCGACAAACATCGCCTTCTAAAACAGGTGAATGACAATTGATTTTTGTTTAAAGTTCCGCCTTGTCTGAGAATACGAAGACAGGGCGGAGTTTCCTTGATAAAACGCCAGTAAATTCTTGCGTGAGATAAATAATTCTGTTACTTTAAAAAATATATCTTACTAAAGGAGACTTGCTTATGACAAAAAAATTGTCTTTTAAAGACCACCTTTTTATAGGTTCTATGCTTTTTGGTTTATTCTTTGGCGCAGGCAACTTGATCTTCCCAGTACACATGGGTCAAGAAGCTGGTATGAATGTTTTTTGGGCGAATCTGGGCTTTTTAGTCACTGGGATCGGCTTACCATTTTTAGGTGTCATCGCGATTGGCGTTTCTAGAAGTGCTGGTGTTTATGAACTAGCCAAACGTATCAATCAAAAATATGCTATTATTTTTACTATTTTGCTTTACTTAGTTATTGGACCGTTTTTCGCATTACCACGTTTAGCCACTACTTCATTTGAAGTCGGTTTTGCACCATTTATCGAATCGAGTCAGCAATCACTTTTTCTGGCGATTTTCAGTATCCTGTTTTTCTTTGCTGCTTGGTGGTTTTCAAGAAAGCCTACGAAAATCTTGGATTACGTTGGAAAATTTCTTAACCCTGCATTTTTAGTTTTGCTTGGCGCATTACTTCTTTTAGGTTTTTTGAATCCGCTTGGCGGTATCAGTGACGCTCCTGTTCAGCCAGCCTATCAGGAAAATGCATTTTTTACTGGGTTTACACAAGGATATAACACGCTGGATGCACTAGCTGCTTTGGCATTTGGGATTATTATTGTAACGACTATCCGCAATATGGGTGTCACAAAGCCTTCTGAGATTGCAAAAGATACGATCAAGTCTGGTTCCATCAGTATTGTCTTGATGGGTGTGATCTATACCCTTCTTGCTTATGTAGGAACAATGAGCTTAGGCAAGTTTCCAGTTAGTGAAAATGGCGGTATCGCTTTAGCTTTTATTGCGAATCATTATCTTGGTACTTACGGCAGTATCTTGCTTGCTTTGATCGTGATTCTTGCATGTTTAAAAACAGCTATTGGATTGATCACAGCTTTCTCTGAGACTTTCGCAGAACTTTTCCCACAAAGAAGTTATTTGTTCTTTGTACTGATTGCTAGTATCTTGCCATGTCTTGTCGCAAATGTCGGATTGACGAATATCATCCAGATTTCTTTACCTGTATTGATGTTTATTTATCCCCTAGCTATGACTTTGATTCTTTTGGTGCTGATCGGCCCATTATTTAGAAATCGGACAAGTGTTTATCGTATGACTACTTATTTCACATTGATTGCTTCAGTCATTGACGGGTTGAATGCTTGTCCAGATTCAATCAAAGAGACAGCATTCGTACGATCGATCTTGGACTTTGCCAGTGCGCATCTGCCATTCTTCACATTAGGGATGGGTTGGATCGTTCCAGCACTTGTCGGGTTTATTATTGGCATTCTATGGAGCTTGTTCAAAAAAGAGCCGGCTCCTGAAATGTAAAACTGAACGTCAGAAAAACGAATCGCAAACCAGAAAAGAGCAGTTCCGCTTTTCTGGTTTGTATTTTTATTGATAAAGAACACCGGTATTCTCTGACTGACAAAAAAACGAAAACAAGTTAAAATGTCACAGATACAAGGAGGAAAAAACATGCTTTATGAAGAGCTATTGATGGATACATCTACACTTTCAAAGTTCCACTTATTCAAATATTTAAAAAAAGCAGAACATGCCGCATTGTCTGCCGCTCAAATCGCAGAAACGATGCAATTGAACTATCAGCAGACCATCGTCATTCTGACAAGCATCGAGCAGGACTTGGAACAACTCTCTCCTGACACTAAAAAAATATTGACAGGTGCAGGAAAAATCGACCTGACAGCTATCACTACGACAATTGATGGTTATCGCTACTTTCTTTTGAAGAATTCGACTGCTTTTCAATTCATCTTGTATTTATTGAATGACGCCGAACCAACGATTGAAAAATTTTGTGAACTTTACTATATAAGCCGTTCAACTGTCTCAAGAAAACTGGCTAATCTAAAACAATATCTAAAAGGTTACGGTCTTCGATTTACGTACAACGAAGTGGACTTGGTAGGTGATGAACGACTGGTTCGTTTGGCTCTTTTTGACTTTTTGTGGTTAAGTTCTCGTGGACTAGAGTGGCCATTGGAGATACCAGAAAAACAAGCGGAAGAACTAGCTGAATATTTCCGCCCTTATTTCTCTTCTTCAGAAACTTATCTGGGGCATCTGGAATTAAAATTGCTGATGGGAATCATGATCGCGCGCCAGCAAAACAGACATTTTGCTGCGTATGACAAAGCGTATGATTTTCTAATGGCTGAAAACAGCTACTATCCTTTTGAAAATCTGCTGCCTGTTTTCCAGCAAAATAGTCGTTCCGACATCATCATTTCGGATGAACAAAGTCGTGCAGAAAGCAGTTTTGTTTTTTTCATTGCACATATCGTTCCTTCTTTTACATCAAGAGAAAACAGAGTTCTTGAACATACGCTTCGGGATTTTACATCAAAACCGAATCCTGTTTACCAACTTGTCGATAACTTTTTATCTTTTGCTAAAACAACTTTTTTAGAAGAATCCTTTGAAATCTTTGATAATCCATTACTTATCGGAAATATGCTGCATGTCACGTTTGCTTTTCATGTCTTAAAGCAGCCGTTTCCTAATGTGCAGAGCCTAGTTATCCAGCCTCATCAAAATAAGTCGATGATCGATTATCTGGAAAACCGGATAACAGATTTTTTGAAAACTCAAAGTACGCAAGAATATCCTTTTTTAACAGAAAAAACAATTCCTCTGCTAAGCAAAACATACAAAAATCTGTTAGCACCTTATTATAAACATATGAAGATTTCGCAATCCTTGAAAGTCGGCATCGCTATTGAACCGAACTACTTGCTTGTTTACAATCTGGAACAATTTTTATCTGACTTGCAGTTTGCAGAAGCAGAACCATTTCTCCAAGACAAAGCAGATACTTATGATTTGATTATCAGTTCTTCACCAATGATTGAAAAGCTTTATCCGACACAACACGTCTATTTATGGGACCATACATATGAACATGTTGAACTTGCAAAATTGTATAAGAAATTAAGACAGCTTTATGTGGAGAAGAATCGGTTTTGATAAAGAGGTTGTGAATGAACCGTTCAGCTCCGAGCATTAAAGAAGAATTTTGTAAAACAGCTTCTCATGTTTTGCAAAATTTTGAGTTAATGCCGAAGGAGCTGGTTCATGAGTACCGTTTAGAAAGAGGTTGTGAAAGTGATGTTCTGCTTCAAGAATTAAGGATAAAAAAGTAAAAACAGCTTCTCATGTTTTTCGGTTTTTTATTTATCATCTAAACTTAACAACTTTCGAAAACTTTCGTCACAAAATATTCACAACTCTCTTTTATTATATAAATATACCAACAAACAACCCTAACAACACTTTTTCATTTTTAACTCCTTACCTGCCGGCCGCTCAGCCGGCAGGGCTTTTTTTGTCTATTTTTCTGAATCAAAAAACAAAAAGATCCCAGAGAAGCTCTGGGATCTTGATTCTTTATTTTATTAAAATCACTCAACGAGACAAACGTTCTTGTTCTCCTTCTGGCGATAAGCTGGTGATTTTTTCGATTTGATCAATCAATACCATACGCAGCTGATCATTATCATTACGCAAGCGAATCATCACACGATCTTTTTCGACTGTTTTTGATGCAATCCAGCCAGAAATCATTTCGTGTTTTCCGCTCATTTTATTTTCGCGAACTTGCAAGACAACTAAACTGTTTTGTGCTGCAGCTTTTTGTAATTTAAGAGCAAATTCTTTTCGCAACCGTACCTTCTCAGCCTTCATTTCCGTGTCATTCACAAAAGAGTCAAAAAGATAGGACGTATGAGTAACTAACTTTGTAAGTTTTTTCATTGGCGACTTTTTATTTTCATCCATCGAATGCACTTCCTCCTTTAGCTAAGAAACTAGTGTAATTAAGTTCATTTTACCCAAATAAATAGGAAAAAACAAGAAAATGAATTCCCTTAACATGAATATGAGACAATCAACTTTACTGGTTATTTTCTGTCCATATTGGCCACCAATAGTCCAACCCTTCGTTCAACAAGCGGTGTGTCTCATCGAAATCATGCGTGTAATAGGGATCTGGCACGCCTTTGCCCTGTTTCTCTGGAACGATATCCAAGAATAAACGGATTTTATGCTCCGCGTCTTCTGGTGCCAATTCTTTCAACTCATCCACGTTCGATTGATCCATTCCAATGATCCAATCATACTTCTTAAAATCATCTTGGCGGATTTGACGAGCCCGCATATTCTCAAAAGAAATATTTTCTTGGCGGAAGATTTGCTACGTTCCTGGATGTGGTCGATTGCCCACTTCATAAGAACTTGTGGCTGCAGAGTCGACAAAAAAACGATCTTCCTGATTTGCCTGCTGGATCTTCTTTTGCAGCAGCCCTTCAGCCATTGGTGAGCGGCAGATATTCCCTAAACAAACAAATAAGATTTTTGTCATTTCGTCTTCCTCCTTATTCTTCTTTTTCATATAAACGATACGAGTACAATTCTGTATCCTTTGCTAAGCGAAACAGCTGCATCGCGATTTCCATCGGCGTTTCTTTGTATCCTTCAGAAATCCAATGAATCAGTACCCCGCTGCATCCATAAGAGAAAAAACGGGCATAAAACAATTTATCTGTTTTGGATAATTGCTTTTCTTCATCCATTTGCTCAAAAAGTTTGATAAATGATAACTGGATCACTTTTGTAAATTCATTTTGCAGGATTTCTTGATCCGCTTCTACCGTATTTTGATAAAATTCTTTATTGGCTGCGATGGATTTCAGCATTTTCAGTGCCTGTTCCTCCCAGTTATCTAAAGAAATCAGCTGACTGTCAAGAAAACGCAAAGCATCCTCTTGATAAATCCAGCGCAACAGGTCATATTTATCCGAAAAATGGTAATAAAATGTCTGACGATTGACTTCTGCTTTTTGCGCAATCTGCTGAACGCTGATTTTATGAAAAGACTGCTGTCTGCATAAGTCGATCAAAGACTCTTTTAGAAGGTACTTTGTTCGATTTCCCTCACTCATTTTCTTCCCTCACTTATTACATCGTTTGATATTCATAGCCAAAGTGTTCATAAGCATAGGCGGTCGCGATTCTTCCACGCGGTGTCCGCTTCAAAAAGCCTTTTTGGATAAGGAATGGTTCATACATGTCCTCGACGGTCTCTCTTTCTTCACCGATATTGACTGACAATGTACTTAAACCTACTGGACCGCCGCCGTAAAGTTCGATCATCGTCTTCAATAGTTTCTGATCGACATAATCCAGACCTGCATGATCAACTTGCAGAAGCGTCAGTGCTTGATCGGCAATCGCTTCGTCAATCACCCCATTTGCCTGAACCTGGGCAAAATCACGGACACGTTTCAATAAGCGGTTAGCAATCCTTGGCGTACCTCTGGATCGGCGTGCAATCTCTATCGCCCCTGACTCAATGATTTCCGTCTGAAAAATATCTGCTGAACGGATCACGATTTCTTCCAAATCTGTCTCGCTGTAATATTCCATATGAGAAATAATACCAAAACGATCTCTCAACGGTGCAGAAAGCATACCAGCTCTGGTCGTCGCTCCAATCAGTGTAAAAGGAGGCAATGGGAAATGAACAGGGTGTGCTGCAGGGCCTTGGCCTACCATGATATCGACATAAAAGTCTTCCATTGCAGAATAAAGCATCTCTTCTGCTACTCGAGGGAGTCGGTGGATCTCATCGATAAACAAGACATCTCCTGCTTCAAGTTCATTCAAAATCGCCACAAGATCGCCAGGCCGTTCGATTGCCGGTCCGCTGGTCGTACGTATATTTACGTTCATCTCATTGGAAATAACCATCGCCATTGTGGTTTTACCTAATCCAGGCGGTCCATAAAGCAAGACGTGATCAAGTGGTTCTTCGCGGCTTTTTGCTGCTTCGATATAAATCTGCAGTTCTTTTTTGACTTTGTCTTGTCCGATATATTGCGTCAAAAATTGCGGACGGAGGGACTTTTCCAAACTACGTTCATTATCACCGGATTCCGGAGATAAAAGATATTCATCTGTCATGCCGTACCTCCTATTTTTTCATCATTAATTTCAATGCTTGACGCAGATATTCATCTGTTGTCAAATTGTCCAATTCTTTCAACTGTTTCTCAGCTCGTTTGATTTCTTTGTCACTGTAGCCTAATGCTTTCAAGGCTTCCATTGCTTCTGAAAGTGCTACAGTATCTTCGGCCTCCGCATGATCAAACAAGTTCACTGGCAGAGCTCCCCCTAGTTCGCCAAGCTTGCCTTTCAAATCTAAAATCATCTGCTGCGCTGTTTTCTTTCCGACTCCAGGGAATTTCGTCAAATAAGTGACGTCTCCTGTTTCCATCGCTTGGATCAATCCAGCATGGTCATCGCTCGCCATGATTGCCAGCGCGCTTTTAGGTCCGATACCGGAAACACTGACTAGTTTCAAGAAAAGCTGTTTCTCTTCAAGAGTGCCAAATCCATAGAGCGAATGGGTATCTTCTCGAATTACTTGATGCAGATAAATCATGATTTCTTGGTTTAATTTACTGCTGTAACGGTACGGATTTCCTAAAGCAATCTGATAGCCGATTCCTTGATTTTCAACGACAATATAATAAGGATTGATAAAAGTAACGATCCCTTTAAGATACTCATACATTTCTTTTCCTCTTTCTTTTCCACACATACGTTCCCTTTATTTTATCACAAGTGAGATGGTTGTGAAAGAGCAGTTTCTTTTCTGGATACGATTCTGAACTAATAAAAATAGCGTTCTCTTAACGAACTTTCATCTTTTCTTCCACGTATTTTTGGTATAATCAGAAAAACTTATTTCAAGATATGTTATCTATAAAGGAGGAGAAGAAAATGCGTCATACGAAAGGAATCATTTTAGGAGCGGCAGCGCTATTCCTAGCTGGAGCAGCTTATACTGTTCTAACAATACACAAAGAAAAAGAAGAAGCATCACGCCCATCTACATATACATACACGAAAAAAAGCGAAACTGAAGAAAAGAACAGCGAGATAACTGTTACACCTGTATCTGTCGATAACGAAATCACGACAAAACAAGAAGCTGTTTACCGCATGATCAACGCCATTGACTACTATCACAGTATCGATGTTCAATTTACTTATGTAGTAAAAACAGGCGAATCAGCTAAGTCCATTCATCTTTCTGCGGTAAACATGCCAGATAACCACTTAACGCAAATCGAGACAAATACCGATGAATCAGGTCAAGATATCGTACTTTACGAAAACGGATCGATCTATTCAGAAAAGTACAGTCAAATAAACCATAACCCTAGTCAAATGCATCAATCTAAATCAGCGAGTGACCCGGAAAACAGTCAGGCTATGACTTTAGCGGAAAGTGTCACTGTTGAAGCAGATGGCACAAAATCCTATAACGCACGGCAAGATTTAAATCATTTCACCACTGCAAAAATCGTAGCTTTGCCGTCTGAACTTGCACTTAGAATTTTAGAAGATTCCTCACTTTATGAACTGACCGGCACTGAACTGATTTGCGGACGTAACACCATTGTTATAGAAGGTACTTTTTCTGGTGACAATCAGACAATCTATCAAGGCGACCATTTCAAATTGAATGTGGATGCTAAAACAGGTGTGTTATTAGGTATGAGCGTGACTCAAAATGAACAAGAAAAAGAGTATGTCAAAGTGGAATCTGTGGCATTTGATCAAGTACCGGCTGCATTTCAATAAAAAAACCAACCAGCTATTCAAGGTATGAGAAATAGCTGGCTGTTTTTTTTCGTTAGTTCTTTTTTTATAAAAATCATAGAATCCAGCTGCTCGATACCTTAAAAAAATCAATCCATTATTTTTTTCTTTGGACTTCCTTTTGTTTTTATTGACACGAAACGCGAACATATGTTCTAATTGGTATGTCGAGGTGAATGTTATGTTAGAAAATCAAAATCCTATCTTTGATTATCATAAAGAACCTAGCAGGGACATCCTATGTATTGACTGCAAGTCTTTTTATGCTTCAGTAGAATGCGTGGAACGCGGCTTGAACCCTTTGAAAGCTAAATTAGTCGTTATGTCCTATCCATCAGATAATTCAAATGAACGCGGCAGCGGCCTGATTTTAGCTTCAAGCCCTGCAGCAAAAAAAGCGTACGGTATCTCCAATATCAGCCGCGCACGTGATCTTCCTTTCCCCTACCCGCCTGATCTTGTGATTGCACCGCCAAGAATGGCTTATTATATGCAAAAAAACATGGAGATCAACAACATCTATAGAAAATACGCAGATGAAGCAAATCACCATGTGTATTCTGTAGATGAGAGTTTTCTTGATGTAACAGAAGGCTTGAACCTTTTTAATGTAAAAACAGCATATGAATTGGCTAAATTAGTGCAAACGGACGTTTATAGACAAACAGGAATCTATACAACGATCGGGATCGGCGATAATCCTTTACTTGCGAAGCTGGCCTTAGATAATGCTGCAAAACATTCACCCGATATGAAAGCAGAATGGCGCTACGAAAATGTCCCAGAAACCGTTTGGAAGATCCCGACAATCACAGATTTTTGGGGAATCGGAAGACGAACAGCCAAACGCCTGCAGCATTTGGGTATTTTTTCTGTCTATGATCTAGCACATTCAGATTACTATAAGCTAAAAGAAGAAATGGGCATTCTAGGAACCCAATTATATGCACATTCTTGGGGCATCGACCGCTCTTTCTTAGGTCAAAAATACAAACCGAAATCAAAGAGTATCGGCAACAGCCAAATATTGAATCGAGATTACTATAAAAAAGAGGAAATTGAAGTCGTTATTAAGGAAATGGCCGATCAAGTCGCTACTCGTTTGCGGCGGTCTGGTGCAAAGACTTCTATCATCAGCCTTTGGATTGGTTTCTCGATTGGCTACGTCGATCAAGAAGGCAAATCGAACTTCCATCAGCAAATGAAAGTTGATCCGACAAACCAGAGTAAAGAAATCGCTCATCATCTTTTGCGCATTTTCCATGAAAAATACACAGATCAAGTAGTCCGAAATATTGCCGTCAATTGTTCTGATTTAGTTTATGGACATTCACTGCAGCTGAATCTTTTTGATGATCCTGAACAACAAGTTTCCGAAGCAAAAGTCGACTATATCGTTGATACAATCCGAGAAAAGTATGGCTTCAAGTCGATCATCCACGCACATAGTTTATTGAAAGGCGGCCGAGCAATCGCACGATCGGAACTTGTCGGCGGACACGCTGGCGGCATGAGCGGAATCGAAGGTGGACAAGATGAGAAGAACAAAAAAAATCTTCACTGACTATAACGAATATCATGACCGTCCTTTTGGTTTGAAATGGGGAACGGCTTTTGCAATGGCTGAACTTGTTCAAGGAATCGAAAAAAATGAAACTTCTGCATTAAGAGAACCTATACTTAAACCACAAATGGACTTAGAGGAAATCGATCAGCTATTAGTTCAAGCTTTCTTGCATCAACAGAAAGTCGTGATCCAACTGAATTTACAAGATGCGTTTGGCCGAATCCAACCAGAAATCGAAGGAACATTTACAGGTGAAGCTTATGAGGATTATTTTCTTATTGATGGACAGTTTATCTTTTGGGAAGATGTCCGGCATATCGAATTAATAAAAACAAAAAAATGGTATGAACTAGATTTTGAACGAATAAAAAAACAGCAACAGAGGAACCAACCTGTGCAACTTAAGAAAGACAACGAATTGACACCGGTCAAAAATGAATTTTATCAAGAATTTATCGACGAAAGTAGTGAAATAAATGAAAACTATCGACAAACACTTTGAGACGGTAATCGTTACTTCCATGATTGCTAAACAAGAAGTAATCATCCAATGCCTAGATGGTAAAATCGTGAAAGGATTTGTACAACCTTCTATCGATTTGGATGGTTTTTTCATTGACGATCACTATGTAAACTGGGAAACAATCAGTAGTATCGAATTGACAGACCGCTACTTTGAATTTTGGAAAGAAATCTTGCCAGATGGTACAGCACTATATTCGAATACTAATTAATTGATCATTCACTCCACTAATTTCTGCCAGTTTTATATAATTATTGATATAGCCATCTATTATGTATACAATGAAAACACAGAAATGACAGTTATGCGCTTTCATTGCATGCTGCTATTTACTATAAAAAAAGAAAAAATCTTATCAATAACAGGCAGCTCAGGAGGAACAACATTTGTCAAAAACAACAAAAAACATAATCATACTAACATCAGGAATTGCCGTCTATTTATTTACTATTTTCGTTTATGGATATGTAAGTTTATTTGCGGCACCTTTATTTAAGCTTTATGCTTCCGATTCTTCATTCATTAGAGGTTTTGCTGATTTCATGACACTGCTATTATTTACTCCAGCTTTGAGAATACTTACTGTTATTCTATGTTTGATTTTTTTGTTCATCGTCAACAAAAAGAAAAGAAAGTAACACGTTATCATAATCTTCAAATGAAAAAGTCCTCCAAACATAGGAGGACTTTTTCATTTGATAAAAATCTAACCCAGAACTACTTCAGTTGGAAAAGTTTTTTTAGTCCTGTTACAAGAATCGTAGTAACAGCAGCAGCCAAAAGAATGATTCCCCATGTTCCAGCTTGCAATGGTACTGTGTTCAACAGATTATTCATAAACGGAAGATAGACAGCAGCAAATTGCAGTGTTAAAGAAATAGCAAATGCACCAAGAAGCACTTTATTTTTCAATAACGATTTGTCAAAGCCAAATCCTTTATTTTTTCGCACATTGAAAATATGCATCAGCTGCGCAATGGCCATGAACGTAAATGTTGCTGTTTGTGCATAAACAAGTTCATGATTCGTGTATGTTAAAAAGGTAAAGAAGCTAAAAGATGCTAAACCAATAATAACACCGCTCAAGATGATTCGGCCTAAAAAACGTTTATTGACTAAACTGTCTTCATCAGAACGAGGCGGCCGCTTCATCAAGTCGCTTTCCGCTGATTCAAATGCCAATGCCATAGCTGGAGCAATGTCAATCACTAGATTCAGATATAAGATATACAATGGTTGGATCGGCATTGGAAGCAAGAAAACCACACTTAAGAAAATAGTCACGATCTCGACCATGTTGCAAGAGAAGAGGAAAGTTACATATTTTTTGATGTTATCAAAAATAATACGTCCTTCTTTTATTGCATCCACAATCGTTTGGAAACGGTCATCCGTCAAGATCATATCTGAGGACTCTTTGGCTACTTCCGTTCCTCGAATCCCCATAGCGATACCGATGTTTGAGCCATTTAGTGCCGGTGCATCGTTCACCCCATCACCTGTCATTGAAACAATAGCGCCAGATTTTCGTAATGCTTCAACTAACTGTAATTTATTTTCGGGAGAAACACGGGCAAAAACACCGATTTTTTTGATTTTTTCTTCAAAGTCTTCACTTTTGACTGCTTCATCGATTTCTTTTCCAGTCATTGTGTTGTCATAGTCCGCTAAGCCGATTTCTTTTGCAATCATCGACGCTGTTTTCGGATGATCGCCAGTAATCATTTTGACACTTATCCCCGCTTCTTGCGCAACACGTACAGCTTCTTTGACATCTGCACGAGGCGGATCAATAATACCGACAAATCCTTGGATTTCCAAGCCGTCAAGATTTTCAGCGAGTTCCGATTCGGAAAGTCCGCCTTGATAGTTTTCGATACGGGCAACTGCTATAACACGTCGGCCTTCTGAAGCAAGTTGCTGGTTGTATTCTTCTAGCTGTTTTTTTGTCTGGTCATCTGCACTCGCGAGTTCCAATAAGACATCTGGCGCACCTTTTACAAGCAGCAGTCTTGTTTCATTTTCATAAACGGTGATCATGAACTTGTTATCAGAGTCAAAAGGCAGCTCACCGATCTTTTCCCAACCTTTTTCAACAAGAGAATCCCGAGAAACAGCCATTTTTTCCCCTAAAACAACAAATGCTCCATCTGTCGGATCGCCGAGAATCTCATATTGATCCTCTGTCTTCTTTAAAACAGCAGACGTACATAACGCTCCATTTCGAATCATTTCATACAGCTGTTTGTTCTCGTTAGGATCTATTTCTTTTTTATTTTGAAAAAATTCTCCTTTTGGTTCATAGCCTTTTCCGCTGACAGTAAAAGATTCGCCATCTGCTAAAAGAATATCTGCAACAGCCATTTGATTTTCGGTCAAGGTTCCTGTTTTATCACTAGCAATCACAGTGGTTGCGCCTAATGTCTCTACAGCAGACAACGTTTTAACTAAAGCCTTATGCTCTGCCATGATACGCATGCCGCGGGAAAGCGTGATAGTAGAAACAGCAGGCATTGCTTCTGGAATAGCCGCAACAGCTAGAATAATCGAAATGTGAAGCATCTCTGTTAATGGTTCTTGTGTCAACAGACCAGCAATCAAAACAGCGACAGCAGCAAATAATGCAGCAAAAATAACAGCTTTACCTAATTTGTCCAGCTCGATATCCAAAGGTGTTTTTTTCTTTTTGTCATCTGTCAGCATGGCACTGATTTTCCCTACTTCAGTCTTCATTCCTGTTTGCGTAACGATAGCAGTCGCACTTCCGCGAGTCACTGCTGTTCCAGCAAAAACGACATTCCTTCGATCGCCTAAAGGTACTTCTTCCTGATAAGAAGCATCTGCCTGTTTTTCTACAGCTTCAGATTCACCAGTCAATGCAGATTCAATACAAGCAAAATTACGACTTTCCAATAATCTGGCATCAGCTGCGATCGAATCGCCTTCCTCCAACAATAAAATATCCCCAGGCACTACAGAACCCGAATCTATTTGAGACACTTCTCCGTCACGTAAGACTTTGGCAGTGGTATAAATCATTTCTTGTAATGAATCAATTGACTTTTGGGCGCGCAATTCGGTGAAAAAGCCAGTAAAAACGGCTAAAAATACTGCAATCAGTACCGCTACACCTTCTACAACCTCGCCTGTGAAAAATGAAAGCAGCGCAGCAGCTAACAAAAGGTACACAATAAGATTATTGATGTTATGCCAAAGAAGCTCCCAAACTGAACGTGATTCTTGCTGCTGGATCGTATTTTCGCCATATTTTTTCAAACGTTCTTCTGCACTTTGATTACTTAAACCGTGATTCTGATCAATATCAAAATGTTGTAATGTTTCCTTGATCGTTTTCTGGTAAAATTTTTCCATATATTCTCCTCCTTGATGATTGTGGTTCGGCAGCATGTTTTTTTAAGTTCAGGGAAAATGAAGATAAGGGAAAAAATCGAACGGAAGAAGCCTATTTTGAGGTCGTTTTTTATACATTTATCCAGTTCTAAGATAAATTTTTCAAACAACACATGTTACTTTTAACTTAACATTGATCAAAAGTCAGGTAAATTTATATGCCTGTTTTTCTTGGTTCTGCTTTTTAAAAATAAGTTTTTATGTATGTGTAAAATAACATTTTTTATTTTAAAAATCCTATTATTAATGAGAATAATAGACTATTTTTTACTGAATTTTCAGCATTTTCTCCCTGTTTGACTGTTATAATCAACAAAAATAATTTCAATAGGAGGAGAATACTGCCATGCTCATGACCATTGCCAAATTTGGAATCAAAACCATTGATACGTTCGCTTATTATGGTTTGTTTCTTTTCTTGTTTTATTTTGCCTTCAAATATTTCAAAGAATTTGCGGATATATTTACTAAAATCAACAAACGACTCCAGATTGCATTTCCTGGATTAACTAAACAAGAGAAAAAGCAGCGAAAAAAAGCGGCGAACCACTTTTTAACACAAGAAGCCCCCATTCTTGCTCGAAAGAAAAAATATTCGCTTTTATTGATCATCCTTTTTCTACCCGTCTTTGGCATAGGTGTCTTTTATTATTTTCCTATAAGTGATACTTCATTGAATGCACTTCCTTACTTTGGATTTGCGTTTATTCTTCTAGGAATTGCTCTCGTTCTTCAAGAAAAAAACAGAATAGAGGAGTCAATAATATGGCAGCGATACTTGCTTGACCATCCTCAAAATCAATTAAAAGTACTTTTTCTTCCAAAAGAACTCTCCGCTGCCTTTCTTCAAAATATACGCAAACGAATGATTCTTACATTTATAACTGGCATATTTTTTTTAATCCACCCTCTTTTGTTAAAATTAGGCTTATTGTTTGTATAACTAACAATCTATTCAAACACCTTTTGCTGCTGCAAATGGCGAAGCGAGCCGTTTGGAAATAGAAAATGCTGAAAATCCTGAAGCTGTTGAAGCAATAAAGACGGCTTTGGAAAAAGTATTAAATGATCAATAGACAAAAAAGAGAGCATCCAATCCAATTGGATGCTCTCTTCTGCTATTCTCTAAACATGTCTTTCCTTACTCTTAGATAAAAGTGTACGAAAATATAGAATTATTTTTCAATAAACATCACGATATGACTATGCTTTTCAGTGTTAGAAACCTGATAACCGGCAAATAGATCATTGATCATTTCAGTCATCTCTTGTTTATCTTTTGCTCGGAATTGGAAGCCGATTTTTTTCCCGACTGCTTCTTGTTTCTCATTTTTATTTGCAAATGGCAAGATGACTGTAGCATTACCTTCAAATGAATCCGTCAGCTCACGAATGCCAAGGTATAGTTTCTGCAACTCTGCATCAGATAAAAATTCTGCAAAACCATTGCAAGAAATAATCAGATTATCGTATTTTTTCAAAGTAGATCGATAGCTTTTATCAGAAAGAAAGTCAAAAGCAGAGATATTTTCCCTTACAATGTTATGGTTCTCTCCAAACATTTCTTCTGCCAGCTTTTGGTTATTTTCAAGCCATTTCGTGTCGATATCGACATTTATACTTGCATAAGAATTTGACCATTGCGTATTTTGAGTCAATTCGCTCATTCTATGCATCAAGCGCTCGATTTCAAGACTGTCAAACCCTCCACCGCTACCGATATCAAGAAACAAAAAGGATTCGTTTGCTTTTATATAAGCTTCTACTTTTTCTCTGATTGCTCTTTTGATTTGCTCTCGCCGCCATACTAAAGGAGGCACACCGATGTTAAGCATTTTTTCGTCAATTTTCCGTCCTAAAAGTCCACTTTGCGGTTCATTTAATAACGCATAGAATGTCACTTCTTCTGTACCGGGACGGCGCGACATGATATTGGCAAAATGGCTCATTTTTGTTAGTACTTTCCCTAAAGGAGTTAGTTGATAAGGCGGTTCTGGTAAATCTTTTGTTTGAAAACTGCTTAAAAATAAAGATTGATTGCCGTAAACATAATAAAAAGATCGATCCTTGATTGCTAGATAATCCCAAACTGTTGGTTCTTGTTGGGTTTGGTTCCATGCTTCGTCTAAAGATGTATATGTTTTATCCATTTGATTCATGCTCCTCTGCTGTAAATCTTTTACTATGTAATGTTGTGTATTTAGAATAAAAGTTATTCGTTTTTTTATTTTATCAATAACTCTTACATAAATAATTTTACACTTGTATTATTTGTTTTACTACTGTTATTTTTAAAATCAATATTCTTATAGCAACATTATATAAAAGAACATACAAATAAAACAGAGATCGAAGACTTTCTTCTTCGATCTCTGTTTTTACAAACTATTCTACATATTTCTTGAACTCTTCATACCCGGCTTTGTCCATTTCTTCATAAGGAATAAATTTCAAAGCAGCTGAATTGATACAGTAACGCAAGCCGCCTTTGTCTGCCGGACCATCTGAAAATACATGACCTAAATGCGAATCTGCTTCTGTGCTGCGTACTTCTACGCGGTGCATTCCGTAAGAAAAATCCGCTTTTTCTTTGATGTCTTTTCGCTCGATTGGTTTGCTGAAAGAAGGCCAGCCGCAACCAGCGTCGTATTTTTCTGCGGAACTGAATAATGGTTCGCCGCTGACTACGTCTACATAGATCCCTTTTTCATAAAAATCATCATATTTACCAGTGAAAGCAGGTTCTGTCGCGTTTTCTTGAGTCACCGCATATTCCATATCTGAAAGTTTTTGTTTCAATTCTTCTTTATTTGGTTGATTCATCTTGACCACACCCCTTTTCCTTTATACTAAGCAAATGAAGGGCAGAGGAGAAGTAATCTGCTCAAAAGAGGTTGTGAGCAAAGCGTTATGACTTGAGTATTAAGACTCTTCATCTTAG
Source organism: Enterococcus sp. DIV0210g (assembly GCF_050559705.1). Classification (NCBI taxonomy): domain Bacteria; kingdom Bacillati; phylum Bacillota; class Bacilli; order Lactobacillales; family Enterococcaceae; genus Enterococcus; species Enterococcus sp. DIV0210g. The sequence goes on along the minus strand of NZ_CP187903.1, from coordinate 137,408 downwards.
CAAAATAGCTTTCTATATTTTGTTGAGATGAAGCTTAATACCGAAAGTCAGCTGAGTGAACACCGTTTAAGAAGAGGTTGTGAATGAACCGTTCAGTTCCGAGCACCAAGTAGGTACTGTTCGACATCGAATCACTTCATTCTTCGTGTTTCACAGCAATAAGACTCTTTTCTCACAAAAGTCAGTAGTCAAAAATCAAACTTTTCTTCTTCTCGCAAATTCAACAAATCGAAACTTATCTAAACGATGGATAGATTCTGTATATTCAAAACAGCGCGTATCTTCTAAATGGACCAAACCTCTAACTGCCACTATATAAGGGTCTTTATTCAAATCCATATATTGCGCAGCTTTTTCAGGAACAGGCTCAACGGTGATCTCTTTTTGCGCATAAGCGATCGTTAAATTCAGCTGGTCCTCAAAATAGGCATAGATCGAACGCTCAGCTTGTTCTTTTGTTAATGTAGGAACCACTTCTTTTAAAAGATAATCAGTATCTAAAATAACTGCTTCGCCATTTATTTTCCGTTGGCGAACTAAATGCCAGATAGGTGTTCCCTCTTTCCAACCGGTGATTTTTTCTAATTCTTTGTCTACAGTTGTTTCTTCTAAAACTTTCACAACAGTTTCACTAGGAATATGTTGTGTATCCTGCAATTCTTTATAACTTGTTAAACCAGAAAATGGAAAATCAAAACGGTTTCTGTCTAAAACAATTGATCCTTTTCCTTGTTTTTTCTGGATATAGCCTGCATTCGTCAATAGATTCAATGCTTTTCTAATTGTTTCCCGTGAAACATTATAAATTTTGATCAATTGGTTTTCGCTAGGCAGCAGCGTATGAGGAGGATACTCTTTTTCTAAGATTTTTTGCTCTAAGTCTAAAAATATTTCATTGAACTTATTCATTTATTCTCTCCCTCACTGTTTGCCTTTGATATTTTTGTGCATGCCTTCACTATACTATAGGCGTTTTCTCTTTTCAAGAAACATGAAATCGTTTTTAACTGCTTATTCTGAAGAATATTTCTGTTATAAAAATATTGATAGCCAAATACCCAACTATTAGAGATAATAACACTTGAAAAGAAAAAGAATAAAAATTCGCTTTTTTTGAAAAATGAGTGCTCACCTTCTTTGTGACATGTTTTCTTAACTCAAAATAGCAAATGTTATATAAATAAAACGCTTGCATTTGTCGTTATAAGCAGTTATGATAAGAGAAGAAGATAACTTGTATATATAAGTTAGAGAAAGGGGAATATTTATGGGTAAGTATCGGGAGGATGCTGAGAGGCTGTTGAAGGAGGTTGGCGGCAAAGAGAATATTGCTGCTGTCAGTCATTGTGCGACACGTGTTCGATTTGTTTTGAACGATCCAAAAAAGGCAAATGAAGAAGCGATTGAAGATATCCCTTCTGTTAAAGGAATGTTTACAAACGCGGGACAATTCCAAGTCATCATCGGAAATGACGTTGCCACATTCTTCAATGATTTTTCAGCTGTTTCTGGAATTGAAGGCGTATCCAAAGACCAGAGCAAGTCAGCGGCGAAGCAAAATCTGAATCCAATCCAGCGTATGATCGCTGTACTGGCAGAGATTTTCACACCTTTGATCCCAGCGATTATTGTTGGTGGATTGATTTTAGGATTTCGAAATGTTTTAGAAGGCATCGAGTTTGAAAGTTTAGGCGGAACGATTGTTGAACACTCGCAATTTTGGAATGGTGTCAATGGGTTCTTATGGCTGCCGGGCGAAGCGATTTTCCACTTCCTTCCTGTAGGGATCACATGGAGTATTGCTAAAAAAATGGGAACAACGCAAATCTTGGGTATCGTACTTGGTATCACATTAGTTTCACCGCAATTATTAAATGCTTACGGCGTTGCAACCACTGCTGCTGCTGATATTCCTTTCTGGGATTTCGGTTTTGCACAAGTAGATATGATTGGTTATCAAGCACAGGTTATTCCTGCAATGTTGGCTGGATTCATGTTAGCTTATCTGGAAATCTTTTTCCGAAAAGTTATCCCGCAATCCATTTCGATGATTTTTGTTCCATTATTCTCTTTGGTACCCACAGTATTAGCGGCTCACGTCGTTTTAGGACCAATCGGCTGGGCAATCGGAAGTTGGATTTCTTCAATCGTAAATGCAGGTTTGACTTCATCTGTGAATTGGTTGTTTAGCGCGATTTTCGGATTCTTGTATGCACCTTTTGTTATTACCGGATTGCACCATATGACCAATGCTATCGATATGCAGCTGATTGCTGACTTCGGTTCAACAAATCTATGGCCGATGATCGCCTTGTCAAATATCGCTCAAGGTTCTGCTGTATTAGCAATCATCTACTTGCACCGCGGAAATAAAAAAGAAGAACAAATCTCTATCCCAGCGATGATTTCTTGTTATTTGGGAGTTACGGAACCTGCAATGTTTGGGATCAACTTGAAATATGTCTACCCGTTTGTAGCTGCAATGGTCGGCTCTGGTTTAGCAGGAATGTTCGCTACTTTGATGGGCGTTCGCGCTAATGCGATCGGTGTTGGCGGACTACCAGGAATCTTGGCTATCCAAGCACAATCTTGGGTACCTTTCATCATTGCGATGGTGATTGCTGTCATCATTCCATTTGGTTTAACAGTGGTTTTCAGACGTCAAGGCATCTTGAATAAAATCGACCCTGTAAACAATACGGGCGTCCAAGAACCAACTCTTGCAATGGCTGATGCAGGAACAGGCTCTTCTGTTTCTTCCTTTACATCTAGCCCAGTTGAGACACCAGCAAAAACTGAAACTTTATTCGCTGCTGCAGAAGGTACATTGAAAGAGATCACTGAAGTTAACGATCCAGTATTTTCACAAAAAATGATGGGTGACGGTTATAGTGTCTTGCCGACTGATGGGAATGTTTACGCACCAGTCAATGGTAAGGTAACGAATGTATTTGAAACAAAACATGCAATCAGTATTTTGTCAGAAACAGGTATGGAAATCTTGGTCCACATGGGATTAGATACTGTTGAATTAAAAGGCGAACCATTCACTGTTTATGTTAACGAAGGCGACATGGTCACACCAGAGACTTTACTAGCAAAAATGGATCTTGCGAAAGTGGAATCAGCTGGCAAAGAAACAGAAATCGTAGTAGTTGTTACAAATATGAACCAAATCTCTGGACTTTCACTTACTAAAAAAGGAACTGTCCAATCTCATGAAGCTGTCGGTGAAGCAACAGTTTGAGACTGTTATTCAAAATAAAACAAAAAGAAATCGCGATATTCGTCGCGATTTCTTTTTTTAGTTAAAATGTTTTAAGGCTTGATTTACAGCACCGACAGGAAAACCAACGATACTGTAGTAATCCCCTTCGATTTTTTTCACAAAAATACCTGCTGGGCCTTGGATACCATAAGCACCTGCTTTGTCTTGATAATCATCAGTAGACAAATATTGGCTGATATCGTCATTTGACAATGGATAAAACGTCACTGCGGCTTGAGATAACACTTTTTCCATGTGTTTACCTTTTTGCAAAACTACAGAAGTATACACAAGATGTTCTTTCCCGCTAAGCAGCTGAAGCATTTCTTCCGCCTCTTGCGCATCTGCGGGTTTGCCCAAAATCGTTTGCCCGATTGCTACTGTTGTATCACTAGCAATCACTAACTGATCTGGATGACTTGCTGCGATGACAGCAGCTTTTTCTTCTGCCATGCGTGCTACATATTCAAGAGGATCTTCATTTTCCTTTGGCGTTTCGTCAATATCTGCTGGTCGAACTTCGAATGCAGGAACGAGCCAAGCAAGCAGCTCTTTTCTTCTTGGAGATTGTGAAGCTAAAATCACGTCCATCGTTGTTCCTCCTTAGTATGCAGTGAGTGTTTTAAGCAAATAAATAGTGACTAATGAAAAGCAGAGAATTGGTGCTAGAGGTTAAAAAACTTTTTCGTAACCTCAAGTCAAACCGCTTTGCTCACGACCTCTATCCACGGTGTTCATGAACCAGCTCCTTCGGCATTAATTCAAAATTTCGCAAAATATGAGAAGCTATTTTACGAAATTCTTCTTTAATGCTTGGAGCTGAACGGTTCATTCACAACCTCTTAATGCGGATCTTGGATTCTCTTAAACATCCGCTCCATATCCGAATTTGTAAAATGGATCAGGACTGGTCGGCCATGCGGACAATTAAATGGATTCTCACAACGTGCCAAATCATCCAGCAAAACTCTTGCCTGTGCTTCATTCAGATAATGATTTGCTTTGATCGAACGTTTGCAGCTCATCATGATTGCTGTTGCTTCCCGGAATTTTTTTACACTGACGCTGCCAGTTGTCAGCAACATATCGATCATTTCACGAATAATCGCTTCTTCTTCACCGCTAGGATACCACGTTGGATGTGCGCGTACAATAAAACTGTTTTGACCAAATTCTTCTAAATGGATGCCAGCCTCCACCAATAAATCCATTTTTTCTTTTAACTTCAGCGCATCGCTATTGGGATAATCCAAAACGAAAGGAACCAGTAATTCTTGAAGATCATTGGAGACTTCGCCGATTTTTTCTCTGAAATATTCATATTTGATTCTTTCTTGGGCAGCGTGCTGGTCAATGATGTATAAGCCTTCTTTACTTTGCGCAAACAAATATGTCCCATGCATTTGTCCAAAATATTCCAATCGAGGGAATCGCTGAGTCGGTTTTTCTTCTTCTAATTTCCGAATCGTTTGATCTAATTCCCGTTCTTTTACGGTACTCAAATCAAATTCAGGATGCAAAGCGATTTCTTGTTCAAAAAAGATTTCAGTCTCATCTTCAGCTTTTTTATCCACAGTGGATAAGTTTTCCAAATTGTTTTTATCCACATTTTTTTCGACAAAGTTTTCCTCATAAACGTCGGAGTTATCCACTTTTTCCACATTATCCGTTGAATGAAGCGGATAACTTTGCGAAGTTCCCACTGTTTTCTCTTTGTTTTCCACAAAGTTATCAACAGTGTTTTCTTCTGGTTGTGGATTTTCTTCTTTGACAAAAAATGTCCCTGTTTTTTGATCAAAATTCAAGCTTGCTGGTTTTTTTGGCTTCTCTTCTTCAAAAGCATATGAAAGATCGATTTCTATCTGTTCACTTTTTGGCTGATTCTCGACTTTCTTTTTAAACCGCAGATTGTCCGCTGCACTTGGTATCAAATTTTCTTCACTTAATGCTTTCTGGATAGCATCTTCAATCAATGTCATCAATTCTTTTTCTTTGGATAATCGGACTTCTTGTTTCGTTGGATGGACGTTCACATCTACTAGCAGCGGATCCATTTTTATTTCCAAAACAGCGATTGGAAAGCGCCCGATCATTAGTTTGGAACCATAGCCTGCCACAATTGCTTTGTTAAGAGAAAAGTTCTTGATATAACGGCCGTTGATAATCGTAGAAAGATAATTCCGGCTCGCTCTTGTTACTTCAGGAAGTGACACATAACCAAGTAATTCAAAGTCCAGATCTTTTGCTTCGATTTTCAGCATTTTCTTGGCAGTAGATAATCCATAGATGCCAGCTACTGTTTGTTTTAAATCGCCGTTTCCTGCTGTTGTCAGCATTTTGTTTCCATCATGGACCAAACGAAAAGCAACCGTTGGATGGCTCAAAGCCAGGCGATTCACGATATCGCCAATGTTCGCTAGTTCTGTTTGCAGCGTTTTGACATATTTCAAACGTGCTGGTGTGTTGAAAAATAGATTTTTTACGGTGATTTTTGTTCCTTGGCGCAAAGGTGCTGGGCGATGTTCAAGAACTTCGCCCCCTTTTAATGCCAAATAAGTGCCTTCTTTTTCTTCTTGATTCGCTGTTTCAACAGTCATTTCTGAAACAGAAGCGATACTTGGCAGCGCCTCTCCTCGAAAACCAAGTGTTCGAATACGGAACAAATCATCTCGATTATGGATTTTGCTGGTGGCGTGGCGCTTGAACGCATTTTCGACATCATCCGTATAGATTCCTTCACCATTATCGATGACTTGGATCGTTTTCAGTCCGGCTTCTTCTACTAAAATATCGATTTGAGTACTTTTTGCGTCAATGGCATTTTCGACCAGTTCTTTTACGACAGAGGCAGGGCGTTCAACAACTTCCCCTGCAGCAATCTGGTTAGCCAGACGTTCAGAAAGTTCTTGGATCTTAGCCATTATTCACGCCTTCTTTCGTTTTATAATTGTTTTTGTAATTTATATAGTGTATTCAATGCGTCCATTGGTGTCATTTCAAGCAGATTAAGAGATTTCAATGCTGCGACGACTTTGCTTTCTTCTTCAGTAGTTTCAGCAAATAAGGACAGCTGTTGGGTTTCTTCTGCAATAACGAGCGTTTCTTCCATTTCAGATACTGCCGGAACAGGATGATCGATGACTGACTCTCCTGCTTCCAAAGCTGTTAAAATGTCTGAAGCGCGTTCTAACAAACGTTCTGGCAGCCCAGCGATTTTCGCTACGTGGATACCGTAACTCTTGTCTGCTGGTCCATCCATCATTTTATGAAGAAATACTACTTCGCCATCTTTTTCTACAGCACCTACATGGATATTTTTCAAATGGGAAAGTTCATTGTCTAAAGCAGTCAATTCATGATAATGCGTAGAAAACAGTGTTTTGGCTCTCACGTGTTTGTGGATGTATTCGATGATTGCTTGGGCAAGTGCCATCCCATCATAGGTTGCGGTTCCTCGTCCCAATTCATCAAATAAAATCAAACTATTTGGTGTCGCGTGGCGCAATGCCTGGTTAGCCTCCATCATTTCTACCATAAATGTACTTTGTCCAGCAATCAGATCATCACTTGCTCCGATTCGTGTGAAAATACGATCGAAAATTGGTAAAACTGCGTGCTGTGCAGGAACAAAACAACCGATTTGCGCCATAATAACAGTCAATGCAAGTTGACGCATATAGGTACTTTTACCAGACATATTCGGTCCTGTGATCAGCAAGATCATTTCATTTTCATCCATCTCTACACTATTTGGGATATATTCTTGATGCCCCAGCACTTTTTCCACCACGGGATGGCGTCCGTCTTTGATAGATAGAAGTTGACTGCTGCTCGTCATTTCAGGTCGAACATATTGATAACGTTCGCTGACAGCAGCAAAGCTTTGAAGTACATCTGCGGCACTGATTGCTTTTGCCAAAGTTTGCAGCGGCTGAATTGCTTTTTTCACTTCATCTCTTACTGCTAAAAACAGCTGGTATTCCAAATCCACTGATTTTTCTTCTGCTTCTAAGATTTGTGTCTCTAGTTTTTTCAATTCAGGTGTGATAAAACGTTCCGCATTCGCAAGTGTTTGTTTGCGTTCGTATTTTCCTTCTTCAAGACTTCCAAGGTTCGATTTTGTGATTTCGATAAAGTAGCCAAAGACGCGGTTGAAGCCGATTTTCAAGTTCTTGATACCTGTTTCGGCGCGTTCTTTTGCTTCAAGTTCTGCCAACCATTGTTTGCCATTTTTCATAGCAGAACGGTAGTGATCCAATTGTTCATTGAAACCGTCTTTGATGACATTTCCTTCTGTTATTTGAAGAGGCGCATCTTCATTGATCGCTTGTTCGATCAACGCAACTAATTCATTCATCGGCTGCATATCTGTAAGCAAACGATCCCATTGACCTTGATTGATTCCTTCGATCAGTTGACGAATAAGCGGCACTTGGTTCAAAGAAGTTTTCAGCTGGATCAAATCACGTCCGTTCACATTGCCGAACGCTACACGTCCTGCTAAACGTTCAAGGTCATATACTTTTGTCAATGCTTCTTGAAGATCGATTCGCTCAAAATAACTATCTAATAAGGAAGCAACCATTTCTTGACGTTCCTTGATTTGGGCAGCTTGGATCAGCGGGCGATCTAACCATTGTTTCAGCAAACGTCCGCCCATTGCTGTTTTTGTTTCATCAAGCAGCCATAAAAGTGTCCCGTGTTTTTTTCCGGTCCGGATCGATTGAATAAGTTCCAAATTGAATTTGGAATAATAATCGATTTTCAAATAATGATCGGGTTGATATTCGACTGCTTTTTGGATATGAGACAAACTTCTTTTTTGCGTGACCGATAAATAAGTAAGTAATTTCCCGGTTGCTTCTTGTTGCAGTTCATTGGTCAATCCGCTGGTCAAAAAGCTGAATTCCGCATTTTCTTCCATTGTTTCTTGTTTAGAAAAAACGAGTCCTAATCTTTCTTTCAATTGTTTTGCTAACGTCTCTGACAGTTCATTGCCCAAAACGATTTCTTTTGACTGCAACGCAGATGTTTCATTCAAAACAGCTTCTTCGTCTCTCAAAAAAGCGGTCTTCAATTCCCCAGTACTAAGATCGGCGTAAGCAAAACCAAAACCTTCTGGCCGGCTGACTAATGCTGTCAGGAAATTATTGTCTTTTGCAGAAAGGCCTTTGCTTTCCATGACTGTTCCTGGCGTTACTAGCTGAACGACTTCCCGTTTGACCATTCCTTTTGTCGTTTTCGGATCTTCTACTTGTTCACAGATTGCTACTTTATAGCCTTTTTCAATCAGGATATCGATATAGCCTTGTGCAGAATGATGCGGAACACCGCACATTGGGATTGGATCATCTGCATTTCTATTTCTGCTGGTCAAAGTCAATTCTAAAATTTGTGATGCTTTGACGGCATCTTCATAAAATAATTCGTAGAAATCTCCTAAGCGGTAGAATAAAAAAGCATCTTGGTACTGAGCCTTGATGCTTAGGTATTGTTCCATCATCGGAGTGTTTTTAGTTTTTTGAGGCATAGTCTTCCTCCTCTATTTTTTCATTCAGCTGCTGTTGGATCAAGTTCGTCAAATGATGCAGCAGATCATTTGCCTCTGCCAATTGTTCGCGATAAGCAATCACGAGCGGATGCTCTTCGAATTCTTTCGTCAGGCGGTCTGCTCGCTTGATTGCTTCTTGTTCCGCAGCTGGTTTGCCATAGTGCGCAAATTGTACAGCATCTTTTTGCGCTTGTTTGATGTCCTCAACAAGTTGATCAAGAGATTGGTTTTGCTGGACCTTTTCTTCCAATTCTTTAAATTGACAGACGGTTTCGTTTTCTTTTAACAAAGAAAGAAGTTCGTCAACTGCGTGCTGGATTTCTGGTTCTTTTTGCAAAGCCATCTCTTTTTCTCCTTTTTAGTTCATGAATGGTTTATCTTCATTGATTTGGAAAGGTTGGATCATTCGTGCGCGGCCTGTCGCATCATCGATATCTATGACACAGCCGCTTAAATTCGAACGCCCTTGTTCTACAACTTCGAAACGTTTTGGCAGAGCTGTTAAGAATTTTTCGATCACTGGTTCTTTTTTCATGCCTAAGATCCCATCGTAAGGTCCGGTCATACCGACATCTGTCAGATAAGCTGTTCCTTTTGGCAAAATACGCGCGTCGTTGGTTTGTACATGTGTATGCGTGCCGACAACTGCAGAAACTTTTCCGTCTAAAAACCAGCCCATCGCTTGTTTCTCACTTGTTGTTTCCCCGTGAAAATCCAAGAAAATGATCGATGTTCTTTTTTTAGCTTCTGCAACTAATTCATCTATTTTACGAAACGGATCATCCAGATCAGTCATAAAACTGCGTGCTTGCAGATTGATTACTGCTAATTCTACTTGATTCACTTTGATGAAAACCATGCCTTTTCCAGGTGTACCTTCTGGAAAGTTCGCTGGTCGAACGATTTTTTTCTCGCGATCGATAAACTCAAAGATGTCACGATTGTCCCAAGTATGGTTTCCCATAGTGACGACATCTACACCATCTTGAAGAAATTTTTTATAGATTTTTTCTGTAATACCGCGACCTGAAGCAGCATTCTCGCCGTTGACGATCGTAACTTGAGGACGATATTTTTGTTTCAGCCGTGGAAGATATTCCGTTATAGTCTCTCTTCCCATCGAACCTACTACATCACCAATAAACAATACCCGCACATTTTTTCCCCTTCTCTTTTAACGTCACTTCATATTATAGTTGTTTTTATGCAGAAAAGAAAGAGAGCCTGAAGTACTGGACTTCGGTCTCTCTTTCCTAAAGATATGTGTTTTATCGATTTATCAAGTATTGTAAAACAAAATGGTCAAAAATAGGAAAACCACTTGGAAATTTTGGCAGTTATTCAAAGGATGAGGCTTTCCTCAGAAAAAAACATGAATAACGGTTTTCGTGGATTCTTCTTTATTACTTGAGGCTGAGCAGCTTTTTTACGACCTCTTCATAAACGGTGTTCGCAGCATTGCTTCTGCGGAATTAAGAGCGGAGAAATGAAAAACATGAAAAGCTGTTTTCCTTTCTCCGCCCTTAATTCTTGAAGCAGAACATGCTGCTCACAACCTCTAAATAAAACTCATTTCCTTCAATGTCTTCCAAATACCATCTTGATCATTGGTATCCGTCACCACATCTGCCTCTTTTTGAACTTCGGGCACAGCATTTCCCATTGCCACACCTACACCAGACATTCGTAACATTTCCCGGTCGTTTTGACCATCGCCGAAACTGATGACATCTTCTTTTGCAATGCCTACTTGTTCTGCTAAATGCAAGATTGTCGCTGCTTTTGAACCATTGTGCGGCACAACGTCCACACTATTTTCATGCCAGCGGACAAAGCGAAGACGTTCGTAATTAGTAAATTTGTCGTCAAATGTATTATCGAAAAATGCTAATGCTTGATAAACTTCTTGTTCTTCTACAAAAAAACGATCCAATTCAGGCAAGACTGCGCCGAAAGATTTCATCGCATCTTCCATCACGTCCACATGATTTGATGAGTTGCGTTTAATGTTGTCTAATCCTACAAATGCTGTGTCGATCTGTGCTTCGTGAGCTTGTTTCACAAAGTTATCTAACTGTTCGCGATCCAATAAGTTTTTATAGATCTGTTCATGATCCAAGAATCCAGCAGCACCATTACATAAAATATAATTCGTGAATTCTAAGTCACGAATGATTTCTTGTGCATGAAAACGACTGCGTCCTGTAGCGATCGTTACTAGATGTCCGGCTTTTCTTAATTTATCTAGCGCCTCTCTTGTACTATCCAAAGGCTGTTTATTTGAATCCAACAACGTTCCGTCAATATCAAAAGCAAATAATCTACGTCTCATTTTTTTGTCGTCTCGCTTTCTCCTAAATACTTGCTTGCTTCTCGAACTGCTAAATTGCTGAATGTTTCTGTTCCCAGCTGTTCCTTCACCCACGCTGGATTGGTTTTGCTGTAATCTCTTAATGCCCAGCCAATTGCTTTTTGAATGAAGAACTCATTTGTATACATATCATATTGGTATGCTTTTTTCAATAACTCTTGATCCGTTTTTTCTCTAAAACCCAATTGTAAAGTGATTGCTATGCGTCTCATCCAAAAATCTTCCTGACCATAAAACCAATCATATATAGTTGAAAGCTGGTCAAAGTGAGACAGACACCACGTACTGTAAACTTTTCGCCAAGAATCGATACTGTCCCACCATTTCTTTTCAGCTGTTAAAGGCAAGAACAGTTTCAATTCTTCCATGTTCAATCGTTTGACGTTTTTCTGTGCCAAATCGATGGCTGCATATTGATATTCTCTTTCTGGTCTTTGATAAAAATCAGAAATGACCGTCATCAATTTTTCAACTGACCAGCCTGTGCTTTCTTTCAGTAATTCTTTCTGCAGCAAGGCGCGTTCTGGTTTTTGTATCCCAGCAAAAATGAACTGATTTTTCATATAGCGCGCCATTTGTTCTGCTTTATTTTTATCATTTGGAAAATCCAGCATGTTTTTCCCCCTCTGTTTCCCTAAAGCTCTGCTGCAGTTTTCTTGTACCTAATCCACATACGCAGATTTCGATTGATTCAGCCAAGCATAGCCCAGTCCCATGATTAAACCGCCGCCGATATAATTTCCTACCAGCGCTAGAGACAAGTTATGTAAAATAGTTGTGACCGTCATTGTGTCCATGTTTCCTCCTGAAGCAGCAAATGCTAGCGTAAATGCAGGGAAGTTCGCAATTACGTGTTCATAGCCTAGGAATGCAAAGATAAAGATAATAAAATTGATAGCCAAAATCTTACCCGCATCATCTTTCATCCGCATGCTGACCAGCACAGCCGTATTCACTACGATATTTGCAAATATTCCTTCTATAAGAATCTGACCGCTTGATTTAGACAATTTTGCGGCAATCGATTCAAACATATAGTTGTCTGGAGCTAATCCTTGAAATGGGCCTGTCAACGAGACTAAGATCCCAAAAATCACCCCACCGATCAAGTTGAACAAAATACACGTAAACAAGATTTTTGCTGCTAATGAAAAATGGAGTCGTTTGCGGTAAACACCCACTGTCATGTACAGCATATTTGACGTTCCTAATTCAGCATTCATGTATAAGATCATCACCAATGACCAGCTGAACATAAACGCGTAAAGCATTTTACCAAAACCATGAGCGATTTCTTCGCCTTTCATCGCAATAACGAAGGCAATAGCTGAGCCTAATGTCAGGAACAAACAGGCAAAAGCAGAACGTGCGGCATAACGCAGATAACTTGTTTCGATCAGATCTGCTTTCTTTTTGATAGAAGTGTCGATTTTCTCAAATAACGGTGATACGGGATTCATCTCTTTTCTCCTTTGATTTCATTGTCTTATTCGACAGATACCTTCTTATTTTATAGAGAGAAAGAGGGTTTGTAAAGCGTTTTTAAGGAATTTCCGCTTGACATTATTCAACCGAATCACTTATACTGGACTTTGTGTAAAATAATGCAGCAGAAAAATAATAGCTCGTCCCCAGTTTGTTGCCCCATTATGGGTTCAATTGCGTAACCGCGGCTGCAAAGGTGAAGATTGAAGAACGAACTGTACGAATATGAATTTTTCAACGGATTATTTTACTCCAAAAACTACATTTTATTGGAGGAAATTTTAATGTCACGTTATACAGGACCATCATGGAAAGTATCTCGTCGCCTAGGTATCTCATTATCTGGCACAGGTAAAGAATTAGCACGCCGCCCTTACGCACCAGGTCAACACGGACCAAACAGCCGCGGCAAACAATCTGAATATGGTATGCAATTAACTGAAAAACAAAAATTGCGTCATATGTATGGAATGAACGAACGTCAATTCCGTAATCTTTTCGTAAAAGCTAGCAAAATCAAAGAAGGTAAACATGGTGTTAACTTCATGATCTTACTAGAACAACGCTTAGATAACGTTGTTTACCGTTTAGGCCTTGCAACTACTCGTCGTCAAGCACGTCAATTAGTTAACCATGGTCATATCCAAGTAGACGGCAAACGTGTTGATATCCCTTCATACCACGTTGAAGTTGGTCAAGTGATCTCTGTTCGCGAAAAATCAGCTAACATGACAACAATCAAAGAAGCTGTTGAAGCAACTGTTGGACGTCCAGCATTCGTAAGCTTTGACAACGAAAAATTAGAAGGTTCATTATCTCGTTTACCAGAACGTGACGAATTGTACCCAGAAATCGACGAAGCTCTTGTCGTTGAATTCTACAACCAAAGTCTATAATTTAAAAGTATTCGTTTCGAAACTTTTAAATCGGCAGAACCGCATAGAAACAACTTTTTCGAAAGTTGCTTCTATGCGGTTTTTTTGTATCTTTTGTCAAAAAAATCCTCTTTTTTAGTTCTCCTCTTTACATCGTTCTTTTTTTACTCTATAATTTCGTTAACCAATAAAAACAATAAAGTTAACGAAAGAAGGAATATTTTTGAACAAATCATTAAAAGAACTTATTTTAGCAGCAGAATTCGCAGCTATCATCGCTGTATTATCTCAATTCACGATTCCGCTTGGTCTGATTCCACTGACTGGACAAACATTTGCAATTGGATTAGCGGCAACGATTTTAGGAAAACGCAATAGTACACTTGCTGTCTTTATCTACTTGCTTTTAGGATTGATCGGTCTGCCCGTTTTTGCTGGAATGAGCAGCGGAATCGGCGTTCTATTTGGTCCAACTGGCGGTTATCTGATTGGCTTTATTTTTAATACTTGGGTAACAGGCTGGATTATGGAAAAGAAAGGATTCAATTATCGCTGGGCCATCATCGCCAATTTGATTGGCGTTGTGGTGACGCTGATTTTCGGTACGGTCTGGTTGAAAATAAGCGCTGACCTTTCTTACACAGCAGCTTTCAACAGCGGTTTTGTTCCTTTCTTGATTCCCGGGGCTCTAAAAGCTGCCGCTGCTGCGTACGTCGGTATTCTTATCCGTACACGATTAGGTAAAAGTTTAAGAAGCGCCCAATAGTAATTTTTATAAACTTTAAACTAGATTTTGGACAAAAACATAAACAAGTTATCCAAAAGGGCTGATCAGCTTCCGCCGGTCAGCCCCTCTTTTTATTCTAAATATGTTGAATCTACCAATAATGATTTGATTTTTTCAGTTGGGATCACAAATTCTGGCGCGCCCATATAGCCTGGTGCTATTTCAAATCTTGGGAAAGAAATAACTAATTGATGCTGCTTATTGATATAAAAATCACGGTCTGGCTTCATCAATTGAACAGGTTCGATTACTCCTTCTTTTACGTCTTTTTCAGTCCAATAGATATTGTTCTCGGATTCTTTCATTTGCGCATCGATTTGTGTCTGGATCTCTTTTGCAATGACTTCTAAATAACTGTCATCTTTAAAAAGCATCGGCAAAGTCAAAACCACATTCGCTTTTTTATCCACTGTGTCAAAACTGTTTTCTACTTGCGTATCGGCAGCTGTTACTGTCAACTGGCGTTTGATGACTAGGAATCGTCCATCATCCACTAGTTTCTCATATGTTCCGCCTGCTTCCCAATGGCCGTTTTTTACATCACCAAGATTTTTAACAAGTTCGTCATACTGCGTTTTTCCTTCTGCGAGATATTTTTTATTCAATGTTTCTGTTGTTTTATTTTTTTCCTTGATTTCAGGAACATCAATGTTGATATGGTCTGTTCGGTCTTTGAATACCTCGCCAGTCATTACTTTGACAACGGCTCCCAAAACAGGGATTTCTTGGGCAAATGTTTGGAATCCTGGAATAAATAATAACGAAAGATATAATGCCATGACCGGTAGAAAAATGGGCAAAGTAAAGGCGGCAATTGTTTTCTTTTTCTGTTTTTTCGAAAATCGTTGTTCTTCTTTCATCAAACGCTCTTTTACTTCCTTGCCTAACGAATCAGGAAGTGCTTGTTTTTGATAGATTTGTGAGACGATACCAATAGTTTTTTTCGGGGAATTCATTCCGTCACTCCTTCATCAATGATCGTGCGCAGCTGATTTAATGCCCGATACATTTTTGTCTTTACTGTATTTGTATTCAAGTCGAGAATGATACTGATTTCATTCAATGTGAATCCTTCAAAAAATTTCAAGATCAAGATCTCTTTTTCTGGACTACCTAGTTTTTCTAATACTTCTGCTATTTCCATCATAGTCAGCTGATCAATTGCCGGCATGGAAAGTTCTTCAGGTAATTCATTAGATTCGGGTGTCCGTTTTCGTTTGCGCCAGTCATCTTTTCCTGTATTGACCAATATTCGAAAAAACCACGGGCGAAAATCTGTGATATCTTCTGCTTTGGCAAAGTATGTGAGCGCCTTTTTAAAACTCTCCTGGATCACATCCAGTGCATCTTCGTGTTTATGCGTATAGCTAAGGGCCACTCTGTACATCGCAGGATATTCTTTTTCTGCCAGTTCTTCTAATTGCGCTTGATATTTCTTGATGATTTTTGCGCGCTTGTGCCGTTTAAAAATGGGACTCGCCTCCGTTTCTAAGTATAAAGACGTTGAAGATATGTAAAAAGTTTCAAAAAAAAGAAAAAATTTTGTTTTAGCATATCATACATAACTACAAAAAAGACCCGAAACAAAAACAAGGAGTTTCCTGTCTTTATCTCGTGTCTGTTTAGTCGTCTTTTCTTATTATTTTAATAACCAGCCGCCATCTATCGGTACGACAGCTCCTTGGATATAATTTGCCTGCGGAGTGGCAAGAAAAAGAGTCAATTCGGCTACTTCTTCGGGTTCTGCCCATCGTTTGACAGGTGTTTCATCTGCTACCCAAGCGGCCATCTCACCTGTTCCTGCAAAATCTTCCGCATTCATCGGCGTTCGTATTGCGCCTGGCGCGATTCCTTTCACTTGGATTCCTTCCGCAGCATAATCTAGGGCTAATTGCTTCGTAAACCCGATAATCGCGTGTTTTGCCGTAGTATAAGCGATGCCGCCGCCACCAGCAACAAAGCCAGCAATTGAAGCCATATTGATGATTGTTCCTTGTTTTCGTTCCAACATAGAAGGCAAGATACAGCGCGTCAAACGATAAAGACTTTTGACATTTGTTTCATAAATCAGATCCCAAAGCTCTTCTGAAGTTTCATCGAGTTTTTTGTAACCATCCAGAATCCCAGCAGTATTCAAAAGAATATCGATTGCTCCTTTTTTCTCACATGCAGCGACTGCTAAGCGCAATGTTTCTGTCTTTGTGATATCGCCCTGCATAAAATCAAAGGTTTCAGGAAAAATCTCTTTCAGGTTTCCCATTGTTCCTGCTTGCTTATCCAATCCAAATACAAAAGAGCCTTGTTTTAAAAAAGCTTCGGCTTGAGCAGCCCCGATTCCCGAAGCAGCTCCTGTGACAAAGACGATTTTCCCTGCCAAAGAGGGATATTGATTTTCTTTCATGCTTCCACAACTTTCCAGTCATCGGCTAAGATATCGCATACAGTAGGTGCAAAACTGGAAAATCCTTCATCACTTGTCTTGATCAAAAAATAAGGTGTGACAGGACAGCCGTCAAATTCTTGTCCCTCTACTAATGTTATATATAACTCAAAGCCGCTCCAGCCTTCTCGAATTACTTTTTCACCCTTTTTCAACTTTGGCAAAATCTCTTCAAATGTCATCCTCTTCTCTCCTTTTCAAAAATCAGCACTTATTTCTAAATTGTACAGTGAAGTAAAAAAGGATACAACCATGTGTTGGTTTTTATAAAAGACTGAGTATATCTATAACACAGCTTTTGACCATTCAACTAAATAGTACTCTTTTTAGTTAGGTTTTTTACCAAAAAAACGAAAAAACCAATCAACTAAAAAAGCAAGAGACATGAAACAAATCATGCGGATAAAGAAATTAACGTTCCAAAGAAAAGATCGAACCAAAATCTCAAATAAAATGAAAGTAATAGTTAGATAAATAAAGCGGGTACTTTTAAAAAAATCCATCTAATTCTTCCTTCTTTCTCTCATTGGCTTCTTATACCGATGATTGCCCATACATGACCATTGACGCCCCACTTCCATCCTGGTTGCTTGTTTACTCTTACAATAATTCCTCTTCCTGTGTTGATATTCGCTCCAATAGCACCTACAGCAATTCCAGCCCAACCCGATACATATTTTCCAACTGCAGCAAACCCTACATATTTCAAAGTAGTCGCTATATAGGAGTTAAGGTAAACATCTCTAGTTTCATTATTTACATGGAAAACTTTATTTGCTCCAGCGCGTGCTGTAATAGATTCATAAAATCTTGCCTGTTGTACCTCTTCCTCACTAAAAATACTATACGGATTATAACCTTCTTCTTTTAAAATTTCTAATAGCTGATTTATAGTTAAATTTGCTAATTCATTTAAAGCCTGTTCCTCAGTTTCAACGATTCCGGTCTCAGCATTTTCCTGCGTATATTGTATAGACTCAGCAGCGACAATAATTGACGAATTTCCGACAGTGGCCAACGACGCTGAAACGAATAAAAACGACAACAACCTAAAAATACTTTTCTTCATGATAGCCTCCTAAAATAATTTATTTTCAAATTTAATACTACTTTGAAAACAAAAGTTATTTTTGCTTTTATCATAAAAAGCCGTTTTTAGATCATTATCGTTTTATTTTTTAGTCCTTCAACTGCTTTTCTTGCTCAATCAGCTTGAATTTCTTTGAAAGCTCGATAAAATCATCTAGCTGCAAAGACTGCTGTACAATAAAATAGTCAAAATCTGCCCATGGCTTGCCGTGTACCTTGCTGGTGGACATCAGCAGGTCAACTTCTCTGCCGCGATAATCCGTGGGCAAAAACTGCAGCCGATAACTGTTTTTGAAAAACTCTGTTATTTCTTTCATGATCAGTTCTTCTTCAAAAATCGAAAAATCGGTCATCAGCAAGAGCTTGATTTTCGGCAATTTCGGCATAAAGACTTTCATTGTTTTCAGTACAAATAAATAACGGTGAAACAAGAATGAAGTATTTTCAAACGTTTGATTTCCTGTTTGTTTGGCTTCCTCAAAAAAGTGTTCCAGCCATCCTGTCAATTCGCCCAATCTGCCAACTTGTTTGCTGTTCAATTCTTCTACTTTTCCATCAATTGTTTTTTTTGCTTCAGGAAACAGATAGGCAAACATGTGGCCGCTCAGCAGATAATTTTCTGCTTCAGGTGTCAGCTTCTCTTTGAAGTCTAGTTCTTTCTGATAGTCAGAAATCGCCTTTTTCGCATATGTCAATGCTTGGAAAGGCGGTGTTTTTGCATTGAGGTGAAACGTAAAAATCAATTTTCGGATATGCGGGCTTGTATAATATTCTTCTCTTGTCATAAAAATCAAAAACAACGCGCCCAACTCATCTTCGACTTGAAAATAATTCGGAAAAATCGGGATCATCGCATTGCAGAATTGTTTGAATAAAAGATTATTGACCAGAAGTTCCTTTTTTTTCGTTGTCAAAGTCACAAAATGCTTTTGAGATTTTCTCAAAAAAAATGCTCCGAGCATATATTCAAGTCTTCTTTTCTTGATTTCATTGAAACGTACATCAAAGAAAAGCATGATCTCTTCGGCCATACGTTGGACCTCTGCTTGAGAAATCGTTTTGAAAGGCCAGATTTTCCCGCGAAACAGCTGCCAGAATGTCATATGCAGATATAACCGGATGATTTCTTCTTCGCCAGTTGCCACATAGGTCTTTCTTTGCAGCGTGATTCCGTAGCTGCTCAATTGTTTTTTCCACTCGTTGATTTTTCTATGGGCAGTTGATTCACTGATATAGTGCTTTTGAGCGAACTGATACATCGTGCGGAAATCTTCAAAAAAAATATCGTGCACAAGCTGGAATTTCAGCGTATTCTGCACGAGATAAATCAAGAAACGTTCATGCTCGATTGGATCGAGCGATTCGGAAAAAGTATACCCTTTTCGACTTTTAAGAAATAAAGGATTTTCTTTTTTGCTGAAAAGCTGGTAACTTTTCGCCAGATCGTTCAAATATTTTGTCACGCTTCGAGCATCTAATTGTACAGCATTTCCCAGCTGAATCGCTGTATGCCAGTTTTGATCCTCAAAGCTTTCAAGCAAAAGGATCTTGTAATATAAGTCTTTATCGAAATTTTTTAGATAGTTAGAAGACAAATACATCGTTATGCTCCTTTGCGCCAGAACTTTTGATTATTGTAGCACAAAACAGCTTTTAACGCACTAAAACAGCGATGCGAAAGGTTGGAACAGCAACGGTAAAAGGATCACCGTCATCAATCCATTCACACAAATAGCAAGTCCAGAAATAATACCTTCGATTTCACCAAGTTCGATTGCTTTTGCTGTCCCGATAGCATGTGAAGTACTGCCAAGTGCGACGCCTTTTGCTACCGGACTCTTGATTCGGAAAAACTTGAATACATGAGTAGCAATTAATGAACCAAAAATCCCTGTCGAGACAACGATAGCCAACGTGACAGCATTGATTCCACCCATCGAATGAGACAAATCAACAGAAATAGCAGTCGTCACAGATTTAGGAAGTAAAGAAATCACGATATCTTTTTTCAAAAGAAAGATACTGCCAATCAAAACACTTACCAAACAATTAGCTGCAATCCCAGCAATAATCGCGGTCATTACAGGTAAAAAGTGTTTTTTGAGCAAGTGGAAACTTTTATAAAGCGGAATGGCTAAAGCAACGGTTGCAGGTGTGATCAGCATAGTTAAAAAACTGCCACCAATATTGTAATCGGAGTAACTGATGCCAGAAAAATGCAGAAACAAAATAATCACAAGGATCGAAAGAACAAGCGGATTGATGATTGGGAGCTTATATCGGCGTAAAAATTTATCAGAAAGTACAAATACACCTAATGTCAAACTAAGCCCAAATAACGGATTGCTAAAAAACTCATTCAAATTCTTCTTCCTCCACTTCTTTTTTTGCTCTTACTCGCAGCAAGATATATTCGACTAGTTCAGCTGTTTTTCCAGTGATTGCTAAAGTAGCAATTGAACATACCACGACAGCTCCTAGCAGAACGGGCCATATAGCAGCAATATCTCCAAAATAATCAAGCAAGCCAACACCAGCCGGCACAAACAAAATCGTCAAATTATTCAATAAAAAATCCCCAGTCTTCCCGATTTTTTCAGGATTCAGGACTTTCATCTCAAAGGCTAAAAATAAAAATAGGATACCTAAAATACTTCCTGGTACAGGCAAATGTGTCAGAATACGCACACCTTCTCCTAATACAGAAAAAAACAAAATGATAAAAAATTCTTGAAAAAATTTCACGTTATCCACTCCTTGCATGTCTAGTTTTCATTCTACTAACAATATTTTTCAGAAAGTTTCAAAACATGTTCTTTCTAAGGTACAATATTTGGGATAAATTTCTTTAAAATTTTGTTATAGTTATAATTAAAGGTTGGTGACTATCACAGCGTATTGATTGATTTTTCTTAAAAGAGGATCGATCCCTGTTCTTTCTTTTTACATCTGATTTTTGTTTACCGCACTTATTGATGTTTTGGAAAGAAGAACGGCACTGTGCTTCACGGCTTTTAAATATCAGACAGTTCTTTTTTTTTGCATTTTTATAATTTTGGAGGGTACGTATGGATTATTCATTAATGACTCGTCTTGCGGCGGAAATGCTAGGAACAGCTTTGTTGATCATCCTAGGTAACGGCGCAGTAGCAAACGTAGATTTGAAAGGTACAAAAGGTTATGGTAGTGACTGGATGCTTATCGCAGTTGGTTACGGCTGTGGTGTTATGATTCCAGCAATGATTTTTGGCGGTATCAGCGGAAACCACATCAACCCAGCTTTCACTATTTCATTAGCAATGAACGGATTATTCCCATGGGCTGAAGTTGCGCCTTACATCATCGCACAAATCGTTGGGGCAATGATTGGACAATTGATCGTTGTTGCTTGTTATAAACCTTACTATGATCAAACGGAAGATGTAAACCATGTATTGGGAACATTCTCAACAATCAACAGTGTAGGTTCTAAATTCAACGGTTTCGTCAACGAATTCTTCGGTTCATTCGTTTTATTCTTTGGCGCACTAGGTATCACAAAAGCACCTTTCTTCCAAGATAACCTTGGAACAGCTCACTTAGCTCTTGGTTTCCTTGTTTGGACATTGGTTGCTTCTCTAGGCGGACCAACTGGACCAGGACTAAACCCAGCACGTGACTTCGGTCCACGTCTATTACATGCGATTCTTCCTTTGAAACATAAAGGATCTTCACAATGGAGCTACTCATGGGTACCAATCGTAGCACCAATCTGTGCAGGTATCGTAGCAGTATTCTTATACAAAGCTTTATTCATGGCTTAAGCTATTTAAAAAACTTGGGATTTTTCCCAAGTTTTTTTATTTGGAAAAAGAACTTCTTATAAAAGAATCACATTAATCATCAACAAAACAAGCATCCGGCGATTTTTCATCGCCGGATGCTTGTTTGTTAGTGAAAAGTTATTTATTCAGCTCTTTCAAAACCTCTTTTGGCACTTTTGATTCCTCGATTTGACTTGGTCCTTTAGTAAATCTTTTTTTGCTGACTTCCGCTTGTACATAAGAGCCTGGAACGAATGGTGTTGGATTGTTTCCTGCTAGATCGTAGGATTTTTCGTATTTTTTCCCATCTTTTGTAATCAGCGTTAACTCATACGTATACTTATCCCAATTATCTGGGTTTGAACCATCATCAAAGCTGTATTTTTCTTTTTTAGGAATCTCCATCGGCACTTTCGCATAAGCGGTCACACCATTATAAGTTTCATCGTAATATTTATATGACTTGTAGCCAAGAAACCCAACCACGATAATTGCTAAAACAACAAGAATTTTTTTCATATCAGTACCTCTTTCAATTAAGTTACCCATATTATAAATTCTAGTGTTTTAAATAGTAATCGAAAAACATTACAATTTTACAAAACAAACGAACAAAATTGTTCGTTTGCAGCTAAAAATCGATGATCGTCAAAGCTTCCTCGAATTCCTTTTTCAGATGCTTTTCCTGATATGCTTGAAAAGCAGGATGATGGGCACGTAAAAGCACGCGCAATTTCATTGGCTGATAACTTTCGGCAATTTTTTCTTTCAATACAAAATCTCTTGTCAAACGCCACTCGTAATAATAGCCAAATGGACGGCAGCTATAAATCGTTTCTTGGAATTTTTGATCTAAAAAACGTCGATGCGTATGCCCGAAAACGACCTGTTTGATATTTGGATATTGATCCAAAAGCTCCCCAAACGATGCTGATCCTAAAAAAGCATTTAACTTATTCCAACGCTCATAGGGCTCCGATTGATGGATGATAAAAGATTCTTTTGGAACAAAATGTGTCGCTAAAATCACTTGGTATTCTTTCTTTGCCAAATCGTCTAAAATCACTTTTGCTGAATCAAGTACTTGCTGATTAATCTCTAAATCATCACCAGCCCGCTGGATATATCGGTCATACCAGTACAGCTGTTTCATTCTGCGGATTTTTTCCGGATCTTTCAGTTCAGAATAACGATAGTCATACCAACCATTGATCCCCAACAACACAGTGTGATCATTCAAAGGAATGTATCGTTCATTCAAAAATCGAGTATCTGGAAAATGATTCATCATTGCTTCGCCAGTTACATCTGCTAATTCATGATTGCCAAAATTAAAAGTTGTTTTTAATCCTCTGTCAGTAAAGAAATCAAGAACTGCCAGACAGGTTTCGATTTTATTGGCAATATCTCCTGCTAAGTGAAGCCGTGTTACATTTTTTTCTTTCAGGACTTCCAAGAGCATCGTCAATTCTTTTTCATCGAATTTATTGATGTCTACATGCAAGTCGCTGATAACCGCTAATTTTCCCATTTTCTTACTACTTTCTCACCACTTGCAGATTGTTTTTCAGCAAGCCGCCGTTTCCTTTCAAACGCAAGCTTTTGTAATTTGGTTCCAAGTCAAGAATCGTTGGATCGTCTAAATACATTTCTGCACTTTTTTTCATTCGCACGGGTCCTAACACTGTGTCTGCTGTTTCAGAATACAAATGTAAATCAGCCGTTGTGTCTTTCTTGACAAGAAGCAAACGAAAAGCTGTATCAAGCTGGCACGTAACCATTGATTCTGCAAATGGTCCATCACCGTCTTCAATATCTAAGATCAATTGTTCATCAGGTTGGATTTTCTTTTCCAATAGTTCTTGCGCTTCTTTTGTTATTTCTAATTTCATCGTTCTCACCTCACCCTTAGATTAGCCGCTTTACAGATTATTGGCAACCATCCTGTTTTGCATGGTTCTTCATTGATAAATTTCCTGCCATTCCTTTTGTGTGATTCCACGCATCACTACAGAAACCACTTCGCCTTTCCAACGTCTTGCATCCGGTATAATGCCTTCTTTTTTCATATGCAGCTTTTCCATCACTCTTCCTGAATTTGGATTATTGAGATCATGGTAGGCAAAGATCCGCACGAGATCCAATTTTGTAAAACCAAGTGTAAGCATTGATTGACCTGCTTCAGCAACCAATCCTTTGCCCCAGTACTTCTTGTTTAGAACATACCCTATTTCAGCAATATCCGTCGATTCCTCGATACGCAAATCGATTGTTCCAATCATTTTCCCGGTTTCTTTTAACTCAATAGCATACTTACCCAGTGGAGCATTCATGAAATAATTCGCAATACTATATTCTGTCTCTTCAAAATTTTGATGTTGCGGAAAAACAAAGCGTGTCGTCTCTTCATCATTTGCGTATTCATACATGTCAGCCGCATCTGTCAAAACTACTGGACGAAGCAATAGCCGCTCTGTTTCAATCTGTTGATTTTGCGCAAAAACTAGGTTTCGATTCGTTGTATTTTCCATATGCTCCACCTCTTTTTTTATTTACTCTAGCGGACTTATAGGATGAAAGCAAGAAATTCCTTAAATCCGCCTTAATCAGTACAAATATTTATATCCTTTTAATAATGAGCAAGAAAAGTGTAAATCTTTGTTCACAGTTTATTAACAACTATCCGTTATAGTAAGATTATCAACTTGAACATTACCATTTAGGAGGAACCGCTATGCGTGAGTATACAAAAAACATTTATTTTATAGAAAAAACACAAAATATCGAGGGTTCCTATATCGAAGTCAAAACGCTTTTCGTTGATGAAGACAAAGAAAAAGCCCTCGACTTTTACAAAAAACAAGTAAAAAATCCCAAAAATTCATTTGGTTTGATCTTATGCGAATATAAAATCAAAGCAGAAGAAAATTATTTCTATCAGCTATTGAAACGTTGGAGCCAGCTTCCTGCTGAATTCTATCGTAAAATGAATATCCTTAATTATCGACCATTGGCGGAATTTCATGGGTAGAGGTCGTGAATGAACCGTTTAGCTCCGAGCATTAAAGAAGAATTTCGTAAAATAGCTTTTCATATTTTGCGAAATTTTGAATTAATGCCGAAGGAGTTGGTTCATGAACACCGTTTGGGTGGAGGTCGTGAAAACGATGGTTTGCTTCAAGAAATAAGAACGGAAAAAACAGAAATGGCTTCTCACATTTATGTTTTTTTGGACTTATTTCCGCAGAAGTAATCGTTTGAACACCGTTTATTAGAGGTCGTGAGTGAACCGTTTAACTCCGAGCAGCAGCGAGGTAAACTTATGTAATAAATAAAAACATTATCGATTTAAGCTTTGATTAAGCTAGCGGCGTTATCCTTTAGAAAAGGAGGCGTGACCTATGTTTATCAAATGGCTCAAAACATTTTTACTCGATGAACCTGCTCGAATCGATCCTTATGAAGTGGACAATGAATTTATACTAAAATCTGACTTTCCAAAAACAACAACCAAAATACCTAAAAATAACGAAAAAAGATAAAAATACCGACTGGCTATTGGTGATTTTTATTTCTAAAAAACAAAAAACGCAGAGCACTCTGCGTTTTTTTTATGTTTACTTTTTAAAATATATTATCTTAAAAAATAGTTTATTCAAAAGCCGCGTTGACCTCATCAAGCATTCGCTCCATTGATTCCAATCCTCCGCCGCTCAAATACCAAACATCGGGTTCTAAATTGATGACTTTGCCTTCTTTTCCTGCATTGGTTTGTTGGATCAATTCATTTTGAGAAAGATCATCTTTACTGTCATCGCCGCCAATGGCTTTGGTACGATCGATGACAAATAAAATATCTGGATTTTTTTCATGTACATATTCGTAAGAAACACTTTGCCCATGAGTTGATGCTTCGATTTGGTCGTCTGCTTGTTTGAACCCAAACAAATCGTGGATCAATCCGAATCGTGAGCCTGATCCGTAAGCTGAAAGCTGACCTTCATTTACAAGGACAACTAGTGCTTTTTTATCTAAATTACTTGTTTTTTCTTTTGTTTCGTCAATACTTTCCGACAGCTCAGAAAGTTTTTCTTTAGCTTCAGATTCTTTACCAAAGATTTCTCCCAATGTCGTTACATTTTGCTGGATAGATTCCCAAGGTTTTTCAGCATCTACAGATAAGAATAACGTTGGAGCAATTTTGTTCAAGTCTTCTTGATATTCTCTTTGGCGACCAGAAATCACGATTAAATCTGGCTGCATTTGGTTGATTTTCTCTAAATCCGGTTCTTTTATGCCGCCTGCAGATTCAACATCTTTATACTTTTCAAGGTATGTAGGCAAACTCGCTGTGGCTGCGCCTACGACCTTGTCTCCCACACCTAGCGCGTCCAACGTATCAAGGGATCCATTATCGAAAACAACCACTTTTTCTGGATTTTTTGTTACTTCTACTTCTCCGTTGCTGTCTTTTACAGTAATCGTCGTATCTTTTGCTTCGCTGCTTGAGCTAGCTTCATCTGCGTTATTTGTTGATCCGCATCCTGCTAATCCAATTGAAAAAAATAACAATGCTACACTTAAAACAAGTTTTTTCATCTTATTCCTCCAAATTTTATTTAAAAATACATGCAAAACCTGCGTCCTTCGATTTCGCAGATTCGAATGTCCATTCCATATAAACGATTCAGTACCTCCGACTGGATGACTTCACTCGTCGGCCCTTGAACAAATAATTCGCCATTTTTCATTGCGATAATCTCATCTGCATAACTTGAAGCAAAATTGATATCATGGAGAACAATCACAATCGTTTTTCCTAATTCAGATACCATATTGCGTAAAATCTTCATAATCTGAACAGCATAATTCATGTCAAGATTATTTAAAGGTTCATCCAGTAAGATATATTTCGTATCTTGCGCTAAAATCATCGCAATATAGGCACGTTGAAGTTGACCGCCAGATAATGAAGTGATGATTTGTTCTGCTAAGTTTTCTAGACCCAAATAAGAAAGTGCTTTATCCACTAACTTATGGTCTTCTTTTTTCAAACGTCCTTTTGTATAAGGAAAACGACCAAATTCTACTAATTCTCTAACAGTTAGTTGCAGATTTGTACTATTTGCCTGTCTTAAAATCGATAAACGTTTTGCCAATTCTTGTGATTTCCAAGATTTCACTTCATTGTGATCTAAGTAGATTTCACCAGCATCATTAGGCAGCAATCGGCTAACCATTGATAAGACAGTTGATTTTCCTGCGCCATTCGGACCAATAAAAGCTGTTAATTTTTGATCAGGTATCTGAACTTTTACATTATTGACAACACACTTGTCTTGATAACTTTTGGTTACATTTCTTAAATCGATCACTGTACTGTTTTCCTTTCTCGAAGCAGCTTTCCAACAAAGTACACGCCGCCGACAAATTCAACCACTACACTCACTGTCGTTCGCCAGCCAAAGACATGTTCCACGAAAAACTGTCCGCCTATTAAAAAAATAACTGCAATCAAAAAACTGCCAAAAAATAATTCTTTGTGTCTGTGAGATGCAAACAATCGATAACTCACATTGGCAGCAATAAAGCCTAAAAATGTTATTGGTCCTACAAGCGCAGTTGCACTGCCTGTCATAATACTTACACAACAAAGAATCAAAAACTGCAGCCGATCCACATCTACACCTAAATTTACAGCTTGTTCTCTGCCTAGATGAAGAACATCTAAATAACGATGGAATTTAAATAATACAAACCAGCAACCTGCAATTAGAATTGCCCCAGGAAGCAAGTACTGGATCGGAATATTGCCAAAACTAGCGAAAAGCCGTCCTTGCAAAAGATCGTACTCATTTGGATCCATGATGACTTGCAGAAAAGTACTGATACTGCTGAATAAAGTTCCTAAAATCATCCCAATCATTAACAATAAAAACAAGTTTCCTTGTTCTTTCTTCAGCAAAAAAGAAAAGAGTAATAAACTAAATCCAGTCATCAAGAAAATATTACCGAAAAAAAACGCAATACTTGTTTGCTGTAGCATAGTGATTCCGCCAACGACAAAAAACAAAAGTGTTTGGATCAAGATATAAAGAGAATCCATTCCTAAAATCGAAGGCGTTAAAAATTGATTTCTCGTCACAGTCTGGAAACTAATTGTTGAACCGCTCACTGCCAGTGCAGTCAGCACGAAAGCCGCTACCCGTCTGCTTCGAATCTGCCAAGCAAATTGCCAGTTGCCATACGTTTGAAAAGTTAAATACAAAACACAGAAAGCTGTCGCTGCTATTGTTAGGATAAGAAATAAATACGTTTTTTTATTACGCAAGTTTCTTCCTCCTTGTCAGCAGATAAATAAATACTAAACCGCCAACGATCCCTACGATCACACTCACAGGAATCTCATAAGGAAAAATAACAATCCGAGCTACTATATCGCAGCTGATAAGAAAAATACTTCCCCAAAAAGCCGTTAATCCCAGCGTTCCTTGTACATGATCGCCATAAACCCGAGCGATGATATTGGGAATGATCACACCTAAAAAAGGAATGGTACCCACCATGATCAAAACAACAGCACTTGCCATCGAAACTAGTCCAATACCTAACAGCTGCATCTTTTGGTAATCTAACCCGAGATTCACCGCAAAGGATTCTCCCAGACCTAAAATCGTAAAATGATAAGCAAAAAAAGTGATAATGATGAATAACGGCACTGTCAGATACAGCAATTCGTAACTTCCTCGCATCACTGTAGCAAAGTTTCCTTGAAGCCAAGAAGACATATTCTGGACCAGCTGATATTGATAAGCAAAAAAAGAAGCGACCGATCCCAAGATGTTCCCAAACATGACCCCTACCAGCGGCAGCATCATCTGATTGCTTTTCGGTAATAAACGAGTTAGACCTAAAAATAAAAATGTTCCGGCAAAAGCAAAGAGAAACGCCGTCAGAAAGCGAACACTGATTGCCACGTTCGGCAGAAAAAGCATGACACTTAAAATACCAAGGCGTGCGCTGTCGATTGTACCTGCTGTTGTTGGCGAAACAAACCGATTCTGGGTGATATGCTGCATGATCAATCCGCAAATACTCATCATCGCTCCTGAAAGAAGCAAACTTGCCGTTCTCGGTATGCGCGTGACAAGCAGCAATTGTCCCGTTTGGCTGCTTAAATCAAAGATATCGCTTAATTGGATACGAGAAACACCAATCAAAAGCGAGACAATACTCAAAAAAATCAAAGTAACGATTAATCTAAAATAACGCATTTAAAATCTCCTCGTCTAATTGAGAATGATTTTCATTCTTATTTAATTCTAAGTGAAGAATTGAGCAAAAGCAACCGCTTTTTTATCTTTTCAAACTTATTTTTTTCTGTGATATAATGGATGCACGACAAAGCCGAGGGAGGTATTTTCTTGTCACAAGATGAAGTAAAAAAACATTTGGACAAAGGTCGTTATGGCAGCCCGTTAGTAAATCCTGACGAACAGCATAAATACATGGGAACCTTTAGAGAAAGATGTTATCTGAGTATGACTATTTCTGAAATGAAAAAGCCAGAAAATCAGTCGCATTTGTTAGATGAACTAGACAGATACCCTGATGCTTCTATTTTGCTGAATGGTGCAATGCCAGAATCGCTGCAAAGCACGTATATTCAATTGGCTACACAGAAAAAAGCTCATTTTACTGTGATCAACGACTTTGTCACAGCTGAGCCTGAAAGTTTTGGTTTATTACTGACCGCTAAAGAAGCCGTCAATGAACCTGTGATCGATATTGAGGAAAAATATCCAAAAACGGCAACTCAACAAGAAGAGCCTGAGCAAACAGAAGATAAAAAAGAAAGTTTT
Organism: Enterococcus sp. DIV0210g; assembly: GCF_050559705.1. Classification (NCBI taxonomy): domain Bacteria; kingdom Bacillati; phylum Bacillota; class Bacilli; order Lactobacillales; family Enterococcaceae; genus Enterococcus; species Enterococcus sp. DIV0210g. The sequence goes on along the minus strand of NZ_CP187903.1, from coordinate 107,877 downwards.
TGGAGTAAACTTTTCCATTAAACTAAGCCCGCCTTGCGATGAACAAGATTCATTGCAGGGCGGTTTCTTTATCTCAAAATTTTTTCCCCTTTGTCACTCTTCTCTCCTTTTTTTTGAAATAAAGATTGACAAATTATTTTTTAGTCATATACTTAGTTACACAACTAACTAACCACATGTGCAAAAAGAAAGTTGGAAGACCATGGAATTTAATTACTCGAGCAATATCCCTTTATACATCCAAGTTGCAGACCAAATCAAAGAAGCTGTTCTCATTGGCAGCTTTCCTGAAGGGCAGCAAGTTCCTTCTACGACAGAGATCTCAAAAAATTTCAATATGAATCCTGCAACTGTATTGAAAGGAATGAACCTTTTAGTATCTGAAAATATTTTAGAAAAAAAACGAGGAATAGGTATGTTTGTTGCTTATGGGGCTTTAGAAAAAATAAAAGCCGAAAAAAAAGAAGCCTTTTTTGCTGATCAGATTGAAGCACTGATTTCAGATGCTAAAAAAATCGGACTTACAAAAAACGACGTGATTTATTTGATAGAAAGAGGGTACAAAAATGTCGATTGAGTTATCAAATGTCTCTAAAACATATAAAAAGAACCAAGTGCTAAAAAATATCAATCTTATCTTTGAAGAAAATACCATTTATGGTCTGCTAGGTCGAAATGGCGCTGGAAAGAGTACATTATTGAATATCATCAATAACCGTATTTTTTCTGATACTGGCGAATGTCTTTTTCAAAATGAAACCAATCTTGACAATGAAAAAATCCAACGTCATTTCTTTCTGACAAGTGAAAACGATTTGTATCCTGAACAGATGAAAATCAAAAATATCTTCAAATGGACAGAAGAATTTTATGGCGATTTTGATTTTGGATTAGCAAACCAGCTTGCAGCAAAATTTAAATTAGATACTACTAAAAAATTTGGCAAACTTTCAACGGGCTATCGTTCAATCGCTAAATTGATCGTCGCTTTGTGCGTGCCTTGCCGTTTTATTTTCTTAGACGAGCCAGTGTTAGGTTTGGATGCAACACATCGTGATCTTTTTTATAAAGAATTGATTGCTGCTTATATGGATCGTCCCAGAACATTCGTTATTTCTACCCACTTGATTGAAGAAATCGCAAACTTGCTTGAGAAAATCATCTTGATAAAAAATGGTGAGATCATCTTGAATGCATCGACAGAAGAAATCCTTTCTAGAGCCAGCACGATCTCAGGTGAAAAATTTGCGGTAGAAACGTTCATTAAACCTTATCAGATCATCGGTACTGATTCACTTGGCAATCACATGACTGCTTATACTTTAGATGTTATAGACAGAACAATTTTGCCGGAAGAAATCATGATCGAACCTATGGATCTGCAAAAATTGTTTATCAATTTAACGAAAGAAGAGAGTGAATTATAATGCGTATTCAAGCTGCGACAAAGTATCGTTTAGCCAATTATTATCGTCTGTTGGGAATCTTTTTCTTGTATTGGCTGTTCTTTTCGATTGTTTTACCCGGCGTTTTCGCAATAAGTGCAAATGCACCGATACCGATTGGAAATCCACTCATTTCTGCTTTTATTTATAGCGGAATCGCAACATTGTTTGTTACTTCTAAAGGTTTGAAATTTCTATTTCAAAATGGTGTTTCAAGGAAAACAATGTTTATCTCTTCAATTATCACGATTGTTTTAGGCAGCTTTTCTTTACTGCTGGTTTCTGATTTTTTTCAGTATCTTACATCAAAATTACCATTTATCCATGTGATCGATGATTTCACCAAAATTTACGGCCATCATTTCCATTCTGATTTAAGTAATTCCGTGATTGTGTTTGTTTTAGGTATGATTATCATGATTGCCTTTTCTTCGATTTTCTTATTGCTTGGTACATTATTTAGTGTTATTACTAAGACACAAAAAATGATTTTTATGGGATTATTGATTTTTATTCCTTCTCTTCTTGTCATTGCCTTCCAGCAATTGAACACAGATACATGGTTGAAATTACTTGATATTGGAAAATACGTTATTGGTATGCCAAAGCATTCGCTTGATTTCACGCCTTTTCATCCAATGCTATTCAGTTTTTTGATTTTTTTGATCTGCAGCATCTTTTATTATTTGCTGGTCTCTACTATCCAATTGAATATGTTGAAAGAAGATTGACACAAGAAAAACACCGTGAAAATAGCTTTTTCACGGTGTTTTTTTACATTACTTCTGGATATAAAAGGTGCAAGACATCTTGCGTCAATCTTCTGCTTTTTCCTGCAAAAGGATAGACATGCATGTGCATTGCTGGATTGAAGTTTGCTTCAATGATGCCATAAGCTTCAGGTGTTGTGGATGGGTCAACTTCTTTGTCAGGAATAATCAAGTCGATTCCGCTGATTTTTGCTCCTAACGCTATGACAGCTTTTTCTGCGATTTCTTTGTAAGCTTCTGAAAATTCATCTGTTACATCGATTGAATCGCCGCCAGTACTGATATTAGAGTTTTCTCTCAGATAAACGATTTGTTCTTTTTCAGGAATCGAAGTTGTCGCCAAGCCTTGTTCTTTGAGCATCAATTGTTCAAGTTCTCCTAACTGGATCAATTCCAAAGGTGATCGGTGATTGGTTCCTCTTAATGGATCTTGATTTTTGTCATTGACTAATTCTTCAACTGTATGGATGCCGTCACCCACCACATTTGCAGGAATACGCAACAAGATGGCTTTTGTTTTCCCATCAATGACAAAGAATCGGTATTCTGTCCCTGGAAGAAATTCTTCAACAAGTACAGCAGAATCTTCATCAAAAGCAAGTTTCAGCCCTGTACGATAATCGTCAAATGCCGCGCCTTCTTTAAAAATCGTGATTCCTAAACCATAATTCGTTGATTTTGGTTTGACAACAAACGCTTGTTTTTCAAAACGAGGATAAGCCCTCAAAGCTTCTTCCATCGATGTGAATTCAGCCCCTTTTGGCACACGGAAACCTGCTTTTTCCAGCACTTTTTTTGTCACGATTTTATTTTCCATGATCAACGGTACGATATATTGATCTTTGCTTGTCATATTCGCATTTTTTACATATTCGATATGATCTTTGAATTGTAAACGAACAAATTGATCTTGTTCGTCCAAAACAGTGACTTCGATTCCTTTTTGGATAGCATCAAATAACATGATTTGCGTAGACAATTCCATTTCTCTGAAACCAGCTAATTGATAAGGGCGTTCATGACTTTCTTGGTAATATTCCTGACCAAGTGCCATTGCTAACTCATGCTGGCTGCTAGCTTGGCTTTCTTGATACAAACGTGCTGCAAGCGTAAGTTCTGGCTCCTCTAGCCAACGTTTCATTTGGTCCACAAGTTCGATTTCTTGAACTAAACCTAACGCTGTCAGCATTTCTTTCATTTCAGCTAAAAGTGCAAGCCCTTCTTCATATTGTGCTGTTTTTGCTAATGGATTTTCTAATGCTGTTTCATCATTCCAGTGGTTTCCTGCTGCGACCCATTCATCAGCAGCCTCTTTTTCTTCTGTCCATAACATCAGTAAGAGGAATAATTGCAAGAAACGTACTTCGTTTTTCGTGATCCCTAAGCGGTCGTAGGGATTTAAGTCAATATTTCGTAATTCGATATAACGGACACCTGTTTTTGCTAAATCTGCTACTTTTTTGCCGCCTCTAAAACGTACAGGGGCATAGAACTCTTTGTCTTCAGAAAGTTTTCCTTCGTCTACCATGCGTTCAATATCTGCAAGATATCTTTCCATTGAACGATAAGAAACTTTTACATTTGGTCGATTTCTGTAACCGTAGCTGCTGTTTCGGATACTTCGAACAGGTTCTTGAGGCATTTCCTCATCAACAAAGTAATTCGCTTCGCTGACAGGCGATGCGCCATACAAATAAGTCAATAACCAGCGATAACGCAAAAAGTTTCGACCGACTTTCATATATAGATCCGTCTTGAAATCTGCGAAATCTGTTTGCTCTGTTTGCAGGTTAAACAATTGTTTTAATAAATCATCGCCAAATTCAAAGTTGAAATGGATACCGCTGACCATTTGTTTTCTTTTACCATATTCTTTTGCTAAATAACGTCGATATAAAACATCTTCAAAAGTCGATAACTTGGCAATAAGGATATCTTCGTCTTTTTCTGGTAAAGCAGGCGGCATACTCAAAGGCCAAATCAATTCATCTTCTGGAATCGAACGAGCAGCTACATCATGGATTGCTTCCAAATATTTGAACAGTTCGTCGATTGATTCTGTTACTGGCGTGATTACTTCTAACTGTGTTTCGCTGAAATCAGTTTGTATATATGGATGATAGGAGCGATCGCCTAAAACATCTGGATGTTCTGTTTGTGCTAAATTCCCTGACAAAGTCACGCGCTGTCCTTCACGTTCAATACCAAAACGAGCTTGTTCGATGTAAGGAAGTACGCTTGGATGCTGCAATAATTCATTTATGTTCATTTTGATTTCCTCCACTTGGTGTCATTGTCATTATAGTAGAAATGAGGAAGAAAAAAAAGGTTGCTGATTGTTATTGCTTTCATAAATGAAGCACAGCTTTATCAAAAGATTTTTCCACTGTTATTTAAATAGTTATTTGGTAAACCATTCTTTTCCTTTATATTTTATCATGCTGTCGATTCCAGCCAGCACAGCTTCTTCATTTGTTTTGGTTGGCTTCCAGCCTAAGAGTTGTTTTGCTTTCTCATTGCTGATGTCACGATTGATTTCCATTAATAGTTTTCCTTCTTTTGCTCTTTGATTGAATAATGCACCTATATTCACCGTCCAACGCGGTAACTGTTTTAGTGACAGTTTGCCAGCAATTTCTGGGCGTTTTTTTTGGATTAGTTCTGCGATTTCAACTAAAGAAATTTGCCCATCAGCAGAAGCAATGAAACGTTCTCCTGCGGCTTCTGGTACAAACATACTGCGAATATGCAAAGAAACGACATCTCGAACATCTATAACATTCAATGGAAGCGGTGGAATTCGTTTGAATGTTCCATCAAACAAACCTGTCAGAAGGCTGAAACTGCCAGAAAAATGTTCATCTAAAGAAGGACCATAAATGGCGACAGGGTTCACTGTTGTAAATTCAAAAGAGGGTTTTTCTTGTTTTACAAACGCCCATGCTGCTTTTTCCGCTAATAATTTTGATTTTTCATAGATCGATAAGCCAGCTTCATTTTCATCCGTCCAATCTGCTTCTGTCGTTATCTTTTGGTGGTTTTTATTGCTAAAGCCGATTGCGCCAAAATTTGAAGTCATCACTACGCGTCTTATATTGGAATGGCTAGCTGCTTTTAATATACGAATGATCCCTTCTTTTGCTGGGCGAATCAATTCATCTTCATTTTCTGGTTCTCCGAAAAATACAGGAGAAGCCATACTGAATACATATTCACAGTCTGCCATCAGTTCTTCCCAATGATCATCTTTCGTTAAATCTGCTTCAGCAAATACTAGATTTTCTATATTTTTTGCACCGTTCTTTTTCAATGTTTCGATAACACGTTGGCTACTTTTTAAAGATCGCACGGTTGTTTTTACTGGATAGCCTTCTTGTAACAATCCATAAATCAATTGCATCCCTAAAAAACCCGTCCCGCCAGTCACTAATATATATTTTTTCATAAGTATTCCCTCTATTCTTAGTTGTTGTTTGTGAAAAATAATGAGTTGCGTTATAGTGACTTTAAACCCTAGACTATACTCTAGTGCAACTAAAAAGGAGTAAGATTTATGACTTATACGATTAAAGAAGTATCAGAGATTTTTGATCTTTCTATATATACTTTACGTTATTATGACAAACAAGGTCTTTTACCTTTTGTCTCAAAAAATGATTCTGGTTATCGCGAATTCACCGAATCTGATTTAGGCTTCATTTACACAATTTGTTGTCTAAAAAATACCGGTATGCCGCTGAAAGATATCCGCACATACATCGACTACTGTATGCAAGGTACCTCCTCAATTGAATCTCGTCGTCAATTATTGGAAAACCATCGCCAAAATGTGCTTGAACAATTAGAAACGTTGCAGACGAACCTTGCTGAAGTCGACAAAAAGATTGAAGATTACAGTTCGCCTGACGCAGAAAAAATCATTGCTGAAAAAATTCAGAAAACTCGTTTAGAAAAAGAAAAGTATGCTTTGAATGATCCATTTTTCCATACTTCTAAATAACACAAAAAGACTGGTTTCCATCTCGCTAGCTGAATGATCGGCTGCGAAAGGGAAAACAGTCTTTATTTTTTTGTTTACAGATTAATCTTCTTTTTGGAGCAGACCTTTGAAGAGTCCAACGACAAAATCATTTGGATCAAATGGTTCTAGATCATCGATTCCTTCACCTAAACCAACCAATTTGACTGGTAAATGAAGTTCATTTCGAATGGCCAAAACGATACCGCCTTTTGCTGTACCATCCAATTTTGTTAACACTAAACCAGTAACATCAGTTGTTTCTTTGAATTGTTTTGCTTGGACCATGGCATTTTGTCCTGTTGTAGCATCTAAGACCAATAACGTTTCCTGCGGTGCTTCTGGCAATTCACGCTGGATAACGCGCTTGATTTTGTCCAATTCGTTCATCAAATTGACTTTGTTTTGCAGACGTCCTGCTGTATCGACCAAAAGGATATCAGCTTGTTCTGCTTTGGCTTTGGTGATCGCATCAAAAACGACCGCTGCTGGATCGCCGCCAGCTTTGCCGCGTACGACTTCTACATCTGCGCGTTCGCCCCAAATAACTAATTGATCAATTGCACCTGCTCGGAATGTATCCGCAGCAGCTAACAAGACTTTCTTGCCTTCTGTTTTGTATTGATGTGCTAATTTCCCGATGCTGGTTGTTTTTCCGACACCGTTGACACCAACAAATAACATAACAGTTAGTCCATCTTCATTGATTGTTAATTCGTTGACTTCATTCATGCCTTCTTGTTCATAAAGGTCGACTAATTTTTCGATGATCGCGTTTTGGATCTCAGCAGGTTTCTTTGCATTACGCAATTTTACTTCTTGGCGCAAATCTTCGCTGATTTTGATTGCTGTTTCAAAACCGACATCTGCACCAATCAATGTTTCTTCTAATTCTTCAAAAAAGTCTTCATCGACTGTTCGGAAATTTGCAAACAGTTCATTCATCCGCTCGCCGAATGTTTTACGGGTTTTTTCCAGCCCTTTGTCATATTTTTCCTGGACTTGGACCTCTGTTTCTTCTGGTTTTTCTTCTCCAGTAAACGCGCGTTTGATTTTGTCAAAAAATCCCATGTTTTCCCCCCTATGCTAATACAAATTTTTCGATAACTTCGGCAACGCCGTCTTCTTCGTTGCTTGAAGTGATATAATTTGCGACTGCTTTTACTGCATCCACAGCATTGTCCATCGCCACACCCATTCCAGCATATTCGACCATTGGCAAGTCATTTTCTTCATCACCGATCGCCATGACTTCTTCTGGCAAGATCCCTAAATCTGCTGCTAAAAGTGAAATACCATAAGCTTTGGTAACTCCTTTAGGCATAAATTCCAGCAACATACTTCTTGTCTTGATGATTTCATATTTCTCATGGAAATGTGCTGGGATTTCTTGGATTTTTGGATCGAGAATTGATTGATCATAAGCGATAACTGCTTTGTTCAAAATCATATCTTCTGTGATCATCTCTAATTCTGCTGTTTGGAAGTCAAGCAGGCTGTTCAATACGTTATACAAAGATTGCTTTTCAGGAGCTGTCGGCAATTGTAAAACAGTTCCGTCAGATAACACATCTAAAGGTAACTCTAATTGTGCAGCCAGCTCGTACAATGCTTGGATATCTGAAACTTGCATGACTTTTTTCTCAATGATCGTACCTGTATCATTTTGTTGGACCAATCCGCCGTTGAAAGTGATACTGAAATCACCTTCTTCGACAAGTGTCAATTCTTCCAAATAATGAGCCATTGCCGCTAAAGGACGGCCAGTGCACAAGACGATTTTCACGCCTTGTTCTTTGGCTTTTCTTAGTGCTTCTTTGTTTCTGTCAGAAATACGTTTTTCTTCGTTCAATAATGTGCCATCTAAATCTATGGCGACTAATTTGATCATATTTTCTCCCTACTTCTCGACTGCTTCGATTTTTCCGTCTTCTTTCACGTCTTCCATCCGAACGGAAACGATTTTTGATACACCAGATTCCTGCATCGTAACACCATATAAAACATCAGCAGCTTCCATCGTTCCTTTACGGTGCGTGACGACAATAAACTGGGTGTCGTCTTGGAAATTGCTTAAATAGCGTCCAAAACGTGCGACATTTGCTTCGTCTAGGGCAGCTTCTACTTCATCCAGAATACAGAATGGTACTGGACGGACTTGGATGATCGAAAATAGAAGTGCGATTGCTGTCAGCGCACGTTCTCCGCCAGAAAGCAAACTTAGATTCTGTAATTTTTTGCCAGGCGGCTGTGCTTCGATCTCAATACCTGTTTTCAGCAAATCGGTTGGATCTGTCAGCACTAACTCTGCCCGGCCACCGCCGAACATGTTTGGAAAGACGACTTTAAATTCTTTACGGATAGCCTCAAAAACTTCTTTAAAGCGTGTTTTTACTTCATTGTCCATCTCAGTCATTGTGTCGAACAATTGATTTTTTGCAGATAAAAGATCATCTCTTTGGGAAACCAGGAATTCATAACGTTCGTTTACCTGCTCGTATTGTTCGATCGAATTCAAGTTGACTGGACCAAGTTTTTCGATTTTTTCTTTCAATACTGCGACTTGCTCTTTTGCTTCGTCGATTGCTTCTGTTTCAGTATATTCTTGAAGTGCTTGTTCGAATGTCAGCTGGTATTCGCCAGATAGATAATTCATTCGATTTTCTAATGTCATCTCTGTACGATTTTTTTGGACATCGATTTTGGTCTGCTGCGTCAAATACTCTTTTTGCTCACGGTTTTGTGCTGCTTGTTTCGCTTCACCCGCATCGATTTTTTCTTGGATGCTTTCCCGCTCGCTTTTGGCATTGTGCAATTCTTCTTGCAGCTGTTCACGCTGTACAGATAATTCATTGATTTGCGCGGACAGACTCTCTTCTGTCACTTCATGATCTGAAAAGTCCGCAGTTAAAGCTGCCAATTGTTTCGTGATATTTTCTTGTTTTTCGACAGCTTCCATTTTTTGGACACGCGCCCCGCGAAGCTGGATCTGCAAGTGATTGTACTGTTCTTTCAACACGGCGAGACTTGCTTGTTCTTGCGCTTGCTGATTTTGGAGCTTGATTCGTTTTTCTTCCATCTGATCGCTTTCCTGGTTCAGCGATTTGATTTCTTCATCAATCGATTGGCGTTGTGTCTCGATTTCTTTATGCTTATGTGTCAGCTCTTCTTTTTGTGCTTGATATTCAGCAAGGAATTGTTGTAATTCTCTTGTTTCAAAATTAGATATCTGTTGTTCTTTTTCAAAGCGCGACAAATCATTGCTTACATTTTGCAGCTGGTTATCGATTTCTTGTTCTTTAAAACGCATTTGTTCATTGGCTGAGCGAAGTTCTTCTTGTTCTTCACTCAACTTCTGGACTTGCTGCTGCAAGGCTTGGACTTGTTTTTCTTTTGATTTCAATTTTTGATCTGCTTGTTCAAAATCATTCGTCAATTGTTTCAATTCCTGATTTTGTGCAAACAAACTGCCTTGGTTTCCGCGTTTATTGGCACCACCAGTCATTGATCCGCCTGCATTCATCACATCGCCCTCTAAAGAAACGACTCGATACTGGTAGCGGATTTTTTTAGCCAGCGCATTCGCACTTTCCAAATCTCTTGCCAAAAGGATCGTTCCTAGAAGGTTATCGACGATTGTTTGGATTTTTTCCGGAAAAGCAACTTGTTGTCCTGCAACGCCCATGAACCCATCGATTTCTTGTGCTTGAGCGATGATATGATCTGGAAGCTGACGTGGTTTGATCGTTGTCAATGGCAAGAAAGTTGCCCGACCGCCGCGTTGCTGCTTCAAGTAAGTGATTGCTTTACGCGCATCGATTTCATTTTCCATAATGATGTGCTGTGCTGCGCCGCCTAAAGCTGTTTCAACAGCCAGTGTAAACTCTTCAGGAACTTCAATCAATTCCGCAACTGCACCAACGACGCCTGACAATTGCTGTTTGTGTTGAAGGACAAGACGAACGCCTTGATAAAAACCAAAATAGTTTTCTTGGATTTCCTGCAAACTTTTTTGTCGTGCGCGTAATTGCTGGACTTGGTTCATCAGCTGGTACATTTGCTGTTGTTCTTTTGCAAATGCTTCTTGTGCTGTTTGTAATTCCGTTTGTACTTCTGCAAAACGCGCTTTTTGTTCAGAGAATAAACGTACAAGCTGCTGCTGGTTCTCTGTTAATTCTTGTTTTTGGACCATCAGTTCTGCAACTGTCGCAGAAACTTCGGATTGTTTTGCTAATGTCTGCTGATTCTTGGCCGTTTCTTGCTGGTGCTGTCTTTCAAGATATTTCAGCTCATTGCTGACAGACGCTTGTTCCTGCATCAAATCAACATATTGATCACGGAGTTCTGCCAACAGTTCTTTGGTTGATTTTTGGTACTTTTCCAATTCTTGCTGTGTATGGACAAAACGGGTTTCCGCTGCTTGGATCTCTGCTTCTTTTTCTTTGGCTGTTTCTGCTAATTCTGCATATAGTTTTTCAAAATGCGCGACTTTGCTTTCGGCTTCTTTCAACGCATCTTGGTATTCTTTTGAGCTTTTTTTCGTGTGTTTCGAGCGCTCGATCAGGACTTCTTTTTGCCCTTCTGTTTGCTTCAGTTTTTCTGATAAAGTCAGAAGTTTTTGCTGATTTTTTTCCATCAAACGATCAGTTTGGGTTTTCTGTTTGCGCCAGCCGATAAGCACTGTTTCATGTTCTTCGATCTGCGCATTCAGTGCGTCCAATTGTTTGGTGCAGCGTGTGAGTTCTGCTGATTGCTTTTCCCATTCTTGCTGTGCTTGTTTGATTTCTGCGATCAACAAAGAAACATCTGTTTGAGTCAGCTCTTCTTTTAATTTCAAGAATTCTTTTGCCGTTTCACTTTGACTCGCTAAAGGAACTAACTGCTCTTCTAGTTCATGGATGATATCTTGGACCCGACTTAGATTATCTTCTGTTTCAAAAAGCTTTTGCTCTGCTTTTTTCTTACGCTGTTTGTATTTCAGTACACCTGCTGCTTCTTCGAAAATCCCTCGGCGATCTTCTGGTTTGCTGCTGAAAATGGCTTCTACTTTACCTTGGGAAATGATTGAAAAGGATTCTTTTCCTAGCCCGGAATCCATAAATAATTCTTGGATATCTTTCAGACGGCAGCTTTGTTTATTGATCGAGAATTCGCTCTCGCCGGTTCTTCGATAACGGCGGCTGATACTGATTTCGTTGTATTCCAATGGCAAATAATGGTCACTGTTGTCCAACACAACGGTTACTTCTGCTATATTCAATTGTTTGCGGGAATCTGATCCCGCGAAAATGATATCCGGCATTTTTCCGCCGCGTAAACTTTTGGCTGATTGTTCACCCATGACCCAGCGGATAGCTTCTGTAATGTTGCTTTTTCCGCTGCCGTTTGGACCAACCACCGCTGTTACGCTATTCTCAAAATCAATCACTGTTCGATCAGCGAATGATTTAAAACCGGCGATTTCGATTCGTTTCAAATACACGAATAGTTTCCCTCACTTACTTTATTAAGGCTGCTAATGCATTTTCCGCAGCAGCTTGTTCCGCTAATTTTTTTGATTTACCTTGGCCAACGCCAATCAATCGATCATCAACATAGACTTCGATTGAAAAAATACGTTCGTGGGCTGGACCTTCTTCGTTGATCAGACGATAGTCAATAATGACATCTCCTGCTTTTTGCAAAACTTCTTGCAATTTTGTTTTGTGATCCATCTCATGTGAAAAAGCACCCGCTTGGATTTTCGGAAAAATAACAGCTTCAATAAATGTATGTGCTGCTTCAAATCCTTGATCTAAATATAATGCGCCTAAAAAAGCTTCGAAAAGATCGCATAACAATGCGGGGCGTTGTCTTCCGCCAGAATTTTCTTCCCCTTTTCCTAAAAGCACATATTGATCAAAATGGCATTCTTTTGCGAATTTCGATAAACTATCTTCTCGAACGATGGCAGCACGCATCTTTGTCAATTTTCCTTCTGGCATCTCTGGAAATACACAATATAGATATTGCGAAACCATCAATTCCAAAACTGCGTCGCCTAAAAATTCTAACCGTTCATTGTCAGATAAGTTTAAATTGCGATGCTCATTCACATAGGATGAATGGGTAAAAGCTTGTTCGAGCAAGTTTAAGTCATGAAAAACGATGTGGTATGTTTGTTTAAGTTCTTGTGTCAGCTGATTGTCCATTCTCCACATTCCTTCTGTAGGGATTTTTTATAATACCTCCCTATTATACTGTTTTTTCTCTGTTTTTGAAATGCTTGAGTCAAAAGTAAACAAAGGCTTAAGAATAGGAGGTGGAAAGAAGTTTTTACCTAAAAAAACAAAAAAAACCGCTGGACGTTGAATGGTCCAGCGAGTCTCTTTTTAATATTTTCAGATTGCTTATTCTCTGTTTTCTGAAGTTACTGTCACTTTTGCCCATGGATTTGATGCTTCATAAGACCAATCCCAATCTTTTACGCGATTGTTTACTGGCAAAATCTCATTACGGAACAATGTCGGGATCGCAAAAGCTTCTTCAAATGCATATTGCTGCCATTCTCTATAAGCGTTCGTTTGGTAATCTTCATCAAATGCTTCACTTGAATTAATGTTGTTGATCAATTCTGTGTTCTTGTCTGATTCATAACGTGTGTAGTTGAATGCAGCATTTGCTCCCCATAGACCTACAGGATTTGGATCATTTCCTGTACTCCAAGCTGCTTGGTAAACATCGATTTCAGGATCATCATTTTCCAAACGGTCATAGAAAGCATTGAATTCGATCAAACGGCCTGATGTATACTCTACTTTCAAACCAATCTCATTCCATTGTTGAACGTAGTAATCTGCAAGAGGCTGTGCTGTTTCTCCGCCAGACATAGAAGCAAAGTTGATAACTAACTCGTTGCCGTCTTTGTCTTCACGGAACCCGTCGCCGTCTACATCTTTAAAACCAGCATCATCCAATAATTTGTTTGCTTTGTCGATATCTTGCGTAAATCCTTCCATTTCATCGTCGTGGAAAGACTTGAATACTGGCGGGATCAAGCTTGTTGCATTACGACGCAAACCAGCATAGAAACGTTCGCCCACAGCATCATTGTCTAAAGCATAACCCATTGCTTGACGCAATGATTTGTCAGCCATTTTTGAATTAGGATCATATTCGACAGAACGTGTATCTGCGTTCCATTTTCCTAATTTGAAGCCGATATATGTGTATGAAGTTTGTTCACGGCCAAGGTTTGTATATCCTTCTACATCTTGATAAGATTCATACGTATCTGTCGGCATTTGGAAAATCATATCGTATAGTTTTGAATTCAGCGCTTCAGTAGCACTTGCTGTTGGAACAGATTTCATCGTGATTTTCTTCAATTGAGGTGTGCCATTCCAGTAATGTTCGTTTGGCAAGTATTCAACTGACTCACCTGGAATGATGTTGCTCATGTAGTATGGACCAAATGTAACTGGCGCTTTACGAACTTGATCGCTGGATTCCATGTCTTTGACTTCTACGCCTTCTAATGTATGTTTAGGCGCAGCATATGACCAGATTCCGCCGCCAGATTGAAGCATACTTGGTTCAACTTCTTTGTATTCGATCTCAACTGTTTTATCATCTACTTTTGTGATACCAGAAATCGTATCTGAATCACCATTATGATATTCTTCCATTCCTACGATGTTTCTGAACGTGTCATCGTAGCGGATACCTGTGTAATCTTTATGTCCGATGATTTCATAAGGGAAAATCACATCATCTGCAGTCACATCTTCACCATCTGACCATTTGACGTTGTCTTTAATAGTGATTGTTGCTACTTTTCGGTCTATATCCAAATCTAATGTTGCAGCACCGTCATCCGTGATCTTAAAGTTATCATCATTGGAAAATAGTGCTTCGTGAGATGGTTCCATAAACATGCGGTCGAAAGCATCTTGGTAAAACTCCCACTGGAACAATCCTTTGAATTGGCTGTCTGTTGCAACAGCTGCTTCTAACACGCCGTCTTCGATTGGATCGTTGTCGTTTTCCATTGCAATCGGAAATTGAGTTACATCATTGCTGGCATTTGAATTGTTGTTGGCTGAGTTGTCGGTGTTTCCCCCTCCGCCGCTGCAAGCTGCTAAAACCATTGCGGACATCAGTGTTGCAATTCCAAAAACTTTTTTCTTCATTTCCTATATCCCCCCTGCTATGTGTGTTATCCCAAACGTTGGCGCGCATCAGCTGAGCGTTTGAACGCCTGTCCAACGTAGTTTATACTCAACATCAAAACTAAGATCAGAATCGATGCAGGTAACCAGATCCATTGCCGATTGACTAAAACATCTCCGCTGCTGGCGTAACCAATCAATGTACCTAAACTTGGCACATTTGCCGGCAAACCGAAGCCCAAGAAAGTCAACGTTGTTTCAATTCCGATATTTGCCGCAAAATTCATTGTCAGGTTGGTAATGATCAATGAACTAAGATTCGGCATGATTTCTCGAAACATGATTTTGAAATCACCGGTACCCATTGTTTTAGAAGCATTGACATAATCGCGGCGTGCTTCCGACAAAGTCTTACTTCTAAACAGCCGCGCTTTTGCGACCCAATAAAAGGCACTCATGATAAAGATGAAAGACCATACGTTGTAGCGAGGAATGATCGAAACAAACACGATGATGATCAGCATGATTGGTAAAATCATGATGAAATCAACGATACGCATCAAAATGTTATCGATGAGTCCTCCGTAAAAACCAGAAATGATCCCAAGTCCCACACCGATGATTGATGTGATGATCGTAATAGCAAAACCTATTGTGACTGAGTTTCTAGCACCAATAATCAACTGGCCAAAAACATCCCGGCCACCTTCATCTGCGCCAAGCAGATACTGCGAACCATTCATTGAAACGGCTCCCGGCGGCGCATACTTGTCAAAAATACTTACAAACATTACTTTATCTTGATCTATAAGAACCGCACCGATAAAAATCACTAATAAAATAATGACCAGCAGTCCCAGAGAAAAAATCGCGATTTTATCTTTTTTGAATTCTCGAGCAATCATCCGGATACCCATTGGCGGGATGCTTTCTTGAGCGACTTCTTTTGTTTTATTACTCATTTGCATCATTCTCCTTTCTGTCGTTGATCGTTATTGGATTCGAATACGCGGGTCGACGATACTCATGATGATATCTGAAAGCAGCGTACCCACTAATGTCGCAATCCCTAAAATCAAGACCAAAGAAGTAATGACTGTGTAGTCCCGCTGACCGATTGAATCGATGAACAGTTTTCCGACACCAGGATAACCAAAGATTTTTTCAATAACGACGGAACCTGCGATCAATGAAGTGATTTCGTAGCCCATCTGAGAAGCCATTGGTAATGCTGCATTTCGGAAAATATGGCGGCTGAATACTTTGCTTGTAGGAACACCTTTTGAACGAGCTGTCCGTACAAAGTCTAATGATTTGGAGTCGATCACTTCGCTTCGAAGATACTGGATCGTTACTGCTGTAGCTAAAAATGCTTGTGTGATTGCCGGAAGCAAAATGAATTTCATCCGGTCAAAGAATTGAGCAACTATTCCACCCTGCATCCCTAATGTTTGTGATCCGCTTGTTGGGAACCAGCCTAAACGGTAACCGAAAACGAATAGCATGATCAGACCAAAGATGAATAATGGAACGGCAAAACTGAAGAAGTTATAAATGACCACGATTTTGTCTAAAATCGAATTTTGGTAACGCCCTGCGAGCATTCCTAACGGCACCGCGATCAAATAGGTAATAATAACTGTTAGAACAGAAAGATATAATGTATTGACGACACGTTCGCCAATCAGTGAGGAAACTTCTCGTTTATATAAGAAACTTTGTCCAAAATCACCTTGTAACGCATTTCCTATCCAACGAAAATATTGTTCATACCATGGATCATTCAACCCAGCTGCTGCTCTCATTTGTTCAATAACTGCAGGATCTTGGTTCGGATTGATCAACCCAGTAAAAGGATCTCCTGGCATTGCTTGCGCTAATAGAAAAATCAAAATACTTAATATGATGACTTGCGGAATCATCAGCAATACACGACGCGAAATCGTTTTCCACATTAGTCAGCACCTCCATCTCTTAATGCTACTTTGTGCGTCTCATTGATCGTACGCAGATCATATACCCGTCCAGCTGAATCATAATACTTTTGCTGATTCTGGATATATTCTCTTTCAACTTTGCGGCGATTTTCTTTATGCATTTCCCGATTCTCCACGTCGATTCTCGGAATAGCAGATAAGAGACGTTTCGTGTAGATGTGGCGCGGATCTTCATAGATATCTTTTCTAGTCCCAATTTCTACAAAGCGCCCTTTATACATGATCGCAATGTTGTCGCACATATGTTTTACGACACCTAAATCATGAGAGATAAATAGATAGCTTAAGCCAAATTCTTGCTGGATTCGTTTCATAAAGTTCAACACCTGAGCCTGTACGGATAAGTCAAGAGCAGATACCGGCTCATCGGCTACGATCAATTTTGGATTCGTCGCCACTGCTCGCGCAACACCTAGACGTTGTCTCTGTCCTCCTGAGAATTCATGAGGATATTTGTAAAGGGCGTCTTCCGGCATGCCGACAATGTCTAGCAAATGTTTTACTTTTTTCTTTTCTTCTTGATCGCTTAGCCGTTCAAAGTTTCGAATCGGTTCTGCGATGATATCCAATACACGTTTTTTAGGGTTCAAGCTGGACATCGAATCTTGGAAAATCATTTGGACATCTTTGTTATAGCCAATTTTTTTTCGGTTGCTTGCGCGAGAAACATCTTTTCCTTCATAAATGATCTCGCCGCCGCTGATTTTTTCCAAACCTACGATTGCTTTTCCAGTCGTTGATTTCCCTGATCCGGATTCGCCCACCAAACCATATGTCTTTCCTTTTTCAATCACGAAATCGACCCCGTCGACAGCAAATACATGGTCTGTTACTCGGTTCAGAAAACCGCTGCGAATAGGATAGTGTACTTTTAAGTCTTTGATCGTTATTAGTTCTGTCATCTACACCTCTCCTTTTTCGTCTCTAAAATGAAAATGCTTATAGCAGGAACAACGTACAAGATGTCCTGGTGCTATTTCATGTAAAACCGGGTTTTCTTCGTGAGCGCTCTCTGGGATCCAAGGAATCCGCGGAGCAAAACGGCAGCCTTTTCTTGGCATATTTTTTAGTGAAGGAACCACACCTTCTATAACATGCAATTCAGCATCGTGGTCATCTTCTTGCGGGATGGAATTCAATAGTGAACGGGTATATGGATGTTTTGGATGGTCAAACAGCTCTTGGACTTCTGCAACTTCGACAAACTGTCCGCCGTACATCACTGCCACACGATCAGCCATTTCTGCAACGACTCCTAAATCGTGAGTGATCAAGATGATGCCGGTTTTCGTTTCTTCTTGAAGGTCTTTCAGCAAATCTAAAATCTGTGCCTGGATCGTTACGTCTAACGCTGTCGTCGGTTCATCCGCGATAACGATCGGCGGTTTGCAGGCAATAGCAATGGCGATGATCACACGCTGTCTCATACCGCCAGAAAGTTCATGCGGATATTGGTGTCCAACGCGTGCTGGATTTGGGATTCCTACTTGTTCCAAAAGCTCAAGTGCTCTTTCTTGACGTTCATTTGGTGTCATTTTAGTATGGTAGTATAGACCTTCTTTGATTTGATCTTCAATTCGCATCAAAGGGTTAAGAGCAGATAACGGATCCTGGAAGATCATTCCAATATCATTTCCTCGAATCTTGTTATATAAAGTTTCGTTTAATTCAACCAGATTCAGGTCTTTGTAGAGGATTTCACCGGTGATTTTGGTATTATTGGGATCTAACAGTCCCATAATAGTAGTAGCTAATGTACTCTTTCCGCATCCGGATTCTCCAACGATGGCTAAAATCTCATTTTTGTCTAAAGTAAATGAGACGTCATCTACAGCATCGTAGAACTCATCTTTGATCCTGAATCCTGTGTGCAGATTCTGAATATCTAATAATTGATTATCTGACAAACGAATACCCCTTTCTGCCTTCTTGTTAATAGAAGTTTGAATAGTACGGAAGACATCTATTTCTCTATATAGAAAAAAAGGATTCCACAAATCCTTTTCTTAATATAGCGTAATAGTTTTTTAATAATTATATATAAAAACGTTTTAACATGCAACCCTTGTTTTGTTATAATTGTAAATTGTCAGAAAACTCCGTCTATTTAAGCGCCTTCTAGTTTGTTTTATGAGAACATTTCCTATTTAAAGTACAAATGAAAAAATAAGTACAAATGTTTTTTTATGAAAATTATAAAATAAAAAAACCGCAGCAGTTTTTCACTGCTGCGGTCCTTTTTGTCTATTTCAAATGTTCTGAGATGTAGTTTACAGCACCACCGACTGTTTCGATTTGTTCTGCATCTTCATCAGAGATCTCTGTGCCAAATTCATCTTCTAATTCAAGTACGAATTCCATAATGCTGATAGAATCAGCTTTTAAATCATCTTTGATATTCAACTCATCTGTTACTTTGTCCGCATCCATATCAAAATGGTTCGAAATGATTTTCGCTACTTTAGTAAATACTTCTTCACGAGTCAATTTTTTCACCTCCAACTTCGAGAGAGACTACCTTAATCAAGGCTAATTTTACTGACAATTATCAATAATGTCTACCTTTTTTTAAAAATTAAGGGGTAAATCTTAGCTATTTATTGGTTTTCTTCTTTTTCAAAATGTTCAACAAGCTGCCCAACAACATTTGTTTCCAACATTGTATGGATTTGGCGAATCGTATAACGAACAGCATCCGGTCCTGTTGCACCGTGTGTTTTGACAACTGGCGCTTTCAGCCCAAATAAAACTGCTCCGCCATGGCGGGAATAATCCATTTCATCTTTCAATGAACGCAAACCATTCTTCAACAGCATCGCGCCCATTTTCCCTTTGATGCCTTCATTCATGATTGAGGCCTTCAACATGTCCATCAAGTTCAAAGCTGTTCCCTCGATAGATTTCAAAACGGCATTTCCAGTAAATCCATCTGTTACGACAACGTCTGCGACACCGTTTAGCAAATCACGCGCTTCGACATTTCCGATAAAATTCAAGCTTGTTTCCGCTTGAAGCAATTCAAATGCCCGTTTTGTGACTTCGCTCCCTTTTGTCGGCTCTGTTCCATTATTCAACAATCCAATTCTTGGACGTCCGATACCGCGAACTTTACGCGCATAGAAAGAACCAAGAACGGCATACTGTAAAAGATGCTCTGCTTTATTATCTGCATTTGCACCTAGATCCAACATGTCAAAGCCGCTGTCTGGTTTGCCCATCACTGGCAATGTAGACATCAAACCAGGACGTTCGATATTTTTGATACGTCCTACAATAAATAAACCTGCAGCTAACAGCGCACCAGTATTTCCAGCTGAAAAAATCGCATCTGCTTCACCGTTTTTGACTGCTTGAGCAGCCAAGACCATGGATGCAGTCTTTTTGCGGCGAATTGCTTTGACCGGCTCATCGTCGCTGTTGATCTTCTCATCAGTATGGATAATAGTGATATTCTTTTCATTTGTTAAATATTTTTTGATCTCGGATTCTTTCCCATAAAGCAGGAATTCGACATCCGGAAAATCTTGCTGGGCTAAAGAAACGCCTTCAACGATTGCTTTTGGCGCGTTATCTCCGCCCATTGCGTCTACTGCAATTTTCATCGGTTTGGTTTACTCCTTTTTGTTTTAATCAGTCCAAGTATAGCATATCCTTTAATCAAAATAACGATTATCATGCTTTTCCAGCTGCAGACTGTTCGTCAGCGGCTGGTATTCAGGCAGCAAGTGCCAATCTTTTATCTGCCAAATAACGGCAGCTTCTTCTCTCGCTACTTCCAGGACATTGCCGTCTGCAACCAAATCAGCGATTGCAAATTGCGGCAGCCCGGATTGGCGAAACCCGAAGACTTCTCCTGGTCCTCTTAATTCTAAATCTTTTTCACTGAGAATAAAACCATTATTTGTTTCCGTCATGATTTTCATCCGTTCGACACCTAGTTCGTTTTTCGGATTCGCCACCAATACGCAGTAAGAAGCATCTTTCCCCCGTCCAACACGGCCTCGCAATTGATGCAGCTGTGCCAAACCAAAACGATCTGCATCCATGATCAGCATGACTGTTGAATTTGGCACATTTACGCCAACTTCGATAACTGTTGTAGAAACCAAGATTTGCATCTTGTTTTCTTTGAATGTTTCCATGATTTCTTCTTTTTCTTGGTTTTTCATTTTCCCATGCAGCAAACCGACCTCATAATCAGGTGCATAAAATTCTTTTAGTTTTTCATAGATTTCTACGGCATTTTTTACATCCAATGCTTCTGATTCTTCAATCAGCGGACAAATCACATACATCTGATGTCCTCTTCGTAATTCTTTCCCCGTCCAATCCAGCACACTGTCTAATTGAGGCGAACGGATCCATCGTGTCTCGATTGGGATTCGCCCTGCAGGAAGCTCATCGATGATCGACACATCCATTTCACCATAAGCAGTGATGGCTAATGTTCTTGGGATCGGGGTCGCTGTCATGAATAAGACATCTGGCCGCCAGCCTTTTTCTCGTAAAACTTTCCGCTGGTTCACACCAAATCGATGCTGCTCATCTGTGATCACAAGCCCAAGATTCTTGAATTCTACCCCTTCTTGGATCAACGCATGGGTCCCTACAATGATCTGGATATCTCCTGCGGCTAATTCTGCCAATAATTCTCTTCGCTCTTTAGCTTTGCTTGAACCAGTCAAAAGACCTAATTTCACATCTGTATCAGCAAACAGCTGCTGCAGACTTTCCATGTGCTGTTGTGCCAAGATCTCTGTCGGAACCATCAACGCGCCTTGGAAACCTGCTGTCACTGCTGCAAACAATGCAATAGCTGCCACGACTGTTTTTCCGCTCCCTACATCTCCTTGAAGCAGACGCTGCATATGTTTAGGGCTGCGCAAATCACGACAGATTTCATTGGTCACCCGCTTCTGTGCGTCCGTTAGTTCAAAGGGCAGTTTTTGGGTAAATTCTTTTAACTTCTGAACATCGTATAAAATCGACAGTCCGTTTTTTTCCGATTTTTCTGCTTTCTTCAATCCTTGAAGCTGCATTTGGAAAAGAAAGAACTCTTCAAAAACGACTCGGCGCTTTGCTTGGTGGTTTTCTTCCCTGTCTTTCGGAAAATGCATGCTGCGGACTGCTGTTTTGCGATCCAGAAGTCGATATTTTTCAACTAATGATTGAGGAAGGTTTTCTTCAATAAATTCACCATATTCAGCGAACCCTTTTTTGATCAAATCAACTAATGTGCTTTGACGAATCGATTTGTTGACATGATAAATGGGCGAAAATCCATCATCGTTTTGTGAACTAAGAATCTTCATCCCGCTTAATGCTTTTCTTTTGGCATCCCATTTTCCATAAACAGCGATTTCTTCAGATACAATGATCTTGTCTTTTAAATACGGCTGGTTGAAAAAGGACACATTGAACACATCATGGTCCTGCATCATCCGAAACTGAAGTCTGCTTTTTTTATATCCAAACCGGCTCATTACAGGAGGAGAAACAACTAATCCTTTTAACGTTACTTTTTCCTGATCTTGGATTTCTTCCAAGCTTCGTTCCTGGATATCTTCATAACGAAAAGGATAATATGTCAATAGATCTTCAATCGTTTCGATTCCTAAGCCGTTTAAAGTGGCAGCACGTTTTTCTCCTACACCTTGCAGAACGGTGATTGAATCTTTCAAATCCCGCATAAAATCCTCCTTTTCTGTTATCCAGATGACTAGTCTAAAAGAGACTGGGACATATGTCAGCCAGTCTCTTCAACAAAATTATTTGTACTTGATTTTCAATACGAAACGTTATTCTGCAGAAAATAGATATGGATAGACTGGCTGATTGCCTTCGTGGATCTCGATTTCCAAATCAGGATGTTTTTCTGTCAGTTTGTCCGCTAATTTGTTTGCTTGATCTTCTTTTCCTTCTTCACCGAAAATGATTGTTACGATTTCTGTATCTTCTGTAATCATTTTTTCCAGTGTGGCAAAAGAAGCTTCAGCGATGTCTGGCATTGAGACAACGATTTTTCCATCGATCATGCCTAAAAAATCGCCTGCTTTGATCTCTACACCGTCAATCGATGTATCGCGGATTGCGTTTGTTACTTGTCCGCTGACTACATTTGACAACATTTCTGTCATCAATTCTTTGTTTTCTTCCAATGAAGCTTGATCGTTGAATGAAAGCATTGCAGTCAATCCTTGTGAGATCGTGCGTGAAGGAATCACGACAGCTGGGATTTCAGTCACTTCGGCTGCTTGATCTGCTGCCATGAAGATATTTTTGTTATTTGGAAGAATGATTACTTTATCTGCATTCACTTCTTCAATAGCTTTCACGATATCTTCTGTGCTTGGATTCATTGTTTGTCCGCCGCTGATGACATAGTTGACACCTAAGCTTTTGAACAATTCTTGAACACCATTTCCTGCTGCAATTGCTACGATACCATAAGGAACACGAGAAGCTTTCGGTGCTGCTGGTGCAGGTTCGTTGTCATTTTCTAAAATCGTTTCGTGCTGCACACGCATATTGTCGACTTTTACTTTGACTAATGAACCGAATTTTTGACCATAGTTCATGACTTCTCCTGGATGTTCAGTGTGGACATGGACTTTGATGATCTCATCGTCATTGACCACAAGCAGAGAATCACCTAAAGCATCCAAATAGTTGCGGAATGTTTCATAATCGAATTTGCTGTCGGCAGTTGGACCTTCACCGATCTTGACCATGATTTCCGTACAATAACCAAATTTGATGTCTTCTGTAGCCATATGCCCTTGGACACTGCGGTGATGTTCTGCATTCACCATTTCATCCATTTCGCCTGGCGAAGGTTCAAAAGAGTCATCTGCTTCAAATTCGCCGTTCAGCGCACTTAAAAAGCCTTCATAAATAAACAAAAGTCCTTGTCCTCCGCTATCTACAACACCGACTTCTTTTAATACAGGTAACAAATCTGGTGTTTTTGCTAAAGCTTTTTTACCGCCAGTTACAACAGCAGTCATTACTTCAACTACGTTATCTGTTGTGTTAGCTTTCTTTTCGCCTGCTTTGGCTGCTTCTCGAGCAACTGTTAGGATCGTTCCTTCCACAGGCTTCATTACAGCTTTATAAGCCGTTTCGACACCATGCGTAAAAGCAGCCGCTAAATCTGCCGCTGTCAAAGTTTCGACATCAGGGATCTGTTTTGAGAATCCGCGGAATAACTGAGACAAAATAACACCAGAATTCCCTCTAGCACCCATCAAGAGTCCTTTAGAAAGTCTTTCTGCTAATTCCCCTACTTTTTCAGAAGCGGAATCACTGACTGCTTTTGCCCCGCTTGTCATAGATAGGTTCATATTTGTCCCTGTATCGCCGTCCGGTACGGGAAATACATTTAATGAATTGACATATTCTGCATTTGCTTGCAGACGATTCGCGCCTGCCTGAACCATTTCCTGGAACTGACTCGCGCTGATTTCTGTTACGTTCACCTAGATAATCCTCCTTCAGATTGACTGCTGACCAAACAGCAAGACTCTTGCCTAGTCAGGCAGTACACGAACACCTTGTACAAAGACATTCACGGAATTGGCTGCTACACCAAGTAATGCTTCTAAATTATATTTTACTTTTTCCTGCACATTGCGTGATACTTCAGAAATTTTTGTTCCATAACTAACAATCGTATACACGTCTACTGCGATCCCGTTTTCTTCTTGACGGACCACGACGCCTCTTGAATAATTTTCTTTACGCAAAATCTCTGTGATATTGTCTTTGATTTGATTTTTGCTGGCCATGCCTACGACACCAAAGACATCTGTTGCTGCTCCGCCCACAACGGTTGCAATCACATCATTGGTAATCTCGATCATCCCAGCTGAAGTTTGAATTTTTACAGCCATGAATAAGCCTCCTTAACGGCAAAATACACCCATTTTTCTACTATAGTATTTTATCATAGCATGTATTGAAATAAAAGGCAGTTAATCGTAAAGTGCCCGAAATGCTTGTTTATACAACCAAAATTCTTAATAACTTCGTCTAATTTACAATTTTTGTTCAGAGATGTCAATTCGGCTTCCGGCTGATTTTCAAAGATATTTTCTGAAAAAACACCTTTTATCCGCAACTGACTTAGCTGATCAGTCAAAAATAGCACAAAGCTTATCTAATTAGGGTCTTGCAAAATGTTTGCTTATATGATAAGTTATTTTAGTATGAGCTGAATTATATATTGCTCCAATATCAAGGCAAAGGAGGAAATTTAAATGGCAAAAGTTTGTTACTTTACAGGTCGTAAAACTAGCAGCGGTAACAACCGTTCTCACGCTATGAACTCAACAAAACGTACGGTTAAACCTAACTTGCAAAAAGTTCGCGTTCTTATCGACGGAAAACCTAAAAAAGTTTGGGTGTCAACTCGTGCTTTGAAATCAGGTAAAGTTGAGCGTGTTTAATTTTTAATAGAAAACATCTGGACCGTTCACTTATTGAACGGTTTTTTTATTTCCTTGCCGGCAAGTTTTGAAAACTTGCCGGTTTTTCGCTGAAAATCTCCCAAAATAGAGATTTTCGATAAAAAAGAGACCGCAACATTTCGAAATGTTGCGGTCTCTTTGTCTTTTATATGTGCCGTTGCTTCCCCAACGAATGATTATATGTTTTTTTATACTATAAATATAGCGCGTTTTCGCACGATAGTCAATACTAAAAAAAGGCTTTTTGGCGACATTGTATCCCTTTTATTTTATTTTCCAGAAAAAAATATTACTCAACAAGTTTAAACTTACACATGTTATTTATTATTTATTTTAGAAATTTTTGTGAAAAAACAGCTCTTCTTTTTAGTGTTATGCGCGTATGTGATACACTATGATTAACATTCTTAGAAATTTGGTGACGTATAGATGACAAAAATAATCAAAAATTATTTTAAAGAAAACGGCATATTTCTACTTGCTAGCTTCTTTATTCCTTTTCTTATACTTGCTGCTGTCTATTTAAGTATCGGCATTTATCCTGGCAGCGATCGCAGCGTCTTAGCAAGTGATGCATTCTCGCAATTTTCAAATTTTCACGCTAGTTTTCGAAACATGCTGACAGGGAAACAAAGTATTTTCTATACTTGGAACGCATCGATGGGGCTGAATTACCTTTCGCTGATTTCCTATTATCTCGGCGGTATTTTTACACCGCTTGTCTTGTTCTTCCCGAACCAGCTGATGCCGGATGCTCTGTACTTTTTGACATTGATCAAAGTAGGATTCGCCGGTCTGTCCTTTTGGTTCCTTGCTCGACACACATTTAAGATTCCTAGATGGGGGCATGTAGCTTTGAGCGTGAGTTACGCTCTGACTTCTTTTGTAACAGCACACTCGGCAATCATTATGTGGCTTGACGCTTTTGTCTATCTGCCTTTAGTGATTTTGGGCATCCATCTTGTTATGGATCAAAAACGCCCTACCCTTCTATTTGTAAGCTACTTACTGTTATTCTTGTCAAGTTTTTATATGGGTTTCATGGTGGGTGTCTTTTCTTTCTTATATTTCTTGGCACGTCTTTTCACAAAATGGAGTGTCTACAAAAAATCGATCTTGCCGTACGGGATTACTTCTTTATTAGCCGGCGGAGCATCGATGATCATTATTTTACCCGCCATATTAGATTTACGGTCAAATGGTGAGGCACTGAGTCAAATCACTACGTTAAAAACAGAGGCAACGGCTTTTTGGGACATCGTCATGAAAAATATGATCGGTGTTTATGATACGACGAAATATGGTTCGATCCCATTTATCTATGCTGGATTGTTTCCGTTAGTTCTGTGTTTGTTTTACTTTGCTGTAAAAAAAGTGCCTTTGATCAATAAATTACTATTTGGAAGCTTGTTTGCTCTCTTGATTGCCAGCTTCTATCTTGTTCCTTTGAATTTATTCTGGCACGGGATGCACGCTCCGAATATGTTTTTATTCCGTTATGCTTATCTGTTTTCTTTCTTAGTTTTACTTCTAGCAGGTTATGGCTGGGAAAAATTAACAGAAGAAGACAAAGGTTTGTTTTCAGGTATCGTTATTGTCCTAGCAGCAATTTTTGCGATTGCTTGGGGCGTCAAACCAGCTGAAAGCTATACTTATGTAACGATGACTTCCTTTATCCTGACACTTATTTTCCTTGTTTTGTATCTTTTTGCCGTAGGAATCTTCCAATTCCACAGCATTTCGATGAAAAAATTAAGTATTTTGTTGTTGTTATTGATGTCTTCAGAAGCAATTGTCAATACAAATAGTATGATCCACGGTATTTTGGATGATTGGAACTATGCTTCACGAAGCTTGTTCACTGATCCTTATCCCGATATCAAAAAATTGGTCGACGAGTCGAAGAAAGATTCTGATCAATTCTCTCGTTTAGAAAATCTTGACTCTGTTTCTTCCAATGATTCATTTAATTACGGCTACAGCGGAATCAGCATGTTTTCTTCCATCCGAAATCGAAATTCATCTTCGTATCTTGATCGTTTAGGTTTCCGTTCAAGAGGAACCAATCTAAACATCCGCTATGCCAATAATACTTTATTGATGGATAGTTTTACTGGTATCAAATATAACATTGCAAAAGATGGATTCAGCAAATATGGGTTCCAACAACTTGCACAAAGCGGCGACTATACTCTTTACAAAAATAGAAATGCTTTGCCGCTCGCATTTACTGCTCCGCTTTCGATCAATGATATTGAACAGCCGCTGACAGATAACCTGACAAGTCAAACAAACTTGATCAATGGTCTTTCAGGATTAAATCAGCAATTCTTTACTTTTTATGAACCAACGTTTAAAAATCAGGTAAATACAAAGATCACAAATAACGGATCAACCGTGACTTACGGTGAAGTTGAACCAAATCAGCCGAAAGACGTCACTTGGGAAGTACACGTTCCTGCGAATACACAAGCTTATCTAAGCTTATTCCCAACGAATTTTGCGCAATTAGAAAGCTCTACCGCAACAATTACTGTCAACGGCTCTCAACGCAAATCACAAATCGGTATTTCTGGTCAATATTATGATCTTGGTTATTATTCTCAAGATACAACAGTAACATTCACTGCAAGCTTCTATGGGACACCAGAAGTCAGCTTCATGAATCCGCAAGTGGTTGGTTTAGATGTCGTAGCTTACCAAGCAGCAATGAATCAAATCAACAAAAATGGCGTAAAAATGGACGTCAGCGGGCGAAAAGCATCTGGAACTGCAACTGTTGCCCAAGATTCTATGCTTGTCACAACGATCCCTTATGATAAAGGCTGGCAAGTGAAAGTCGACGGGAAAAAAGCGGAAATCGAAAGTTTCCAAAACGCCTTCTTGATGGTCAAACTTCCGGCGGGCGAACACAAAATCACGTTCAGTTATCTTCCGCAAGGCTTTATCATAGGTGCTATCTTGTTCGTTCTCTGCATCGCTCTGTTTGTTTTATATGTCTGGTATTTAAATAAAGATAATCCGCGTCCAGCTAAAAAAAGAGAGCGACGCTATAAACATAGTTGATCCTCTTTAACGATTGAAAAGACCAGTACAGCAGGAATCCTGCTGTGCTGGGTTTTTAATGTCTGTCTCTGCTGACAGTTGCCGGCTGCCTTTTTTGAAAGTTTGCATTTTGGCTATTCGAACGTTGTATACTAGATGTCCTTGTTTGATTAAAACCACGTGGAAGTGCAGCTTCTTGGTTTTGTTCCTGCACTTTGGTTGTTTGTGCCATTGGTTTAATGAAATTTCGGAATACAGGCAGTCCGTTCATCCATTTGTTCCAATTTGATTGTGGGAATCGTGGAAAGTTTATACCTTTGCTTTTTTTCTTGGGAGTTGAAGCTTGCGATTTCGGAAGCTGTTTAACTGTTTCTGAGAATGCTTGGGCGTTGCCTTTCATGCGGGTTGCGTTTTTATCCATTTCTGCCAAACCATCTTGTCTTTGAATAACCTTTTTAGTGACGGTGGCTTGCAGTTTCTTTTCTGGTTCTGGGTTCACAACCGTCTTTTCTGGGTTACTTTTTTTACTATTGATAGACGCAGTTTCGATTTGTGATGATAAACTCTGCTGAACAACGTTTGTTTTTTCTGGATTACGGTTGTAAGTACTTGAAAAAGTTTGTTGTACTATTTTGACGGCTGTTACTAGTGAGTCTTCTGGGCGTAAAAGATTGTGGAACTCTTTTTTTACCTGTGCTGTCTCTTCTCCAAAAATTTTACTCAACTTGATACCAAAATGTTTTTCTGCTTTTTTTAGTTCTTCACGCACTCTTAGTTCCTCATTCAGAAATGTTAATTCTTTTAATTTATTTCTTTTTCTTGGTTCTACACTTGATATAAATCGACTTTGTTGTGAATTTTCATTTGATCTTCTCTCTTTTTTTAGTCCTTGCTTTAATTCACTTTTTATTAACTTTTTCGTATCTTCCAATACTGACGTTTTTATGTTTTCCAAATTTACTGCTATTTTTTTAGGATTTTCCTTAAAAATATCAACCATATTGGTTATACCCAATTTTGTGAAAGTCTTGCTACCTGATACATCATAAAAACTCTGCTGTTTTTTTGTTTGTTCAGTGAAGTATTTAACTAGTTCACTTTTTATCTGTTCTTTTTTCAGTTCTTTCATCTTTTCCGTTAGTTCATCTTTTTTATTTAGTTGTTTGTACATCTCGCGAATTTCTTTTTTAGGGTCAAATTTTGCAGGTTCTTTTAAATTATCCATTTGTTTTTGTTCTGCTGCATAATATTCCCTCTCGGCAAACATTTTGTTTATCTTGGAAAATTTTTCCTCAAATTCATCAAAACTGATTCCTGAATTTTCAAAATAATTTTTTATAGCCTTTTCCGCTTTTAAAGCGGAAAAAAATTCTCGATTTTTATTCTTAATTTCAGGAATTTTCAATAACTCGTCTATCTTATCGATTGGATACCCATATACTCTGCTTTCATTGGCTTTATAGATACGTATCTTTGCTTCTGCAGTTGCTACTCCATCTATCCATTTATTAGCAGTACCATTGATGATGATATCCTTCTTCATTTCATTGACGCTGTTATCATACATAGCCATAATATCGGTAATGTTATCTTTTGTTGTGTATGCAACCGCATATTTATTTTTCAGCATTTCTATATTTTTTTTCGTTCTTTCTAGTAAAAATTTATCCATCCAATCCCCTCCTATCTATTTAGCTACAGTATAAAGGAAAAAACTCGCCTTTTTTTCTGTTCTCTTTTCACCTTTTTCTAAAAATAGAAAAGAACGTTCTCAGTAGTTTGAAAACGTTCGTTGATTAGCTTTAATTAGTTTTTTAAATGTTTTACGTTCACTTTCACTATACCCAGATTTCTTTTTCCATTCTAATAGTTTTATATTTTTTATTTTCTCGCAGTGTTTTTTGTTTTTTTGATTTTCTCTCTGCTTGTTTCTTTGCTGTGTCTATTGATTGTTGTGTTTCTTTATTCATATTTGTAATGGATACTGCTCTTTTAGGAACTTTGTCGTAATTTGCAAGCAAGACCTGATTTTTTTTTGCAAGAAATGTACTCTCTGGTTTCAGGGGTTTGTATCAACTGGTCGTGTTTGTTTTCTTCCGCTTGCATTTTTAGTCGTCTTGCGACTAATACGTTCCTCAGCTCATCCATATTGAATCCTGTATTTACAGTTTCCAAGTTTGTATTTCTCAGAACAGCTTGGTTTTTTGCTGCGTGTATTCGATTCTCTTTCTTGTTAGCCACATTTATTTCTGCATATATAGGTTCTGCCTTAATGGTTTCTGTTTTTTCTGTATGTTGTTTTTCACTGACAACTTTTGATACTTCTGCATAGTCTGATTCAATAACAGGGGTTCTTCTTTCTATATATTCTGGTACACTTTTTGACATACTAGATTTCTCGCCTGGCAGAGGCGGTGGCACCGGGATGTAAGGCGAATCAATAACATCATTAGACATACTGGCATTTGACTGCGGGATAGCAGGTATTGATGGGGCTTTTCGTGATACTACAGCTTCATAATTAGGATCTGATTCCCGATTCGAATCAACTGTTAATGTTCTCTGTTCAACATTCTCTTCTTTTGTTATGTTGCTGTGTTTTAATGTATGCGGGGAATCTGCCGCACGGAATTTGTCTCGTAGTTCATTCCATTTTGAACGGTAATTATTGACTCCTGTACCAGAGACAGCATTGCTTTTACTATAGATTTTTTTCACATCGGTTCCTGCAATTTTATCTAGTTGTGCTAAACACTTTCGGATTTCAAATTCTTCTTTGTAAACAGCTATTTCATTTAGTGTATTATTAAAGTCGCTATTTTTTACGTCATTTGAATTGTTTTTCAGAAAACTATTCAATTTTGCTTTTCTTTTTTGTAATTCTTTATCTGTTAAGTATGCTAGATCCGCAGATAACGTATCAATCTCTTTCTTCCGATCAACATTAATAACATGGATTCCATTTTTTGCTGCTGTTTTGCTAGTACGCATATCATAAAAACTTTTCTGAGAGTTTAACTTAGACTTGTCAATATAACTACATAAATCATTATGAAAGGCGTTTATTTCTGCTAGAGAAATAGTATCTTTATTCATAAGTTCACGAGAATTATTCTTGATTTTTTCTTGTAAATGTTTTTTTTCCTGTTTTTCTAATAAACTTAGATTATATTTTCTATAGAATTTTTCAGGCTCAATTCCTATCGTTTGCTTGACCTCATTTCTTGATTCTTCTTTTATTTTTATTTCCTTTCGAATTTCAATCAACTCATGTACGCTTTTAGCAAATGTAACTTCATGTCTATTTTTTTTGTTTTTTTTCAAATACGTATTTAATTCTTTTTTCCTGTCTTTTAATACTTTAAGAGAATTGGAAACAATAGGTAAAGGCTTAACTTGAGCTTCATTTGAACGTCTATTTGGGACAACATACTGATCTATAATCTGGAGAGTGATGTTTAAATCTTTCAGTGTTTTACTATCGCTGATGCCGTCATGAGTTAATTCTCTGTGCTTCTTTTCTATTTCATTGATAAATTCATTGATTGACTTGTAATCATCTTTTATCCTAATAATTTCGCCACCTGTAAGAAGATTTTTTTCACTTTTTTCATGCAGCATTTTTAAGTCCTTTAATGCAAGAATCAATGCTGGATTCTTTTCTGCTTTTTGTGTTTCGACCATTTTCCTGTTCTCCTTTCCGTTTATTGCCTTATATTGTAGCTTAAAAAAAATCATTTTCTGTTTCTAGTTTTTCTTAAAAAATAAAAAACGTCCCCGAAGATTCGAGAACGTTTTGAAAAATACTGTAAAATAGAAAGTTTATTGCTCTTCTAAATCAGCCTCATAACTTACTTTATAAAGATATAAACCTTCTGGGTGCGCTGTAGGACCTGCTAGATTACGGTCTTTTGCGGCAATGATTTTAGGAATACTGTCTTCTGGCAAACGGCCATTGCCGATTTTGAGCAATGTCCCTACTAGGATTCGGATCATTTTGTACAGAAATCCATTTCCTCTAAAGGTAAATACCAACTCATCTCCTGCTTCATTTACTTCCATTTTTGCTTCGTAAATCGTCCGTACCTTGTCTTCGATCGAACTGCCAGACGCACAAAAAGAGGTAAAGTCATGCTCCCCTAACAAGTCTGGTAATGCGCGCTCGATTTTTGCTAAATCTAAGGGATAAGGAAAATAGCTTGCGTAATGTCGGCGGAAAGGACTTCTTGGTTTGCCGATATCAACACGGAAGCGATAAGTTTTTTCTTTTACCATATACCGAGCATGAAAAGTTTCTGGTACGATTTCTACTTGTTTCACTGCAATATCTTCAGGAGATTGCGTGTCTAAAGCAAACCGCATTCTTTCCAACGGTCGCTCTTCCGGATAATCGAAATGGATCACTTGTCCTTCTGCATGAACCCCCGCATCTGTTCGTCCTGATCCAAAAACAGTGATTGGCTTGCCATTTGCCATTTTCATCAATGTTTTTTCAAGCTCTTCTTGGACTGTTCTGCCATTTGGCTGTTTTTGAAATCCGTTGAATTGTGTACCATCATAAGCAATGATTGCTTTGTAACGTGTCATTTTCTTCCTCTTTCCTTTTTATACCGAATAAAAAAGGCTATAGATGAACCTGCTTCGCCAGCAAAGATTGGGAAACCGATTCAACTACGCCTTTTGTTTACATAGCTTTGATATGTTTGATTAAAGCATGATGCCTTATCAACTTCTTAAAAAGATCAATAATCCAGTCAGCACAGCAAACACTACTAGAACCATTGTGTCTCTCATATGCCAATGCAAGACCCGATATTTTGTTCTTCCATCTCCGCCTTGATAGCCTCTTGCTTCCATAGCAGTAGCAAGATCTTCTGCACGATTGAAGCTGCTGACAAATAATGGGATCAGCAATGGAATCACTGCTTTCATTTTTTGGATCAGACTTCCTTCACCAAAATCCACCCCTCTTGCCCGCTGCGCATTCATGATCTTCTCTGTTTCATCCATCAATGTTGGAACGAAACGCAATGCGATAGAAAGCATCAATGAGATTTCATGGACTGGGAAACGGAAAACAGCTAATGGGCGCAAAAGATATTCGATGGCATCAGATAATTCTAATGGAGGAGTCGTCAATGTCAAAAGTGTAGACATAAAAATAATCAAGACGAATCGGCAGAAAATAAAGATCCCATTTAATACACCGAATTCTGTGATGTTAAAGATTCCCCAGCTCCAGTACGTTTCGCCGCCCTGTGTAAACAACACTTGAAGTGCTACTGTAAACAAGATCAGCCAAATCAATGGTCGAATGCCGCGAATGAAAAATTTTATATCAACTTTAGACAAGAAAACTGCTCCTAAAGTCAAGACGCCTAAAAGAGCATAGGTTTGCCAATTGTTAGCTAAAAAGATAATTCCGATAAAATAAAAACTAGCAAGCAGCTTTGCACGAGGGTCCATACGATGAACGACTGAATCCCCTGGCATATAGCGGCCGAAAATCAATTTATTCATCATCTGCATGACCTCCAGATAATGACAAGATTTTATCCGCTAATTCGTCAACTGTCAGAGGCAGTTCAGGAATAGCCATGCCTTTTTGGATCAATTGTTCTGCGAATTCTGCTGCTGCAGGTACCCCTAGTTGTTTTTCTTTCAGCCATTCTAAGCTTTGGAAAACATCTTTTGGACTCCCGCTTTTAGCAATCTTGCCTTTTTCTAGTACATAAACGTAGTCCGCATAATTTGCTACATCGTCCATCAAGTGGGTTACTAGAACGATCGTCATGTTTTTTTGTTGATGAAGCGCCCAAAACATTTCCATCATTTCTTTTCTGCCTTGGGGATCTAATCCCGCTGTAGGCTCGTCTAAGACCAAGACTTCCGGTTTCATCGCCAATACCCCAGCAATAGCCACACGTCTCATCTGTCCCCCAGAGAGCTCGAATGGTGAGCGTTCAAGATAGCTTTCA
Source organism: Enterococcus sp. DIV0210g (assembly GCF_050559705.1). NCBI lineage: Bacteria > Bacillati > Bacillota > Bacilli > Lactobacillales > Enterococcaceae > Enterococcus > Enterococcus sp. DIV0210g. The sequence goes on along the minus strand of NZ_CP187903.1, from coordinate 74,006 downwards.
TCCAAACCAACTTGAAGAAGGGTTTCTTTTGCCAATTCTCTTGCTTCTTCTTCGCTGACGCCGAAATTTTTCGGTCCAAAAGCGATATCTTTTGCTACTGTTTCTTCAAACAGCTGTGCTTCTGGGAATTGGAAAACGATACCGACTTTTTTGCGGATGGGTTTCAAGTTTTTGTTGTCTGTTTCTGATGTAATTACTCGATCACCGATTGTTACAGTACCAGCTGTTGGTTTGACCAAAGCATTCAAATGCTGAAGCAACGTCGATTTTCCGCTTCCTGTGTGACCAACTAATGCTGTATAGCTTCCTTCTTTGATCGATAAATTAATGTCGAATAAAGCACGTTGCTCGAATGGTGTATTGGGTTGATACGTATAGTCTACTTTTTCAAAATAGATGTCCATAACCAGTCCACCATCCTTTCTTCTGTCATATACTCGTCGGGAACGGCGATGCCGCGCTGTTTCAATGCGCTTTTTAGTTTTTCTGGGAAAGGAAGGTCTAACCCAAGTTCAATGAGTTTAGGACCAGCAGAAAAGATTTCTTTTGGTGTTCCCTCTTCCACAAGTTCGCCTTGTTTCATCACCAGGATACGGTTTGCATTGGCTGCTTCGTCAATATCGTGCGTGATCGAGATAACAGTCAAATTACTTTCTTCTTTGATTTGTTGGATCGTCGCAATCACTTCTGCGCGCCCTTCAGGATCTAACATGCTGGTTGCTTCATCCAAAATGATGATATCTGGACGCAAAGCAACAACACCGGCAATTGCGACTCTTTGTTTTTGTCCGCCTGATAAACGTGCAGGTTCACGTGTTGAAAATTCAGACATCCGAACTTTCTCCAAAGCATCTTTTACGCGCACAAGCATTTCTTCACGAGGGATTCCTTGGTTTTCAAGTCCAAAAGCTACATCGTCTTCAACTGTTGAACCCACAAACTGATTGTCTGGGTTTTGAAAGACCATTCCAACCATTTTTCTGATTGTCCAGATCGTGTCTTCTTTCAAATCAAGCGCGCCGATTTTTACTGAACCAGATTCTGGTAAAATCAGACCATTGATCGTTTTTGCTAAAGTAGATTTTCCAGAACCATTATGTCCAATTATCGCGATCCATTCGCCGCGGCCAATCGTAAAGGAAACATCGTTCAACGCAGGACGAAGATCATCAGGCTGGTATTTATAATTAATATTCTTTAATTCAATAATCGGCTCCATGACTGCTCCTTTTCATCTTAAAGTTCTTTCTAACACTAACAAAAAAAAATAAACTTTTCAATTATTTCTTCACTTTGTCAAAGTACTTTTTTATATCTTCAAAGAGTGTCTTGACATCTTTTTGAAGGTATAAAAAAACACTTTATGATGAGTGCTTACTCCCCAGTTTAAAAACTGGGGAGCAGCGCTGAGCTAGACTCGGAAGCAAGCTTCCAACATCATAACACTCTAAAAGAATCATCTATAAAGTGATGTTATTAGTGTGATTTTAGACAAGTTCTAAGATTACCATTGGTGCACCGTCACCGCGTCTTGGTTCTGTTTTCAAGATACGAGTGTATCCACCTTGACGTTCTGTGTAACGTGGTGCAATATCGTTAAATAACTTTTGCAAAGCTGATTCAATGATGATCTCTTCGTTTTCTTCACGAACACTTGCTACTTCGTTACGTACAAAAGCTGCTGCTTGACGACGAGCATGCAAATCTCCGCGTTTGCCTAGAGTGATCATTTTTTCAGCAGTTGAGCGAACTTCTTTCGCACGTGCTTCAGTTGTTACGATACGTTCGTTGATTAATAAATCAGTTGTTAAATCACGCAACATCGCTTTACGTTGGCTAGATGTGCGTCCTAGTTTACGATAACTCACGTTGGTTTCCCTCCTTCGTAAAAGGTTTTAATCTTCTTTACGCAAACCTAAACCTAAATCGTGAAGTTTTGCTTTCACTTCTTCTAATGATTTACGTCCCAAGTTGCGGACTTTGATCATTTCTGGTTCAGATTTATTCGTAAGTTCTTGTACAGTATTGATTCCTGCACGTTTCAAACAATTGTAAGAGCGAACAGATAAATCTAATTCTTCAATTGTCATTTCCAGCATTTTTTCTTTTTGTGTTTCTTCTTTTTCTACCATGATTTCAGCATTTTTCGCTTCATCTGTCAGATTCACAAAAATATCTAAATGTTCAGTCATGATTTTTGCAGATAGACTCATTGCTTCAAGCGGTTCGATTGAACCATCTGTCCAAATCTCCATCGTTAATTTGTCAAAATCTTCACGGTGTCCGACACGTGTATTTTCTACTTGGTAGTTTACACGACGAACGGGTGTGTAGATAGAATCGACAGGAAGTACACCGATTGGCATATCTTCTTTTTTGTTTTCATCTGCTTGAACATAACCACGACCAGGTTTCACTGTTAAGCGAGCGTGGAACGTAGCTCCATCTGAGACACTGCAGATGTACATATCTTTATTAAGAATCTCTACATCACTATCAACGATAATATCGCCAGCAGTTACTGTAGCAGGTCCGGTAATATCGATTTCAAGGGTTTTTTCTTCTTGGCCATACATTTTTAGCGCTAAGCCTTTAATGTTCAAGATGATTTGAGTGACGTCTTCTCTAACACCTTTAACAGTAGAGAATTCATGCAGTACACCATCGATTTGAATATTAGTGATGGCAGCACCTGGCAAAGAAGATAACAAAATACGACGTAGGGAATTTCCTAAAGTAGTCCCATACCCTCTTTCAAGAGGTTCAACGATGAACTTGCCATAATCTTTTTCTTCATCAATTTTTGCGATTCTTGGTTTTTCGAACTCAATCATTCTTATCTTTACCCCTTTCAAAACGAAAAGTGTCTTGTTCAATGACGTTTCTAGTAGAACTCAAAATGAGCGGCACTCATTAAACACGACGGCGTTTTGGAGGGCGGGCACCATTATGAGGAACTGGAGTCACGTCACGAATTGCAGTCACTTCTAAACCTGTTGATTGTAATGAACGAATTGCTGCTTCACGTCCAGAACCAGGTCCTTTAACTGTTACTTCGACAGTTTTTAGTCCGTGTTCCATTGCTGCTTTAGTAGCAGTTTCTGCTGCCATTTGAGCGGCAAAAGGAGTTGATTTTTTGCTTCCTTTAAAACCTAACGAACCAGCTGATGACCACGCTAATGCATTTCCGTGAGTATCAGTGATCATGATGATAGTGTTGTTGAATGTAGAATGGATATGTGCAATCCCTGCTTCTATATTCTTTTTCACACGGCGTTTACGATTCACTTTTTTTGCTGCCATGAAGTTTTAACCTCCTTCACTTAAGAATTATTTTTTCTTGCCAGCGATAGCGCGAGCTGGGCCTTTACGAGTACGTGCATTATTTTTCGTGTTTTGTCCACGAACTGGTAATCCACGACGATGACGGATTCCACGGTATGAACCGATTTCCATCAAACGTTTGATGTTCAAGTTCACTTCACGACGAAGGTCACCTTCAACTTTTAATTTATCAACTTCCGCACGGATAGCATCAGTTTGTTCGTTTGTTAAGTCACGTACACGAACATCTTCTGAAACACCAGCGTCAGCCAAGATTTTTTTAGCAGTAGTGTTACCAATACCATAGATATAAGTAAGTGAAACTACTACACGTTTATCACGAGGAATATCTACTCCTGCAATACGAGCCATATTTGTTACACCTCCAATTATCCTTGACGTTGTTTATGTTTTGGATTTGCAGAACAAATCACCATAACGCGTCCTTTACGACGAATTACTTTACAATGTTCACACATTGGTTTTACTGATGGTCTTACTTTCATGATAATACCTCCTGTAGTTTGACGGAGTACAATTATTTAAAGCGATAAGTGATACGGCCACGGCTCAAATCATACGGAGATAACTCAACCGTTACTTTGTCGCCAGGTAAGATACGGATATAATACATACGAATTTTACCGGAAACAGTGGCAAGAACTTGGTGTCCGTTTTCTAATTCAACTTTAAACATTGCATTCGGCAAAGTTTCGACGACTGTACCTTCGACTTCAATCATATCTTCTTTTGCCACGCACAGTACCTCCTTGTACTTGTTTCGCATTTTCACACGATAAAATGGCGGAAACTGCAGTTCCCACCTCAAAATTCTGAAAAATGGATAATCTAGAGAGATTCTCCAGAAGTCGGACTGTCATATTCTATCATAGTTTATCGAACTTGACAAGTGTCACTGCATTATGCAAGTCGGTTACGGGCAATCATGCTATTTTTCAATGATCTTTTGTACATCAGTAAATACAGCATCGATTTCACGATCACCATCGATAGTATGCAATAAACCTTTTTCTTGATAATAAGCTAAGATTGGTTCACTGTTTTTGATATTGATAGCTAAACGATTACGAACCGTCTCAGGTTTATCATCTTCTCTTTGATAGAATTCATGTCCGCCACAGCGATCACATGTTTCTTCAACTTTTGTTGGGTTGAAGATCTTGTGGTATGTTGCCCCGCAGTTTTTGCAGATGAATCGGCCAGCTAAACGCTCAACCAATACTTCTTCTCCAACATGGATATCGATGACAGCATCAATTGTTTTATTTAATTCTTTAAGCATTTGATCCAGAGCTTCTGCTTGTTCTAATGTACGAGGAAAGCCGTCTAATAAGAAACCTTTCTCCGTATCAGATTCTGCTAGGCGCTCTTTGACGATCCCGTTCGTTACTTCGTCGGGAACTAACTCACCTTTATCGATATAAGACTTTGCTTCCAAGCCAAGAGCTGTTTGGTTTTGCATTGCTGCACGAAACATGTCTCCTGTTGAGATGTGAGGAATACCGTAAGCGTCAATGATTTTTTCTGCTTGGGTTCCTTTTCCCGCACCTGGGAGCCCCATTAAAATGAGGTTCATTTTTTTCCCTCCTAATAAGATGTGAGAACGGGAGGTTGTGACAAAAGTGATACACTCGCTAGGAGTTGCTGAATCGACTTATTGTCCCAGCCTCACTTTCTTACGTTTAATCAATAAAGCCTACGTATTTGCGTTTCAGCATTAAGCCTTCTAACTGTTTCGCTGTTTCTAGCGCTACACCGATAACGATCAGCAAACTTGTTCCGCCAAGGCCGATTGATTGTGGAAGATTCCACAACATTTGAGCAATGATTGGAAGTAATGCGACTAATCCTAAGAAAATCGCACCAACTGTACTTAATCGCATCAATAGACTTGAAACATACTCTTCAGTTCCTTTACCAGGACGCACACTTGGTATATAGCTTCCTTGTTTTTGCAAGTTTTCCGCTAATTTCTCAGGGTTTACTTGAACAAAAGCATAGAAGAAAGTAAATGCGACGATCAATACCGTATAAATCGTTGCACCAGGCACCGTATTATAGTTAAAGATCTCCATCATCACTTTATACCAGCTTTCCGCACCAAATCTTCCGCTCAATGCTTGTAAAACAGCATTTGGTGTAGCAATGAATGAGCTGGCAAAGATAACTGGGATAACCCCAGCAGCATTGACTTTCAACGGCAGATAACTGCTTGTTGGTGCTCCTGCTACGCGCTTCGTGTATTGGATTGGAATCTTACGTTCAGCTTGTTGGAAAAATGTGACGAATGTAATAATAACCAATACTGCGATCAGTAAACCTAACACAAAAAGTGCAGATTTCCAAATGTCTGAAGGATCGATATTTACAAAGTAATCTTCGTAAAGTTCTTTGATACTTTCAGGTAATCGTGAGATGATCCCAGCAAAAATGATCATTGATACACCGTTACCGATTCCTTTTTCTGTGATTTGTTCACCAAGCCAAGTAACAAACATCGTTCCAGCGGTCAAAATCAAACCGATTGTTACATATGTAGTTACATTTGGGTTAGTTACAAAACCTAATTGAGCGTATTGGTTAAATCCAGCAGTGATCCCAACTGATTGGACAAAAGCTAAAACTAATGTCAAATAGCGGGTTGCTTGGTTTAATTTCTTACGTCCTACTTCCCCTTGTTTCGACCATTCTACGAATTTAGGAACAATGTCCATTTGCAGCAATTGAATAACGATTGAAGCAGTGATGTAAGGCGAAACCCCCATTGAGAAAATGGAGAAGTTTTGCATTGCACTACCGCTGACCAGATTCAACATGTTGAAAAATGGCAAAGAAGTAAGGTTTTGCAATGTGCTGGCGTTTACGCCTGGCACCGTAATGTGGGCACCAAGACGAAACACTAATAACACAAAAACAGTAAAAAGGATTTTGGATCTAATGTCTTTGACTTTAAAAGCATCTTTTAATAGTTTAAACATTAAATCACCTCGATTGATCCACCAGCAGCTTCAATAGCTTCTTGGGCTGCTTTCGAGAATTTAGCTGCTTTAACAGTTAATTTTTTAGTCAATTCACCGTTTGCTAAGACTTTGATTCCAGCTTTTTCGTTTTTCACGATTCCAGCTTCGATCAACACAACAGGAGTTACTTCTGTTCCGTCTTCAAAACGATTCAATACGTCTAAATTAACTACTGCATATTCTTTACGGTTAACGTTAGTAAATCCGCGTTTTGGTAAACGACGGAACAAAGGTGTTTGTCCACCTTCAAATCCTAAACGCACACCACCGCCTGAACGAGCTTTTTGTCCTTTTTGACCACGTCCGGCAGTTTTTCCGTTACCAGATGAAGTACCACGACCAACACGGTTACGTACTTGGCGTGAACCTTCAGCAGGTTGTAATTCATGAAGTTTCATAGGTTTGGCACCTCCTTAATAAAATCTAGATTTAGCTTTTTTAGATTTCTTCAACGTCCACTAGGTGAGAAACAGTGTTGACCATGCCTTTGATTGCATCATTTGCAGGCTTGATAACTGTGCTGTTCATTTTTTTAAGACCTAACGCTTTAACTGTATCGCGTTGGTTTTGAGGACGTCCGATAACACTGCGTTTTAAAGTAATTTTTAATTCAGCCATTATTGTTGTCCTCCTTATCCGATTAATTCTTCAACTGATTTGCCGCGAAGTTCTGCAACTTCTTCAGCACGTTTCAATTGTTTCAAACCTTCAACAGTTGCGCGAACAACGTTGATTGGTGTATTTGAGCCTAATGATTTAGATGTGATATCTGCCACACCAGCTAATTCCAATACGGCACGAACTGGTCCGCCAGCAGCAACCCCAGAACCTTCAACAGCAGGTTTCATTAGGATTCTTCCACCACTGAAAACACCAATTACTTCGTGAGGGATTGTTGAACCAACCATTGGCACTTCAACCAAGTTTTTCTTCGCGTCTTCGATTGCTTTACGGATTGCTTCTGGTACTTCTTGTGCTTTACCAGTACCGAAACCAACGTGTCCGTTTTTGTCACCGACAACAACTAAAGCAGCAAAACGTAGACGACGTCCACCTTTAACAACTTTTGTTACACGGTTGATCGCAACAACGCGGTCTTCTAATTCCAAATGTTTTGGATCGATATAAACCATGAATGGTGTTCCTCCTTCTCTTAAAATTCTAGTCCGTTTTCACGAGCTGCTTCAGCTAAAGCTTGCACGCGTCCGTGGTAAAGATATCCGCCACGGTCAAAGACTACTACTTTAATACCTTTTTCAACTGCGCGTTCAGCAACTAATTTGCCGACAGCTTGAGCTGTTTCGGTTTTTGTTCCACCTGAAATTTCTTTATCCAAGGTAGAGGCACTTGCTAGCGTCACACCCGCTACGTCATCAATTACTTGCGCGTAGATGTTTTTATTCGAACGGAAAACGTTCAAGCGTGGGCGCTCAGCAGTACCAGAGATAGTGTTACGTACACGACGATGTCTTTTCTGACGTGTTTTGTTCTTATCTGGTTTTGTAATCACAATTGTCACCTCTTTAATTTTATTGTACTACTATTTCAAGCAGCGAACGAGTTGCGGAAAAGAGAAGCCTGGACATGAGATAAACAATTGTTATTAAAGATGATCTTCAATAAGAATCTTTTTTCTTGCTGCCTGCTTCTATCGTTTTTCCAAATGCATCTCTTATTATTTACCAGTTTTACCTTCTTTACGGCGTACATATTCGCCAACATAACGAATACCTTTGCCTTTATAAGGTTCTGGAGGACGAACTCCACGAATATTCGCAGCTAATTCACCCACAGCTTCTTTGTTTGCGCCTTTAACAATCACTTGTGTGTTTGCAGGAACTTCAACAGTTACACCAGCTGGCGGTGTGATTTCTACTGGATGTGAGTAACCAACGTTCAATACAAGTTTTGTTCCTTGTAATTGCGCACGGTACCCAACCCCGATCAATTCTAGTGCTTTTTGGAAACCTTCGCTGACACCAACAACCATGTTATTGAAGTTTGCACGAGTTGTTCCATGGATAGTTTTCATTTCTTTACTGTCATTTGGACGAGTGAATGTTACTTCGTTTCCTTCGATATTCATTTTGATATCAGAAGAGAACTCACGAGTCAATTCACCTTTAGGCCCTTTAACTGTAATGTTGTTTCCATCTTGAGTAATAGATACTCCTTCTGGAAGAACAACGATTTTATTTCCAATACGGCTCACTTAAAGACACCTCCTTATATTTCTAATAGATTACCAAACGTAAGCGACTACTTCGCCACCAACGTTTTTTTCACGTGCTTCTTTATCAGTGATAACACCGTCAGAAGTCGAAATGATTGCGATACCTAAACCGTTCAATACTTTTGGCACTTCGTCAGCTTTGACATATGCACGCAAACCTGGTTTAGAGATACGTTTTAAGTTAGTGATAACACGTTCGCCGTTTTTACCATATTTAAGGAAAACACGGATAACGCCTTGTTTGTCATCTTCAATATATTCAACATCGCGAACAAAACCTTCACGTTTCAAGATTTCAGCGATATCGCGTTTGATTTTTGATGCAGGTACTTCTAAAGTCTCATGTTTTACCATATTGGCATTACGGATACGAGTTAGAAAATCTGCAATTGGATCTGTCATGACCATTGAGCTTTTACCTCCTTTATGCGAATTTACTTTTTTACCAGCTAGCTTTCTTCACGCCGGGAATTTGTCCTTTATAGGCAAGTTCGCGGAAGCAAATACGGCAAAGTTGAAATTTACGATAAACTGAATGTGGACGTCCGCAACGTTCGCAGCGTGTGTATGCTTGTGTTGAGAATTTTGCAGGGCGTTTATTTTTAGCAATCATTGATTTTTTAGCCACGTAGTTCGCCTCCTTTAATTATTTTTGGAATGGCATGCCTAATTGTGTCAACAACTCACGTGATTCTTCATCAGTGTTTGCTGTTGTAACAATAACGATGTCCATACCGCGTACTTTATCTACTAAATCATAATCAACTTCTGGGAAGATCAATTGTTCTTTAATACCTAAAGTGTAGTTTCCACGACCGTCAAAGGCTTTTTTACTTACACCATGGAAGTCACGAACACGTGGTAGAGAAACACTTACCAATTTGTCTAAGAATTCATACATTCTTTCGCCGCGCAATGTAACTTTCGCGCCGATTGGCATTCCTTCACGTAAACGGAATCCAGCGATTGATTTTTTAGCTTTTGTGATCATTGGTTTTTGACCTGTGATCAAAGTTAATTCTTCAACTGCTTTGTCCAAGTTTTTAGCGTTTGATACCGCATCACCAACACCCATGTTGATGACGATTTTTTCAACTTTAGGTGTTTGCATAACAGAGCTATAGTCAAATTTTTCCATCAATGATGGAGTTACTTCTTTAAGATATTTTTCTTTTAGGCGGTTCATTCAGTAAGACCCTCCTTCCTTAAACTTATTATTTATCTAAAACTTCGCCGGTTTTTTTAGAAAAACGGACTTTCTTGCCGTCAACGACTTTGTAACCTACACGTCCAGCTACACCAGTAGGATCAATCACCATTACGTTAGAAACATGAATTGGTGCTTCCACCTCAACGATTCCACCTTGAGGAGCAGTTTGAGACGGTTTTTGGTGTTTTTTAACGATGTTCAGTCCTTCGACAAGAACTTTATTTGTTTTAGGGAACGCTGCTAATACAACGCCTTCTTTGTTTTTGTCTTTACCAGTGATAACTTTAACTTTATCGCCTTTTTTAACAAACATTACTGTTTCGCACCTCCTTTGATAAGTGACTCAAGATTATAAAACTTCTGGTGCTAGTGAAACGATCTTCATGAAGTTGTTTTCACGCAATTCACGTGCAACTGGACCGAAGATACGTGTTCCACGAGGACTCTTATCATCACGAATAATCACTGCAGCATTTTCATCAAATTTAATGTATGAACCGTCTGTACGACGAGCTCCTGATTTTGTACGAACGATAACGGCTTTAACGACGTCACCTTTTTTGACAACCCCACCTGGCGTTGCTTGTTTTACCGTAGCAACGATAACGTCACCAATGTTAGCAGTTTTACGACCAGATCCGCCAAGGACTTTGATCGTTAAGATTTCACGTGCGCCTGAGTTATCAGCGACTTTTAAACGACTTTCTGCTTGGATCACGTTGTGTATCCTCCTTTCAGATTTTGCATTCAATCTATATAGGAAAATCTCGTGTTATTAGATAACAACTGCTTCTTCGACTACTTCTAGTAAACGGAAACGTTTTGTAGCTGATAATGGACGAGTTTCCATGATTCTCACGATATCGCCAACTTTTGCTGTGTTGTTTTCATCGTGTGCTTTGTATTTCTTAGAATAGTTCATGCGTTTGCCGTAGATAGGATGGTTTCTTTTTGTTTCAACAACGACCGTAATGGTTTTATCCATTTTGTCTGAAACCACGCGACCTTGGTAAACCTTGCGTTGATTTCTTTCTTCAGTCATACGATTAATGGCCTCCTTCCACTATTACTTAGCTTGTTCACGCAATACAGTTTTGATGCGTGCAATCGATTTACGTACTTCTTTAATACGTGCAGTGTTTTCTAATTGACCTGTTGCTAATTGGAATCTAAGATTAAACAATTCTTCTTTCAATTGTTTTTCTTGATCAAGCATTTCGGCAGTGGTTAATTCTCTGATTTCTTTAACCTTCATTCGATTCACCACCCATTTCCTCACGTTTTACGATCTTAGTTTTCATTGGTAATTTGTGAGAAGCTAGACGTAACGCTTCACGAGCAACTTCTTCAGACACGCCTGCGATTTCAAACATGATTTTTCCACGTTTTACTGGTGCAACCCATCCTTCTGGTGCCCCTTTACCAGAACCCATACGTACCCCAATAGCTTTGGCAGTATAAGATTTGTGAGGGAAAATTTTAATCCATACTTTCCCACCACGTTTCATGTAACGAGTCATTGCGATACGAGCAGCTTCGATTTGGCGGTTAGTGATCCAGTGTGAATCAACAGCTTGCAAACCGTATTCTCCGAATGCTACTTCTTTGCCGCCTTTAGCTTCCCCACGCATTTTTCCGCGGAATTCACGACGGTGTTTTACACGTTTAGGTACTAACATGATTATTTCCCTCCTTTCTCAGTGTTCTTTTTAGTTGGAAGAATTTCTCCACGATAGATCCACACTTTAACTCCTAGTTTTCCGTATGTTGTATCTGCTTCTTCCCATGCGTAATCAATGTCCGCACGTAATGTATGAAGAGGAACAGTTCCTTCAGAGTATCCTTCTGAACGAGCGATATCCGCACCATTCAAACGACCAGATACTTGAGTTTTGATTCCTTGAGCGCCTGAACGCATTGTGCGTTGGATGGCTTGTTTTTGTGCACGACGGAAAGCAACACGGTTTTCTAATTGACGTGCAATTCCTTCGCCCACTAATTTTGCATCTAAATCTGGTTTTTTGATTTCCACGATGTTGATGTGGATTCTTTTACCAGTAAGTTTATTCAGTTCTTTTCTTAAGTTTTCGACTTCAGAACCGCCTTTACCGATAACCATACCTGGTTTAGCTGTGTGAATTGAAATGTTTACACGATTTGCAGCGCGTTCGATTTCAATTGTTGATACAGCAGCATCAGCAAGTTTAGTTGCGATAAATTTACGAATTCTTAAATCTTCGTGTAAGAATTCAGCATACTCTTTTTCAGCATACCATTTAGCATCCCAGTCACGGATGATGCCTACACGCATTCCAATTGGATGTACTTTTTGACCCACTGATTATCCCTCCTTATTTTTCTGATACGACTACTGTGATATGACTTGTACGTTTGTTGATTGGAGAAGCTGATCCTTTTGCACGTGGACGGAAACGTTTCATTGTTGGTCCTTCATTTACAAAAGCTTCAGATACTACTAAGTTTTCAACATCTAAGTCAAAATTGTTTTCTGCATTCGCAACTGCGGACATCAAAACTTTTTCGATGATTCCAGCAGATTTGTTTGGCGTGAATTTCAAGATTGAAATTGCATCCGCAACACTTTTGCCTCTGATAAGATCGATTACTAAACGTGCTTTACGAGGTGAAGTGCGAACTGTTTTTGCAGTTGCTTTAGCTGATGTGATTTGTTCTGCCATTTGGATTTATCCTCCCCTCAAATTAGCGCTTAGTTTTCTTATCGTCTGCAGCATGTCCACGATAAGTTCTTGTTGGTGCGAATTCACCTAATTTGTGTCCTACCATGTCTTCTTGGATGTAAACTGGTACATGTTTACGTCCATCATAAACTGCGATGGTATATCCAACAAAACTTGGGAAGATTGTCGAACGACGAGACCAAGTTTTGATAACTTTTTTCTTTTCAACCCCTGCTTGAGCTTCGACTTTTTTCATCAAATGCTCATCAACGAAAGGTCCTTTCTTTAAACTACGACCCATGGTGAACCTCCTCTCAAAATGTGCGACACATGGTCAAAGAAATTATTTATTTTTACGACGACGAACGATAAGCTTGTCAGATTTAGCTTTTTTATCACGAGTTTTGTAGCCAAGAGCTGGTTGGCCCCAAGGTGATACTGGTGCTTTACGTCCGATTGGTGCTTTACCTTCACCACCACCGTGTGGGTGATCGTTAGGGTTCATTACGCTACCACGTACAGTTGGGCGTTTACGCATCCAGCGAGAACGTCCTGCTTTACCGATGTTGATAAGTTCATGTTGTTCGTTACCAACTGAACCGATAGTTGCACGGCATGCAGCTAAGATCATACGAACTTCGCCTGAGTTCAAACGGATCAATACGTATTTGCCTTCTTTACCAAGTACTTGAGCACTTGTTCCAGCTGAACGAATCAATTGTCCGCCTTTACCAGGTTTCATTTCGATGTTGTGGATCACAGTACCAACTGGGATGTTTTCTAATGGTAGAGCATTCCCTACTTTGATATCTGCTTCAGGACCTGAAACAAGTTTCATTCCAACTTGTAGTCCTTTTGGTGCTAAGATGTAAGCTTTAACCCCATCTTCATAATGTACTAACGCGATGTTAGCTGAACGGTTTGGATCGTATTCGATCGTTTGAACAGTTGCAACAACGTTATCTTTGTTACGTTTGAAGTCGATTACGCGGTATTGGCGTTTGTGACCGCCGCCTTGATGACGTACAGTAATGCGACCGTTGTTGTTACGACCGGCATGGTTTTTCAAAGGTTGTAACAAAGTTTTTTCAGGTGTTGATGTTGTGATTTCAGCAAAATCAGAACCTGTCATGTTACGACGACCGTTTGAGGTAGGTTTGTACTTTTTAATCGCCACGTCTTTTCCCTCCTATTTAAATAGTTATTTCAGTAATAGCTTATTCAGCTTCGAAAATTTGGATTGCTTTTGAATCTTCAGTTAATGTAACGATCGCTTTGCGACGTTTTTTTGTATATCCTGCATATTTGCCCATGCGTTTGAATTTCGCACGAACGTTCACGATGTTCACGTTTTTGACTTTAACGTCAAAAGCAGCTTCTACCGCTTGTTTTACTAAAGTTTTGTTTGCGCGAGTATCCACTTCAAAAGTGTACTTTTTATCATCCATAGCAAGCATTGACTTTTCAGTGATTACTGGGCGTTTGATTACGTCTAGTAAGTTCATTATGCAAGCACCTCCTCAATTTGAGTAAGAGCAGTTTGCGTTGCTAAAACTTTTACGTTTGAAACGATATCTAAAACACTTACGTTATCAGAAGTAACTACAGAAACGTTTGGCAAGTTGCGTGCTGATAAAGCAGCAAAGTCATTACCGTTTTCTAGTACTACCAATACTTTAGAGTCAATAGACAAGTTAGCAAGCACTTGTTTGAATTCTTTTGTTTTTGGTGCGTCGAAGCTTAATCCTTCAACAGCAACTAAGTTATTTGAAGCAACTTTTTCTGATAAAACAGATTTCATTGCTAGACGACGAACTTTTTTAGGAAGTTTGTAGCTGTAAGAACGTGGAGTTGGTCCGAAGACTACGCCACCTCCGCGCCATTGTGGTGAACGGATAGATCCTTGACGTGCACGACCTGTTCCTTTTTGACGCCATGGTTTGCGGCCACCGCCACGAACAGCACTACGGTTTTTAACAGCGTGTGTTCCTTGTCTTAATGATGCGCGTTGCATGATGATTGCGTCATACACAACACTTTCATTTGGTTCGATACCGAAAATCTCTTCGTTAAGAGTGATTTCACCATTTTGGCTACCATCTTGTTTAAATAATGCTACATTTGGCATTCCTTAGTTCCTCCTTTCTTCCTACTATTATTTAGCTTTCACAGCTGATTTGATAGTGATTAGTGATTTTTTAGCTCCAGGAACGTTACCTTTGATCAAGATTACGTTTCTTTCAGCATCTACACGTACGATTTCCAAGTTTTGGATCGTTACGCGGTCGCCGCCCATACGGCCAGCAAGACGTTTGTTTTTAAATACACGGTTAGGTGCAACTGGACCCATTGACCCAGGACGACGATGGTAACGAGAACCGTGAGCCATTGGTCCGCGGCTTTGGCCGTGACGTTTGATAACCCCTTGGAATCCTTTACCTTTCGTTGTTCCTGTTACATCAACAATGTCTCCTGCTTGGAAAACATCAACTGTAACTTCTTTTCCTACTTCATATTCTCCTAGCTCAACATTTTTGAATTCACGAATGAAGCGCTTAGGAGCCGTGTTTGCTTTTGCAACATGACCTTTCGCAGGTTTGTTTGATAAAACTTCACGCATATCTTGGTAGCCGACTTGAATTGCTTCGTAGCCGTCTGTTTCAACAGTTTTCACTTGTAAAACTACGTTTGGAGTAGCTTCTACAACAGTAACTGGAATCAATTCACCAGATTCAGTGAAGATTTGTGTCATTCCCACTTTTTTCCCTAAGATTCCTTTGGTCATGAGTACACCTCCATTAATTTTTTTAGTTTGATTATAGTTTGATTTCGATGTTTACACCAGATGGTAAGTCTAGCTTCATCAAAGCATCAACAGTTTTTGGTGTTGGATTCACAATGTCGATTAGACGTTTGTGTGTACGCATTTCGAACTGTTCGCGTGAGTCTTTGTATTTATGAGTCGCACGAATAACTGTATAAAGGCTGCGTTCTGTTGGTAACGGAATCGGACCTGATACGCTAGCTCCAGTTCTTTTTGCAGTTTCCACGATTTTATCCGCTGATTGATCTAATGTACGGTGTTCATATGCTTTCAAACGGATACGAATTTTTTGTTTTGCCATCTTGTTCCCTCCTTCGCCTATTTTGAAAAGTAGACATAGCTCCACGAAAATTTCCGTCACGCTCGTTCGTGGCAAAGCGTCCGGGCGTGTCGCAACCTCTCGTTTCTTAGCCGACGAAAATAGTTTTTCGTCCTGTGTGTGTTCATCAATGTAAACAGCACCTTTGTAATTATATTATAGATAAGTTTATAAAGCAAGAACTTTTTCGGTAAATAATCACTTGTTTTCATTCTTTTTCATAAAACAAAAAAGGACCGCGATGTCTTGCGACACCACAGTCCTTTTATTATCCGAATACAATGTTGCTTTTAAAGGATCGCTCGAATCAAAAATTAAGCTTTGATTTCTGTAACGACACCGGCACCAACTGTACGTCCGCCTTCACGGATTGAGAATTTAGTACCGTTTTCGATAGCGATTGGGTGGATCAATTCAACTTCCATTGTTACGTTATCGCCAGGCATAACCATTTCAGTTCCTTCTGGTAATTCAACAACGCCAGTTACGTCAGTTGTACGGAAGTAGAATTGTGGACGGTAGTTAGTGAAGAATGGAGTATGACGTCCACCTTCTTCTTTTGTCAACACGTATACTTCAGCAGAGAATTTTGTATGAGGTGTGATTGTACCTGGTTTTGACAAAACTTGTCCACGTTGGATATCTTCACGAGAAACACCACGTAGTAAAGCACCAATGTTGTCTCCAGCTTCAGCGTAATCCAATAATTTACGGAACATTTCAACACCTGTAACAGTTGTTTTAGCTGTTTCTTCAGCGATACCAACGATTTCGATTTCGTCACCAACACGAACTTGTCCACGTTCAACACGTCCTGTAGCAACAGTACCACGACCAGTGATTGAGAATACGTCCTCAACTGGCATCATGAATGGTTTGTCGTTGTCACGTTCTGGAGTTGGGATGTATTCGTCAACTGCAGCCATCAATTCAAGGATTTTTTCTTCGTATGAAGCGTCGCCTTCTAATGCTTTCAAAGCAGAACCAGCAACTACAGGAACATCGTCACCAGGGAATTCGTATTCTGTTAATAGGTCACGAACTTCCATTTCAACTAATTCAAGTAATTCTTCATCGTCAACCATGTCAACTTTGTTCAAGAAGACAACGATGTAAGGAACACCAACTTGGCGAGATAGCAAGATGTGTTCACGAGTTTGAGGCATTGGGCCGTCAGCAGCAGAAACTACTAAGATAGCTCCGTCCATTTGAGCAGCACCAGTGATCATGTTTTTAACGTAGTCCGCGTGTCCTGGGCAGTCAACGTGAGCGTAGTGGCGTGTATCTGTTTCGTACTCAACGTGAGCTGTTGAGATTGTGATTCCGCGTTCGCGTTCTTCTGGAGCACCATCGATTTGATCGTAAGCCATAGCTTGGCCGCCGTTTTTCTTAGATAGTACAGTTGTGATTGCAGCTGTTAATGTAGTTTTACCGTGGTCAACGTGGCCGATTGTACCAATGTTAACGTGTGGTTTAGAACGGTCAAATTTTTCTTTTGCCATTTTAAAATGTCCTCCTAATAATACAAATATGATTTTTTTATCTGATAGGTATACGATACATAGTATGTATCGTATGCCCATATCATCGATAGTTATTTTACACGAAACTGTATCAAAAATACAGCCTCTTCGTTAAATCTCTCGATTATACCTAGATTGTTTTAAGAATTATTCAGCTTTGCCGCCGTTTTTCTTAATAATTTCCTCTTGGACAGATTTTGGTACATCTTCATAGTGGTCAAATACCATCATAAATGTACCGCGTCCTTGAGTTGCTGAACGCAATGTTGTAGCGTAACCGAACATTTCAGCCAATGGTACGATCGCATTAACGATTTGTGAGTTACCGTGTGCTTCCATACCTTCAACGCGTCCGCGTCGGCTTGTTACGTGTCCCATGATATCACCTAAGTAATCTTCTGGAACAGTGATCGTTACTTTCATCATTGGTTCTAAAATTACAGGACGTGCGTGTTTTGCAGCAGCTCTTAAAGCCATAGATGCAGCAACACGGAACGCTGTTTCATTGGAATCGACATCATGGTATGAACCATCGTAAAGTTTTGCTTTGATATCCACTAATGGGTAACCAGCAAGAACCCCGTTGTTCATTGATTCTTCTAAACCTTTTTCGACAGCTGGGATGTATTCACGAGGAACCACACCACCGACGATTGCGTTTTCGAATTCGAATCCTTTACCTTCTTCGTTTGGTGTAAATTCAACCCATACGTGACCGTATTGACCTTTACCACCAGACTGACGTACGAATTTACCTTCAGCTTTAGTAGCTTCACGGAATGTTTCGCGGTAAGAAACTTGAGGCGCACCTACGTTTGCTTCAACTTTGAATTCACGTTTCATACGGTCTACTAAAACGTCCAAATGCAATTCACCCATACCAGAGATAACTGTTTCACCAGTTTCAACGTTTGTTTCAACGCGGAATGATGGATCTTCTTCAGCAAGTTTTTGTAGAGCGACACCCATTTTATCTTGGTCAGCTTTTGATTTAGGTTCAACAGCGACTTGGATAACTGGGTCAGGGAATTCGATTGACTCAAGAATAACTGGTGCATCTAGCGCACATAGAGTATCCCCTGTTGTTGTATCTTTCAATCCAACAGCAGCAGCAATATCACCTGAGTACACTTTGTCAATTTCTTGACGTGTATTCGCGTGCATTTGCAAGATACGTCCAATACGTTCTTTTTTGCCTTTAGAAGCGTTCAATACGTATGAACCACTTTCAAGGACACCAGAATATACACGGAAGAAAGTTAAACGACCTACGAATGGGTCAGTCATTACTTTAAACGCTAATGAAGCGAAAGGAGCTTCGTCATCAGCTGGACGTGTTGTTTCTTCGTCTGTTTTTGTATCAATACCTTTGATAGCTTCAATATCAAGCGGTGAAGGCAAGTAATCAAGAACAGCGTCCAACATTAATTGAACCCCTTTATTCTTGAATGCAGAACCGGCTAATACTGGGAAGAACTCAACGTTGATTGTTGCACGGCGGATACCAGCAACTAATTCTTCTTGAGTGATTTCTTCGCCATCTAGATATTTCATCATTAGTTCTTCGTCTGTTTCAGCAACAGCTTCGACTAATTTTTCACGCCATTCATTTGCTTGGTCTACATATTCTTCAGGGATTTCAGTTTCCTGAATATCTGTTCCTAAGTCATTTGTGTAGATTTCAGCTTTCATTTTTACCAAGTCGATGATACCAGTAAAGTTATCTTCAGAACCGATTGGCAATTGGATTGGATGAGCGTTTGCTTGCAAGCGATCATGCAATGAGTTTACTGAGTATAAGAAGTCCGCACCGATTTTATCCATTTTATTACAGAATACGATACGAGGCACTTTGTACTCAGTTGCTTGGCGCCAAACTGTTTCAGTTTGAGGCTCAACACCTGATTGTGCATCAAGAACGGTTACCGCACCATCCAATACACGTAGAGAACGTTGTACTTCGATTGTGAAGTCCACGTGTCCAGGTGTGTCGATGATATTTACGCGATAGCCTTTCCACTGCGCAGTAGTAGCAGCAGATGTAATTGTGATACCACGTTCTTGTTCTTGTTCCATCCAGTCCATTTGTGAAGCACCTTCGTGGGTTTCACCAATTTTATGGATTTTACCAGTGTAATACAAGATACGCTCTGTTGTTGTAGTTTTACCTGCATCAACGTGAGCCATGATACCAATATTACGAGTTTTTTCTAACGAAAATTCTCTTGCCATTTTCTTACTCCTCTCTCTATTTAAATCGATTGTAAATTGACTTTCTGCTGTTGTTTAAACCAACAGGCAGAGAGGATCTTACCAACGATAATGAGCAAATGCGCGGTTCGCGTCTGCCATTTTGTGTGTGTCTTCGCGTTTTTTAACAGAAGCACCAGTGTTATTGGCTGCATCCATGATTTCTTTCGCTAGACGTTCTTCCATTGTATGTTCTCCGCGTAGGCGAGCATAGTTCACTAACCAGCGTAGAGCTAAAGTGATACGACGTTCTGGGCGAACTTCAACTGGTACTTGATAGTTAGAACCCCCAACACGACGTGCTTTAACTTCAAGAACAGGCATAATGTTGTTCATTGCTTGTTCGAAGACTTCTAATGGATCATTACCTGTAGATTCTTTGATGATTTCAAAGGCTTTATAGATAATTTTTGATGCAGTCCCGCGTTTTCCGTCAACCATTACACGGTTGATCAAGCGAGTTACTAATTTTGAGTTATAAATAGGATCTGGTAAAACATCACGTTTTGCAACAGGACCTTTACGTGGCATCCGTAACTCCTCCTTCCGAAATAGTTCTGCTTATTAAAATAAGTCAGTTTGTTTGATTGATTTGATTAAATTTATGCTTTAGGTTTTTTAGTACCGTATTTAGAACGGCTTTGTTTACGATCGTTAACACCAGCAGTATCTAGTGCACCACGAACGATATGATAACGTACCCCTGGTAAGTCTTTTACACGTCCACCGCGTAGCAATACAACGCTGTGTTCTTGTAAGTTATGACCGATACCTGGAATATAAGCAGTAACTTCAATCAAGTTTGACAAACGAACACGAGCATATTTACGCAAAGCTGAGTTCGGTTTTTTAGGTGTCATTGTTCCCACACGTGTAGCTACCCCACGTTTTTGAGGAGAGTTCACGTTTGTTTGAGTTTTCTTGAAACTGTTATATCCTTTGTTCAATGCTGGTGAATTTGATTTTTCCACCTTTGATTTACGAGGTTTACGTACTAATTGGTTAATTGTAGGCATTCCTTGTTTTCCTCCTTCCTCGATTCGCTTCTAGTTCCACACATCCAGGTGGTTCTTTTTTTGCGATAAAAAATAAATGCAATCTTCCTGCATTTTATCAAATTATGCTTTGATAAACAGTCAGCACGTCTCCATACGAGAGACCTGTAGATAAAGCACCTTTGTTAGGATAGCATGATTACTTTCGTATGTCAACTTCTCCAAAAACATTTTTTTAAACAAAGAAAACACGCAAGTAAGTATATCTTTTTATTGATAGAACCGCTAAAATAGCTTTGAAAACTTAAATCAAAAGGTGGAGCGTAAATATGAACTTAAAACAAAACGCCGGCATCGAAGCGGCGAAATATGTCAAAGATGGTATGGTCGTCGGACTTGGCACAGGGTCTACGGCCTATTATATGGTTGAAGAACTAGGCCGCCGTGTCAAAGAAGAAGGTTTAAGCATTATCGGTGTGACTACTTCCTCTGCTACTAAAGAGCAGGCAGAAGCTTTAGAAATACCATTGAAGAGTATCGATGATGTTGATCATGTTGACTTGACGATTGACGGCGCAGATGAGATCAGTGAAGATTTCCACGGTATCAAAGGCGGCGGCGCGGCCCTTCTTTTTGAAAAAATCGTTGCTTCTTATTCTAATGAGATTATCTGGATCGTTGACGAATCCAAATTAGTTACAAAACTTGGCGCATTTCCTTTACCTGTTGAAGTAATTCCTTATGGTTCGCAGCAGCTGCTTCGGATTTTCAAAGAAAAAAACTATGATCCTTCCTTACGTTTAGATGAGCACGGTTTCCCTATTTTGACAGACAGCGGACACTACATCATTGACCTGCACCTTCAAACCATTGAGGAACCAGAGAAACTAGCTCACTATCTAGACAGCTTAGTCGGCGTAGTCGAACACGGTTTATTCCTAAGCCTTGTTTCAACAGTGATCGTCGGAAGTGAAGCTGGCGTGAAAACACTGCACTCTTCTCATTAAAAATTTGATTTAGAAGCAAAAACACGCACATGGCCGCTATTATTTTCTGCCAGAATGTGCTACATTTTTACTATTATATATATGAACAATAAAAAACACTGCTAGAAAGGAACCACTATGAAAATTATTGGTTATGCTCGTACGACTATCAATGATCAGAATCTAACCGAGCAAATCGACAGACTCTCTGCATTCGGATGTCAGGAGATTTTCCACCACGCTTATGACGATCAAGAAAAATTGATGGAGGAACTGCTGGAAACAGTGATACAAGAAATGCAGCCAGGAGATACACTTGCTGTATGCCAACTTCATCGTTTAGGGAAATCGACACGTCAGCTGACAGAGTTGACAGAGTTTTTCAAAAAAAATGAACTGCATCTTGTTAGTTTAGATGAGGAATTAGATACTCGGAAACCAATGGGGAAAATCTACTTCCAGCTGATGGCTGGTTTGGCCGATATGGAATGTGCGTTGATCAAAGAACGAACTCTTGTGGGCTTGAACGAAGCACGTAAAAAAGGGAAAATCGGCGGCAGACCAAAAATCGATCCAAAAACGATCAAGAAAATCCGTCAGCTTTACTATGAGAAAAAAGAAACGATCCAATTCATTTCTGCAAAATGCGGCGTTTCCGTGGGGACTTGTTATAAGTACATCAATCTTTCAGAAGAAGAACTTCCGCAATTATTTTAAATATCTTATAAGAGATTGAATAAAGAAAGCGAAAAAACTTCACTTTGACAAAGAGGCTGGCAAGGGTATTGCTAGCCTCTTTTTTTGAAGAATCCTGGTCCAAGTTTTGAAAACCAGCTTTTCTTCTCTTCCCTACTTCTGCAAAAGCAGAATTCTTATCTATTTTACATTGGAAATTTAGTCAAAAAAATTGTACAATAGCAAAGGAATTGAAAATTTCAGAAACTATATTATTTAAAGGAGAGCTAAATATGCCAAAATTAGTTTTTTCTCGTCATGGACTTAGCGAATGGAATGCGCTAAATCAATTCACTGGCTGGGCTGACGTAAACTTAGCACCAGAAGGAATCGAAGAAGCAAAAGAAGGCGGACGCAAAATCAAAGAAGCTGGAATCGAATTTGATATTGCCTACACTTCTGTTTTAACTCGCGCAATCAAAACATGTAACTTGATTTTAGAACATTCTGACCAACTTTGGGTACCTCAAGTTAAATCTTGGCGCTTAAACGAACGTCACTATGGTCAATTACAAGGATTGAACAAAAAAGAAACTGCTGAAAAATACGGAGACGATCAAGTACACATCTGGCGTCGTTCTTACGATACTCTTCCTCCATTAATGGACGAAAACGATGAAGGTTCAGCAGTAAACGACCGTCGTTACTCAATGTTAGACAAACGCGATATCCCTGGTGGAGAAAACTTGAAAGTTACTCTAGAACGTGCATTGCCATTCTGGCAAGATGAAATCGCACCAGCTTTGTTAGATAACAAAACTGTTTTAGTTGCTGCACATGGTAACTCTCTACGCGCTTTAGCTAAACACATCGAAGGTATTTCAGACGAAGATATCATGGATCTTGAAATCCCAACAGGTCAACCACTTGTTTATGAATTAAACGATGACCTAACAGTAGCTAAAAAATACTACTTATAAGATAGTAAAAAAAAGCAGTTCCAGTCTTCGGACTGGGCTGCTTTTTTTGTTTTTCTCTTTGATTTTTTCTTCTAGCTCAACGCTTGGATAAATCGTTCGGTGATCTCTTTTGGCCGCGTGATGGCTCCGCCGACAACGATTCCCGCCACACCTAATGATTGGATTTCTTTTGCCTGTTCCGGCGTATGGATCTTGCCTTCCGCAATCACACAAACATCTGCTTCGAGCAATTGTTTGATGAGACCAATGTCCGGACCTTCTGTTTGCAGTCCACTTTCGTTTGTATAGCCGCTTAATGTCGTTCCTACAAAATCAACGCCTGCTTGATATGCATTGAGTCCTTCTTCAAAGGTAGCAATATCTGCCATCAGTAGTTGATTCGGATATTTTTCTTTGACTTTCTTGATGAATTCATTGATTGACAATCCATCATGACGTTTTCTCAATGTACAATCCAACGCTATCACTTCTACCCCTTCAGCAGCTAGTTCGTCGATTTCTTGCATCGTTGCAGTGATGAACGGCTCTTCTGGCGGATATTCTCTTTTGATGATCCCAATGATCGGCAAATCGACTTTTTCTTTGATTTGTCGTATGTCTCGAATCGAGTTTGCACGGATACCAGCTGCTCCAGCTTCTTTTGCCGCTAATGCTAGCAAAGGCATCACTCCCCCAGCTTCTGTATATAGCGGTTCTCCAGGTAAAGCTTGGCAAGAAACGATAAGCCCTCCGTTGATTGCTTCTAAAAATGCTGCTTTTTCCATACTCCAAAACGCTCCAATCTTATCACTTGATACAGTTTTTCTTTCTAAAATCACTATAGCACACGCTTACATGGTTGTAAAAATCAATTTAATCAAGCTTTTCCTAATTTTAATAAGGCTCATCACTCATTTAACTTATATAAATACAAATAATATCCCTGAGAAAATAGTGCCCAAGAGAAAATACTTTATGCTCCCTTCACCGCCGTCAGGTAATTCAAATTTGATAATATTCATAAGCAATGCTCCTGTGATAAGAGCTTCGATTGAAATAACTACATAATAAGGCAGCGTGAAAGCCATTGAGAGAACAGCACCTGTGAAAATACTCAATGAA
This sequence comes from Enterococcus sp. DIV0210g, assembly GCF_050559705.1. Lineage (NCBI taxonomy): Bacteria > Bacillati > Bacillota > Bacilli > Lactobacillales > Enterococcaceae > Enterococcus > Enterococcus sp. DIV0210g. Next base: position 49,846 of record NZ_CP187903.1, on the reverse strand, counting down.
AGTAAAAATCTGCCAATTTTATTGTATAATTCGCCATGATGATGATATAACGTCCAATCGTTCATCAAAAAATGCAGTCCGAAAGCAAGAAAATAGGTCGCTATGTAAAACCGCTCAGAAAGCGTATTGGCAATCACGATATAACCAATCATTAAATTATAGACTATGTGAAAGGAGATATCCGACCAGAAAAAAGCATTTTTGGCACTAGCTATATCTTTTTTCTCTAAAACCATAAACGTTCTTTCGTCTATTTTATAGGCCACGTAGCTTCCAACTAAACCTACCAATACGATTGCATAAATCGTATGCGTATAAAAAACACCCGTCTCCCAAGCAAATTCCTTAACTAAAATTGTTTGAAAATAAGCTAAATGCGGCAATAAGTGAACAATTGCATAGGATACACCTACTCCAGCAGCAAGAGAACTCATTACCTGTACATTTAATTTTCGGGATAAAAAAAAGTTGGAGCTTAAGTGGATAAAAATAAAACCTGCCACGATGATAAAATTCACTAAATTTTCTGCCATGATACGTATTGTTCGTTCCCTTTCTTTCACTTCTCCATTTTTCTAAGTTTCTATTTTATTGTTAACTTTTTTGTGATCCACCCAAAAGATAGTGCGGCATATCGACACCACGATAATGCTTGATGAATTCTCCTTCTATTTTCATGCCATTTCGCAGAGCAACATTTTGTGAGGCGCTGTTGCTGTCACGGATGATTGAGTAAACTTTCTCAGCGTTCAATGTGTCGAAAGCATACTCTTTACAAGCAGCCGCTGCTTCTGCTGCATAACCGTGATGCCAGAATGCTTTCTGGAAAAGGTAGCCTATTTCAAGAACCTTTTGCCCATTGTAATTTTGCATCGTCAGCCCGCATTGCCCAATCATTTCGTCTGTTTCTTTTAAAAGGACTGCCCATAAGCCAAAGCCGTATTCTTTATAATTGCGGAGCTGTTTATCTAGCCATTCTTGTGTTTCAGCATCAGAAAAAGCGCCTTCATAAGCATACATGACAGCTGGATCTTGTAGTATTTTACGCAAAGAAGAGTAATCAGATTGTTTCATTTCTCGTAAACACAATCTGTTTGTTTCAATCCTAACAACCATTTATATATACCTCCAATCCAATGCGACACTATAATAAATTATAGCAGACTGCTCTTTGAAAGCGAATTTTTATTCTATTTTAGCTATGTTATAATAATGAGAACAGTAAAGTTTAATGACGGTGGCGGCTTCTGAAAGGTGGTGGTGCTTATGAATGTAAGTGCTGAAATCTATGAAAGGAGTAAGCCTTTTGTCTGCATATGAGACGATCCAGACGATTCTAGGCTTTGGTATGTTTACCATTGCTTTGATCAGTGTGGTTGTGAACATGCTTAAAGACGACAATAAAAAGTAACCAGTCATTAACTTTAGCGAGTCTGACTAATTACTTTCATTCGTAATTAAAAATCGCTACCGTCTTAAACGGTGCTGTCGGGGAGTTGTTTGCGCAACTCCTCTTTCGTTGTTAATTATAACAACAAAACACCCTTTTTACAATCACAATGACAAATGAAGAATTCTCATGAAAAGTATGTTCCTGTCTAAAAAAGCAACCAGTCATTCACTTTAGCGAGTCTGACTGGTTGCTTTCACTAGTAATTAAAAATTGCTGCCGTCTTAAACGGTGCTATCTGGGCGTTGTTTGCGCAACTCCTCTTTCGTTGTTGATTATAACAACAAAACAATTTCTTAAACAAGAATTAGATAGATTATTGAACACGTGGTTCTGAATTGTCTTTTACGCGTTGTGCGCCTTTGTCTACTGCATGTTTTGCTTTGTTTGTTTGCTTAGAAGCAAATTCACCAGTTGCTTTGGCTGCACCTGTTACTTTATCTTGAACTGTTTGGCTGTCTTTTTCATATTCTGCTACTGTTTTGATGTCTACTACATTGACATTTACTTCAATAACATCTAAATGAGTCATGTTTTTGACTTCTCGGCCAATCAATTCTTTCATTTCATCATAGATTTTTTCGATATCTTTTCCGTATTCAACCACAACATCCATATCTACAGCTACTTGTTTCTTACCTACTTCTGTTTCGATACCGGCTGTAAGATTGTCAGTGTTCACTAATTTTTCAGCGATATTAGAGAAGAATCCGCCGTCAACTGTCAATAAGCCGTCTACGTTTTCTAATGCGATACCGATGATTTTTTGGATTACTTTATCTTCATAAGTCAATTCACCATTCATAGATGAGTTCCCCATTTCATTTGTTTGTGTGTTACCTGGTGTTACTCTAGAAATATTTACGTTTTTGTTGTCTTCGAATGCCATAATCGTTTCCTCCTAAGATTTAAAAATATTATCTAATAAATGTGTTTGTTTTAGATAAAAGCCGATACCAAGTCCTATGGCTGCCATTATCAATAACAGCAGTGTTTTGAAAAAACCAACCGTTATCCATAAGATCCCTAATATCAAACCTAATCCGCCGAAAATAATTGGAAGTTTGTATTTAGAAAAAAATTCATTCATTCAAGCCCCTCCTTAATCCACTCGAGAGTGCGTATTGTCTTTAGGGTCTTCATTTTCTTGATAACCGCTGTAGCGGACAGCTACTTTCACGTTATCTCTGGTTCCTAATACGCTTTGTATATGTTCTTCGATGGTTTTCATCAACGTTCCTGTTTGTCCGATCAATGAAGATGTTCGTTTCAACTGGCCTTTGATTTTGACATCGATTTTCCGCTTAGTTGCGTGAACATTTACTTTAGGCGAATCAATAAATTCCTCTTGATGCAGCTGCGAACGTACCAGCCCTTCAATCGCTTTTTTATCCAAAGTCAATGTGCCGTCTTGACGTTTCAGTACAAATGTTTCTTTTGCCTTTGGAGAAAAAAGAAGGAACAGCCAGAAAAGAATGATTAAGCAAATAAACCCTATAGCCACCCAGAATGCATATTGCTGTACATAATAATTGGTCAAAGTGAAAAACCGGAATCTTTCCAATGGAATCGGCATAAGATACGGAACATTTATCAGCGCCAATATAATGAGCACTGAGAGCAGCAGTAGACTGCCGATGACACTAATTACTTTTACTCCTCGATTCATTTCACACCTCCTGCAACTCTGTTTTTTCTATAAATTAATGGCTTCGCCGCCAGTAACTCCATAAATTTGTGCTGTTACATAACTTGCTTTGTTTGAAGCTAAGAAAACATATACAGGTGCTAATTCTCCTGGTTGACCAGCTCGTTCCAGCAAGCTTTGTTGGCCAAATTCAGGAATATCTTCTTGAGGCTGACCATGATCCAGTTGAAGTGGTGTCCAAATTGGGCCAGGTGCTACACCATTGACACGAATCCCTTTTGGCGCAAGCTGTTTGGCTAAACCGATAGTGAAGTTTGCAATCGCAGCTTTCGTTGATGCATAATCTAGTAAATGTTCACTTGGATTAAATGCTTGGACAGATGTCGTCGTGACGATAGCTCCGCCAGCTGGCAAATGAGGTTCTGCTTCTTTTACTAAAGCAAACATTGCAATGATATTAACAGTAAAAGTATCTTTTACTTGTTGGATCGGTAATTCAGCGATAGATTGCTGAGAAATTTGTTGTCCAGCATTTAGGACCATCGTATCTAATCCACCTAAACCGTCGACAGCTTTTTGGATGATTTCTTTTGGCGCTGAGTCATCTCTCAAATCATATGGAAGCAAGATAACTTTTCTCCCTGCTTTTTCGATATAAGAAGCCACTTCTTTTGCATCTTCTTCTTCACCAGGGAAAAATTGTAACGCAATATCTGCACCTTCTCTTGCATAAGCGATTGCAGCAGCTCGTCCAATCCCAGAGTCGCCTCCAGTAATCAAGACGCGACGGTTTTCTAATTGACCGCTTCCCTCATACGTTTCTTCACCGCAATCCGGTTCGGGTGTCATTTTCTTTTGAAGCGCCGGAGTATCCTGATCTTGTTTCTCGAATTCTTCCGTGTGATACAATTTTCTTGGATCAATCAAATTTGGTTCTGCCATTGTTTCTCCTCCTTATAATTTGAACATTTTATTTACTATAGTCTTTTCTTGATAAGTGCCAACCGACCAGAGCTGTTAGAATAACTGCGCCGATTATTACTAAAAAGAAACCTAATGTTGAATTTTCTCCTGGCATCCCGCCAGTATTCATTCCCCAAAGACCTGCAATCAACGCTGGAATAGAAATGATCAACGCTGCGGAATCCAGATACTTCATCAAATGGTTTAAATTGTTATCCATCATTCCGTTGAACAAATCTCCGATGCTTTCCAGCAGGTCACGATAAATCACAATCATTTTTTGTGCTTGCCGCTGACGTAAATGTACATCATAAAGCAAATTTCCTTCTCCTAGCCGTGTGGTAAAATTTTCATCTCCCCACAATTCTTCCATCGTGCTTTTTTGATCCCTTAGCGTGTGGTCAATGTACACAATATTTCTTTCCAAGGTTGCTTGCCTAAACAATTCCTCGTTTTCGGTCGTTTTTCTTGCCGCACCGTCCAGCTGATCAATCTGTTTTTTCATCGTCTTCAATTCATCAACAAAATGGTTGTAAATGGTCAGAATGGAGTACATCAAGATTTTTTCGAAAGAAATAAGACGAACACCATATTCTTCACGTAGATTTTCAATAAAATTGGCTTTACTGTGCTTGCTGTCTCTGCATGTGATCATCAGACCTTCTGAAATGATGTGCACGACTGGTTTCAAACGATCTTCTATTTGCCCCTCTGTTTTTTCTAAGTCAATCAAAGCAATTAACAAAGGGTCTTTGAGTGTTGTTTCTGTCAGATATTCGATCCTGGAAACTTCTTCTGGGTAGGTACTGCCTGTAAATGTATCATCAGGCAAATGAAACTTCTGAATTAGTTCGCCCACTGCTTCATCATCAGAGCCGTCTGCAATGAGCCAATTGTAATTACTCTCATCTGTTTCCACTACTCCTTTTTCATCCACAAAGTAATAAGAAAACATCTGAATTCCCCTTCCTGACTTAAAAAAATGCAACTATTAGCGATAAACAGAAATGAAACGATAAAAATAAACAGTTATCTAATAGAAAAAAACATTTTGAACCTCTCATTCAAATTGAACGACCTTTGATAAAAATAGATTCAAAAATAATGGTAGGAATCGCTTTTTATTTTAATCATCTTCTAACCTACTCTACATCAATAATATTCCTTTTGTTATTTTCACGCAAAAAATATGTTCGTAAATTTAGTTATTTTTTGGTAAAAAACCTTTATATCATAAGAAAAACACTGAAAAACAAGCGTTTGTCTTTATTTTTCATTTTCTCTTCAAATTTTCCAATTGAGAAACACAACTCTTATTCTTTTTAATCTAGGGATAAAAGCTAATTGTTTAGGATGAGTATTTTTCCAAACAAAAAGACATGGCAGCCGCCATGTCTTTTATACTTATTTTTTACATCTCTGTCATACTTGCTTGATAGATTGCTTCGACATCTTCTGCATGTAATGGAACAAAGGCAGTTTCAGAAATCGAGCTATGTGCAACAGCTTGTTTCGCCATTTCTTTGAAGTCTTTATCCGTGTCGATTCCAACTTCTGGTAATGTCATTGGTATGCCGCAAGAAACAAAATAATCATACAATTTTCTGATTCCTTCACGTGCTGCTTTTTCTGGATTTTCTTCTTGGACACCCCAGACTTCTTTGGCAAAACGTGCGAATTTAGGTGTTGTTTCTTCATTTAAAATATGCAGCATCCAACGTGGAGTTAGAATAGCTAGACCTACACCATGCGTGATGTCGTAAAAGGCACTTAATTCATGTTCCATCGCATGACAAGACCATGAACCTTTTTTCCCGCTGCCTGTCAATCCATTCAAAGCTAGCGTACTTGCCCACATTAAATTAGCACGTGCATCATAGTCTTCTGGATTTTCTAAAGCAATTGGTACATTTTTGATGACTGCCTTCATCAACCCCTCCGCTACACCGTCTTGGACATCCGTACCCGGAGTAGAATCAAAATAATTCTCCATTAAGTGGCTGAAAATATCCGCAGATCCAGCAGCTGTTTGATATTTGGAAACAGTAAATGTCGTCGTTGGATCAAGAAAAGAAGCTTTTGGCAGCATTTCCCATCCGCCAACTCCTAATTTTTGATTTGTTTCTGGATTTGAGATAACTGCTCCGCGATTCATTTCGCTTCCTGTCGCAGCTAGCGTCAACACAGTAACGATTGGTAAAACTTTTTCAACACTTGCTTTCTTGATAACAAGATCCCAAGCGTCGCCTTCGTAAAATACACCTGCTCCGATGACTTTGGCACAATCAATCGTTGAACCGCCGCCAACAGGTAGGATGACATCTATGTTATGTTCTCGGCAAAGTTCCACACCTTTACGGACTGTTTCAATCCGAGGATTAGGCTCTACGCCGCTTAGTTCAAAAACGTTGAATCCATGTGCGTGCATTAAATCATTGATTTTATCATACAGACCATTTTTCTTGATGCTGCCTCCGCCATAAACAAATAGGACATTGGTGCCAAATTGTTTCAATACTTCTGGAAGTTCATCTAAGCGATCTTTTCCAAATCGGATATCTGTTGAGACTTCAAAACGAAAATTTTCCATGTTACACGCTCCTTTTTTTATTGATCATGATTATCATAAACAAAAAATGCGGATAGAACAATAGATTTGATACTATTGGTCTACCCGCAGGCTATCGAAAATTTCTAATTATTGAAAAAAGTGGTTTATTGGATGATCGTCTCTAATCCAGCCTCGATCATTTCATTGAATGTTGTTTGACGTTCGCTGGCTGTTGTTTCTTCACCAGTGATCAAATGGTCGCTGACAGTACAGATTGCTAGTGTTTGAACATTGAATTTTGCACCTAGATAATAAAGAGCTGCTGCTTCCATTTCGACGCCCATCACCCCTAGTTCTGCCAGTTTCATTGTCTCTGTCAAATCATCTTTGTAAAAACTATCTTCAGACAAAACATTACCGACATGGACTGTAAATCCTTTTTTCACGGCAACTTCATAAGCGTTCTTCATCAATTGGAAATCAGCGATCGGCGCAAAATGAAATTGTTGAAAATTCTTTTGGATCATAGAAGAACTTGTTACTGCTCCTTGTGCAATCACTAAATCGCGGACATGGATATCTTTGGATAATGCGCCGCATGTGCCTACACGCACCAATTTTTTCACATCATAAGAATTGATTAGTTCGTGGGCATAAATCGCTGCTGACGGCATTCCCATACCCGTTCCTTGGACAGAGATACGTTCTCCTTGATAATACCCCGTATAACCTAACATTCCGCGAACATTATTATAACAAACAGGATTTTCTAAAAAAGTTTCCGCAATATATTTTGCACGCAGCGGATCTCCTGGCAGCAAAATCTTTTCTGCGATCTCACCTTGCTTTGCTTCGATATGGACACTCATGGCTTACCTCCGTTAATTAAAGTATAGTCAGTGTTTCTTTTACCAATGTTTTGAATGATGCTTTCACACGTTCTGTTGTTTCTACTACTTCTTCATGATTCAAGCTTGATTGCATGCCTGCTGCTAGGTTTGTAATACAAGAAATACCTAATACGTTCAATCCGCTATGAGCAGCAACGATTACTTCAGGAACAGTAGACATACCGATTGCATCCGCACCCATTGTTCGTGACATTCTGATTTCCGCTGGTGTTTCGTAGGTTGGACCTGAGAAGCCCATATATACGCCTTCTTTGATATCCAAACCTTGTTTTTCTGCGGCTGCAGCTGCTTTTTCACGATATTCTGGTGTATAGGCATTGCTCATGTCAGGGAATCGAGGACCCATCTCGTCGAAATTTGGGCCAATCAGCGGGTTATCACCAGTAAAATTGATATGGTCAGTAATCAGCATCAAATCGCCTGGAACAAATGATTCATTTACGCCGCCGCAAGCATTCGTTACAATCAATGAATGGGCTTTAAGTGCAGCCATTACTCTTACTGGATAAGTAACTGTCTGCATAGAATGGCCTTCGTAATAATGGAAGCGACCTTGCATCGCTAAAACTTTTTTGCCAGACAAAGTACCATAAACCAACTGCCCAGCATGACCTACTACTGTAGAAACTGGGAAATGTGGAATATCGTTGTAATGGATAGTAACAGCATTTTCGATTTCTTCTGCTAGTTCACCTAATCCTGAGCCTAGAATCAATCCAAATTCAACTTCTCCTACTCCTTGTTCAAGGATAAATCGAGTTGTTTCTTGCAACATTTCATTCAACTTAGTCATCCGTCTTATCTCCTACTTCAATAATTTTAAGAAACTTTCGCCATTTTCTGTTGGAGCTACATCAAAGTTTTCTGCAATTGTTGCTGAGATATCTGCGTAGTAGCCTTGAGGAAGTGCTCCTTGCTGCTGCATTTTTTTACTGTAAACCAATAACGGGACATATTCACGGGTATGGTCTGTTCCTGGGAAGGTTGGGTCATTTCCGTGATCGGCGGTGATCATCAATAAATCATCGTCTGCCATTGTGTCTAAGATTTCTGGGATTCGCAAATCAAATTCTTCGATTGCATGGGCATACCCGATAACGTCGCGGCGATGGCCGTATAATGCATCAAAATCCACCAGATTTGTAAAACTTAATCCGGTAAAATCTTTTTTCATGACATTCAACAATTGGTCAACGCCATCCATATTGCTTTTTGTGCGTACAAACTCTGTGATGCCTTGCCCGTTGAAGATATCGTTGATTTTACCAACAGCAATCACATCTTTTCCGTCTTCTTTCAATGAATCCAGAACAGTATGACCGAATGGATCAAGCGCATAGTCATGACGATTGCTTGTTCGTGTAAAGTTTCCTGGTTCTCCAATGTACGGACGCGCGATAATACGACCAATCATATATGGCTCATCTTTCGTGATGTCACGGACAAATTGGCAAATACGGTAAAGTTCTTCTAATGGAATGATTTCTTCATGTGCTGCGATTTGCAGTACTGGATCGGCAGAGGTATAAACGATCAGATCTCCTGTTTCCATTTGATGTTGACCATAATCGTCAATAACAGCTGTTCCGCTATATGGTTTATTGCAGACGATTTTTCTACCGGAAAATTCTTCGATTTGATCCAATAATTCTTTCGGGAAACCGTTTGGAAAGACACGGAATGGTTTTTTGATATTCAATCCCATGATTTCCCAGTGGCCAGTCATTGTATCTTTACCAACAGATACTTCTTCTAATTTTGTCGCATAGCCTTGATGGTCTTCTACTGCTTTGACTCCTTCAAGAGGACGGATCATACCTAGACCAAGTTTTTCCAGATGAGGAATCGTCAATCCAGCTTCTTTTGCGATGTGACCTAATGTGTCTGCTCCGACGTCATTGAATTTTTCTGAGTCTGGTGCTTCACCGATTCCGACTGAATCCATAACAACTAAATGTACACGTTTAAACATGGCTTTTCCTTCTTTCTTTTTTCTTTCTTAAATAAGGCGTCCACGGATTCAAGATTTCTGTATCCGCAAACATCTTCTTATTAACAGATTAGCGTAAATACACAAAAAAGGCGAGACTAAGAAACATTTCCCATAGTCCCACCCTTTCAGCAACTAAAACGTTATTTCGATTTGATGTAATTCTTCCCGTTTGCTTTTGGTCCAGATGCTTTGCCTAAGAAAACGACTAAAACGATGATCGTTAAAACATAAGGAGCAATCTGCAGCAAGACTGGCGGAATAGAAGAGATAACTGGCAGTTGGGCACCGATGATACTCAAACTTTGAGCAAAACCAAAGAATAAAGATGCGCCCATTGCGCCTAATGGATTCCATTTTCCGAAAATCATCGCAGCCATTGAGATAAACCCTTGACCCACGATTGTTCCAGCAGAGAAGTTACCTGAGATCGATTGAGCAAAAACTGCGCCGCCCATACCGCCAAGTAAACCAGAAATCAAGACACCTGAATAACGCATTGCGTAAACATTGATCCCTAATGTATCTGCGGCTTGCGGATTTTCACCCACAGAACGTAATCTCAAACCAAATCTTGTTTTAAAAATAATGAACCATGCAATAACTGCAATCACGATTGCTAAGTATGCAGGTAAAAATGTATTTCTAAAGAAAATCTGTCCAATCACTGGGATTTTTGACAGCCCAGGGAATGAATAATAACCTAAGTTGAAGTTGATATTGTCTGTCTGACCTTTGCCATACCAGACTTTGATCAAAAACACACCTAACGCTGGCGCCATCAAGTTGATAACTGTCCCGCTGATGATATGATCTGCACGTAAGCTGACTGTTGCCACCGCATGAAGCAGCGAGAACAAGACACCGACTGCACCACCAACCAAAATCGCGATCCACGGAGTCATTGCGCCTAATGTCGGACTCATCGTCAAGTTAAAGACGATCGCGCTGAACGCACCCATGACCATGATACCTTCCAAACCAACATTGACGATCCCGCTTCGTTCAGAAAAGGTTCCTCCCAAAGAAGTAAGGATCAACGGAGTCGAATACACAAGCGTTGAAGTAAGAATCAACGAAATCAAACCTACAGTTGACATTATAGATCTCCTCCTTCCTGATCTTGGTTTGTTGGTTTAGCTTCCAAGTTGGCAACTACAGCTGTTTGTTTTTTGCCTTGGAAAAATTTCGCCATCAAGAAACGGATCAAGAAATTGATACCTACAAAGAAAATGATTAATGCGATCGAAACATTTACGATCTCGAATGGGATACCAGCACCAGTCTGCATACCCAAACCACCGATTTTCAAAATACTGAATAACAAAGCCGATAACAAGATACCGATTGAAGAACCAGCACCTAGAAGAGAAACGGCCATACCGTCAAATCCAATTGATAGAGAAGCTGTTTGTACGAAGAAGTTTTGATATGTTCCTAAACCTTCTACAACGCCTCCTAGACCCGCCAATGCGCCAGAAATGACCATTGACAAGACGATTGTCCGTTTGCTGCTCATACCTGCGTATTCCGAAGCAAATGGGTTCAAACCTACCGAACGGATCTCATAACCAAGCGTTGTCTTTTTCATCAAGAACCAAACGGCAACTAATGCAACTAATCCTAAAATCAAACCGCCGCTTACTCGTGAGCCGCCGAAAAATTGTGTTAACCAAGGAATTCTCAATGAAGCATTTTGACTGATCATTGCTGAAGAATCCAAACTTGTACGGAAACTTTCAGGCATCACTTCATGAAGCATGAATGTACTTGTATAAAGTAAAATATAGTTCATCATAATTGTTACGATTACTTCACTTGTTCCAAAGAATGCACGCAGCAAACCAGGAATAGCAGCTGCCATTGCCCCTGCTAATGCGCCTGCGATCACACATAAAGGAACAAGGACGATTTTAGACATATCTGGAAACGCTAAAGCGATCCAAACACTAACGATCCATCCGCACAATGCTTGTCCAGAAAGACCGATATTAAAGAAGCCGGCTGAATTCGCCACTGAGAAGCCAAGTGCTGTGAAAAGCAATGGCGTTGCTTGTCTTAATGTCTCACCGATACTTCTTTGTGAACCAAGTGATGCGTTCAGCATCGAAGAATACCCAGAAATAGGGTTAAGGTTAAATACTGCCATCAAAACAGCTCCTAAAAGCAAGCCGATAATTACTGAAATGATAGGCACTAGTAGATTACGGATCTTTTCACTGCGATCATTCATGAACGCCACCTGCCTTTTCTAACTCTTTCCGCGCTTCTTCTAACGAGTAACCTGCCATTAGAAGACCCAATTCATTTTCAGTTGTTTCTTTTGGATCAACAACTCCGACGATTTCGCCTTCGTGAATTACCGCGATGCGGTCAGAAACATTTAGAATCTCTTCCAATTCAAAGCTGATCAATAGAACTGCTTTGAATTTATCTCTTTGCTCGATCAAACGTTTATGGATAAACTCGATCGCACCGACATCAAGTCCGCGGGTTGGATTTGCAACAATAAGCAAATCTGGGTCGCGGTCTACTTCACGAGCGATGATCGCTTTTTGCTGATTTCCGCCAGAAAGAGCTTTTGCAGGAACGATTTCGTTTGTTGTACGAACATCGTATTCGTCAATCAAATTACGAGCGTGTTCATTGATTTCTTGATAATTCAATACACCGAATTTGCTGTACGGCTCTTGATAATAAGTTTGCAGACCAATGTTTTCTGCTAAGGTCATATCAAGGACTAAGCCATATTTGTGGCGGTCTTCCGGCACATGACCAACGCCAGCTTCAGTGATTTTACGTGGTTTATGATTTGTAATATCATTACCGTTTAGGCGGATTTTTCCGCTTTCTGCTTTTCGAAGCCCAGTCAATGCTTGGACAAGCTCTGATTGTCCATTTCCATCGATTCCAGCAATCCCCAAAACTTCACCAGCGCGGATTTCCAAGCTTAGATTTTTTACTGCTGGGATGCCGCGGTTTTCATTGACGACAAGATTTTCAATCGACAACACTGCTTCTTGCGGACGTGCTTCTTTTTTATCTGTTTTAAATGAAACGGAACGGCCAACCATCATATCAGCCAGTTGTTGTGAAGTAACATCTTTCACATCTACTGTTCCAATTCCTTGGCCTCGGCGAATCACGGTACAGCGATCTGCGACTGCTTTGATCTCATCTAATTTATGCGTAATCAAAATGATTGATTTGCCTTCTTTGACCAGTTCTTTCATGATAATAATCAATTCTTCGATTTCTTGCGGGGTCAATACTGCTGTTGGTTCATCAAAAATCAATACTTCTGCACCGCGGTAAAGAGTTTTTAAAATCTCGACACGCTGTTCCATCCCGACTGAGATATCACGAATGTACGCATCTGGATTAACAGATAATCCATATTGTTCAGAAACTTTTTGGATTTCTTCACGGGCTTTTTTGCGGTCAATGACACCAGCTTTGCTTGGCTCACTACCTAAAATAATATTTTCCGTCACTGTAAATGCGTCAACGAGCATGAAATGCTGATGGACCATTCCGATACCGAGCTGATTTGCTTTTGTAGGACTAGTAATTTCTACTTTTTCTCCACGCAGCAAGATTTCACCGGAAGTTGGTTCTAAAAGACCTGATAACATATTCATCAATGTCGATTTGCCAGCGCCGTTTTCTCCTAGCAGTGCATGGATCTCTCCAGGTTTGACCTGCAAGTTGATATTGTCATTGGCTTTGAAGGTGCCAAATTGTTTGGTGATGTTCTTCATCTCAATGACAAAGTTTTCTTGAACCACATTTTTCACATCCTAACGATTTATATCCAGGGCAACGATCAACAAAAATCACCAATGTTGCGATGATTTATCTAAAGTGATGAAACACTTCGGGATTTTGCTCCCTTATTCAAAGAGGTCGTGAACTCAGCGTCTTGCTTTGAGCAGTAAGGAATAATTTTTTAAAAGTCGCTTCTCAGACTTTTACGAAAATTTGACTTAGTGCCGAAAAGCAGCTGAGTGAACACCGTTTAAAAAGAGGTCATGAAAGAACCGTTTAGCTTCAAGCATTAAAGAAGACTTTCAGAAAATAGTTCTTCATATTTTTTGAAAGTTTGAATTAATGCCGAAGAAGCTGGTTCTTGAACACCGTTTAGATAGCAGTCGTGAAAGAACCGTTTAGCTTCAAGCAGCAAAGAGAAAAGCTTTAAAACAGCTCTATCTTTCCAATTTACGATCTCTTTGAATAAAGAAACAAATACATTTAATCTAAACCATAGCCTTGTCAAACGGATGTCCAACAAGGCTATAGAAATTTTATTAATTTTCAGGAGTTTCTGGTACTTTGATATCGCCTGCGATGATTTTTTCTTTTGCTTCATCAACCGCTTTTTGTGCTTCGTCAGAAAGTTGTCCTTTTGTCAAACCAACACCGTCTTCTTTCAAACCGTAAACAGTGTGTTCGCCGCCAGGGAATTTGCCGTCAGCAGATTTTTGTGCCAAATCTTTCACGACAGTATCTACGCCTTTAAGTGTAGATGTCAAAGTGAAGTTTGCATCTTTGCCGTCTTTTGTATATGAACCTTCGTCTGATTGGTCACGGTCAACACCGATAACCCAAACTTCTTTTTCGCCAGATTCATTCAATGATTTCGCTTCTTGGAAGACACCATTTCCTGTACCGCCTGAAGCGTGGAAGATGATATCTGCATTTTGTCCGTACATTGCTTGTGCGATTGAACGTCCTTTATCAGGAGCATTGAAGTCACCTGCGTATTGGTTCAATACTTTGATATCTTTGCCTAATTCTTTAGCACCAGCATCAACACCAGCTTTGAAACCTGCGTCAAAACGGTCGATAACTTCACCTTTCACACCACCAACAAAACCAACAACATTTGTTTTTGTTGTGTAAGCTGCTGCGATACCAGCTAAGTAAGAAGCTTCGTTATCTTTAAATGTTGCAGATACGACATTGTCTAACCCATCAATAACATCATCGATAATAACAAAGTTTGTTTCTGTGTTGTTTGTTGCTTGTTCTTTGATCGCTGGTTGTAATTTATAACCAACACCAAAGATTGTTTTGAATCCTGCGTTTAACGCTTGGTCAATATTTGGGATATAATCTGATTCGCTTGCTGATTGGAAATATTGGTAGCCGTCGTTTCCGCGAGAAAGATCATTTGCTTTCCCCCACTCTTGCAGACCTTCCCAAGCAGACTGGTTAAATGAACGGTCATCGACACCGCCTGTATCTGTGATCAATGCAGCAGTTGCTGTACCATTGCTGTTTGAGTCACCTGAGTCTGATGATCCGCCGTCTCCGCATGCTGCTAGAAATAGTCCAGCAGATAGAGCAATCGCGCCCAAACCAAATAATTTTGCTTTTTTCATTTCTGTAAAGCCCCCTAAATATAATTGTTTTTTTCCAACAGTCAGATGACTGAATGAACGTAGATTATAGATCTTTTTCTGTAAAAGCATATGGCAGCAGCTGTCGGACTGTCATTTTTTTGATGACGCCCTCATCGCCTACTAATGTCACAGGCATTTCTGGTGAACAAAACTCAGCCATGACTTGGCGGCAAGCTCCGCACGGTGAGATTGGTTCTGGTGTGTGACCAGCGACGACTAAATGACTGAAGTTCTTCTCTCCTTCAGAGACTGCTTTAAAAAATGCTGTGCGTTCTGCACAATTTGTCAAACCGAATGACGCATTTTCGATATTGATTCCTTGATACGTGTTGCCTTCATCTGTGACAAGACAAGCGCCTACTGGAAATTTTGAATAGGGTACATACGCTTTATCCAAAGCACTGACTGCACAGTCGATCCATTCTTTTTTTGCTTTTTCAAATCCGCTCATGATTCTAGTATCCTTCTCCTGATGTACCAGAAACGATTGCAACGCCTGCGCTCGTTCCGATACGTGTTGCTCCTGCTTCGACCATAGCCATTGCTTCTTCTGCGTTATGGATACCGCCAGAAGCTTTAACGCCCATATCTGGTCCCACTGTTTGGCGCATCAAGCGAACATCTTCTGCTTTTGCACCGCTTGTTGAAAATCCTGTTGAAGTTTTAACAAAGTCCGCGCCTGCTGCTTTTGCTAATTCACATGCTTTGACTATTTCTTCGTTATTCAACAAAGCTGTTTCAATGATTACTTTTACAAGAGCTTTATCTTTAGCTGCTTCTACCACAGCTTCGATATCTTGTTGTACTTTTTTATATTGTTGTGATTTCAAGGCACCGATATTGATAACCATATCGACTTCATCTGCACCATTTGCGATTGCATCTTTTGTTTCGTAAGCTTTGACGCTTGATGTGTTTGCTCCTAGAGGGAATCCGATAACTGTACATACAGCGACTGGTTCACCTGCTAATTTTTCTTTTGCAAGTGCTACCCATGTCGGATTAAGACAAACAGAGAAAAATTGATATTTTTTTGCTTCTTCAATAATGCGTAATACATCCTCTTCTGCAGCATCTGCTTTTAAGATTGTGTGGTCGATCATTCTGTTTAATTCCATTTGTATGCCCCTTTTCTATTCTGTGATGATTGCATGGACTAATGTTGGTTTTTCCGCTGTCTCACTTATTTCAATATTTTGATATAACAACTTGGAAACATCTGCTACATCTGGATTATTGCTGTAAATCGTCAGCAGTGATTCGCCTTTTTGGACGTTGTCGCCAACTTTTTTATGCAATCGCAAGCCAACTGCGTGGTCGATCGTATCTTCTTTTGTTTTGCGTCCGGCACCTAGCATCATCGCTGCGATTCCTAGTTCTTTCGCTGCAATTTTCGATACGACACCTGAATCCTCGGCTGGAAGCTCGATCACATGCTGTGCTGTGAGCAGTTTTTCCGGCGCATCAACGATTGAAGGATCTCCGCCTTGGTTTTGGATCATTTCTTTGAATTTCGCTAAAGCTTGACCAGACTCTAATGCTTCTTCTAACATTTTTCGGGCCTGTTCAGCTGTTTCTGCTTTCCCAGCCAAAACAACCATTTGACTACCTAGGACATAACACATTTCCAATAAATCTTCTGGGCCGTTTCCTTTTAATGTATCAATGGCTTCAACAACTTCCAAACTATTGCCGATTGCTTCACCCAGCGGCTCGGACATATCCGAAATCACTGCAATTGTTTGTCTATTTGCTAGTTCGCCGATGCTGGTCATTGTTTTCGCTAAGCGTTTAGCATCGTCGATATTTTTCATGAACGCGCCGTCGCCGATCGTCACATCCAGAACGATTGCATCTGCACCTGAAGCGATTTTCTTACTCATAATAGAGCTTGCGATCAATGGAATCGAGTCCACCGTTGCTGTGACATCTCTTAATGCGTAAAGTTTTTTGTCTGCTGGTGCAAGATTTCCGGACTGTCCGATAACAGCTACATTACTTTCATTTACTAATTGTATGAAGGTCTCATCTGAGAGTTCTATTTTAAATCCTGGGATTGCTTCTAATTTATCAAGTGTTCCGCCAGTATAGCCTAGACCGCGTCCAGACATTTTTGCAACAGGCACGTCAACACTTGCGACAAGCGGAGCAAGTATCAAAGTAGTTGTATCACCAACGCCTCCGGTAGAATGTTTGTCTACTTTTATGCCGTTGATCACACTAAGATCGATCACGTCACCTGAATGGGCCATTGCCAAAGTTAAGTTCGTGATTTCCTCATTTGTCATGTCTTCATAAAAAATTGCCATCAGTAATGCACTGACTTGATAATCGGGAATCGAACCGTTTGTATAGTTCGTGATTATATAGTCGATTTCCTCTTTAGATAAACGATCACCGTTTCTCTTTTTTTCAATCAAATCTACCATTCGCATCGCTTGATCCCCCTTGTCTCCACCAAATATTATACATGATTTTCCTACATGGTAAACCACTTTAGTAAACTGGTTTACTAAAGTCTACAGAAATATTTCCTCTTTTTGAAAACACTTACAAAAGCAATATACCGCCTAGCTAGTTCTTTGTCAATGCTTTTACGCTCTCACGAATAATTAATTTTGTTTCAAAAATTTTGTTCGGAACTTGTCTATCCGGGAATTCGATCGCATCAATCAAGAATTTCGCTGAATAAAAGCCGATGTCAAAACTTGGCTGTTTAACCGTTGTGAGTTTAGGAATCATATATTCAGACAGTTTTAAGCCGTCAAAACCAACAACAGAAATATCCTCTGGTACACTTTTACCGATTTCATCAATTGCCTGATAACAACCAATCGCCATAGCATCATTTCCGCAAAAAACAGCGGTTACATCTTTGTGACGAAGCAATCGTTTGGTTGCGGTATATCCGCCTTGGACCGTCAAATCTCCTGGTTCGACCAATGCACCGCTAAAAGGGATACCTGCATCTTTCAATGCGTGCTTATAGCCGTTGAATCGCTCTTCTAATTGATAATAGCCAGTCGTTTCTTTCAACATACCGATCTTTCGATGGCCTTTTTCAATCAAAAGCGAGACTGCCTTGTACGCGCCCTCGTATTCTTTTACAATCAAACGCCCTGTGTCTCTGTTATTCAAACCGCGGTCAATCAAGATAATAGGGACATTTTGATAGAAACCGCTGTCTAAAGAAAATTCCTCTGGCAGCAGATTCGGCGTCGCAAAAAGAATCCCGTCTACTGAACGATGCATCAATTCTTGCAAATATTTTGTCTCGTTTTCTTGACTATGTCGGGAATTGCATAACATGATCACGTACCCTAAAGGATTGAGGTAGCTTTCTACTCCTTCAATCAGTTTTGAAAAGAAAAAATCTGTAACATCCGGAACGATCATGCCAATCGTTTTTGAATGTCGATTAATCACATTTGATGCGAAGTAATCTGGTTTATAATGATGCTCGTTGACGATTTCCAACACTTTTTTTCTCGTTTTTTCGCTGAATCTGCTGCCTTTGTTGTTCAAGATCTGTGACACAGTTGTCACAGATACACCAGCCATTTCAGCAATATCTCTGATTGTTAGCTTCATTTGCCCTCCCCTATCCGTTCTTGCTTGTTTTGTTTTAAATAATCAGTCTTCTTTTATACTTTTCAAAATATAATAGCCTTTGTCTTTTGTAACGATTTCTACATTACCGAAAGTTTCTTCCATTTTTTTCTGAGCACTTGGCGCCCCTTGTTTTTTCTGGATCACGATGGTCAAGGTACCGCCTTTTTTCAACCGTGGATAGGCGCCTGTCAGAATCTCGTGAACGACTTTTTTTCCGGCTCGGATGGGTGGGTTGCTGACGATCGCTGCATAAGTATCTTTTACTTCTTCATAAATATTTGATTGATGGACTTCCACATTCTCGATATGGTTTCGTTTCGCATTTCCTTCCGCTAATCCGACAGCGCGCTGATTGATATCGACCATTTCTACAGGTAATTGGCTGGCATAAGCGAGAGCTAAACCAATAGGGCCGTATCCGCAGCCTACATCTAAAATTTTCCCTTCTGGCAGCTCTGTCCAAGTAAAGGCGTCGATCAATACTCGGGAACCATAGTCCACTGTTTCACGTGAAAACACCCCAGAGTCTGTCACAAATTGGAATTTCTTCCCTTTGAGTTCAAAACTCCATTGTTCCAAGTCATGTGCCGTGTCTGGCTGTTCTGTATAATAATGGTTTGTCATCGTCTTCATTCCTTTAGTTCTGATTGTTCATAGTCTACCTTTAATAGATAGTGGAATCAAGAGGATTTTCGCAACTTTTGGCGCCATATTTTACTGAAAGACGAACGAAAAAACACAGTTATCGTTTTTTTGTTCTAAAAAATCACTATTTAAAACAGCTGTTCAAACTTTATTATTACCTGTTTTCTTTCCAAAGAAAAACGCTTTAAAAATCATTTCTGAGATTACTCTTAAAACTTGTACTTTAAGTAGTATAGTTTATAGAATTTTTATGTTAGAATAAGTCCATTGACGGGAGAATTCTGGAGGCTGTTATGAATGATTTAATGAACTATTATCGTATCGCCAGAGAAGAGTGGCAAGAGTTTTATCGAAATGGTCCTGCTCCTCTGACACAAGAAGAATTAGATAGTATCAAAAGTTTGAATGACCGGATTTCCATGCAGGATGTCCAAGATATTTATATTCCGCTGACCCACTTGATCCATCTTTATATGAAAGAATTTGAGTCGCTTTCTGTAAGCAAAGGCCTTTTTCTTCACAAATATACGTCGGTCCCGCCTTTTATTATTGGTATCGCCGGCAGCGTGGCAGTTGGAAAAAGTACGACCGCTCGTTTACTTCAAACGATTTTATCGCGAACGTTTAAACGGCGAAATGTCCAATTGATCACGACGGATGGTTTTTTATATCCAAATCGGGTGCTGCAGGAAAAAAATATCATGGATCGCAAAGGATTTCCTGAAAGTTATGATATGGAGATGCTGATCGATTTTTTAAACCAAGTCAAATCGGGAAAAGAAGAAATCAAAGTACCGATTTATTCCCATGACGTGTACGATATCATTCCAGAAGAATATGAATTGGTCCAACAACCGGATATATTGATTGTTGAAGGAATCAATACATTGCAGCTCCCAGCAAACCAGCAAATCTATGTAAGTGATTTTTTTGATTTTTCTGTGTATGTCGATGCAGAATCCGAATTGATCGAAAAATGGTATCTTGACCGCTTTGGTGCTTTACTTGATACTGCTTTTCAAAAACCAGAAAATTATTATTATCAATTCGCGATCGGCGACCGGAAAGAAGCCTTTAAAATGGCAAAACAAGTATGGAAAGATGTGAATCTGAAAAATTTGACTGAATATATCTTGCCTACTCGAGGCAGAGCCGATATAATTCTCCATAAAACAAAAAATCATATTATAGATTCAATTTTTATGCGCAAATATTAGCATTTTAAAATAGTTCTGCTATTTTGAGATAAATTTAAATGGATAGGGGTAATAGATGTGACAAACGTTGCCGATACTATGACAGACGTTGAAAAGATTATTGTATTAGACTACGGTAGCCAATATAACCAATTGATAACACGCCGAATTCGTGATTTAGGAGTTTTCTCTGAATTACTAAGCCACAGAGTAACTGCTGAAGAAATCAAAGCCATGAACCCGAAAGGAATCATTCTTTCAGGCGGACCAAATAGTGTTTATGATGACGGAGCTTTCGGAATTGATCCTGAAATCTTCAATTTAGGTATTCCTGTGTTAGGTATCTGTTATGGTATGCAATTGATTACTTACAAACTTGGCGGAAACGTGGAACCAGCTAAAAACCGTGAATACGGAAAAGCACAATTATCTGTTACTAGCGATGACGCTGTTTTATTCAAAGACACACCTCAAGAACAAACTGTTTGGATGAGCCACGGCGACCTTGTAACAAAAGTCCCAGAAGGTTTTGAAACTGTCGGAACAAGCAAAGACTGCCCTATCGCAGCCATCCAAGACACAACTAGAAACTTCTATGGTATCCAATTCCATGCTGAAGTACGTCATTCTGAATACGGAATCGAATTGCTTCGCCACTTCGCTTTTGATGTTTGCGGATGTGAAGGAAACTGGACGATGGATAACTTCATCGACATGGAAATTGAAAAAATCCGTCAAAAAGTTGGCGACAAAAAAGTGCTTCTAGGTCTTTCTGGCGGTGTTGACTCAAGTGTTGTCGGTGTTCTTTTACAAAAAGCGATCGGCGACCAATTGACATGTATCTTTGTTGACCACGGCTTGCTGCGTAAAGATGAAGCAGAACAAGTAATGGAAAGTTTAGGCGGAAAATTCGGCTTGAATATCATCAAAGTAGATGCGAAAGATCGTTTCTTAGACAAATTAAAAGGTGTTTCTGACCCTGAACAAAAACGTAAAATCATTGGTAATGAATTCGTTTATGTTTTTGATGATGAAGCGACAAAACTTGCTGGTAAAGAAGGCGTTTCTTTCTTAGCACAAGGTACGCTTTACACAGACGTGATCGAAAGCGGAACTGAAACAGCCCAAACAATCAAATCTCACCATAACGTTGGCGGACTGCCAGAAGATATGCAATTCCAATTGATCGAACCTTTGAATACATTGTTCAAAGATGAAGTCCGCGAATTGGGTACTCAACTTGGTATGCCTGATTCTATCGTTTGGCGTCAGCCTTTCCCTGGTCCTGGATTAGGTATCCGTGTCCTAGGCGAAATCTCTGAAGACAAACTAGAAATCGTTCGCGAATCTGACGCAATCTTGCGTGAAGAAATCGCTGCTGCTGGCCTTGACCGCGATGTATGGCAATATTTCACTGTTTTACCAGGCATCCGTTCTGTAGGTGTTATGGGTGATGGAAGAACGTATGATTATACAGTTGGTATCCGTGCCGTAACTTCAATCGATGGAATGACAGCAGACTTTGCTCGTATCCCATGGGAAGTACTGCAAAAAATCTCTGTACGTATCGTAAATGAAGTCGCACACGTTAACCGTATCGTGTACGATATTACAAGTAAACCACCAGCAACAGTTGAGTGGGAATAAGAAACAACACGCTAGAAATGCCTATATCATAGGGTTTCTAGCGTGTTTCTTTTAGCTTGATCACAGTTTTATTTCTTTGTCCTAAAGCACATCAAAAACTTCCACACTAACTTCTTCATGCTTATTGGTTGGTGAAAACCAAATATCGTTCCATTCTTTCAGACTTCGTTCGAATTTTGTCCTCATTTCATAATCTTCTCTTGATTGATAATAAATGTCTAAAACAATATAAACGTCCTCTCCATCTACTCTCTTAAATCGATCGATTCTTTGATTGGTGACATCTGATATAAATTTAGGGTTATTTGCAGATTCAGCAAACTTTTCCATTAATTCAGGCAAATCCTTTTGCTTTGTTTTATACGTGAAAACTACTTTGATCATACCTTATCTCCTCGTTCATTTTAGTGTTTCCAATTTTACCATAGAACCAGTCTTTCATATAACAAGTACGAACTATTACGTTTTGCTCCTGATTTTCGGACAAAAAAATAGACCTAGTTATTCTTGAAAGTTCAAGTTAATAACTAAGCCGATATGCTTCGGGTCAGCAATGTATTGGAACCAAAATGGTCAATATCGGAAATCGAAAACTGCTGAAACTTATGGAAAAATTTTTCTCTTGTTTGGATTCCAAATCGCGCAGAGACCACTGCGGATAAATAGCTGGATAAAACTGCCGCACCTGCACCAATCAATGCCACGATCAGCATCTCTACACCAATTCGTCTGATTCTTTCTTGGTCATTGTTGGCAATCCCTTGATCAATCAATTCTGCAACTAATTTAGGAACGCCAAGTACACCAAGAATTTGTATACAAATAAAGAATATGGTCAAGAAAACGAGTCCTTTGTTTTCTTTAATAAATTTTTTCAACAAATCCATTGTTATTCCTCCTTTTCTAGTTGACAGAAAATATACCACAGCTTAAAGTAGCTTTAAGGTCAATAGATGTTCAAAAAAATTTTCAACAAAAAATGCAATTGTTTTTATAACAAACAAAGAAATAGTCAAGGAGAGCTAAACGATGGATGAAAAATATTTCTCGATCGGAGATGTTTCCGAATTATTGAATATTCCTAGCTCAACCATTCGTTATTGGGATGCGGAAGGTTTGATTTCTTCTAAAAGAAATGACACAAATGGTTATAGGATTTTTGACATCGATGATATTTTCAAAATCTATGATATTTATTTTTATCGAAATCTGGACATCCCTGTCAAAAAAATGACGAACCTATATCAAAAAACACCGGAAGAAATGTATCAGACATTTGAAATAACGCAAAAAAAAATCGAAGAAACGATTCAAGAAAACAAACAGAGATTGGAAGAAATCCATTTTCGAAAAAACCATTTGAAGCTTATTATGAATGACGAATTACCTCAAAATATTCGACCAGATTTTACACGAATCTTAAAATCAAATTTTGAAGAGAAGCATGTCATCAAATCCTATCTAAACAAACAGCTGATTCTTGGGATTTGCAATCAACCGGATGATTTGGAAAATTTGGAATACGGTTTTTGTGTTACGGAGGACTGGAAAGTTTCTGAGCAAGAAGAAGTTTTATGGACATACGATGAACATGCACAATACTATTCTTTTCTTTTAAAAGTCAATGGAGATTATCCTAGTGAAAACAATCTTTCTGAAATCCAAACGTTAATGAAAAAACAAGGTTATCAAACGGGCATCGTCTTTGGAGAGTACTTGTTTCGCAGTTTATCTGAACAAAATGTTTATGTTGATTATTATCAAGGCTGGTTGGAGATTTTTCGATAAAGTTTTCTATAGTAAAAAAACAACAGAGGCTGCTACTTCCGCAGCCTCTGTTGTTTGCATTTTTAAATTGGAGCAAAATATGTAAGGTAAATAATCAATTTTTCCTATCTCATCTTTTAATTCTAAAAAATCGTTTTTATTTTAATAATAATAATTGCTTTCATTTGTTCGCTTGGCATCATTATAGACAACGCCTACTACATTAGCTTTAGCCATTTCCAATAGATGTTTTGCTCGTAAAAGTACTTGTTTGCTCGTTTGGCGTTCACGTACTACTAATAACGTCCCATCTGCTCTTGCGGCCAGAATCTGGGCATCAGTAACAGTAGCAACTGGCGGCATATCAAAAATCACTAAGTCATAGGATTGCTCCAATTCTGTAATTAGTTCTTCCATCCTACGCGAGTTGATCATTTCAGAAGGATTTGGTGGTTTTGGTCCACTCAATAAAATAGAGACATTTTCGATCTCGCTTTGATAGATGTAATTTTCCGGCTGGTCTTGGCGATTTGCTAAAAGTGTGCTCAAGCCTTCTGCATTAGGTAATTTGAACGTTATGCCAACAGTCGGTTTACGCAAATCCGCATCTACAAGCAAGACCTTTTTTCCAGTGTCAGCAAAAACAACTGCTAGATTGGCTGCTGTAAAAGACTTGCCTTCGCTTGGTCCAGAAGAAGTAATTACAAGAGATTTCAATTCTTTATCTACAGAACTGAAAGTGATATTCGAACGGATTGCTCTAAATTTTTCTGATACCGCTCCATTTTTGTCGATTACTGTTACTAGCGGAACAGGTACATTATTTTTACTTTTCTTACTTATCATTTTTTTCTCCTTAAACTTGCTCTTCCAATTGTCATTAGTAAAAAAGATTATTTTATCTCATAAAAACAGAGAACAGGACTCTTCACTCTTTATAACATTTTTCTTTTAAGTATTCGTGTCAATTTTTATTTTCTTTTGGAAAAAAATGGTCTCCAAAAATATTCAAAGAATCTTTTCCTTAAATACAGCTGTTCTTTCCGATTCTCTTTTGTTAATGTACAGTCTATAATTTAGTTGTTCAATAATTTCTGAATCGACAAAACTTGTCTTGGAAATATCGAGTAGGAGAAAAAAAGGTTTGTTAGGATATAAAAGAAAGGACGGGGAAAAGGATGCTGCACTATTTTAACCAGCTGATGGATTATATTGAAGAACATCTTTCTGAACAGATTTTATTAGAAGATGCTGCGAAAAAACTTGGTATCTCTGACTATCATCTAAAACGCACTTTTTCATTTCTGTCAGGTATGACCTTGCCGGAATATATTAAAAAACGTCGATTAGCTTGTGCGAATCAAGAATTAGTCAATGGAGCAACAGTGACAGATGTCGCCTTCAAATACGGCTACCAGACACTTGATGGGTTCTCCAGAGCGTTTCGCGACTGGACAGGTTACCTGCCTTCAGAAGCAGTCAAAGAAAAGAGACAGAAAACTTTTCCTAAACTATCCTTTTATATCGATGTTCGAGGAGGAAATTCAATGGAATTCAAAATTGAGAAAAAAGAAAAATTCAAGGTGGTTGGGGTCTCCAAACGTGTCCCACTCCAATTTGAAGGAAAAAACCAGCATATCATGGAACTTGCACAATCAATCACTGAAAAACAACGAGAACAAATGCACGATTTAGCCGATTTATATCCTCGTGAAGTCTTAAATGTCTCTTATGATTTCGAGGGTGAAAGAATGCAAGAAAACGGAACTTTAAAACACATGATCGGCTTTGCTACGACCAAAGAAAATCCTTATGATGATCTTGTTCAGTTGGATATCGAACAACATACTTGGGCAATCTTCCCAAATCAAGGACCGTTCCCGCAAACATTGCAAGATACTTGGGCAAGAATCTTCTCAGAATGGCTGCCAGCCTCTTCTTATGAATTGGCGGAAGTACCCGAGATCTCTTTTACAAAATGGTCTGAAGGGCCTGAGAATGCCTACAGTGAGATTTGGATCGCTGTTAAAGAAAAGAATTAGCACCTATAAAAAAAGCAGTCTCTGAAATAGAGGCTGCTTTTGTCTTTTTATTCGTTTTTAGGAATGAAATTCTCTAAAAATTCGTATTTTCCAGATTGATCTTTTGCGTAGAAATACCCAAAAATACTAAAAATAATAGCGCCAATACAATTAACGAAAAGATCTTTCATCGTGTCAAGAACACCTACATCCAAATAACCGCCTTGAACTACAAATTGTTTCAAATCACCTGCGTTGTCATGGTAATAGATGACTGTTTTTTGAATGTCTTCTATATGTTTGACTGTATTAGACTGTTCACCTGACAATAACACACTGTTTATTTGTTGAATGATAGCGTCTTTCTGCATATCTGTGCTGAACCACTGATCTGCTGTAAATTCTAAAAATTCCCACATCACACCAATCGTCATAGAAAAGGAAAAAGCAAGGATCGCAATAAATATCGGTGTCAGTTGAATCGAGACCACATTTCTGTTCAATAAAAATGCCAATGAGAAGCCGATTCCTGCCGATAAAAAACCATTTGTCAAATGAAGTAGTACATCCCAAAACGGCAAATGACCGTAAAAATCACTTAGTTCGCCTAAAATCGTAGAACTGAACACAAAAGAAATGGCAATCCATTCCAATAAGTTCGGAATCTCGATTTGCAGCTTCTTCTCTATCAAGGCTGGCACTTCAAACAGAGCTAACGTCAGTATTATCAAGCCGACTGTGCCCCAGCGCCCTAAATAAAGCTCATTTATCAGCATTCCTACTGCAATCACGCGATAAATAGCGTACGTGCAAGCTGTCACACGCCCCGATGTCTTTGTTCCATGTATAAATCCATAAACTATTTTCTTTATCATACTACTCCACCTTCAAGCTGCTTTCTTTGATATATCACTTCCATTTTGCTAACAAAAGCAAAGATTTGTCCATCTTTTTGCTTCTTGTAAACCTTGCAGTTGTAGCCATTTGCTAATTCTTCGTATTTTCTGCTACTGGTATATCAGTTTGTCTTTTTTCTATCAGATTGTGATTTTAGCAGAAATTAGGTGTTATTTAAAATATATAAAATAACATCGTTATGCAGAGGGTTATGTTCTTTTTTGTTATTTGTAAATCCACTTCTTTTATCTTCGTTTATATTTATACATTTTTATTAATATTTCTAAAAATCCGCTATTGTCATTAACTTTTGGCTAAAAAGGGTATTCTGCTATTGATTTACTGTTTAGACAATTAGTTTCTGCTTTTATTCTAACAAAATCCCACTAAAAGTGTTACTAAGACTAGAGAACAGAAGGATCAATGATTTGTAAAGAAATCTAGGAACTAGTTTTTAAAACAAAAATCCTTTATTATCAAGGGATTGCGCGTTTCAATCGAGGGTGGAAGGTTTTTGTCTGTTTTATTTATGGGAAAAAGACAGACTTTTCCACAGTGGATATTTTTCAGAGAGGTCTTTTTTTGGGGGTTTTAGGGTTTTCCACAGTAAGGATTTCGATTCTATTTTTTTGCTTTATCCACAAAAAAGCTGGATCGCTTCATATTTGAAGTGATCCAGCTTTTTATCGGCTATTTATTGTTCTTTGTAATGTGTTTCGATTGCTTTGTCAGGAATCAACCACGTCAACAAGATGACAACATTGACGAGTAATACAGCAATCGGAGCAATCAGCCAGCCCAAGAGCAGTCCAATAATATTGAGACTGATTGAAATATATGATTTTTTATAGTTATTGAATAGATTTTTGGCTAATTGTTCTTTTGGATTTGCTGCTGCTAATTCTTTTGCCAAAACAAGATACGCGGCATTTGCCAACAGTACAACTAATCCATACGTTGCTTCTGGTGCCCAGCTGTTGATGTACTCACTGATCCAAGAAGTCACAAAAGGGAACAGCGACAGTGAAAATATAAGAAATCCATTTGCCCACAAAACACGCCCATTTATTTTTCGAACGACTTGGAACATATGATGATGATTATTCCAGTAAATCGCTAAACTAAAGAAGCTGATGATATAAATAAAAAACTTATGCCCTAATTCTCCAAGTGCGAACCATGTATCTCCATTTGGTTCATGAAGTTCCAAGACCAAAATCGTCATAATGATAGCAATAACTGCGTCAGTAAAAGCTTCAAGCCTATTTTTTGTCATTTTTAATTCCTCCTCCGCCCTATATTATATGTGAGATACTAAAAAAGCAATGAATAAATTCGCTAAGGTCTGAAAACAAAATCAGTCTAAGGTTGGACGTAAAACTGTGCAAAAATTGATATACTCAGTATGTTCAAAAAACCAAGGAGGGTTTAACTCATGAGACAAAGAAGTATGTTATCCAATATATTATTACTAGTGCTTGTACTGATTGTCGGAGGCTTTTTCCTTAGCCTATTTGTCAGCGTATTGAGTGGTATTTTATGGTTTGCTATAAAAGTGCTTATCCCAATCGCTATCGTTGTCTGGCTTGTTCGCTTGATTACTGGACGTTCAAATAACAACCGACGTTATTACTAATAGATTCGCTGTTTTCTACGATAATCAAAAAATACACTATCTCCCCAATTTTGTATCCTTATTTTGATTTCGCAAATTCTTCGGACAGATATATAGAAAAACAAAAAAGAGACTGGTCGCCTGACCAGTCTCTTTTTTTATCCTAAGGCAACATCCAAGATCATCATGATAATAAATCCGCTCATTACCCCGAAAACAGCGAAATGGCGCTTGCTGGACAAAGTTTGTTGTGCTTCAGGAATCAATTCTTCCACGACAACGTAAATCATTGCTCCAGCTGCAAATGCCAATGCGTAAGGCAACAAAATCGACACTTTCGTTACTAGGATTGCCCCGATTACACCGGCGATTGGTTCCACGATACCTGATGCTTGTCCATACACAAATGCTTTTTTCCTTGATAAGCCTTCTTGACGCAATGGGATCGACACAGCCGCACCTTCTGGGAAGTTCTGGATCCCAATACCTAAAGCCACAGAAATAGCGGCTAGGATCGCAGCAGTAGGGTTATCTGCGGTAGCAGCTGCACCAAATGCGACCCCGACTGCCAATCCTTCTGGTATGTTATGCAGCGTAATAGAAAAAACCAACAAGATCGTCCGTTTCAAATGCGAAGGCAGTCCTTCTTTTTCATGTTTCGGACCAAAGTGCATATGAGGCAATGTTTTATCTGCTATATATAAGAAAACGCCGCCTAGACCAAATCCAATACTTACGACTAGCCAAGCAATATCGCCATTTTCTTCTGCTTTTGCGATTGCCGGGTCCAATAAAGACCAGAAACTCGCAGCAATCATCACGCCTGAAGCGAAACCCAGCATCAAATTCAAGACTTCTTTTTTGATTTCTTTGAAAAAGAATACTAATGCTGCCCCTAACGCTGTCATGAAATATGTAAAAGCAGTACCTGTCAATGCTTGCTGCCACGGATCAAGCTGCAATAGCCAATCTGTCATTTTCCCCCTCCTCTCTCATTCAAGTACTACTCTAGCACATCCCTCAAAAGCAAGCTACTACTATATCCGATGCGCTTTGATTGGGGAAAACGAAAATTGGCGCTATAATTTTAGATACAATGAAACGGAGGGATTTTTTATGGTTAAAATCAATGCAGGTGTTGCAATGGTCAAAGTTCTTGAAAGTTGGGGAATCGATCATATTTACGGAATTCCCGGAGGCTCTTTTAATTCAACAATGGACGCGTTGTATCACGAAAAAGATTCAATCAAATATATTCAAGTACGTCATGAAGAAGTTGGGGCACTTGCTGCCGCTGCAGATGCAAAATTGACTGGAAAAATAGGGGCTGTTTTTGGCTCTGCCGGTCCTGGCGCTACTCATTTGATCAACGGACTCTATGATGCTCAGATGGATCATGTTCCTGTACTTGCTTTATTAGGACAAGTAGCTTCTACTTCAATGAACTACACGGCTTTCCAAGAAATGAATGAAAATCCCATGTATGCAGATGTCAGCGTATACAATCGAACGGTAATGACTCCTGAAAGCTTGCCTCACGTAGTAGACGAAGCAATCAAAGCGGCCTATGAAAACAAAGGTGTCGCAGTAGTCACGATCCCTGTCGATTACGGTTTTGCTGAAATCGAAGAAACAGACCTCACTAGTGCACATACTCACCAAGTCAATTATCCAACACCAAAAGATGAACCCTTGCGTGAAGCCTTACCGTACATCAAAAATGCCGTAAAACCAGTGTTATATATTGGTCAAGGAACACGAGGCGGCGCCGATACGATCACTGCTTTTTCAGAACATTTCTCTATGCCGATCGTTGCTTCTGTTTTAGCAAAAGGTATTGTTCCTGACAGTTATGAAAACTTTATGGGCTTTGCCGGAAGAGTGGCAACTAAACCAGGAAATGAAGTCCTTGCTTCCGCCGATTTGATTGTATTTGTCGGCAGTGATTTCCCATTTGGCCGAACTTTCTTCAACCCAGATGCAAAATTTATCCAAATCGACATTGATGCTTCAAAATTTGGACGACGCCACCATACGGATGTAGCGATTTTAGGTGATGCAATCCAAGCTTTGCAACGTCTGATGGAACTGGCGCCTATTCGCCCAGCAGATAATTGGCTGAAAGCAAACCAAGAAAATAACCGTAATTGGAAAAACTGGTTGAAAACCTTTGAGACTCGGGAAGACAAACCATTACGTCCAGAAGCAGTTTACAAAGAAATCAATCGAATCGCAGAAGACGATGCGATTTTTGTGACAGATGTCGGTAATACGACCATCCATTCAATTCGTCTTCTTGACTTGAACGGCAACCAAAAACATACGACTTCTGGCTGGTTTGCAACTATGGGAAATGGTATCCCCGGAGGAATCGCTGCCCAATTGAGCTATCCAGAACGACAAGTATTCACATTAAGCGGTGATGGCGGATTTGCTATGGTGATGCAAGATATCATTACTCAAGTAAAATATGAATTGCCAATCATCAACGTTGTATTTTCTAATGATTCTTTCGGATTCATCGAAGCAGAGCAAGAAGATACCGAACAGAAAAAATTTGGTGTCTTTATTGAAGAAGCTGATTTTGGGAAAGTCGGAGAAGCATTAGGTGCAGATGGTTTTACAGTAACTGACTATTCACAACTCGCTTATGCCTTCGACGCAGCGAAGAAAAGCAAACGCCCAGTCGTGATTGACGTCAAAATCAAAAATGAACGTCCTATCCCTGTTGAAGAATTGGTATTGGACCCAGAAAAATTCTCAGAAGCAGAAATCCAAGCTTTTAAAGAGAGATATGAAGTTTCCAATCTGCCAGTCTTAAATGAAATTTATAAAGAACTAAATCAATAACATAAATGACTCTTGTCTTAAAAACAACGGCTTTTTTGCCTGAAATGTTGAATTAACAGCATTTTTGATGTTTTTTTAGGCAAGAGTTTTTTTCTTTTCAGCCGATTCTGCGTTTTTGTTACTTCCTTTCTGGCGTTCCACGTGAAACTTTCAAAAGTGTTTCTCCTGTTTCCTTGAAACTTTCCGTTATCCCCTTTATAATTCTATAAGACTTGTAGTCTAAATTTATTACTAAAAAGTGAGGAAAAGAATTGATTACTGTAAATGATGTAAGTTTGCATTTTTCAGACCGCAAACTATTCGACGATGTTAATATTAAATTCACCCCTGGAAATTGTTATGGCTTGATTGGTGCAAATGGCGCAGGTAAATCAACGTTCCTTAAAGTTTTATCCGGGGACATGCAGCCTTCAACAGGTACTGTGACATTAGGACCAGACGAACGAATGGCTGTTTTGAAACAAAATCATTTTGATTATGAGGAATATACTGTTTTAGAAACAGTTATTATGGGCCATAAACGCCTGTACGAAGTGATGAAAGAAAAAGACAGTATTTATATGAAAGAAGACTTTACTGACGAAGACGGCATCCGTGCGGCTGAATTAGAAGGCGAATTTGCTGAACTAAATGGTTGGGAAGCTGAACCAGAAGCTGCCGTGTTATTGCAAGGTCTAAATATCCCAGAAGAATTCCATGATCAATTGATGGGTGAACTGACAGCTGGTCAAAAAGTCAAAGTGCTTCTTGCGCAAGCTTTGTTTGGCAAACCAGATGTTCTTCTTTTAGATGAACCAACAAACGGATTGGATATCCAATCAATCAATTGGCTGGAAGAATTTTTGATCAACTTTGAGAACACTGTTATCGTGGTTTCCCATGACCGTCATTTCTTGAACAAAGTATGTACACACATGGCTGACCTTGACTTTGGTAAAATCAAACTTTATGTCGGAAACTATGATTTCTGGTTAGAATCAAGCCAATTAGCAACAAAACTCCAAGCACAATCTAACGCTAAAAAAGAAGAACAAATCAAAGAATTACAAGACTTTATCGCTCGATTCAGCGCAAATGCGTCTAAATCAAAACAAGCGACTTCTCGTAAAAAAATGCTGGAAAAAATCACTCTTGACGATATCCAGCCATCTTCACGCCGTTATCCTTTCGTTGGATTCAATCCTGAACGTGAGATCGGTAATGACTTGTTGCAAGTGGAAAATGTCAGTGTAACGATCGACGGCAAAAAAATCTTGGATGATATTTCTTTCACATTGAATAAAGATGACAAGGTTGCTTTTGTTGCAAATAACGATATCACAACCACTACTTTGTTCAAAGTCATCATGGGCGAAATCACACCAGACACAGGAACTGTACGCTGGGGTGTCACAACTAGCCAAGCTTACTTGCCAAAAGATACATCCAAAGAATTTGCGAATGACCTGCCGATTTTGGACTGGTTGCGACAATATGCTGGCAAAGAAGAAGATGACAATACGTTCTTACGCAGCTTCTTGGGAAGAATGCTCTTCTCTGGTGAAGAAGTCTTGAAACCAGTAAATGTCCTTTCTGGGGGCGAAAAAGTTCGTTGTATGTTATCAAAAATGATGCTTTCAAAAGCCAATGTTTTAGTTCTTGATGACCCAACAAACCACTTAGATCTAGAATCTATCACAGCGTTGAATGACGGTTTGATGGCCTTTACAGGCGCTTTGCTATTCGCTTCTCATGACCATCAATTCATCCAAACATTGGCAAATCGTATTATTGCTGTCTCAGACAAAGGTATGGTTGACCGTGCAGAAACGACTTATGATGAGTTTTTGGAAAATAAAGATGTACAAGAACGCATCAATGTGTTATTTAATTAATAATTAAATAACAGCAGTCCTAAATACTCATATATAAGCAATCTAAAACAAAAGAAACACCGCAAAACATTGAAATTTTGCGGTGTTTTTTTGTTTTTCGAAAAGTTGTTTTCTAGCGGCTGATCCCCATAGAGAAAATCGCAATACAGCCGTACCCAGTGTGACTGGCGATCGTTGGACCGAGCGGCAGCAGTTTGATTTCTTTTGTCTGGATTTT
Source organism: Enterococcus sp. DIV0210g (assembly GCF_050559705.1). Lineage (NCBI taxonomy): Bacteria > Bacillati > Bacillota > Bacilli > Lactobacillales > Enterococcaceae > Enterococcus > Enterococcus sp. DIV0210g. Next base: position 16,587 of record NZ_CP187903.1, on the reverse strand, counting down.
TTCTTCTAGCAAGGCTTTGGCTTTTTCTGCACTCTCTAAATCACCGGCATAGGCAATATACAGCGTTTGATTTGCTGGGGAAACGATTGTATTGATTGTTTCATCAACGATTTTCTGAATCGATTTATTGCGTCCGCGTACTTTGTCGACATTTTGCAGTCTTCCTTCCGGGTCCACTGTGATGATTGGTTTAACACTTAGCAGGCTACCAATTGCAGCAGTTGTTTTGGAGATTCTGCCGCCTCGTTCCAAATGCTTCAAATCATCGACAGTTACCCAAGAATGGACTTTTAAATAATTGTCTTGCAGCCAAGTCAAAACTTCTGTTAGTTCTTTTCCTTCTTTTTGCATACGAGCAGCTTCTAAAACCAGTACTCCCTGACCGACACTGGCAGCTTTTGTATCAAAAATATAGACTTCTGGATCAGCGTATTCTTCTTTTAGTATTTCTACAGCTTGACGAGCACTTGAATATGAACCGCTTAGCGCGCTGGAAAATGCTACGTATAACACTCGGATTTTTTTTTCAACAAATGGTCGGAAAAATTCTAGATACTGGCCAACATTGATTTGAGAAGTTGTCGGCATAGCGCCATTTTTCAATTGTTCCATAAATTTTGCATAGTCAAATGCTTCTCCAAGATCATCAATGTATTCTTTTCCGTTCAAGTTGATTTTCATAGATAGAAATTCGACATTGGCGGCTTTCAGCATCTCATAAGGCAAATCGCATCCTGAATCTGTTACGATTTGATACATATTTTTCAACTCCTAACTCTCACTTTTGTACTTCATTATAACAAATATATCAATTATTCGGTTAAATATAAGTCATTACTATTGTTATTCTTTGTTTTATGGAGATGCTGAATTATAGACACTTAAATAAAGAAGAAATACATAAAACAGAGAACCTATCAATTCCTTTCTTTAACGAAACTGATTTTCTTGTTTTACGTATTTCTTCCTATTGGTTTTCATTCATGCATTTAAATGCCTTAGATTTGCGCCCAAACGCTTTCTAAGATATTTGTTTGGTTTCGGTCAGGACCGACTGAGAACGTTGAGATACGCACGCCTACAAGCTCTGAGATACGACGTACATAGTTTCTAGCGTTTTCTGGCAGTTCAGCAAGTGTTTTACATTGTGTAATATCTTCTGACCAGCCTGGCAGTTCTTCATAAACAGGTTTGCATCGTTTCAATTCTTTCAAACTTGCTGGGTAATGATAGATCAATTCGCCATCTAGTTCGTAAGCTGTACAGATTTTTACTGTTTCAAGACCGCTCAATACGTCAATTGAGTTTAAAGATAGATTTGTGATTCCTGATACGCGTTTTGAATGGCGCATTACTACAGTGTCAAACCAGCCGACACGGCGAGGACGTCCTGTTGTTGTACCATATTCACGACCAACTTCACGAATTTGGTCACCAACTTCGTCTGTTAACTCAGTTGGGAATGGACCATCACCAACACGTGAAGTATACGCTTTGCAGACACCTACGACTTTGTTGATTTTTGATGGGCCAACGCCGCTGCCGATTGTCACGCCGCCAGCAACTGGGTTAGAAGAAGTAACAAATGGATATGTTCCTTGGTCGATATCCAGCATAACACCTTGTGCGCCTTCAAATAGAACACGTCTGCCGGCATCCAGCGCATCATTCAAGATCACAGATGTATCTGTGACATATTTTTTGATTTGTTGGCCGTATTCGTAATATTCTTCGAAGATTTCATCAAAGTCCATTGGTTCAGAATCGAACATTTTAACGAATTGGCGGTTCTTTTCTTCCAAATTGATTCTTAAGCGCTCTTCAAAGATTTCTTTGTCAAGCAAGTCAGCGATACGGATACCAACACGTGCAGCTTTGTCCATGTATGCTGGTCCGATCCCTTTGATCGTTGTACCGATTTTATTTTCGCCTTTTGAATCTTCTTGCAATTGGTCCAATTTGATATGGTAAGGCAAGATGACATGTGCACGATCTGAGATACGAAGATTGTCTGTTGTGACGTCTCTTTCATGCAGATAAGCTAATTCTGTAACCAAAGATTTAGGGTTAACAACGACACCGTTACCGATTACGCTGATTTTGTCTTTATAAAAAATACCAGAAGGAATCAAATGCAATTTATATGTTACGCCATTGAATTTGATTGTATGTCCAGCATTATCGCCACCTTGATAACGTGCAATGACTTCCGCGTTCTCACTTAAGAAATCAGTGATTTTACCCTTTCCTTCATCGCCCCACTGTGTACCAACTACTACTACAGATGACATTCGAACACCTCGTTTTATAATATTTTATCCTGAACTATTGTACCAAGTTATGCTCCTTTATTCAACCAAAATTCGAATGTTAAAAATATTGACTTTATTAAAAAGAGCAAAACACGAACATTAAACCAGAATAATTAAAATTCTTCTCTTGGTGAAAGTGAAGAAAATTTGTTGTATTCTTTGATGAAAAGCAGTTCGACTGTTCCCCGAGCACCACTCCGGTTTTTTTCAATAATAACTTCGATTACGTTGTCGTTTTGCGGTTCTGGCGCATCGCCGTCTTCCCCGTTTTCTCTTTCATAGTAATCGTCTCGGTACAAGAATGCAACAATATCGGCGTCCTGCTCGATAGATCCTGATTCACGAATATCACTAAGGACAGGTCGTTTGTCTTGGCGTTGTTCCACACCACGAGAAAGCTGTGACAGCGCGATAACAGGGACTTTTAGTTCTTTCGCCAGCTTTTTCAGCTGACGCGAAATATCCGAAACTTCTTGTTGACGGTTTTCTTTACCATTTCCTTCAATCAATTGAAGATAATCGATCAAAATCAGACCAAGATTGCCTTTTTCCTGCGCTAATTTTCGGCATTTTGCCCGAATCTCAGAAATCTTGATCCCTGGTGTGTCATCAATGTAGATGTTTGCTTTGGACAAACTCCCCATCGCAACGATTAGATTGGACCATTCTTCTTCCGACAACTGACCAGTTCGCAAATGACTCGCTTCAATGGACCCTTCTGCACAAAGCATCCGGTTAACCAAAGATTCTGCCCCCATTTCTAAACTGAAAATAGCAACAGAACGATCTGTTTTTGTGCCGACATTTTGAGCAATATTCAGCGCAAAAGCCGTTTTCCCAACGGCTGGACGTGCAGCAAGGATAATCAGCTCTTCTGACTGCAATCCAGCAGTCATTTTGTCCAATGCTTGATAACCGGTTGGCAAACCAGTGATTTCTTCGTTATTTTGGGCAAGTTTATCAATTGTCTCGATCGTATTGTTCAATACTTCAGAAATAGATAAAAAGCCGCTTCGATTTCTTTTTTCTGAAACTTCTAAAATACTGCGTTCAGCATCATCTAAGATTGTTTGAACTTCTTCACCTTGTTCAAACCCTTTTGTAACGATACCAGTTGCTGTTTGGATCAATGTGCGCAGCAAAGACTTTTCTTCGACGATCTTTGAATAATAAACGATATTCGCAGCAGTCGGTACAGAAAGTGCCAAGTCAGACAAATAACTTAATCCGCCAGCATCTTCTAACAGGTTGCCTTGTTCTAGGCGATCTTTGACTGTGACGACATCGATTGCTTCATTTCGGTCGTTCAATTCGATCATCGTTTCAAAGATGATTTGGTGACTGCGACGGTAAAAATCTTTTGGTTCTATATATTCCATGGCATCGATGATTGTTTCAGCGTCCAAAAATACCGAACCTAAAACCGCTTGTTCTGCTTCGATATTTTGGGGTGGAACACGATCCTGCCAGACTTCGTTCATACATATCGCTCCTTGTTTTCATTCGTTTCATTTTACAACAAATCAGCAGAGAATAAAAGCAGACTTCTGGACTCGAAAGAAGCTGAAGTTTATCAAACCATTCAGTGACTGATCTTGATAAACTCCAGCTTATGCGCTGTGCGGCTATTCATGTACAAAATCGTCCAATGAACAGCCTGCTTAAACTATTTTTTTAATGACTGATTTGTCTTTCTTATTCTTGAACGACATGTACTTTGATTTTTGCTGTTACTTCATGATGCAATTTGACAGGAACGCTTGTGTAACCCAATGAACGGATTGGATTGTTCAATTCGATTTTACGTTTGTCTAATTTGATCTTGTATTGTTTGTTCAAGCCTTCTGCAATTTGTTTTGAAGGAATTGAACCAAATAGACGGCTGTCTTCCCCAGCTTTTGCTTTCAATTCAACCACTGTGTCTTCTTGCTCAAGAAACTCTTTTAATTTTTTTGCTTGTTCTAGAATTTCTGCTTCTTGTTTTTCTTGGGCTTTTTTCTGACCTGCTAATTGGCTGATGCTTCCTTTAGTTGCTTCTTGCGCAAGGTTGTTTTTGATCAAAAAGTTTTGTGCGTAACCAGTTGGCACTTCTTTCACTTCACCTTTTTTTCCTTTACCTTTTACGTCTTGTAAAAAAATAACTTTCATAAAAATTACTCCTTTTCATACATTTGATTGAGGTTGTCGTTAATGACGCTAATCAATCGTTTCTGGGTCTCTTCGACCGTCGTATCTGACAGCTGAGTAGCAGCATTTGTAAAGTGCCCGCCGCCTTCTAATGATTCCATGATGATCTGGACATTGATCGTACCGCTGCTTCGTGCGCTGATCCCAATCAATCCATCTGTTCGTTTGGTGATTACGAATGCAGCATTGATCCCGATCATTGCGAGCAATGTGTCTGCTGTTTTTGCTGCAATCACACTATTATATTCTTTTTCTTCTGAACCTGCAGCAACAATGATATCTTTAGTAACATATTCACTGTGAGCAATCAAATCACTGATTTCCAGATACGTTCCCAAATCTGAGCTCAATAGATATTGTACTAGGGAAGCATCCGCACCGCAAGTTCGTAAATAGCTTGCTACGTCAAATGTACGCGCTGAAGTCCGGACAGTGAAACTATTCGTATCTACAACCATCCCTGAAAGCAGGAGAGTCGCTTCAAAACGAGTAATTTTATTGCTGCGGCTGCTTTGGTATTGAATCAATTCAGTCACTAGTTCCGACGCTGACGAAGCAGAGGACTCAATATATGTCAGCAACGGTTTGCTTGGGAATTCTTCCCCTCTGCGATGATGATCGATCAATACGATTTTATCAAATTGTTCATAAAGATTTTGAGAAATCGAAAGTGATGGTTTATGATAATCCACCATTACCAGCAAATCATTGGCCTTTTTCTGTTCCATTGCCTGCTCAGGAGAAATGATCAATTCTTCTAGTTCCGGTTGTTTATGGATTTCTTCCAAACATCGTTCAACGTCAGGAATGCTCTCTTTTTGATTGATAACGATATAAGCTTTCTTGTCATTAAAACGTGCCAAAGCTGCTACACCGACTGCGGATCCAAGTGCATCCATATCCGGGAAACGATGCCCCATGATATAAACATCGCCTGTTTCACCAAAGATGCGCTTCACAGCTGTACTCATCGCTCTTGAACGGACTCTGGTTCTTCGTACTGCACTGGCAGACTTTCCGCCGTAGTAGATTGGTTTGGCTCCTTCACTCACTTCTTTGACCACGACTTGATCGCCGCCGCGGACTAAAGCGATGTCCAGGTTGTTTTGTGCTTCGTCACCGATTTCTTCCAACGTTTTCTGCCCATACGCTACACCCATACTCAGCGTAATCGGGAGATTTTGTCTTTCCGCTTCGTTTTTCATTCTGTCTAAAAGGTCGAATTTCTTTTCTTTCATTCTCTCCAAATCAGCCATTTGTGCAAAAAAGAAAAATCGTTCTGCATTGATCCGTTTGTAGAAAATATGATATTCGGCCATCCAGTCAGAAACCATAGTCGTAATAAAAGAGTTCAAATAAGAGACTTCTTTGTCGTCCAGTTTATCGATTGCATCCGAATAATTATCGATCGACAAAATCCCAACAACTGGCTGCATATTCCGCTGATGAATCTTTAAGAGCTGGTTTTGCGTGACATCGACAAAATAAATAACTCCTTTTATGGTATCCAAATCGAATTGGAATGTCTTATCTGCTAAATAAACTTGGTTTTTATTTTTCTCTTTTGCATCAAAAAACACGTCCAGCATTTCTTCTTCAGATAATGAAGCCGCTGCCTGTATATCCATTGCAAAAGGATTGATCCAGTCGATTTTCTGCGAAGTTTTGTGGAAAGAGATAACTCCCACTGGCATGATTTCTGAAACATACGCTAGATTCGTTTCTGCGATTGCAGACGCGTGCTGGATCTTTTCACGTTCTTCTAAGACTTGTCCGTTTTGGATCTTCAGCCAAAAGCGCAAGAGTAATAAGTTCGTGACCAAGATAAATAAGGCGCTGAAATAACGAAATGGGAACAGTAAAACAATCAATGTCTCCAGCATGATGAAAAAGACGATCAGTAGAGGGCTGGGTCTCAGTTTTTGTTTTTCTTCTTCCATATTCTTCCTCCCGTACATGATTAGTTTAATTTTACCATAACTTTGGTCATACAACTAAAATTCATTTCTAAATAACGAAGAGGCGTCATGAAATATGTTTGCAGAAAATTTTCAATAACAATTATATATCTATTTTTTGAAAATACAGCAGACGAAAAAACTGCAGACCGCCTTCACTCAAGGAAAGCTGTCTGCAGTTCTATTCTCAAAGATTAGTCTTCGCTAACGAAAGGAAGTAATCCCATGATACGTGCGCGTTTGATTGCAACTGTAAGTTTACGTTGGTTTTTAGCGCCTGTACCTGTTACACGACGAGGTAAAATTTTACCACGTTCTGAGATAAATCTTTTTAGCAATTCGATATCTTTATAATCGATGTATTCAATATGATTAGCAGCGATATAGTCTACTTTACGACGTTTACGTCCGCCTCTTCTTTGTTGTGCCATTCTATTTCCCTCCTATCAAATTCGTTTAGAATGGTAGATCATCATCTGAAATGTCGATCGTTGATCCTCCTGAACCAAATGGATCAGAATTATCGCGATCAAAATCAGGCATACCGTTGGATGATTGAGATGATTGATTAAAGTTGCTACCACCGCCAAAGTTAGCAGATGATTGTCCAGAATTTTGTTGATAGCCGCCAGTTTGTTGACGGTTCTCAGATGCTGTACGTGATTCCAATAATTGGAAGTTTTCAGCAACAACTTCTGTCACATATACTCTTTGACCCTGTTGATTATCATAAGAACGAGTTTGAATACGTCCGGTAACACCCAAAAGTGTCCCTTTACGAGCATAGTTTGCCAACGTTTCAGCAGATTTACGCCAAATTACACAATTGATAAAGTCTGCCTCGCGGTCTCCATTCTGATTCGTAAAATTACGATTCACAGCTAAAGTGAATGTTGCAACAGCAGTTCCACTAGATGTATAACGCAAGTCTGGATCTTTGGTCAAACGTCCAACTAATACAACGTTATTAATCAAAATAGTCATCTCCTCTCATCGTTTTTGTTTCACGTGAAACAAACATTAAGCTTCTTCTTTAATAATCATGTGACGGATAATGTCATCATTGATTTTAGCAAGACGGTCAAACTCGTTGATTGCGCCTGCGCTTGATGGAGAAGATACTTTAACGATGTGATAGATACCTTCACGGTAACCGTTCATTTCATACGCTAGACGGCGTTTTTCCCAATCTTTAGATTCTAGAACTTCAGCTCCATTATCTTTCAAGATTGTATCGAAACGTTCGATTAAAGCAGTTTTCGCTTCTTCATCAATGTTTGGACGAATAATGTACATGATTTCATATTTCGTATTTTCCATTGATTTTTCACCTCCCTATGGACTTCAGGCTCTTAGTTTTCTAAGAGCAAGGATCGTGAGTATAGACTACCCACGATCCTTGATTATACATGACTTCAATTGAAAAAGCAATAAAACTCAGAAATAAATAATTTTAAGTTTTACTTATCTTCGGTTGTTTCTGGATTTTCTGTTTCGGCGCTTTCTGGCGCTTCTTCTGCTGCTTCTGGTTCAACGGTTGCCATTGTCACAACTTTTGTCTCATTTTCCATTTTCATCAAGCGCACACCTAATGTAGAACGGCCTGTTTGAGAAACAGTTGCCGCATTGAAACGGATAATGACGCCTTTGTCTGTGATCAACATGATATCTTCGTCGCCAGTTACAGTTGTCAAACCTGCCAATGGTCCATTTTTCTCAGTGATATTCGCAGTTTTGATCCCTTTACCGCCACGACCTTTTACAGGATACTCAGAAACTTTTGTTCGTTTTCCGTAACCTTTTTCTGTGATGACAAGAACTTCACGGTCTTCTTTCATCAAGGCTGCTCCAACGACGTAATCATTCTCTCTCAAGCGAATCCCGCGAACACCGGATGCTGTACGTCCCATATCGCGAACGGCTTCTTCTTTGAACGTTGCAGAGTAGCCATCGTGAGTACCGATAATGATGTTTGATTGGCCATCTGTCATCAATACATTGACTAATTCATCTTCATCTTTCAAACCAATAGCAATCAAACCGTTGCTTCGGATATTTGAGAAGGCTGTGACTGAGGTACGTTTCACTGTTCCTAAGCGAGTGGTGAAGAATAAATAATGGCCTTCTTCTGCTTGTCCAGACACAGAGATGATTGCTTGGATGTTTTCGCTTGAATCGATTCCTAGCAAGTTGATTACAGGGATTCCTTTAGCTGTGCGGCCGTATTCTGGGATCTCATATCCTTTTGCACGATAAACTTTGCCGTTATTCGTAAAGAACAGCAATGTATCATGAGTCGAACAAGAAACCAGATTTTTCACGAAGTCGTCGTCATGGACACCCATTCCTTGGACACCGCGGCCACCACGTCTTTGTGCGCGGAATTCATTGTTTGCTACACGTTTGATGTAGCCGTTATTAGTCAATGTAATCACGATTTCTTCTTCTTCGATCAAATCTTCGTCTTCTAGACTTAAGACTTCACCGACAAGAAGTTCCGTGCGGCGTTTGTCGCCAAAACGTTGATTCAACTCAGCTAATTCTGTGCGGATGATCTCTGATACACGCTCTGGACGTGCCAAAATATCTGCTAAATCAGCAATCAGTTTTAATAATTCTTGATATTCATTTTCGATTTTTTCTCGTTCCAAACCAGTCAAACGGCGCAAACGCATATCTAAAATTGCTTGCGCTTGACGATCTGATAACTCGAAACGTTCGATCATTGTACTTTTTGCTTCATCATCGGATTTCGAACCGCGAATGATTGCAATAATCTCATCGATATGATCCAAAGCAATACGCAGACCTTCTAGGATATGTGCGCGTGCTTCTGCTTTGTCTTTTTCGAAAATCGTCCGGCGAGTAATAACTTCGCGCTGATGTTCCACATAATTTTCTAAAATTTGTTTTAAACTCAAGACTTTCGGCACGCCTTTTTCGATAGCCAGCATGTTGAAACCAAATGAGTTTTGCAAAGAAGTAAGTTTGTATAAGTTATTTAGAATAACAGATGCACTTGCGTCGCGTCGAACATCGATCACGATCCGCATACCTTCTCTAGATGATTCATCACGTAAATCTGTGATTCCTTCGATTCGTTTGTCACGATGAAGTTCTGAAATACGTTCGATCAATTTCGCTTTATTGACCATGTAAGGCAATTCCGTTACTAAGATCCGTTCTTTTCCGTTAGGCATCTCTGTGATTTCAACACGAGCACGGACAGTAATCGAACCTTTTCCTGTCTCATAAGCTCTTCGGATACCTGATTTACCCATAACTAAACCGCCAGTAGGGAAATCTGGTCCAGGCAAGACTTCCATCAATTCATGGGTCGTTACGTCAGGATTGTCCATCAAAAGATCAATCGCAGCCACAACTTCCGATAAATTATGCGGTGGGATATTTGTAGCCATACCTACCGCGATCCCTGTTGTTCCATTGACAAGAAGATTAGGGAAACGTGCTGGCAGTACTTGCGGCTCTCTTTCTGTATCATCATAGTTGCTTTGGAAATCTACCGTGTTTTTGTTGATGTCGCGCAGCATCTCTGTGGCGATTTTGCTCATACGTGCTTCCGTATAACGCATCGCCGCAGCGCCGTCTCCATCGACCGATCCAAAGTTTCCGTGTCCGTCTACCAGCATGTAGCGGTAGCTGAACGGCTGTGCCATCCGGACCATTGATTCATAAATCGCGCTGTCGCCATGGGGATGGTATTTACCCATAACATCCCCGACGATTCTGGCTGATTTTTTATGTGGTTTATCTGGTGTGACTCCTAGTTCATTCATTCCGTACAAAATACGGCGGTGGACAGGTTTTAATCCATCCCGTACATCTGGCAAAGCACGAGCGACGATAACACTCATCGCGTAATCGATAAAGGAGTTTTTCATTTCACTGCTTAAATTGACATCATGGATATTTTCTCTGATTTCTTCACTCACGATTTTTCCTCCTTTTCGATTAAATATCTAAATTCTTAACATAGTGGGCATTTTCTTCAATGAATGCGCGTCTTGGCTCTACGCGGTCACCCATCAGCATCTCAAAAATCTGATCTGCTTCGATTGCGTCATCCACACTGACTCTCGCCATCATACGTTTTTCTGGGTCCATAGTTGTTTCCCATAATTGATGGTCGTCCATTTCTCCAAGCCCTTTATAACGCTGAACAGTTGCTTTTGGTGAAGCAGGTAAAGAAGCAACAACTTCTTTCAATTCTTCTTCTGCGTTTTTACCAGGCTGTACATAAGTGATTTTCTTCCCTTGTTTCACTCCGTATAAAGGTGGTTGTGCGATATAAACATAACCAGCTTCAACGATTGGACGCATGTAGCGATAAAACAATGTCAATAACAACGTACGGATATGTGCACCATCGACATCGGCATCGGTCATGATAACTAATTTGTGGTAACGCGCTTTTGATACATCGAAATCTTCGCCGAAACCTGTGCCCATCGCTGTAAACAAAGAACGGATCTCTTCGTTGGCAAGGATTTTATCCATACTTGCTTTTTCAACATTCAAGATTTTTCCTCGAATTGGCAAAATAGCTTGGAATTGTCTGTCTCGACCTTGTTTTGCTGATCCGCCGGCTGAATCTCCTTCGACGATGAACAATTCGCATTTTTCTGGATCATTGCTTGAGCAGTCTGCCAATTTCCCTGGCAAGTTGCTGATTTCCAAAGCGCCTTTTCGACGTGTCACTTCACGCGCGCGTTTTGCGGCTAGACGTGCTTTTGAAGCCAGCAGTCCTTTTTCAATGATTTGACGGCCGACGCTAGGATTTTCTAGTAAAAATTTCATGAAATGTTCGCTGAACAGACGATCTGTTACTGTCCGCACTTCTGAATTTCCTAATTTTGTTTTTGTTTGCCCTTCAAACTGAGGATCGGGATGCTTGATAGAAATAACAGCTGTTAGTCCTTCACGTACATCTTCACCTGTTAGATTGTCATCATTTTCTTTCATCAACTTTTGTTTGCGCGCATAATCATTGATGACACGAGTCAACGCTGTTTTGAACCCTGATTCATGTGTTCCGCCTTCATACGTATGGATATTATTGGCAAAACTCATGATGTTTGAATGGTAGCCATCTGTATATTGCATTGCGACTTCAACAGTAATATCTTGTTGTTCACCTTCTAAATAAACTGGTTCAGGGAAAATCACTGTTTTGTTTGCGTTCAAATATTCAACATAGCTTTTGATTCCGCCGTCATAATGATAAGTTTTCAGTACAGGTTCTTCTTCTCTGCGGTCTTCAATAGAGATTTGCAGTCCGCGGTTCAAAAATGCAAGTTCGCGGATACGTGTCGCTAATTTATTGAAATCATAGACCACTGTTTCAGTAAAGATTTCTGGATCTGGGACAAAATGGACGGTCGTACCATGGCGATCGGTTGAATCGATGACTTTCAAATCATCCACTACAGCGCCTCTGCGATATTCTTGATAATAAACTTTTCCGTCTTTATATACTTTTACGTCAAGAGAAGTTGACAACGCGTTTACAACAGATGAACCTACCCCGTGCAAACCGCCGGAAACTTTATATCCGCCTCCGCCAAATTTTCCTCCAGCATGCAAAATAGTGAAAACTGTTTCTACGGCTGGACGACCTGTTTTCGCTTGGATACCAACTGGGATTCCGCGTCCGTCATCGATGACTGTGATACTGTTGTCTTCTTCAATCACTACATGGATCGAATTTGCGAAACCGGCTAAAGCTTCATCAATCGAATTATCGACGATTTCCCAAACCAAATGATGCAGCCCTTCTGAACTTGTTGAACCTATATACATCCCTGGACGCTTACGAACAGCTTCGAGACCTTCCAGTACTTGGATCTGACTGGCATCGTACTCTTTCGCGCGTTCCACTAAACTTTTTTCTTCTTCTGTCATTCAGTTTCTTCTCCTTTTATTTTCCCTTGCTGAACATAAAACACTTCCGGTTCCACCGTCATTTTATTTTTTACATGTTCAAGTGTCGTTGTTGTTAAGAATGTTTGTACTTTTCCTTCGATGGTTTCCAACAGATGAAGCTGGCGGCTGTCATCTAGCTCACTCATCACGTCATCAAGCAGCAAAATCGGGTATTCGTTTGTTTCCTCTTTGATCAAATCGATCTCTGCTAATTTCACACTTAATGCAGTCGTTCTCTGCTGTCCTTGTGACCCGTAAGTCTGGACGTTTTTTTCATTGATCAAAAACTGAAGATCGTCTCTGTGGGGTCCAATAGTGGTCGTCCCTCTGAACAAATCTTTTTGCTTGTTTTTTTTCAATAATTCTAGAAACGTTTCTTGTAATTGTTCTTGTGTTTGATCAGCTAAAGAACCGATTGAAGACAAATAGTCGATTTGCAGACTTTCTTTTTGATGTGTGATTTGACCATGCAATGCATTCGCCCAATATTCCAGACGTTGAACAAAACGATACCTGGCAGCGAGTACTTTGCTTCCGAATTCCGCTAATTGTTCAGATAAAACGTCTAAATACAGCTGATCGGACTGTTTCTTTTCGTTCAGCTGTTTCAAATATTGATTTCTCTGCTTTAAGATTCCTTGATATTGGACCAGATCATAAAGATAGATTGGATTGACTTGTCCTAATTCCATGTCTAAAAATTTTCGACGCAGCTGCGGACTTCCTTTTACGATCGAAAGGTCTTCTGGCGCAAATAAAATGACATTTAGCTGGCCGACGTAGCTGCTTAATTTTTTTTGTTCGATATGGTTGATCTTTGTTCTGCGTCCTTTTTTAGAAAGCAGGATCTCTAAGGGAATCTTTGAAGTACCTCGCGTGATCTCGCCTTGGATCAGCGCTTGATCCTTTCCCCAGCTGATCAGCTCCTGTTCGCTGGCTGTCCGGTGGCTTCTTGTCATAGCCAAAACATAGATACTTTCTAAAATGTTCGTCTTTCCTTGCGCATTTTCTCCTAAAAAAATGACCAGATTTTTAGAAAATTCCATGTTCAGCTCATGATAGTTCCGATAATCTTTCAGCTGGAGTTTATTCAGCCTCATTTGATTGATTTCCTTTTTTTACCATAAAAAAAGTTCCGACATCTGGAACTTCAACAATCATTCCGGGATAAAGTTTTCTACCGCGACGATTTTCTGGTTCTCCATCGACATAAACGGTATTTTCAGCTAAAAACCATTTTGCCTGGCCTCCGCTGCTGATGATCGTCGCTTCTTTCAGCATTTGACCGAGTGTCATGTAATCCGTTTCCAAAACGATTTGTTGTTTCAAAGCTCATCCCTCATTTTCAATTTTCAACATATGTATATTATACCTTTTTTTGCCCAAGAAAACAAATTCATACGTATATTTTTGGATATAAGACGATTTAAGCGAAAAAAGGTATTTTGAATAAAAAGAAACAGAAAGCCTTAAAAGTGATTTTATGGCTTTCTGTTTCAAGATTCTTTTTTCTATTTTTTTTCAGTTCATTTTTCAAAAAGTGTGAAAAATCCCAGATTAATTCGTGCGGACTGGTGTAATCAGCTGAATAAATTGAACGCCGTCTTCCGTTGGTTCCAGCGTAAATGGACGAATAGATGAGATAAATTTGATTTTGATGCTCATATCGCCAAATGCGCGTAATGCAGCTTTCATGTAATCAGGGTTGAATGAGATTTCTAATGGGTCGCCGCTGCTTGATTCATAAGACAAGCTTTCTTCTACTTTCCCGATTTCAGGAGAATTTCCATACAAAATAACGGAATCAGAAGAAATAGACAAACGTACAATGTTATTTCTGCCTTCATGGGATAGCAAAGAAGCACGTTCGATCGCTGCTAAGAAACTTGGAACAGAAAATTCGATTTCTGTATTGAAACTTGAAGGAATCAAACGGTTTGTGTCAGGGTAATTCCCTTCCAGTAATCGAGAATAGAAGAACATTGTCTCTGTTTTGAACAGCACTTGGTTTTCCATGATGCTGATTTCAACGATTTCTTCTTCATTTGTCAAAGAACGAGATAATTCTGTCAAACTTTTTCCTGGAATAACAATATCAAATTGATCTGCTGCTTGTTCAATTGGGATCACACGCTGGCTTAGACGATGTGAATCAGTAGCTACAGCCAATAAGGATTGATTAGACAAAATAAAGTGGACCCCTGTTAAAATCGGTCTGCTTTCGTGTTGAGAAACGGCAAAAACAGTTTCATTGATCAATTTTGTCAAAACATGGACAGGTAATTTGATTTGGTTTTGGCTCTCTACTACAGGCAAATGCGGATAATTATCGGCATCTAACCCATTTACAGTAAAGTTTGCTTTACCTGATGTGATTGCTACTTGTTTGTTTTCTAAAACTTCTAGTGTAAATGTATCTTCTGGCAATTTACGGATGATTTCGCTGAAAAAACGCGCCTGTAAAACGATCGAACCAGTTGATTCGATCTGCATTTGGGCTTTTTCATTATCAGAAGACAAGAAAGTTTCAATAGAAATATCCGCATTGCTCCCAGTCAAGGTCAATCCTTCTGAAGATAAAGTGATTTTTACCCCAGTCAAAATAGGAATAGTCGTTTTACTTGAAATAGCGCGCTGAACAGTTTGCAACTCTTGCATAAAACTTGCTCGATTTAACGTAACTTTCATAATGAATCTCCTTTGGTAGTTATATTTATTATTAGTATATATAAATAATAAAAGTAATAGGTGCTGTTAATTCTGTGGAAAACTAAAAAAATCAAAGATTCTCAAAGAAAAAGCCTTGTGGATATCGTGTGGAAAACTTTTGGGAAAAATCCGGTACTATCCACAAGCTAATTTAAAAGAAAATTTTTGATCTCTGAAACTTCATTTTGCATACTTGCACTTGAATCCATCAATTGCTGGATCTTTTCATGCGCATGGATGACTGTTGTATGATCTTTGCCGCCAAATTCAGCACCGATTTTCGGTAATGAACTGTCTGTCAGCTCTCGAGCAAGGTACATTGCGATTTGTCGAGGAACAACGATGGATTTGACCCGTTTTTTCCCTTTTAGATCTTTCAATTGGATGTGATAATATTTTGCCACTTCTTCTTGGATCTGCAAAATCGACAATTGATTGTGCCCTTTTCCTGATTTCAATGTTTTCAGTGCATCAGCTGCCAAACTAGTTGTGATATCTGCACTATTCATTGTAGCGAATGCTTGAACACGCACCAACGCGCCTTCAAGTTCACGGATATTTGAATCGATTTGTCCCGCAATATAACTTAGTGTGTCATCCGGGATCTCCAAACGTTCAGCTGCCGCTTTTTTTCGCAAAATCGCAGTACGTGTTTCAAGGTCTGGCGGTGTGATGTCAACTGAAAGACCCCACGCAAAGCGCGAAACCAAACGTTCTTGGAGTTTAGGGATCTCATTTGGCAGACGATCACTTGTCAGAACGATTTGCTTTCCTTCGTTATAAAGTGCATTGAATGTATGGAAAAATTCTTCTTGGGTTGCTTCTTTTTCAGCAAAAAATTGAATGTCATCTACTAGCAGCAGATCAATATTTCGATATTCTTGTCGGAATTCTTCTGCTGTTTTGTTTTGGATAGAATTGATAAAGTCATTCGCAAATGTTTCGCTGCTGACATATTTTACTTTCGCATTTGGCTGGCTAAGCAGCATTTGATGGCCGATCGCGTGCATCAAATGGGTTTTACCAAGTCCGACACCACCATAAAAGAACAGCGGATTATAGATAGAACCAGGATCTTCCGCAACAACTAAAGCTGCAGCATGGGCCATTTGGTTGCCTTTCCCGATAACGAAAGTATCAAATGTATATTTAGGATTCAGCATCGCTTTTTTCTTTGGATCAGCAGCTGGTGCTTTTGGAGCTGCTTCTTCAATGATTTCTTGGTCAGCTTCATCGCCTGTAACGAAACGAGGGATAATCTCATCGCCGGTCAGCATGAAGCCTAGTTCAACGATTTTTGTTGAGAGATTTTTTTCCCAATATTCTTTATGGATCTTACTGGGTACCTCTAATACCAGCTGATTGTTTTTCAGCGAGCGAGGGACAGCTGTTTCGATCCAGGTATTGTAACTGGCAGGAGATAAATCCTTTTGATAACCAGTTTTTAGTTCGGTCCAGAGAGCATCGAGGGATACCAT